>JBHJHD010000086.1:0-21164 GCA_050331115.1 Elainellaceae cyanobacterium
CAGGCCCTTGGGCGTCCCCATATCCCACATGGGCCCAACAGCCACCCCAACCCAGACACCGTCAAAAACCTTCCCCCCAGCTACCCGCCATTCCTCACCAACGACCAAAACGCCGCCGGCGGAGACATTATTCCCCCCACGCCTCTGTGGAAGCCGTTCCTGGCGCTGCACCCCAAGACGGGGGAACTAGAAGGCCCGGACGGCAGCTTTTGGGTCGACCAGACCTATCTCCACGGCAGACCCATCCCGCCCCGGAGCACGGTCGACCTCAATTTGGAAGCACCTCGCGCCAGCGCCCAGCTGTTCTATCAGTTTGATCCGCTGTTTCACGACAACTCGGTATTTTCGTTCCATCCGCGATCGGACATTGCTCGCAGTTAGGTCGATAGCCATAAATAAACAATGCCGTTTGCCTGTGACCAGCCCTTTAGTATCACCATTAGTATCACCATTTAAACATTATCAGGAACACAGCGATGAAAAGATCAAAGGTTTCAGTTGTTCTTGTTGCTGCATTTTATGCCCTATCTGCGTTTTTTCTCATGCCTTTTTCCATGGCGCAGGCCATGCCAACCGACGTTACGCTAGAGCGGAACGACGCTCTAATCGACTGGCCCTCCGCCTCGCCCTGGGACAATAATCCCCTAGACGCAGAGTACAAAGACGCCCAGCTGGGCAAAACGGCGGATGGCGATCGCCTGCTGCTCTATCTACCCGTAACTCGCACCAATGAAGGGCATTTTCAAACCCTGTTTGAGTGGAATGAGGCCGAGGGTAAATTCGTCAGCATCACTGACGACCTCGACATCGGCAGTACGGCACTGCGAGACACCTACGACGCCGATTTTGCCGACCTTGATGGCGACGGCGATCAGGATATTGTGCATTCCTCACCCCACGGCAACTACATTTTTATTAACGACGGCAGCGACACCTTCCAAGACGAAACGGGCGATCGGCTGCCCAGTTTCGCCCGCTCTGACTGCCGCTATGTCTGGGATGACGTCGTCGCGGGTGACGTTGACGCCGATGGCGACCTCGACCTAGCGTTTGCAAATCGCACTAAGTCAATCAATCGCCCTGCGTTTTGCGACGACGTCAGAAACTGGGGGCCTAACGCGCTGCTCTACAACGATGGAACGGGGCGCTTTCAAGCCTTTCAGCTATTTGGTGCCGATGCGGCAACCCCAGACGACCAAGAAGGCAGCAGCCACGGCATCGAATTTGCCGACCTCAACAACAACGGTCGGCTGGACATGATTATCTCCCACGAAACAAACTACACGGGAAGCGGCGCGGGCAATGCGCCCGACCTAGAATATCTGATCAACGCGGGTGACACCGATGGAGATGGCAAAATCAACTGGCAAGATGGCGGCACCGAAACCGGCTCGGCCAAGGTGGTCAATCTCGAACCCTTCGACTTTGAAAATGACGGCGACGTTGACCTGTTCCTCGCCACCAGCGGGGGCAGCGCCGATCGGATTGTGCTCAATAACGATGGGGACATGGAGCTCCAAGACTCCGACTTTGTGCCCGGCCCGGCCGTGAGCTCCTATGACGTGACGGTGGGCGATATCAATGACGATGGCTTCCTTGATGTCGCAAAGCCCCACTCCGACAGCAGCGCAGGCGGGGGCAACGCCCTCTATCTCAACGATGCCGGAACGGGTTTAGTTCGCTCAACTACCGCAGAGAGCGTGGTGAACCCCGCCGACTTGGAAGAGTACTTTCGCCTGAGCGTGGCGTTTGCGGACGTCGACAAAGACGATGACCTCGATATGGTTTGGGGGTCAGATTCTCGGGATGCCGGAACGCCACCGCCCACGGTCTTGCTCAACACCACGCCCGGCGTCGGCGATACCCAAGCCCCTCGCATTGAGGTGCCGGCACTCTTTCTATCGCCGTTTGGGGAACCCGCGGCGGTCTTTCGGGTGCGGATTAGCGATCGCGCCCCTGACCTCGATGAAATCGACGCCGATCTAGACTGGACCGCCACCGGCGACATGGGCACCGTCGTCAATGCGCCCAGCTCGGTCCCCCTGCAGTGGGCGGGCAAGCTCACCTATCAGGCCCGTATCCCCTGCAGCGATCTAGAGGCGGGGTTTCAGGCGGGGGAAACCATTGCCTCGTTCACCGGGACGGTCACCGCTAGAGACGGTCGCCAAACCCCTGGGCCCAACCAATCTAGCTTCGACATCTCCCCCGCCGTGGGCAGCGAGCTGGCGGCCAACCTCACCAATCCGGCGAACACCTTTTTGGCCGCCGAAATCCTAGAGCCCACCGTGACCAACCCCGCGCCTGCCCAGCCGGCAGACGGCACCGGCCGGATTTTAGTGCGGGTGCAGCTCAACCCACTCAATCTCCAGCCTAGCCCCGCCGACTTTCAGGTGAACATCGGGGGGCAAAACGCTCCGGTGATCAGCGGCTTTAGAGTCGCAAACGAAATGTGGCTAGCGGTCCAGACCCCGGCGCTCAACCTGACGTCCAGCCTGGAAGTCACCTATCGTCTGTGTGGCGTAGAAGCCTCTGCGAGTCAGCCCAACGCCGTCTCGTTCACTGAAGATCCCATCGATTCTGATACGGTCCTGGTCATTGACCTATCCGGCAGCATGAATGACGATCGCAAGCTTGAGTCCGCTCAAAACGCGGCCAAACTCTACATCGACACCCTCCGCAACCCCGAGCGTCTGGGCATTGTCTCCTATAGTGGGCAGCTAGAGAGCGGCTACGGTCAAGCGGAGCCTGAGTTCGACGTTCAAACGGTGCAGACCGACCCTGACGACGGGAATACCGATATCCGGGATGAGGCCCAGGCGATTATCAATGGCCTGAGTGCTGAGTCGAGCACCCCATTGGGCAACGGCCTGAGCGTCGGTCTTGACGAACTCAACGACATCTTATCGGGAAACCGAAACGACATTCGAGCGCTGGTTCTTTTGAGTGACGGTCTCGAAAACGTCGTCAATTTTTGGGCCGCGCCGCCCGATGGCTGGCAGTCTCCCCCGGCACCGCTCAACAATCCCGTGATTGAGCGCTTCACCGAGGGAGGCAGCGGCGACGATGTGATCATCCACACCGTTGCCCTAGGCCCTGACTCTGACCCTGCGCTGATGCAGCAGATTGCGGGCGTCACCGGGGGCGATGCCCTGCGGGTTGACCTGCAGGATACCCCCGAAAACGCGAGTGCCGGTTTTGGCAGGCTAGGCCTGATGCCAGTGGCCCTGGCTCAGCCCATTCCCGATATCCAGTCGGCGACCCTGCCCAATCGCCTCGCCAACATCTACGAGCATCTGCACAATGAGGTCTCTGGTCAACAGCGGCTCTCCGAGCAGATTCACATCATCCAGCAGGCGCCCGCTCCTGTCCCTGTCCCCATTCAGGCTCCTCCTCAAGCGGGGAATGACGTTCTCGCTGAGCCTCAGGCGCTCGACGATGTTCTCCCCAAAGCGCCATCGGGCGATCGCGTCTTTTTCGCAATCGAGCCCGGGCTTGACTATGCCACGGTATCTGTAAACTGGGACGGTGAGTTCGACGATCGCGTTTTCTTGGTTCCCGGTGCTCCGCAGGACCCCAGCTCCATCCAGCAGTCCCGCAGCTTGAGTAACGTGGTTTTTCGGATCACTAACCCTCAGCCCAGCGAGCAGTGGAGCGTCGTTCTTCCCCACAGCCAAAGCGGAACCCAAGTGCTGCTGACCGTAAGCGGTATCAGCGAAGAGCGGGGATTTTTCCGGGCCTTGATTGGCACTCAGACCTACGACATCGAAAATTTCGACTATCAAGGGCCTGAGCTGCTTGCCCCCGGAGACGCGATTCCAGTCGCGCTGATTTTGGTGGGTCAGGACCCCGTGCTCAATGCACAGGTCACCGCGACAGCCACCAGCGTCGCCCACGGCGCTGAAACCATTCCCCTACGGGATGACGGCCTAGGCCTAGATGCGGCCTCTAATGATGGCGTATATACCGGCGCTGTAACCAACACCACTCAAGGCGGCGTACTTGCCATCAACACCACCGCGCAGTGGGTGGGCAGCGACGGCGTCGATCGCCAGCGCGTATTCCCGCTCAGCGTCACCCTAGCGGAGCTCGACAGCGATGGCGACACGATTGGCGATATTCGAGAGGGGACCGTTGGCGGCCTCGACCCTGACGATCCCACAGACGCCGGGGCCGACCCAGACAACGACAACCTGCCCACCTGGAAAGAGGTGATTCTCGGGCTCGACCCGTTTAACCCCGACACCGACGGGGGTGGGGCCAACGACGGCGTCGAAGTCTGTTCTGGAACCAACCCTGAAGATGCAGGGGACGACCAAGAGGCCCTCACCGACAGCGACAATGATGGCCTGCCCGACCGTTGGGAAACGGCGTTTGGACTGGACCCCAGCGACGCCACCGATGCGGCGATTGACTTGGACAACGACGGCTTGACTGCCCTTGAGGAGTTCAGGGCCTGCACGTCCCCCAGCAATCCCGATACCGATGATGACGGTATTCAAGATGGCGCAGAAGTGGACCAGGGCACCGATCCAACGGACCCCGACAATCGGGCTATTCCCGAGCAGCCTAAAGACGGCGCGAAGAATAAGCTGGCGCTGCTGCTCAAGCTCTGCCTGGGGCTGGTGGTTATTTTGCTGGGGGTGATTGTGGTCTTATTGACCAAGCTAGCCCGGCGAAGCCGATATGACCTCGCCGACTAGCGCGTCATGAGCCCCGGGTCAGCGCTGAATTTTATGGCGCTGGCCCGGCTGCTCATTGCGCTGGTGCTCTCGCTTAAAACAACTGGCTGAAGAACCATGCGACTGACCTTAGCCTTGATGCTTCGTGGGCAACTATTGCGTTGGCCCAGTTGCTTAGGACAACAAAACTGGCTCAAAGCCTTGATGTTCGTAGGCAACTGGGCGCGCAAATGTCCTAATTCATCGGGATAGCTGCTGTAGCGACTCACAAGTTCCCCAAGTTTGCAAACTAGGCTTGAATAACGAGAGATTCTATAGCGATTCCCAATCGCGTGAGGTACAGATTTGAAGGGTGTTGCCGCAGCGCGGCGACACCCCTTGTACTCCACTAGCATGAAAAACGCTGTACTTATCGAAATAGATCCAAACCCTTAGGATGGCTTCACCCTTGAGGCAAATTCAGCAGTCGCCAACCTCTTTCCCTCCCGCCGTGTTTCACATGGCGCAGGTGAGCAAGGTCTACGTGATGGGCGAGGTGGAGGTGCACGCCCTCAGGTCCGTAGATTTGGACCTCTACGAGGGGGAATTTGTCGTGCTGCTGGGCCCCTCGGGCAGCGGCAAGTCTACCCTACTCAATATTCTGGGCGGGCTCGATGTGCCCTCCTCTGGTCACCTCTACTTCCGCAGTCAGTCCCTCACCCGGGCCCGTGACGCCGTCCTCACCCAGTTTCGTCGTCAGTCCGTGGGCTTCGTCTTCCAGTTCTACAACCTCATCCCCAGCCTCACCGCGCGGGAGAACGTGGCCCTGGTGACCGACATCGCCCGCTGCCCGATGAAGCCGGAGGCGGCGCTGGCGCTGGTGGGGCTAGAGGAGCGGCTGGACCACTTCCCGGCCCAGCTCTCCGGCGGGGAGCAGCAGCGGGTAGCGATCGCCCGCGCCGTTGCCAAGCGGCCTGAGGTGCTGCTGTGCGACGAGCCCACCGGGGCGCTGGATTTTGAGACGGGCAAGCGGGTGTTGGATACCCTAGTGCGCGTCAACCAAGAATTTGGCACCACCACGGCGGTGATTACCCACAACGCGGGCATTGCCGCCATGGCGGACCGGGTGGTGTACCTGCGCAGCGGACGCATCACGGAGATTAAGCAAAATACCCACAAGCTGTCCCCCGCTGAGCTGGAGTGGTGAGCCGATGAAAGCCCTAGACCAAAAGCTGTGGCGCGACCTGCTGCACCTGCGGGGACAGGTAATCGCCATTGTGCTGATTGTCGCCTGCGGCATCGCCAGCCTGGTGACCATGCGGAGCACCTATTCATCCTTAAACCTTACCCAAGCCGCCTACTACGACCAGTACCGGTTTGCCGACGTGTTTGTGCAGCTGAAGCGCGCCCCCGACAGCCTGGTGCCGCGCATCGAGGCGCTTCCTGGGGTGGGGGCGGTGCGATCGCGCGTCGTCGAAGACGTAACGCTGTCGGTGGCAGGGCTGGCAGAGCCGGCCACCGGGCGGCTGATCTCAATTCCCGAACGCCCTACCCCCATGCTCAACGACCTGTTTCTGCGCAGCGGCCGCTACCCGGAGCGGGGGGACGAGGTGCTGGTGAGCGAAGCGTTTGCGATCGCCAACCGCCTGGCCCTCAATGACACCGTGGGCGCGATACTCAACGGGCGCTGGCAGACCCTGCGCCTGGTGGGGGTCGCCCTCTCCCCTGAGTACGTCTATGAAATTCGCGGCACGGACATCGTTCCCGATAACCGGCGCTTCGGCGTGATGTGGATGCCGCGAGACGCCCTGGGGACCGCCTTCGATATGGACGGGGCCTTCAACGACGTGACGCTGACGCTGCGGCCCGGAGCCAGCGCGCCGGACGTAATTTTTCGTCTCGATCAGCTGCTGGAGCCCTACGGGGGGCTGGGGGCCTTCGGGCGAGAGGACCAGATTTCCCACACCTTTATCACTGACGAAATTCGCCAGCTTTCCGCCCAGGCGGTAATCGTGCCCGCCATCTTTCTGGGCATCGCCGCCTTTTTGCTCAACCTGTCCCTCAACCGTCTGGTGAGCACCCAGCGAGACCAAATTGCGGTGATGAAGGCCTTTGGCTACGACAACCTAGCCGTGGGGCTGCACTACCTAAAGCTGGTGCTGGTAGTGATGCTGCTAGGGAGCGTGCTGGGGGTGGCCCTGGGGGTGCGGCTGGGGCTGGGCATGACCCACCTCTACGCCGAGTTTTATCGCTTTCCCCTGCTGCGCTACAGCATTCGCCCCGCGCTGCTGCTGACGGCGCTGCTGGTGAGCGGCGGGGCCGCCGTGATGGGGGCGGTGCTGGCGGTGCGGCGGGCGGTGGCGCTGCCCCCGGCGGAGGCCATGCGCCCGGAGCCCCCCGCCGTCTACCGCCCCACACTAGTGGAAGCCCTGGGGCTGCAGCGGTGGTTTTCGCCCTCTAGCCGCATCATCCTGCGCAATTTAGAGCGCCGCTGGGTGCAGGGGGTGCTGTCGGTGGTGGGGATGGCGATCGCCGTGGCTATTTTGGTCCTGGGGCGCTACTTCACCGACGCTATGGACGCCCTGATAGACATTCAGTTTCGCACCATCCAGCGGGAAGACGTCACCCTAGTCTTCAACACCCCGCTGTCTGCCCAGGCCCAGTATGACCTCTACCACCTGCCCGGCGTGCTGCGGGCCGAGCCGTTTCGCGTCGTGCCCGCCCGCCTGCGCTTCGGCCACTATAGCGATCGCAGCGGCATCACCGGCATCGCGCCCACCCACGAGCTGCGCCGCCTCCTAGACCGGGAGCAGCGCCCCGTCACCCTGCCGCCGGAGGGGGTGGTGCTGTCGGTCAAGCTGGCGGATATTCTGCAGGCCACCCTGGGGGACGAGATCACGGTGGAGGTGCTGGAGGGCGATCGCCCCACCCGCACCATTCCCGTCACCGGCATTTTCGATGAGCTGGTGGGGGTGTCGGCCTACATGGACATCCACGCCCTCAACCGGCTGATGCAGGAGGGGTTTGCCCTCTCGGGGGCCTATCTGCAAGTGGACGCCCAGCACCAGGCCGAACTCTACACTCAGCTAAAGCAGACCCCCGCCGTGGCCAGCGTCGCCCTGCGGCAGGCCACCATCGACCAGTTCGAGGCGATTATTGCCCAGAGCATGGCGGGCTTTAACACCGTGCTGATTAGCTTTGCCTCGGTGATTGCCTTTGGCGTCGTCTACAACGCCGCCCGCATTGCCCTGTCGGAGCGGGGCCGGGAGCTGGCCACCCTGCGCATTATCGGCTTTACCCGCCACGAAATCGCCGTCATTTTGCTGGGGGAGCAGGCGGTGCTGCTGACGATCGCCATCCCGGTGGGCTTTGCCCTAGGGTTTGGGCTGGCGGCCATGATGAGCCACCTCTACAACTGGGAGCTGTTTCGCTTCCCGCTGGTGATTACCCCGGCCAGCTACGCCTTTGCCTTTATCGTAGTGGCGATCGCCGCCCTCGTCTCCGGTGGCCTGATTCGCCGCCAGCTCAACCGCCTGGACCTCATTGCCGTATTGAAAACTCGCGAGTAGGAAAACGCTATGGGACAGCTCCGCGATCGCCTCCACATTCCCTTTCAGCTGAAGCCCGACAAACCCAACGGGGCCGCCCCTGGAACCCAAAACAGAGCCGCGCCCAAACGTCGCCTGCCCCGCTGGCTGCCCTACGGCCTAGTGGGCTTCGGCATTGCGGTGGCGATCGCCCTTGCCTTTCGCCCCACCCCCGTCGCGGTGGACGTGGGCACCGTTGTCGAAGCGCCGCTGCGGGTCACCGTGGATGCGGAGGGTAAGACGCGGGTACAGGAGCGCTATAGGGTGTTTGCTCCGGTGGCGGGTCGTCTGCAGCGCATCACCCTAGAGGCGGGGGACGCCGTCGACGCGAACGCCGTCGTCGCCCAGCTCGACCCGCTGCCCCTGACCAGCCAGGTGCGCGCCGCCCAGGCCCGCCTGCGGGAGCTGCAGCCCGAAATCACCGGCGTCGAGACCCAGCGCCCCAAAGCCGAAGAGCTGGCCCAGGCTGAAGCCCGCCTCCGCGCCGCCGAAGCCGCCCAGCAGGGAGCCACCGCCGAAGTCGCCCGCCTGCGGGCGGACCTAGAGCAGGCTCGCCGCGATCGCCGCCGCGCCCAGGACCTAGAAGCTGAGGGAGCCGTGTCCCGTCAGGCCCGGGAAGCCGCTGAGCTGGACGAAGCCCGGCTGACCCAAGAGCTGGGCACTGCCCAGCAAGAGCTACAGGGGGCGATCGCCACCGCCGCCGCCGCCCGCAGCGCCGTGCCGCTGCTGCAGGCCCAGCAGCGCGACCCCGACTATTTGCTCGACGTCTACCGAGCGCAGATCGCCGCCGTGGAGGCGGAGCTAACCAACCTGGCCGACGAGGCCCGCCGCAGCACCCTAGCGGCCCCCATCGCCGGTACGGTGCTGCGCGTCCCCGATAAGAGCGCCCGCTTTGTGGAGGCGGGGGAGCCAGTGATTGAGCTGGGGGACCCCGCTGAGATCGAGCTGGTGATTGACGTGCTCTCTGCCGACGCGGTCCAGATTGAGCCGGGGAACCCAATTTTGGTAGAACAGTGGGGCGGGCAGGATACCCTGACGGCCACCGTCACCACCGTTGAACCCTCCGCATTTACGGAAGTGTCGGCATTGGGGGTAGAGGAGCAGCGCGTCAACGTGGTCGGCACCTTTGATGAACCCGCTCCCCTCGGCGACGGCTACCGTGTCGAGTCTCGTATCGTCACCTGGGCTAGCGATCGCACCCTGCAGGTCCCCATCAGCGCCCTGTACCGCTGCGGCGCAGACTGGTGCGTTTTTGCAGTTGAAGCGGGGCGAGCCGTCCCCCGGGAAATTACCATTGGCCCTCGCAGCACCACCGCCGCCCGAGTAGAGTCGGGTCTGAGTCTGGGAGAGCAGGTCATTTTGTACCCCAACGAAACGATTAAACCCGGTCGTGCCGTTGAACCTAGATAGCGCCATGCCGCAAACCCAAAACGCTCAAGCTGCACCTCAGATGAGCTGCCCCATTCCCCTTCAGCGCTACCCCCGGGTGCTCCTCGCCCACGGCGGCGGGGGGCGTCTCATGCACCAGCTGATTGCGGAAATGTTTTTGGCCACCTTTCAGCCCGATCCTGCGTGGCAGCACGACGCCGCCAGCTTGAGCCTGTCAGGCGATCGCCTCGCGTTTACCACCGACGGCTACGTGGTGACGCCCCTGTTTTTTCCGGGCGGCGATATCGGCTCGCTGGCCGTCTACGGCACGGTAAACGATCTGGCCATGGCTGGCGCGACGCCGCGCTACCTCAGCCTCAGCTTCATCCTCGAAGAGGGGCTGCCGATGGAGACGCTGTGGCAGGTCGTCCAGTCTATCCAGGCTGCGGCAACGCGCTGCCGGGTGCACATCGTCACTGGGGATACCAAAGTGGTGGATCGCGGCAAGGGAGACGGGATATTTATCACCACTTCAGGCATCGGCGTTCGGGAGCACGAGCAGGATATTCGTCCTAGCGCCGTGCGGCCCGGTGACGCCATTCTTCTCAGCGGTGACGTCGGTCGTCACGGCGTTGCTATTCTCTCTGCCCGAGAAGGGCTAGCCTTCGAGACAACGATTAAAAGTGACTCAGCACCTGTGGCAGAGGCTGCATTAGCGTTAGTCAATCGCGTTCTGGTGCACTGCCTGCGCGACCTCACTCGGGGCGGCCTTGCCAGCGCCCTAAACGAGATTGCGCTGTCTGCTCAGCTGACCCTGCAGCTAGAGGAAGAGGCGATCGCCGTCCATCCTCAAGTTCAGGGCGCTTGCGAACTGCTGGGGCTCGATCCGCTTTATGTGGCTAATGAAGGGCGATTTGTGGCTTTTGTTCCAGCGGCAGATGCTGAGACAGCTCTGGACTGTCTACGGCAGTACAATCCCTCAGCGCAGATTATTGGCCGCGTCACAGAAAAGCCAACGGCTCAGGTGACGCTGAAAAGCCCCCTGGGGCCGCAGCGGATTTTAGACTTTCTCAGCGGTGAGCAGCTGCCTCGAATTTGCTAGCGTCACTTTTATGAGATCAAATTCGCTAGAATCAGTCGATTCAAACGGGCAGACCCTGTAGGTCCGCACTGGGAGAGGCGCTGAATTCATTCAAGTCTGTCTATGGGTTTCATAAGGTGACGTAATATTGCAAGAGGACACCTTGGGGATTTGCTCAGATGCGTATACTCCTCGTCGACGACGACAGAGCCCTGATGGAAACGCTGGAAGAAGCGCTCATCGAGCAGCGCTACGCCGTCGATATCGCGCTGGATGGCGAAACGGCCCGTGACTTTGCAGCGCTCTTTTCCTACGACCTGATCGTTCTAGATATGCTGCTCCCGGATACCGAGGGGATTGCCCTGTGTCAGCAGCTTCGCGACCAGCGCATCAGCAGCCCGATTTTGATGCTGACGGCGAGGGATGACCATACCGATAAGATTCACGCACTTGACGCTGGAGCTGACGACTACGTCACCAAACCATTTGATTTCGATGAGCTGTGTGCTCGCATCAGAGCACTGCTGCGCCGGAACAGCGATGCAGCAACTTCCACACTCCACTGGGGCGATCTGAGCGTATCAACAGATAGTTTTGAAGTGTCCTACGGAGAGCATCAAATTCACACTACACCCAAGGAATATGCCCTGCTGGAGCTGTTGCTGCGCCACCCCAAGCAGGTCTTTAGCCTCGATGCCATTATTGAAAACCTGTGGTCGTTTGAAGACCCGCCCAGTGAAGACGCCGTTAGAACCCACGTCAAGGGCCTGCGCCAAAAACTCAAGGCTGGGGGAGCGCCCAAAGACTTTGTTGAGACAGTCTACGGCATTGGGTATCGCATAAAGTCCCTGAATGCCAACGCCACATCTCCTCAGCCAGCGCCAGCGCCACAGACCCACGGGCCGACCAAGGCCGACGTTGAAGTCGCTGTCGCTAGGGCTTGGAATAACCATAAGGGCACCATGCAAGAGCGGTTAAGCCTGCTGGAGGCAGCGGCAACGGCGCTGAAGACGGGGGAACTCAGCCCAGAGCTTCAGTATGCAGGGCGCTCCCAAGCCCACAAGCTCGCGGGATCCCTAGGCTGTTTTGGGTTCCCGGACGGCTCACGTTTAGCGCGAGAGCTAGAGCATCTGCTGCAGATTGATGCGCCTCTGGATCCCTACCACTCGTCTCAGTTTACAAGCACGGTGCAGCAGCTCCGTCAAAGGCTGACGAATGGTCAAAACTCAATTGCCCCAGCGGTAGCGTCTGAAGCAAATGATTTGAGCGGCTCAGGTCAGCTACCGAGCAATGATTTTCAGCTTTGGGTCGTGGGGGCCGACGAGTCGGTTGGACAGTCGCTTTCGTCTGAGGCCTCGGCTGCTGGCCTATGTAATGTGCTAGTGGCGACCCTTGCAGAAGCCCGAGACATGTTGTCTAGCCAGTTTCCAGAGGGGATCATCCTATGGCTAGAGGACAGCAGCTTTGAGGCGGCGATCGCCTTTTTAGAAGCGCTCCCTCAAGGCTCAGCCGAGGGCCCGGACACCATCCCGGTTTTAGCCATCACCGATATTCAAGACTTCCATCGGCGGCTGCAAATTGCGCAGCTCGGGGCCGATCGCCTGCTGCCAACGTCTGTGTCGCCCCATCACGCCATCGCACTGCTGCGGGAGATAGAGCAGGTCAACCGGGCTGCTTTTAAGGTCGTGATTGTAGACGATGATGCTCAAGTTCTTGACCTGCTAAAAAGCCTATTAGAACCCTGGCGACTTCAGGTCACAACGCTAGATAACCCCGCTCAGATTGAGTCAACTTTAGAGTCTGTTCAACCTGATATGCTAGTGCTCGATGTAGAAATGCCGGAGGCCAACGGGCTGGAAATTTGCCAAGTTCTACGGGCGGAAGAAAAATGGCGGCAGCTGCCCATTTTGTTTTTGACTGTGCACGAAGAAGCTGACGTTCAGCAACAGGCGTTTAACGTCGGGGCCGATGACTTTATTCACAAGTCGGCGATCGCAACGGATCTCCCGGTGCGCATTTTAAACCGGCTAAGGCGATAGCGGCGATCGCTAAGCTAGGCTTTTGGGGCAGTACCCTAATTGGGCAATGAATTCCTTCTGAAACTGATAAATCAGTCTAGAATCGGGCTCACCGTGGGAGACAATGGAAATTTTGTGTCGTCTTCTGGCAACTTCTGTCCTACTACCCATGTTGAGGTCGTGTAAGGCATTAACCACAAGCTGTGCTGGCTTATAGGGAAGGCCATTTTCGTTGAAAACAGCTACGCAGTTGCAGTAACTTTCCCTAGAGAGATGGGCTTTAAATCTGAGCCGTACAATCCACAAGTCATCTAAGAAAATTACGGTAACGCAGTCGAGGCGCGGCCCTATCTTTTTGCGCAAGTAATCTAACATGCGCTGGGTCAAGCTAACGTTTGCAAAGCAATATAAAAGTTCCATAACATCTGCTTCTAGAGTGCTCTAGTTTTAACCTAAGGCAACAATCTGAGGGACCTATGAAGGAGCGCTGCAGTGTCGCATTGGCAGGGCTGCTAGACTAGCTAAAGTGAGTTTAAATATTTCTACTATCGACCTCCTTTAAGACAACTCTTATGCCCACTGCGAGTCAGCAAGCGCTTCAGTCTCTTAGCCTCGAATACATCCTCGACCACCCGCTCACTGCTGCTCCAGATGCGATCGCAGCCACCGTTGTCGAGCAGATGCGCCAGATCGTTGGACAGGAGTGTACTCTTACCGCCCAGCCGCACGATCAGCTAGAGCAGCGTGAAGTCCAGAGCGCCGCCAGCTGTGCTCTGGTGGTTGACGGTGAACAGCTGGTTGGTATCTTCACAGAGCGTAACGTGGTCAAGCTGCTGGCTGAAGATGTGGACCTGAGCCAGATAGCCATCTCGGAGGTCATGACTCGGCCTGTGGTGACGCTGAAGCGCGCTGAGGCTGAAAATATTTTCACTGTGCTGACTACCCTGAAGCAACACCGGATTCGCCAGCTCCCTATCTTAGAGGACGATGGCAGCCTGGCAGGCGTGGTCACCCAGGCAAGCCTCCTCCAGGTGCTGAACCCGCTGAAGATGATGGAAGATATCGAGCAGCTACAGCAGCTGAACGAGGAGCAGACCGTTGAATTGAAGCAAACCAACCACGCCCTTCAGGCTGAGGTTGCCGAGCGGCAGCGGCTAGAAGCTGCGCTGCGCGACGCCAATCGGATTTTGGAAGAGCGGGTTGGGGTTCAGGCGGCGCAGATTGTGCAGACCGATGAAGCCCTGCAGCAAGAAATTCGAGACCACCTCCAGGCCCAGGCTCAGTTAGAGAAATTTTTTGATGTCACGCTCAGCCTACTCTGCATCGCGGGTCTCGATGGCTATTTTAAGCGGATCAACAGCAGCTTTGGTCAAATCTTGGGGTACACCCAAGCAGAGCTTCTGGCAGAGCCATTTTTGAATTTTGTCCACCCCGAAGATCAAGCGTCAACGCAGGCGGAGTTTGAAAGGCTGGCCTTGGGGGAGTTGACCATTGCCTTTGAAAATCGCTACCGTGCCAAAGACGGGAGCTACCGCTGGCTGAACTGGAACAGCGTTGCCTCCCCCGAAGATGGGCTAATTTATGCTGCTGCCCACGATGTGACAGACCGTAAGCACGCAGAGCAAGCGCTGGTCCGTCAGTATCAGCAGGGGCAAATCCTCAGTGAGATCATTCGTAACATCAGTGAGCTACTTGACCCGAGAGAGATTCTGCAGACGACGGTTGTTGAGGTGCGAAATCTGTTGGATTGCAGCCATGTCTTGATCATCGAGTGCGCTGACGCTGGGGTCGGGACCGTTGTCCAAGAGGCGATCGCAGACGACGGCGCCATTACATCCTTCGTGGGCCGGACGGATTTAGATTTGAAATTTGCGTTTCGGGGGCAGGCCCGTTTCCCTAACGCCTGCGTTTGTGACGACGTTGAATTAGCTCGCTGCTCTTTGTACGCCTCTGAATTTTTGAAACAGCAAGGTATTTGGTCTTGTGTTGAGGTGCCTATTTTTGTGGATGAGCAGTTTTGGGGGCTGATCGTCGCCAACCAGTGTCATCACCCTCGCCAGTGGCAAGCCTATGAGGTCGAGCTGATGCAGCGGCTTGCCAAGCACATCGGCGTTGCCATCTTTCAAACTGAGCTGCTGTCAAACTTAAATGGGCAGGTGAAGCGGCGCACGGAGCAGCTGCTCGAAACCAATGCGCAACTGGAAGCAGAAATTGGAGAGCGCCGCCGAGCAGAAATAGAACTGCGGGACAATCAGCAGAAGCTAGCGGGCATCCTCAAAAGCGCGGGAGACGCCATCATCTCCATCGATAGTCAGCAGCATATTTTTATGTATAACCAGGGCGCTGAGGACATCTTTGGCTATACCTTTGAGGAAGCTTATGGCCAACCCCTCGATATTCTGCTGCCTAAGGTCCATCAACAGATCCACCGGCAGCACGTCCGCAGCTTTGCGGACTCTTCGGATGTTTCTCGGCAGATGGTCGATCGAAGCCGTGAGGTGTTTGGCCGACGCAAGTCTGGCGAAGAGTTTCCGGCGGAGGCCACTATCGCCAAGCTAGAGACGCAGAGCGGCCTGATATTCACGGTGATTCTTAAAGACGTCACGGACCGCCGCCAGTTTGAGGTTGCGCTTCAGCGCAGTGAAGAGCGCCTGCGCCTGACGACAAACGCAATACCCGCACTGATTTGCTACGTCAATGCCGAGCAGCGCTACAGCTTCAACAATCAGACTTATCAAGATTGGTTCAACGTTGACCCTCAAGAGCTGCGAGGCCGCCACATTCGCGAGATTCTAGGAGAGGCCTATTACGCCGCAATAAAGCCTCGCGTTGAGGCAGCACTCTCGGGCAAGCAGGCTAAGTTCGAGTCAGAGCTGACAACGCCCAATGGCCGGACCCGCTGCCTACTGACGATATATATTCCAGAGGTGGATACTCAGGGCAGCGTTAAAGGATTCTTTGCCTTAGTGAACGACATCAGCGATCGCAAAGCTACCGAACGCATGAAAGACGAGCTGGTTTCAGTGGTGGGGCACGAGCTAAGAACTCCGCTAACCTCTATCCATGGCGCTCTAGAACTCTTAGCCAGTGATGGACTGGGTCCCCTAACCCCTCAAGCCCAAAAGTTCACGGCGATCGCCCTTAGAAATACCCAACGCCTGATCCGCTTAATCAACGATGTTTTGGACCTAGAGCGGCTCAAGTCGGGTCAGCAAGAGATGTCCATGCGCTCCTGCAACCTTGCGGAGGTGATGCTACAAGCCGCTGAAGCCATGCAGCCTCTAGCTGATGATCAGAACCTAAAGCTACAGGTTGAGACTTTTCCCATAACGCTATGGCTCGACCCTGACGCCATTATCCAGGTTTTGACCAATCTCCTCAGCAATGCCATTAAGTTTTCGCCAGCTGGGGCAAGTATTGAAGTAGGTGCAGTTAAGTGTAAAGATGGTGTTACCATTCACGTTAAAGATTATGGGCGCGGTATTCCAAAAGAGAAGGTAAGCGCAATCTTTGAGCGCTTCCAGCAGGTCGATGCATCCGACTCTCGCCAACTCGGTGGTACTGGGCTAGGGCTGGCCATCTGTAAAAGCATTGTGCAGCGTCATGGTGGCAAAATCTGGGTTGAGAGCACTCTAGACAAAGGAAGTACCTTTTTCTTTACGCTATCCAACTCTCGCGAACCTCAAGCGAGTAGCTCAAATCCATAAAATCCGCTCAGGAGGCCACAAATGAACGACGCTACTTGGAATTCGGTCCCCGAAGTATCTGTTTAGCGAGTGCGGAAAATCGCGCTATATCTTGGCTTTACCCCCTTAGTCCCCCCTTCGCAAGGGGGGTAAAGCCAGGACGCTAAACAAATACTCCCCGAAGGGGGCCAAATCCCAATATCGCTCAACTTGTAGCCAGCCCTTTATCCTATTGAACTGACGATCGACCAATGAGCAGACGTATTCTATTAATTGACGACGAAGCCGACATCCATGAGATTGTTCAAGCAGGCTTAACGCTTCAGGGCGACTGGGAAGTATTTACGGCCCTCACGGGTGATGAAGGCCTTGCGCTAGCTCAAAAAGAACCCTTAGATGCTATTCTGCTAGACGCAATGATGCCAGAGCGTGACGGTACGGCAACGCTGAAGCTTCTTCAAGCTTCGCCTAAAACGGCTAACATCCCGGTTATTTTCCTAACGGCCAAGGTGCAGACTGCTGACAAGCGAAAGTTCTATAACCTTGGGGCTAAGGGCGTCATTGCTAAGCCGTTCAGCCCGATGACTCTTGCAAGCCAAATTTCAGGCTTTCTTGGCTGGGACTGAACAAATTGATTGATCGAACTGAGCAAGTCTAGTAGGCGCTGACCTTTCACAGGCTGACCTGCGATCGCTTCCAGTTCAGGTGAGTTGCTGATTGTAGAAAGCCAGAACACGATATCCTCCGTCAATAAATTACAGCTGGAGCACGCCATCTACTGAATGGATGACATGCTCCAGTTCAGCTACCCACTTTGACCTTAACAACGCGCTTTTTCTCCTCCTCGGCTTTGGGCAGCGTCAGGTTCAAAATACCGTCCTCATACTCAGCCTCGACCTTGTCGCTCTGAACATAGGCGGGCAAGGGAATAACCCGCTCAAACTGGCCGTAGCGAAACTCAGAGCGGACCATGCCGTTCTTTTCGGTTTTTTCCTCAGACTTGCGCTCGCCTCGAATCGCAACGGAATCTTCAGTAACGCCAATGTCCAAATCTTCAGCCTTGAGGCCTGGGACTTCCAGCTTGAGATGAATCTCATCATCGGTCTCATCCATCTCTACTGAAGGCATAAACCGTCCTTCCCCAAGGCCACCATCGAAGCTGGACGTCAGCCAATCAAACATCCGATCCATGTCTCGGCGCATGCTTTTGACGTCATGGGAGGGCTCCCAGTGCTCTATGGTACGAAACGGTTTCCAACGAATAAGTGACATAACAATCTCCTAAGTTTCAAGCTTCACTTAAGATCTAAACGCAAAACTTTGGGGAAGTTATGAAGGTGCTCAGCAGAACAAAATCTAAGTTGACAAGGGCATCACAATACATGCTTCATAAGTTCCTCACATCTTTTGAATAACATAATTATTGAACGAAACTTAACGAGGATCATTCTGTATGAGGACCCTATCCACAACAATCAAAGCCATGGCTCGGGCCTTTCAGCAAGGCATCGATTATCTTTCAAGCGCGGCTGGGCGGTTCTTTAGCCTCAGCGACGACGATTACCCAAAGACAGGATCTCAACCCTTTGAGGGCAATACGTCAGACGATCGCCAGCAGAATTCGACGTGGTAGCTGGAGCAGTCATCGCGGTGCAGGGGAGCGTTGTCGACCTCTACTTTCCGAATGATTTGCCCCCGCTGCAAACTCAGGTGCGCGCTGGCGGCCATACCGATATTGAGCTTGTGAACTACCTCAGTGCCCATGAGGCACGGGGAATTGCCTTCACTTCTACCGATGGCCTGTTCCGGGGTATGGCTGTGGAAGACACGGGCTTACCCCTGCAGGTGCCTGTCGGCAGCGGATTACTGGGGCGCATGCTGAACGTGTTTGGCGCGCCGATTGATGGACAGGGCAAAATCGAAGGGCTCCGGCGCTCGCTCTATGGCGCTCCTCCACCTTTGAGCCAACGCATTACCCGGTCCGAGATGCTGGCAACGGGCATCAAGGCCATTGACGTTTTAGCGCCCATTGAGCGGGGCGGTAAAGCTGGCCTGTTTGGTGGGGCAGGGGTAGGGAAGACGGTGCTGATTACGGAGATGATCCACAACGTGGCCAAGCAGTACCAGGGCGTGAGCATTTTCTGCGGAGTAGGGGAGCGATCGCGCGAAGGGGAAGAGCTCTACCGCGACATGAAGGCCGCCGGGGTATTGGGGCAAACCGTGATGGTGTTTAGCCAAATGAACGAGCCTCCCGGCGCGCGGTTCCGCGTTGGCCACGTCGCGCTAGCGATGGCGGAGTATTTTCGCGACGAGGCCCATCAGGACGTGCTGCTCATGATTGACAATGTCTTCCGCTTTGTTCAAGCGGGTTCCGAAGTATCTGGCTTAATGGGCCGTCTGCCCTCACGGGTGGGGTATCAGCCAACGCTGGCAACGGAGCTTGCTGCCTTAGAAGAGCGAATCTGCAGTACAGATTCGGGAGCGATTACGTCGGTTCAGGCCGTGTACGTGCCCGCTGACGATTTGACTGACCCGGCGGTGGTGCATATTTTCTCGCATCTATCTTCGTCGATTGTGCTGTCGCGCAGACGCGCGAGTGAGGGGCTTTATCCTGCAATTGACCCGCTGCAGTCGGGGTCAAAGATGCTGACGCCGACGATTGTGGGGAAGCGCCACTATCGGACGGCCCAGGCCGTACGCAAGACCCTGGCGGACTACGAAGACTTAAAGGATATTATTGCCATGCTAGGGATCGCCGAACTGGCCCAAAGCGAGCGGCAGACCGTCTATCGCGCAAGGCGACTAGAGCGGTTCCTGACCCAGCCATTTTTTACCACTGAGCAGTTCAGCAACATTTCAGGTCAGCAGGTTTCGCTGGATGATGCGCTAGAGGGATGCGATCGCATCCTTGATGATGAGTTTGCTGACACTCCTGAGAAGGCGCTTTACATGGTGGGCAAGTTGCCTGAAGTCAGGCGGTAGGGACATGGCAGTGCCATATCCCTACAAAATGCATACCTCAAATCAGCAACGCCGCTTTTAATTCACCTATCTTTCACTCGTGCATCTTAAAATTCTCCTGCCAACCCACATTTTTATCGATCAGCCTGCGGCAAAAGTCATCGTCGAGGCAGTTGGTGGAGCCTTCTGCCTTCTGCCGCATCATATTGACTGCCTCGCTGCCCTCATACCGGGTATCTTGACGACCCAGTCCGCTGATGGCGTCGAAACATTCATCGCTGTCGATGGCGGCATTTTGACAAAATGTGGTCTTGAGGTCGTCGTTTCAACACGGCATGCCGTTGCCCATGACCAATTGAGCCAGCTCAAGCGGCATGTCGCGCAGCACTTCATAGCCATCGACGAGCAAGAGCGCCTAGCCCGCAGTGCGATCGCCCGCATGGAGGCAGGTTTGATGCGTCAATTCACGGCGCTCACCGCAGAGGAGTAATAGCGTAGGAGCGTTAGATGCCGAAATCAAATTCTTTACCAGATTCTCCTAATGCTAAGCAGGCTACTGCCAAGCAGTCTTTTATCAATGATATTGGCGAAAAAGCGAGACGCAAGCTCAAGGCGCGCCGAACGCGCAGAGACGTTTGGTATGGTTTGGGGCTGTTTGGCATGGTGGGCTGGTCGGTCGCGATCCCGGCGATACTGGGCATTGCCCTAGGCGCATGGATTGACCGGCGAGTGAACAGCCAATATTCCTGGACGCTGATGCTGCTCGCGTTGGGAATGCTGCTCGGCTGCTGGAATGCTTGGTACTGGGTCACCAAGGAGAATCAGCGCCATGGAGACTGAATTTGAGCTTAGCGTCATGAAGAGCCTAATCCCTCTAGTTCTACTGACACTGGCTGGCTTGGGGCTGGGAAGCCTCTACTTTGGCGGTCTATGGGCCACCCTCAGACGCATTCCCCACTGCCGCTATCCGTTTTTTAGGATGGGGGTGAGTCTGGTGGGCCGCCTGGCCGTCTTGCTGGGGGGCGGGGCTTGGCTGCTGCACACCACCGTGCCCCACACATCAGTGCCGCCTCTGCTGGCCATTTTAGGGTTGAGCGCTGGCCTCTGGTTCAGCCGCACCCTGCTAATCATGCGATTGATACGAATGGTCGAGCGTACATCCCGCGACTCGAATCATCCTTACTCGTACCAAGGAACGTCTCAAGATTTCCAAACAACACCCCAAATTTCGAGGGCGGGTCAATGACGCTCACTCCAGACCAGCTCTTAATTCACGTCGGGCCAGTCACCCTTAACGCCACGCTAGCGTTTACATGGCTCGTCATGGCAATGCTAACCCTGAGCTCTTGGTGGGTCACCCGCAAGCTGTCGGCGTCGACGCGGATTTCACCGGGGCAAAACCTGATGGAGGTGTTAGTCGAGGGCATCGGCAGCCAGATTCGCGACGTCAGCGGCCAGGACCCCGCTCCCTACCTCCCTTTTGTCGGGACGTTATTTATCTTTATAGCCGCCTCCAACCTGCTAACCATTCTGCCGGGCTACCAGCCCCCCACCGGATCGCTCTCCACCACCGTGGCGCTGGCGGTGTGCGTGTTTGTGGCGGTACCGCTGTTTGGCATTCGGCGGCGGGGGTGGCGGGCCTACCTGCACCAGTACATTGAGCCAACGCCAATCATGCTGCCCTTTAACCTGATCGGCGACGTCTCGCGGACGATTTCGCTGGCGGTGCGGCTATTTGGCAACGTGATGAGCGGCACCATGATCGTCGCCATTTTGCTGTCCATAGCGCCATTACTCTTCCCCGT
>JBHJHD010000087.1:0-48961 GCA_050331115.1 Elainellaceae cyanobacterium
AGGGGTGCCCAGCACATAGAGCTTTTCGAGGCCGAGCTCGTCCTGCACGGCGCGCAGCGCCTGAATCTGGCAGCCCACGCCGATGACCAGCAGCCGCTTTGCCCCCGACTGCTCAACTAAGTCGAGCACCGATAGGTTGGGGGAGAGGGTCGGCTTATTGACCCGCGCCGCCAAAATCTCCTCGGGCGATCGCGCCAGTACGGGCTTGGGGGCAAAGCGATCATCCTCCTGGTTTTGCACGCAGACCACCGCCTCCACCAGCCCCCGGTTCAGCATTTCAATGGCCACAGTACTGACAATGCCGGTCCACTGTGCGCCCTCGATGGGCTCCTGCTTGCGGGCCACCGTCATGGTTTGGTGCACGCCAAAGTAGCAGTCATCCGGGCTGTCGAGGTCTCGCGATCGCCCGTGAGCCTGAGCTTCAAGGGCTGGGATCTGCTGATTGAGAAAGGCGCAGGCATCCTTGACGTAGTGAATGTAGGACGTGTCGCAAAGGCCACATTCACTACACAGCGCCTTGGCCGGTCGAGGCTTGCCGGGAGCGAGGGCTTTAGCCCGATGGTGGGGGCGTTGCGGTTGCACCGAGGTCATAACGGTCAGTCAAAGTAGCGATACGACAAGCGATTGAGCAGCACTGCCCTACGCAAACTCACGATATCGCACTTGTCTTGGCCATTGCCCTCGATTGTAATAAGCCGCAAAGCTGGCCCTACAGCAGCCGTAAAATGAAGGGGTAGCGAAACGGATCGCTAGGCTGCGTGAGGGTGTGGATAATAGCCCACACAGCCAAGCCAGCGTAAACCAAAAACAGCAGCCCCAGGATGAAGCCCAGTAGGCCAAACGTAACGGTCGCAATCACGCCGAAGATTAGGCTCCAGAACCACACATTGAGGTGAAAGTTAATTGACTCCTTGGCGTTTTCCTTAACCACCGGGTCATCCGACACCATCAGGACAGCAATGGGAATGCCAACGGAGAGGATGAGGGCGTTAAAAAATATAGAGCCGTGGCTCAGCGCAGAGAGGAGACGCCGCTTATCTGAATCGTAAGGACCGGTTGTTTTCATGGGCTTTTGGGCGTGGTATCAATGCCCTCATGATGTCACACCTATCCCCACCGCCAAGTTCGGTTTTTTGGATAGCCAGTGGTGGGGATGTACCGCTACAGTCAAAGTAAGCCATGGTGTGAAGCTGCGATCGCTGATATCGTGCGCTAGATGCGGCTCATTGGCTGCCGCCCGGGGACAGGTCAGTAACGGATTGGGATACGACGATGGGATTTTTTGATTCTGAAATTGTTCAACAAGAGGCGCGCAAGCTCTTTGAAGATTACCAAGCGCTTGTGCAGCTAGGCGGCGAATACGGCAAATTCGATCGAGAAGGCAAGAAGATTTTCATCGATCGCATGGAGGCGGTGCTGGATCGCTACCACATCTTTATGAAGCGGTTCGAGCTCTCTGAGGACTTCACGGCGCAGATGACGGTTGAACAGCTTAAAACGCAGCTCGACCAGTTTGGCATGACGCCCCAGCAGATGTTTGAGCAAATGCAGCGAACGCTAGAGCGAATGAAGAACGACGTAGACTAGCGGGTTGGGCTAACCTCTACTCCCTAGGTCAGCCCAATTGCTCGTTTGACCTACGCGATGTGATGCACAGGAGCGTTCATGTCCTGAGTCTGTAGTTTCTCAACCTGCGCCATGACCTCTCTAAGCTGAGACATTAGGTCCTCTAGAGGTGGAGCTTGAGCAGGCTGTGCCTGTGGCAGGGCGTCTAAAGCGCTGCTTGTGGGAGCAGCAGGCGCTGATGTAGAGAATCCCTGAAACGCCTGTGCTGCGGGCATTGAAGACATAGTAGTTCTAGTCACTGTTGGCATTTTGGGGGCACCGCTAGGCGGTAGGCTGCCCTGATGGCCGGGCGCTGCGACCTCCTGTACAGGCTGGGGCTTGGCTGCCTCAACGAATGGCGTTAGGCCCGCTGTAGCTAGCTTATCCTCTGAGAACTGAACCGCGTCCACCCGCAGAACCTGCTCTTGAAGCTGCTGCCTAAGGCGCGTGACCTCGTCTTGAGCCTCGGACAGTTTGCTAGAAGACTGTCTCCATCTGAGGCTCGACAGGTGAACCGCACCAACACTCAGGCTGACAGCCATTGCCAGGCCGACGTAGGGAACCGCGACGTCCTTAATCTGTCCTACAAATACAGGCTCATCGCCGAGCTGAACGGTAACGGCATCAGACTTCAGAGCGACTAGGGGAGCGGTTACTGCGCAAAAAACAGCTCCAGCAAGGACTGAGGAGGACAATACGGATTTAGAAAAGCTCATGGTTAAACTCCGCGAACGGGTAAGGTGATTCGTCTACTTGGCTCGATGACTCTGGTTGCTAAAGCTGTGGGGCGATCGCGTCAAAAGTCACTCTCGCCGAGGTACCGCTGCTTATCGAGGTCATGCCAGTCAGAAGCGAGCTCCATGACGGTACATAGGGGCCGGTAGAATATCGTTGGGCGCTTGCCTCGCGGTCTAGGCGATGTGATCGTGACGGACGTGATGGGTAGATGCCTGCTTCAGCTTTGAGGCCCGATGATGCCGACCTGCGATTATTTCTATTAACTAATATCAAGGTACCGTCAGAATGCCCGAATAATCGTATGGTTCGCGTTAAGGTCGCGCCTTAGATGTCTTATTTCTGTAAATAATCTACAGTTTTCTCGTTGCCAATGTTGCCCGCAAACTGTTTGTGTAATTTGATACTTATTCGTGGACTTTACGGGAACTAATCTATGACAAATAGAAAGAGTTGTTAATCGCGAAACTGGCCCGTCAAATCCCAGCTTGATGTCAACTGGAGCAGGACAGGCCAGTAGAATAGGCCGGTAAAGGAACTAGACTGATAGGATAAGCGGCTACATAGCGCGATCGTTGTCCGCCAAGGTCTGTGGCGTGACGTTGGGCCGGCTGAGAAGCTCCTCGGGATTATCGACCGTGCCTTCGTTGTAAACGAGGTCTCTTGGATCGACCGCTGAAGATGCGTCTTTTGTCTGTTCGTCCTGGGTCTGCTCGTCCTGGGGCTGCTTGTTTTTAGGCTGCTCAGCCGGCGAATTCTGGGATTGATTTGACTGGGTCATAAGAGCGTTACTGCGAATCTACCTCTTCAATGTGGTCGATCAGCTCATCCTTATCCATCTTGCTGCGGCCAGATATTTCTAGCGCCTGGGCCTGCTCATAGAGCTCTGCCTTCGTTTTAGACGCCAGCGATTCAGCGTCGCTTTCATTCTCCTGCAGCGCCTCGACCAGTTCGCCCTTATCCATCTTGCTGCGGCCAGAGATATCTTCTGACTTAGCCTTCTCATAAAGCACTTGCTTTGTTAGGTCAGACAGGTCATCCTCGCCATCGATATAGCCCTCCACTGCCATAGCCCGCTTAATGGCAGGCGTCCAGTCAACATACTGTTCGCCCTCCTTGGAACCCGCTTTCTTGGTGGCGTTCGCCTCTTTCTTTTCAGCTTCGCTCAGCCGCTCCCAAACCGCCTCCGGCAGGTATCGCTTGGTGATCTGGCCTTGGCGAGCCGAGTCGCCGTCTCGGGTTTGCCAGTTCTGCTCAGTCCATTCTTCTAGCGATCGCGCTGCCTCATCTTTCTCATCTTTCTTGTAGCCGCCCCCTTCTTTCTCATATTGCTGCACAAGGAGCTGGCTTTTGCGGGCAGACCATTGGCCTGGGTCACCGCCCTTGTCAGACTGCTTAATCTCTTCTTTGAGCTTCCGCCGCAGCTCGGGTCGGGTGTACTTCTCGTCGTAGTTGTCGCTCATGGCCGCTGCTAGATCGTTGATTGGCTGGTCGTTACATCTTACAAAATACCTAAAAAGCCTAGCCATCTTTACAAGTCTTTAAGCTTTGCGAGTAATCTTTATGAATAAATCTTTAGACCTCCTAGCGTCTTGCCGGGGGGTAAAAACGTGACTCACGTCGACTGAAGCACTGAAAGCCGCTCCTGAGCTTACCTTGAGACGTAAGCCCTTCGAGAGATGCTCGTTTGCAGATCCGTTTTTTTCTGAAAACTTCTGAAAACTAATGTTACAAAATTTGTTGCGGTTTGTTAAGATAGTACCAGCACTCACAAATAACCTTTTAATTCACTCCTACACTCCCATGAGCAACTCCTCCAGCATCCTCTCTCTCGGCCTGTCCGCTCTGCGCTCGAACTTCTCCGCCAACTACCCCTCTCAAATTGCCTGGACTGCCCTGCGGGTTGTGGCCGGCGCGGTTATGATTCACAACGGCTTAGACAAGCTAGGCGATATTGAAAGCTTCGCTCAAGCTTATGTCCAGGTCATCGGTCTACCATTTCCCATCTTTTTTAGCTACGTCGCTGCCCTGACTGAAGTCATCGGCGCACCGCTGCTAGTGTTGGGTCTGTTTACCCGCCCTGCCGCACTCGGTCTGTTCTCGACCATGCTGGTGGCCATGTATCACCACATCAAGGTGGCTGGATTCAGCATCCCTTACCTAGAGCTGTCGGCGATCTATTCCGTCGTCTTCCTGTTCTTTGCCATCAACGGTCCTGGACTGTTCGCGGTTGACACCTGGTTGGCGTCTTGGCTAAGTGCCGCTATGCCCGGTGGTTCGACAATGTCTGACGCAGCCGCCGAGGCTCCTGCACGGGAGCTTGTTGCCAAGTAGTGAGCCAATCAGCCTACGCTGATTGTTTTGCGCTAGCCTTTTCACGCCAATAGGTTAGCTCAGCGAGCCGCTAGCGCCTTTTCTTACCCTGCTCAGGAATTGCTGCAGGGCTGGACGGGGCGCTAGCGGCTCACTTTTTTTGGCGTCGATTTGCGCCGTCGATTATTGCTGTAGGCCGTAGAGGCTTGGGCGGGCGATCGCTAGCTCGGTTGCGGTCTCAGCTGGAGCTATTTAATCGGACGACGCACCAACCTGCCAGCCCTGATCCAATGTCCTGATTCAATGTATTAAGCTGAGAGCAGCGCTACGGTAGCCTATGAAACCTCTACTGCTGTTCCTAATTCGGGGCTATCGCCTCGCAATTTCTCCCCTGTTTGCGCCGAGCTGTCGCTTTCAGCCCACCTGCTCTCAGTATGCGCTTCAGGCTATAGAGCGGTTTGGTGCCGCCAAGGGAAGCTGGCTCGCGCTGCGCCGCCTGCTGCGCTGCCATCCCTTGCACCCCGGGGGCTACGACCCGGTTCCGCCACCCTAAGACTAGGCTAGGCGCAGTCCATGGCTCGCTAGGCAATGCCTTGGGTCCTAAACGTAACGTTAGTACCATCGCTGAGCTGCTCTAGAACGAGCAGAGGCGTGGGCTTGGCGGACTGGTCCCAGCTAATTGTGACGATGCGACCCTGCAGCGTAGGCTGCCACGTTCCGGAGTTGGCGACGGGGCTCATATAGGCCTCCAAGCAATCCACCACCTGCTGCACGGTGACAGACGTAGCCTGCATAGGAAGCTTCACCAGGCGAATTTGAATTCGAAACAGAACGCCGGTTTTAGCCTTCTTGCCGCTCGGCCTATACTCAACGTCAAACGTGCGGTTTACCTGTCGTCCGGTGCTGGCAATGCCGATGACGCGCTTGGGCTGGCTTTCGCGCAGCGCCAGGCTGATTTGTTCTTTGACTCTATTTTTAACCTGATTGACGATCGCAGTGTGGAAGCGAGGCTCCGCCATTTTCATTCGCAAGTAGTCTAGATTGAATTCCCGCGAGTGGATCAGATCGGGGTTTTCTTCTAGACTGCGGAGGGTGTTGAGGGAGTGCTGCAGCTTCTTTTTCAGCTCTTGGCTTCTAAATTTCTCGAAGCGGTTCTGCTTCTCAAGGGCGTTGATCCGCTGCTTTAGCCGCAGCAGGGCCACAGCGCTAGTAATCAGCACTGCGGTTGTGAGCAAGGGCCAGCCGTAGTGCTGCATCCAGCTCGCGGTGTCCTGCTGAGCAATGCTTAGCTTTAGGTTGGGAAGAATGCCCATCGGTCTATATGTCCGTCGATTTACTAGGAGCATCTGTGGTGCTGGCGGCGGGAGCGCCCTCGTTGCGCTGCCGCCATGGCGCAGGTATCCCATACTTGTCTATTTCGGGAACAAACTAGAGGAAGCCGGACGATCCAGAGATGTCGACTCTAGGCCAGAGTGGTTCACCCGACGCCTTCTCGGCGCAGCCACACTGCTGGGCCTGCAGCCGGTGACAGCAAAACCGTGGTAAACCTGAGCTTGTATCACGGCCGTAACCTAATGCGTTTACCAGCCCCTCCTTCAAACTTCGACCTGCAAGGCATACAGCTTGTCGCCACCGATGTAGACGGTACGCTGACCCGAGGCGGACAGATGACCCCACAGCTGCTGCATGACCTTACGCGGCTGCAGCGGGCTGACATCGACGTTATCTTAGCGACGGGGCGCTCGGCAGGGTGGGTGAGCGCCTTTGCCCACTATTTTCCGGTGGCGGGGGCGATCGCTGAAAATGGCGGCGTATTCTGCCCGAAATCTGGAGCCTATCGCCTTTTTGATGGGGCGATCGCGGCGAATTTGGCGGCGCACCGGGAGGGGTTGAGCCACATGTTTGTCGCGCTTAAAGCTGAGGTGCCGCGTCTGCAGGAGTCAGCGGACAATGCCTTTCGGCTGACGGACTGGACGTTTGACGTGGCGGATTTAACGGCGGCAGAGCTGCGAGCTCTAGGCGATCGCTGCCAGGATGACGGCTGGGGCTTTACCTACAGCACGGTGCAGTGCCACCTCTCGAATCTGAATCAAACCAAGGCGATCGCGCTCGATAGCACGCTGCGCGGAGCCTATCCCCAGCTTTCCCGCAGCGCCGTACTCACGATTGGGGATAGCCCCAACGACGAGAGCCTGTTTGATGGCGCAAGGTTTCCCTATTCGGTTGGGGTCGCCAACATCGCCCACTACTGGGCCCGTCTGGGGCATCATCCCAAGTTCGTCACCGAAGCGGCAGAGGGAGACGGATTTCATGAGGTCGTAAACGCGATTTTGGGCTGAGCGGCGGCGCGTCTGGCTGTTGGGCACTGCTTGCCGAGGTCACCGCCGCAGTGGCAAGCTTAGCGCTACCCGTTCTACGGGGTACTGCTCTGGGCGATCGCAGTAGGCGATCGCCCAGAGCAGCGTCACCGCGCTAGCGAAGGCGCGACGCGACCTCTAGAACAACGGCGTGAGCACCTCCGCGCTCGAGGTAACGTACCCCGAAACCTCGACGCTGCCGATGGTGTCTCCAACTTGAATTGGCTGCTTGCCCGAGGTGTTGTAGCGCATCAGCTGCAGCGGCTTCTCATCATCAAGGAAAGCCCGCTCATCCTCAAACAGGTAGAGGAAAGTCCGCTTTCCAAAGAGGTCCCCTGCAGTATCGACATCCGCGAAGAAGTCTTCGCCGGCCTCGACCTCGCCCTCGAAGTAGGTGTTGCCCTTCTCCAGCTTGTTGCGGGTGATTTTGTCGATTTTGCTCTTACGGTCAGACACAACGATATATCCCAGGTCGTCGTCATCGGCAACGCCCACCGCATCAGCATTTTTGCCGGACTGCCCCGTGAGCACATCGGTCCCCGGCTCGTAGTCAAAGCCCAAAATTGTCGGCTTGTCGTCGCGACTGCCGCCGCCGCTGCTGCGGGTCACAATTGAGGACTCGACGGTGGTCGATTTTACGTTGAGCAAGATGGCTAACGTCGTTTCATCTGACTCAATGACGGTGTTGTTGCCAGACTGACTAATCGTCAGCTCATTGAACTCATAGGACTCGAACTTGAGGGTGTCGCCTTCGCTGACGCGGAAGTTGCTGATCGTCTTTAAGCCCGCTTCCCTGGCGGCCACCACAAACGTGGTGGTGCCGCGTCCGCCAACCAGCAGGTCTTCACCGCTGCCGCCGTCCAGCAAGGTGACGCCAACGTTGGCCACCAGTAAGTCGTTACCGCTGCCCCCAAAGAGGCGATCGCGGCCCTGTCCGGCGCGCAGCACGTCATCTCCCTCGCCGCCAAAGAGCCAGTCATTTCCAGCGCCTCCCGTGAGGCGATCGCGGCCCTTACCGCCGTTCAGGCGGTCGTGGCCTTTGCCGCCGACAATGACATCCTTACCCTGCTGACCAAAGGCTTTGTCATCGCCGAAGCCGCAGGAAATCTTGTCGTTGCCTTTGCCGCCAAAGAGTTTGTCATCACCTTTAAACCCGATAAGGCGGTCGCGGCCCCCCAAGCCCCGCAGAATGTCGTCGAGATTGCCGGCCGCGAGGCGGTCGCGCTTTCCAGTTCCCACGAGGTTAAACGTGTTGATGTCGATATCTACGACGGTGTCAGAGCGGAAGCTCAGGTTTTGAATCACCACATCTTGCTCGACGCTGGTCTCTTCAACGCTGAACGGAGCCTCGCCGAAATTGACGGCTAAGTATTCGGCAAACGCGTCCTGCTGGGAGCCGAATTGGGCAAACGTCGCGACGTTGTTCTCAACGTTGACATCCACATCGGTGAGGTTAACCCGGTTTGATACCGCTGCATCTGGGAAGCTGTAGCCTTCCCCCCCGTTAGCGAGAAAGTCTGTGGTGACAATACGATAAGTCGTTTGGCTGCCGCTAACCGCCTGGAACTCTCCGCCCTGGACGATGACGTCGACAATATTGCCGTCATCGTCGGTAACGGCTAGCGATCGCACCCGCTGCCCAGCCGGCAGGTTGACGTCGTAGCTGAAGCTGAGGCCGCTGAGCTGAGGGAAGCGATCGGATAGCGTATCGCCTCCGGAGGCAGAGATGCCATATTCAATTACTTCTAGGATCTCTTCGCGGCTTAGGCTCAGCAGCACGAGGGAGTGATTGCTGCTCAGGGCATTCTGGATATCGAGCTGGGAAATTTGGCCCTCTAGCTTGCCCGCTTCAAAGTTGGCCTGGGTGGGCAGCAAAGTTCCATCCTCACCGACGGCGCCAATGGCGCTGGTGATGCTTCCGGCATGGGTGATAGAGATATTGACAGAGGAATCGACGCGCTGCGCAACAAATAGGTTGGCTTGGGCAGAGAGTACGCCTAGAGTCGTGGATTCGGTGCGGACCTGGGTGCTCCGGCCTTCGATAAATACGGTAGTTTTTCCGAAGATCACGCCGTCTGGATTGTCGGTTACGCCGTCGTCACCGCCGCCGCCATCCTGGTCACCGTCACTGCCACCGTCGCCGCTGCCGCCGCTGCCGCCGCCGTCGTCACCGTCGTCATCGTCGTCGTCATCGTCGTCGTCGTCGTCATCGTCATCGTCGTCGTCATCATCATCGCCGTCGTCATCACTCGCTGAGATAGTATTCGCGCTGATATCAGTTGTTACCACAAACTCGTCTGTCTGAAGCGCAGACTCGGTGGATTGAAGTAGAGATGTCTTCATGTTTTTTCCTTTAGCAGTAGTGGATTAACGAGTAGCCTTGAGCCACTTGATAGATGCCTATTGCCGTTTAGACTCGGTAGTTTAGTGACGTTTTCTGGATTCAAGCGGCAAAATTTGACAGCGATCGCAGCCTGATGTCGCGGCAAAATTTGTAGGCAATCTACCGATGGCTCGCTAAAAATAGGTGAATGAAATACTCTTTATGACGCTGGCGGCAAATCCGTTTCTTTTTGTTCCAATGACCAACGCGTCACATGTTTGCCTGCGTTCGCTGATACCTGATAATTATTCATGCTGGCTCTTGGCAATGAAGATGGTCTGTGCCTTTTAAATAGCTGTCCTACATAGAAGCACCGATGAGCCTCGACAACGTCCTCGCGTCATATAGACGCTCGCCCCTTATTGCAGAAGAGCTCTGGCGCAATCTCTCAGAGCGTCAATGCATCGACCATCTCTGTTCACTTCCTAAAACTGCTCCGCTTTTACTCTCTCAAAGAGCACGGTCCTAGTTAAATCCCCCCATGGATTAGCTTTGGTCCTCTTAGAGAACTGTCACAGCTGCAGAAGAAACCTATAGGCAGAATTCGATAATTAGTCTGATTGGCAAATTGAAATAAATTTAGACTCGGCACCGCGCCGAATTATGGCTCATAAATTTAATTAGATATTGACGTTATGATGTAATTTCCATGAAGCATGTAGCCGCCGATCCCTAGTCCCTTAAAATAAGCTCGAAGCAGTCGTGAATTTGACTGTTGCTTAGCGCCTGCAACTTCGCATGTACTGCTCAGTGCAGGATTAGTCCCTTGCGTCCACCAAACAGCTTTCTGGGCAATTGCCTATGCAGTCTCCTGGGCAATTTGTCTGGCGACGGAGCTGAAGCTTGATCATTGTTTGGCAGCTAATGCCTAAGTTAGATAGAGTCTGAGTAAAGCTAGCACCCTCACGCTTGTCGATATGAGGAGTTGAGATGTCAGGCAAACCCATTTTTATTCAGCTTAACTGGGAGGATCCGGCGGTCGGCCCTCGGGCCGCTACGCTGCAGGCCCCCATCGGCATCGGACGCGAGTCGAGCCAAATGCCTGAGCAGGTTGGCGGTCGGTCCCCCTCTTGCCTAGAGCTCAATCATAAGCAGGTCTCGCGATATCACGCCTTGATCACCGTCGCCAATCAGCGGCTCTACATCACCGATAAAAGCGCCAACGGCACTTTCCTCAACGGTCGCCCCGTGCAGCGGGATGGCCAGGCCTTTACGGCGAAGGACACCCTTAGGATAGGCCCCTTTAAAATCACGGCCTCTGTGCAGCGAGATGGCGCGTCCAACGCCACCGAGCTGAACCCAGATCGAAGTCACGTGGTTGCGACCAGGACGACAGGCCCCAGCAAGATCACAATTGCCCTAGCCGGGGCAGCCATCTTACTGTTAATGGGATTGGGAACCTGGGCGATCGCCCGTGGGCTTCTAGATCAGCTCCGTCCCACCCCTGAGGCTGAGCCCCTATCGACGTTGAGGCAGGTAGGGGTTGAGACAGCATTTCGCTAGGTCAACGGCCCGTCACAGACAGCGCCGCGAGCTAGCGCCGTGGCGTGGGTTGCGCCGTGGCCTGCATCGTGAAATGTGGTCCCGATGGGCAGCCTGCCTTCTGCTGGGTGGGTTCTTGGCGCTGCTGCTGGGCGGCCCCATCGCGGCCCCTACCTCGGCACAGACGCCTCCGACAGCGATCCCTACCCAAAGGTCGGCCCCCGTTGTGGTCGATGGTCAAACGATCTTCATGATTCAGGGACGCGGTAGCCTAACGGCGGCTGAGCGAGCGCGTCAAATCAACAGGGCGCTAGCCAAGCAGGTGCGATCGCCTGATGAGGTGGCGATTGAGGTGGTACAGCAGGACAGCCTGGCCTATCTCCAGAGCGCCAATAGCAGCGAGCCGCTGGTTACCGTGGTGCCCGCTGATGTAGAGACCCCGGGGCGATCGCCGGTGAATCAAGGGCGACGGTGGGCGCGGGCGCTGCAGCAGGCCGTCCTAGACGGGCAGCGGGAGCGTCAGCCTAGGTACCTGCGCCAGGCCGCGCTGTATAGCCTGGCTATCATCGCTGGGGCAATCGTCATTCAGCTGGGCCTGCAGGTCTTGGGGCGCATCGTCTCTCGTCGCCTAGCACTTTGGTTCGAGTACCGGGGGCGATCGTTTAATGAGTGGGAGCGGCCGGTCGCTCTATTTTGGCGGCTGGGGCTGCTGGGCGTCACGGCGGGACTGTGGTTGACGGTAGCCTTCTACGTGACCGATGTGTTTCCCCAGGCGCGTCAGTGGCGCTACACCGTTGGCACCGTTCTAGACGCCGAAATTATCAATCTGGGGGAGGGCACCTATTCGGCTTTAGATCTGCTGCTTATTGTGGGAGTGACGGTTGGCCTCTGGTTTGCCACCAGCTTTGTGACCCGTCTGATTCGACTACAGGTGCTCGAGCGCGCCCAGCTTGAGAAGCGGGTGCAGGATATCCTCAGCGTTTTGATTCACTACGCGCTGCTGTTTGTAGGCATCATGGTGCTGCTGCAGGCCTGGGGAATCGATCTGAGCTCGCTGGCAATTCTGGCGAGCGTCCTGGGCGTAGGAATTGGCTTTGGCGTACAGAACATTACCAACAACCTAATCAGCGGCTTCATCATTACCGTTGAGTCCCCCATTCAGGTGGGCGACTTCATCAATGTCGGCGACCTAGTGGGCACCGTCGAGAAGATTGGGGCCCGCAGCACGGAGATTCGTACGCTAGACCGAGTGACTATAATTGTCCCCAACTCTCGATTTCTGGAAACCGAGGTTATCAACTGGAGCCACGGCAGCCCGGTATCCCGACTCCACGTGCCGGTCAGCGTCGCCTATGGCTCAGACCTCAGCAAAGTAAAGACGGCGCTGCTGGAGGCCATCCGGCGACATCCCGAGGTGCTGCTGCGCCCCGCGCCCGAGGTTTGGTTCCAGGGCTTTGGAGACAGCGCCCTCGATTTCGAAATCATGGTGTGGACCGGCGACCCGCGCAAGCAGTTCCGCGTTAGGAGCGACCTGAATTACGAGATCGAGGCCAGCCTGCGGCGCTACAACATTGAGATTCCTTTTCCCCAGCGGGACCTGCACCTGCGATCGCCTCAGCTCGACGAGCTGATTCAGGTGCTGAAGCTAAACGCTAGCGGCAGAAGCCGCTCCAGCATTCCAAGCAGCGCCCAGATTGCCCCCAGCGATCGCCCTGATTCTATTAGTCAGGGCGACCCCCACGCCCAAACTAACTTTAGTGATCAGACTAGACCGACAGACAACAACCCAAGCTGACGATGCTGAAATTTCTTAAGCTCAACTTAGATAACCGCTTGAAAGGTAACCGCTCGAGCGTGCCTTTGGGCGGTCGCTATCAAGTCATGCGTCGGCTCGCCGCTGGCGGATTTGGCCAGACTTTTTTGGCTCAGGATCTGCATCTACCGGGTCATCCCGTTTGCGTGGTCAAGCAGCTTAAGCCCCGCTTTAGCGATGCCGGTAGCTTAGAGACGGCCCGCCGACTGTTTGACACTGAAGCGAATGTGCTCTATGCCCTGGGAAATCACCCCCAGATCCCCCGCCTCATGGCTCACTTTGAGGAAGATCGGGAGTTCTATCTAGCCCAAGAATATGTTGAGGGCGAGCCTTTAGATAACGTTCTGGTGAGCGCACGGCCTTGGAAGCCCGAGCGGGTGGTGGCGCTGCTGCGGGACATTCTTCAAGTGCTGTCATTCGTCCATGACAAGAACGTTATCCATCGGGACATCAAGCCTGCAAACATGCTCTGCCGCCGCAGCGATGGCCAAATCGTGCTGATTGATTTTGGCGCCGTCAAGAAGGTAAATACTGGCCTCATTAGCAAAGGCGGGAAGACTAACCTGACGGTCTCTATTGGCACCGAGGGGTATATGCCCAGCGAGCAGCTCAGCGGTCAGCCCCGCTTCAGTAGTGATATCTATGCCGTGGGCATGGTTGCCATCCAGGCGCTGACTGGGGTCGAACCTCGGCATATTGCTGAGAATCCCCATACTGGAGAAATTGCTTGGCGGGAGGCCAACTTGGCGGTGACCTCCACCCTCAACAAAGCCCTGGTCAATGTCATTGACCACATGGTGTACTACGATTTCCGCGTCCGCTACGAAACAGCGGCGGTAGCGCTGCAGGCGCTGCAGGCACTCCCGACCGAAATTCAGGAGACGATTCCCGATCGCTGGTATGAGCCCAAGCCGCTGACCGAGCCGCGCCAAAACCCAATAGACTTATCCCAACAAACCCCGCAAGCCGATAGCCACCGGCCCGCTGCGGCGGCGAACCGCCAAGACCCGTTAAACTTTGAGTCCGACTGGCTTCCCGACACCACCGCGATCGCCCCGCCCCCGTCGGTTTTCAAGGCGAAGCGCGGCTGGTTTTTTGGGGCAATGGCCGGGGGGGTCGGGTTTGTGATGCTGTGGGCTGGGATTGGGTTTGTGCAGTCGCGCCCCAGGGACCAGGTCACCACATCTTCCAATACGCCTGTCTCGGTTGAGGCCACTAGGGCAGTTTCGCCGTCTGACACAGCGTCACCCGAGGCTAGCGCCAGTGAAGATGAAGTTGATGTAGAGGTGGCCGCGAGTGACGCGCCGCCGGCTGAGGTCCCGCCCAAGACAGGCTCCGAAGCAGGCAAGGCAGGTGCCCAAGCGATCGCTATGCTTGAAAAGGCTGATGCGCTGCGGCAGCAGGGACAGTACCTCGACGCCATAGCCGCCTACGACCAGGCAATCGCCAGTGGCCCAAGGGACAACACCAAGGCGGCAGACGCTCACTGGGGCAAATGCTACAGCCTCAACCGACTTCAGCGGGCCGAGGCCGCCCTGGCCGCCTGCGACCAGGCCCTGGCCCTAGACGCCAACAGCGCCGACGCCCTTACTAGTAAGGGATATGCCCTGCAGCTCCAGGGGCGAAACCAGGCCGCCCTAGGGCTGTTCAACCAGGCGATCGCTAGCGAGCCCAATCATGCCGATGCCCTGACGAATCGCGGCACGGCACTGCTCGCCCTAAACCAGCCCCAGGCGGCGCTAGCGTCCTTCGATCAGGCGATCGCGGTGCAGCCTAACATGCCAGAGGCCTGGAATAACCGAGCGGCAGCCCTCTGGAGTCTGGGCCAGCGTGGCACGGCGGTCAGCTCTGTGGAAGAGGCCCTAGCGCTGCAGCCAGACTACGCCGAAGCCCTAAGCCTGCGGCAGCAGATGCGCGCCCAGGGCTATTAGCGGCTGTCGGTTTAGCGAGACAAAAGCTAAAACTGACGATTAAACTCAATCACCACCCGACTATCATCGGAGAAATTGGTCGAGCTGCGCAGCTGCAGCTCATCGCTGATGCGATAGCGGAGGCCAAACTGGGTTGGCTCCCGCACCGTCAAGAGCTGCAGTGCCGAAATCGACAGATCTTCCGTAAGATTTATCCCTAGCTCCGCCGCGAGGCCCAAGGTTGGATCAGCGTCGTCCGCGCTGCGCTCCTCCCGGTCGTCCTCTGTGATGATTGCCGGAAAGATGCGGAAATTGGTGATGCCCAGAGTGTTGCTCACTAGCGTCTGCAGACTGGTGAACAGCGCTGAACCAGCCAGCGCCAGCGCTCCGCTGCTGTCGCCGGTCTCGCTCCCAACTCCGCCCAGCAGCGCTAGAATTTCGGCATCGCTGCGGCTGGGGCTGCTGCTGAGCTCGATATTGTTGAACAGTCGGCTGGCTGGCCCCTGTACGGTTGCCCGGATCTGCACCGTTTGCAGCTCGCCCAGTCGCTGGGTGGGCAGCTCTCGCACCTCAGACGACCTAAAGGGATCTCGCGATCGCGGGAACTGGCGCGTCTGCTCGAAGACCGATGTCTCTAGGCGCACGTCTAAGAACGGATCAGCGCTGCCCAAGAAGCGGGCAATGTTGTCGTAGCGCCGAATCAGGTTGAACTGCGACGTCAATAGGTTAACCTGGCCGCTGCGCAGGCGAATCGTGCCCTCCGGGCGCAGGTTTCCGACCTCGGTTAGGGGGCCGCTAACCCGAATGTCGCCATCGGCCACAAAGTTAAGTATGGGGGCCCTCGTAACCAGAAGCCGATCGCCTAGTACCACTCGCAGATCGTCTAATATCGGCGGCTGGAAGATGCCGTAGGCTGCGGGGGCTGGGGGGGCGTCGGGATCGACGTTGGGCAGAGAGATGCGCCCGTTCGACAGAAAAATTTCGCCGCGAATTTCGGGCGCTAGGGCAGCGCCGCTAATCTGGATACGCCCGTCAGCGTCGCCGTTATAAAGTCCCTTGAGGTTAATGGCTAGGTCCTCTAGGTCAACCTTGAGCGGGGGGGCGCTCCTGTCGCCGCTGTCGGGCGTTGCCAGGGGAATTGTCCCCTGGGCCGTCACGCGGCCGTCGCTAAACTCCCCCTCCAGCCCGTTGACCTCGATGCGATCGCTAATGAACTCAATCGTCCCAGTCACGCCGGTCAGCGTGCCCGGCACAAACGAGGCCGAAAAGGCTGCGTCGTCAAAAACGGCAGCGCCTCGAACCAATGGGTCGATATCGAGGCCGGCTGGAGTTTGATCTAGGGTGCCGCCAATGTCCAGCGTGGCGCGGCCCGTTCCCCCTTCCCAGCGCACCTGGTTGTTGACCAAATTCAGCAGACCTAGCCCGTCATTCTCTAAGTTGACGCTGAGGCGGATGCTGTTGTCCTCTGGCGTCACCGTGGCCTGGGGCAATCGGTAGGGAAAACTGCCCTCCACCCGCAGGGGGTCGGTGCCGTCGAGGCGCATCTGACCAATCAAATTGAGCCGGGCGTCACCATAGCTAAACAGCGCGGCGGCAGCTTCGACGTCGTTGCCGTTTAGGGTGGCGTCGGCGAAGTTAATTTCGCCCCTGGCCTGGGGGTTTGTGATACTGCCGGATAGGGTCGCCGTAGCGTTGAGGTCGCCGTCGAGGTCAATCGGGACGGCGAAAAAGTCCTGTATGAATTCTGCGGAGACGTTTTCAGCCCGCAGCTGACCTAGGGCCTCATCCGTATTGCCTAAGGTCCCCGCGAAGTTGAGCTGCGTCTCGCCGGAGGTAAATCTCAAGGGGAGCAGCGTCAGAGTTCCCTCGCTGATGCTGCCCTGGGCAATCAGCTGATTGCGGTCGTCATAGGGCCCCCAGCGCCAGTCTTCTCCAGCTAGAGCAAAGTCTGCCGAGAGCTCCCGGTTGCTGAGGGCGACATCGATAGTGCCAGAAAAGTTGCCGTCGAGCTGGCTGAGGGGCGGCAGTCGGGTGGCGCTATCGCCGTCAGCCTGCTGCTGCAGCGCCTGAATTTCGGCATAGCGCTGGAGCTGCTGCTGCAGCGTTCGGTCAGCGGCGCCGATGGCGGGCGAGTCGAGGGTCTCGGCCGAGCCAAACCGACGCGTAGACAGCCCCCGAGCAAAATCCTCCAGGTCAAAGATCTGCAGCGCCAGCAGCAGGTCTTGTACATAGCCCTCTTCGGCGACAATTTTCCCGCGAGCGGCTAGCTCTGGCTCGATGGCCAGCTGGCCGCTGATGCCGTAGCGGCTGCGGCCGACCTGCAGCGCACCCTCCTGCAGGCGAATAATGCCGTCGGCAAGCTGTACTTGGCCCCGCACCTGACGCCCAGCGATGTAGCCCAGCCGTGGATTATCGACCACAATCTCGCCTACCGCGTCCATCTGGCGCAGCGCCGCTCGCCAGTCGTTCAGCGGCTGATTTTGAAGCGATCGCCAGTCGATAACTAAGTCGCCGCTCACGTCACCGCCCAGCTGACCGATGCGTCCGGCGGGCTTGAGGTTCAGCGCCGTCAGGGGAAACTGGCGCACCGCTGCCGTCAAGCGGTCGCCCTCTCGCTTGCCCTCAATCTGCGTCTCCCCCTGCTGAACCTGGAAGGCAAGGGGCTGCTGAGCCTCATCTAAAGTGGCGGCAATGGTGCTATCGGGGCCGCTCAGGTCAACTTCACTTCCCTCAGGTGAAAAGGCGATCGTTCCAGCCAAGGTCCCGAGAATGATATCGTTAATCGCCAAATCGGCAAACTGGCTTTGGCCGCTGACCCTCAGGGCCTCCAGCGGCCCGGTAACCTGACCGTCAAAGCTGGCGACGCCCTGGACCTGCACCGTTTTAGAAAAGGGCGCTATGCGGGCCAGATCGTATTCATCGACGGTGACGTCTAGATCTAGGTTGCCGAGCGCAGGCTGCCAGCCCGTGAAGGGAATGTCGATCTGACCCGCAACCCGCAAATCCGGGGCGATCGCCTCTTGAATCGTGAGCTGATCGCCAGACCAGCTGAACTGGGCGCGCGCGGGCTGCTCCAGCAGGGGGGCGTTAGAGAGCCGCAGCAGCCCCTCCGCCGTCACATCGCTCGGCGTCCGCGCCTGTAGCGGTCCCGCTACGGTGAGGGTGCCGTTAACGATGCTGTCAAAGGGTGCACTGGAGCGCTCTAGAGACCCCACAAGCCTTGCGAAAGGGCTTTGGCTGAGCTGACTCAGGCGATCCAAGCTCCCCTCCGGCAGCGGCAGCTGCCCCAGAGCAATCTGATTGCCCTCGGCGGTGGCCTGCCACTGCTGCTGCAGCAGGTCAATTTCCCCTGACAGAGCAACCTGTCCACCACCGATGTTCACCGTGGTGTTCTCAGCCACAATTTGGCTGCCCTGCCAGGCAATCTCGCCCTGGGCTGGAAACTCACCCTGAAGGGCCTGCCAGGTGGCGCTGCCCGTGAGCTGATTGAGGGCGCCCTGCAGCTGAGCGGAAGCGTCAATAGACCCTAGAGCCAAGGTTTTAGGGGCCTCTGCCCAATAGCGCCGCAGGGTCGCATCGCCAGGAATATCGTCCGCCTGAATTGCTAGGTCTAGCGTGGGCTGTGCCCCCAGCTGCAGCCGCCCGCTGCCAAACGCTGCCCCACCCTCGGCAGGAAAAACTTCGACGGCGTTTAGGGCAATGACGGGCCGCGGTTGGGTAATGGGCGTTTCAGTGGACCAGCGGGCGCGGGCCGTGCCCAGATCGAGCCGATCCACCTCTAGACCGCTGGCCTGCAGCGTTCCCGACAGCGCCGGCGACTGAATGTCGCCGGTTACCTGAACCGTGGCATCGAGCTGGCCCGCTAGCGGGACCGGTGCGTCAACTGCCACCGTTGAGAGCACCTGAGCGATATTGGCCGCGCTGACCTCGGCCGTTAGGTTATAGCCCTCCCGCAGGTGAGCGGTCCCCGACAGCGCCACCGGCAGCTCTCCCACTTGAGCCGAGGCCCTCTCGACGGTCAGGCGCTGCTCCTGAAAGCGTAGTCGAGCTCTTCCGCCAGTGATACTCTGGCCAAGGGGCGGGTATCTGAGCGCGGCGTCCTTTATCCTCGCCGTGCCGTTGAGGGCAACGGGTTCTTCGCCTGGATTGTCCCGCAGTCGAATCTGCAGGTTGCTGTTCAAACGCCCAGAGGTCAGCTCGATGGGTAAAGCGACCGGCAGCAGGGGCAGCAGGGGCTCTAGGTCTAGATTTCTCGCCTGGACGAGCAGGTTCGCCCGACGAGCGTTCTCTAGATCCGCCTCGCCTTCGAGGACGACTCTGCCTCTACCTGCCCTAAAGCTGGGGCGACCCTCAAACTCAAACTCGATCCGCTCGCTCCCCGAGAGTCTGCCGCGACCGCTGGTCTGCAGCGTGATCCAGCTGTCGCTAGGCTGGGAAAACAGGCCGCCCTCGGCCAGTTGATCGGCCGCCATGGCCCGCAGCGTCTGCAGTTCTGCTGGCGAGCCTGGATCAGGAATCAGCACAAAGCGTCCGGCCTCAATGCGGACGGTGTCTAGCTTAAATTCGATCAGTCCGGGCTCTTGGACATCCATCTGCGTCGTGATCCAGCCCGCTGGCGTCTGGTCTACGATGCCCCGCGGCTCAATGAGCGTAATCGTCAGGTGGAGCGATCGCAACAGCAGCGCCTCCAGCGGGTTAAAGCCTACCTGCACCGCCGCCGCTGTCGCCTGATCAAAGTCCGAGGCGGTGGGCGGCAGCTGGGTGGGGCCGAAGCGAATGCCCACGGGAGAAACCCACTGCGTCTGTCCGAGGTCCAGCGGCCGGCCGATCAGATCGGTGATGGCGGCTTCAATCCGAGGGGCTAAGTTGTCGTTCACCCAGCGCTGCAGCAGCCAGCTACCGCCACCAATGGTAGCGATCGCAGCTACCGCCACGATCGCCCCAGCACGATACCGCCGCCGCACGGTCAGATCGCGATCGCGATTGGTCTCAGGACTTGGAGATCCCATGAAGTTAGTGAGATGGAGGAGCGCTAGTGCACGTCCTATCGTAGACGATGAATTGTGCTCCCGTACTACAGCAATAGACGCATCCTCGATTGGGTTTATCCCCGGCTGAGGCGATCGGTAATCTGGCGCAGGGTACGGCTGAGGTCAGGGTTATTTTCCAGCTTTTTAGATACCTTATCGCAGCTATACATCACGGTGGTGTGGTCCTTGCCGCCAAACACCTCCCCAATCTTGGGCAGACTCAGGTCGGTGCGCTGACGCATGAGATACATTCCGATCTGACGAGCGGTGCTGATCTCGCGGCGGCGAGAGTTGCTCTTGATGTCCTCAACGGAAACATCCAGCGTCTCTGCCACGCACATCAAGATAGCATCTGGGGTGATCTCAATCTGTTCGGCAGGTGGATCTATGACGGCGGCAATATTGTCCACCGTCATCGGCAGCCCGGAAATTGAAATGTAGGCTACAGCGCGAATCAGCGCTCCCTCTAGCTCTCGGATGTTAGAGGTGTAGCGCGTGGCGATGTATTCGATCACCTCGCGAGGTAGACGCATGTTGTCGTACTCTGCCTTCTTTTGCAGAATCGCCATGCGGGTCTCTAAATCAGGCGACTGGATATCGGCAATCAGCCCCATGGAAAACCGGGAGCACAGCCGCTCCTGCAGTCGGGGAATTTGATTGGGCGGGCGATCGGAGGCTAGCACCACCTGCTTACCCGCCTCGTGGAGCGCGTTGAAGGTGTGGAAGAACTCTTCTTGGGTGTATTCTTTGCCCTCGATAAACTGGATATCGTCAATCAGCAGCAGATCTACAGCCCGGTACTGCTCCCGGAAGTTCTGCATGCTGTCTTTTCGAATGGCCGTGATCAGATCGTTCGTGAACTTCTCAGAAGAGACGTAGGTGATGCGGGCTCCGCTCTCAATCTCGCTGCGGTAGTGCCCCACCGCCTGCATCAGGTGGGTCTTGCCCAGTCCAACGCCGCCGCACAGGAACAGCGGATTAAATTCTCGCCCCGGCGACTCTGCAACGGCTAGGGCTGCTGCATGAGCCATGCGGCTGTTGGCCCCAACCACAAATCGGGAAAAAATATACCGGGGATTGAGGGCCCGGTTGGGCGGGCTGAGGGTTTTTGACGGCGGGAGCGGGACGACATCGGCTAGTTCAACCACGGCCGCGCCAGAATCGGCGCTGTCCACAGGTGAATTGCCGGGGCGACCATCGGCAGGGTCGGCGGCCTCTGCCTCATCTGCGCCATCCGCATTGGGGCGCACAAACACCTGAATTTCTACGCGGCGTCCCAGAATATCGTGCACGACGTCCTCAATGGCGTTGAGATAATACTTCTGTATCCAGCTGCGGGCGAAAGGATTACGGGTTTGTAGAACTAAGGTATTGTCATCAAGCTGCTCCACGGTTGCGGTTTTGATCCAAGTTTCAAATGTGGGACGGCTCAGCTGAAGCTGAAGACGCTCTAGCACCTGCTCCCAAAAGTTATCTGAAACGGTTTTGACGTTTGTCATACCCAAACCCTGCCTACCGGGAGGACGCTATTGTTACAAAGACGCAGCACCGCTAGCGGACCACGCTGACGGACCGCGCGATCGCCACGCTGCGAGGTTGTCTACGGTGCTTAGTTACGATGCTCGGCGTTACGATGCTCGGCTCGAGATGCCCTGCTGGTGCCGATGGCCGCACCACCGTTGCGCAGTAGCCGTCAGACTGCTGCGGATTGGCGCTATGGACTATCTAGGCTACTAGATATGCGGGGTAATTTCCACAACCCTTCTAGATATAGCGAGAATACTTAACTATAGACGCTACTTATATCGCTGCATTTTATAGATCGATTTGGATAGAGCACAAAGGACCCAGTAATTGACTGCCCATCATTCTGCCATGGCCTGTGTTCTACCCAACATCGGGGGAAGCGATAGGCGGTATCGGTTGCCGCGCTTTCACCAGCCGCTTTGCCTTTAGATTCTCTTAATCTATCCGGCTCAGCTGCCAAAATCGATCGCCTCCAGGCTGCGGCTGGTCGCGCTGATGAACTTCGCACACCTCCCAGTTTCGCCAGACCCAAGCCGCATCAAACTGCTCGATCGCCTGCTGCGACAGCCCGGTCAGGGACGACAGCTCTGCTGAGGTGATTAGGTAGCCCTGCTGCGCTAGCGCATCGGCCGCCTGCAGACGCGACAGCACCGTTTCGATGTGGACTGCGGTGCATGGGGGTAAACCCTGGGTTGAGCCGGGGGGTGGGGGGCTGGAGGCTGGCTTCACGGGAGGGCTCTGGGAGTCAGCTGCAGGCTCTCCCTCAGAAGCTGCCTTGGCGGCAGGTACAGGCACGGACACAGAGGGGGCTTCAGATGGGTTGAAATGACGGCCGAGCGCTTGAATCAGCTTGGGCCGCTCTCCGGTAGAAAAGGCGCGGGCGATCGCGTCACAGCGCTCATTGCCAACGTTGCCCGAATGGCCGCGAACGTAGGCCCATTTCAGCGGCGCATCGAGCCGGGCGTTGACCTGCTGATGCAGGCGATCGAGGATTTCCCAGAGGTCTTGGTTAAGCACTGGCTTACCGCCTGCGGTCTTCCAGCCCTTTTTCTTCCAGCCGTGGATCCACTTGGTGATGCCGTTCTGCACATACTGGCTGTCGGTGTAGAGGGTAATAGGCCCGCGCTGGTCAAGCTTTGTCAGCACCTCTAGGCCCGCGATCGCCGCCTGAATCTCCATGCGGTTGTTGGTAGTGTTGGCCTCAGCGCCACCAAGCTCGTGGCGGCGATCGCCGGCTAGATAGAGGACGGTACCCCAGCCACCGGGGCCAGGATTACCTGAGCATGCGCCATCGGTGTAAATAGATTCAACGCAGATAGACTCAGCGCGGTTTGAAGTCGACGTTGCCATAGTGGACCGTAGTGGGTAGTTACATTTTGGGTGAAGGCGGTGTGGAGCGCGGTCGGGGCTGGCCCCGAGCCCAGATTAAAAAGTATAGGTCGAGGCCTATAGCGTCGAGGCCCACAGTGTCGAGAAATATGGCATCTAGAAATATAGGGTAAGCCCGCTAGGAATCAAATCGACGCATCAAGTAAGCCACGCCAAACTCCCCGTCGGGATGCTCCTCCAGCGCCCGGGCCAGGTCAAACAGTCGAGAGGCGAGATCCTCGCCCAGCTTTTCGACAATCGCCTGGCGCTCTTTGTACTGATACTGCAGCGCCTTGACCTGAGCCTGCCACGCCTCAGAAAAGAACTGGTCAATTGCGCCGTGCAGACCTGCGGCCAGCAGCGTTTCCCACTCTCCAGGGTCGCACCAAACCCCTTGGCAATTTTTGCAGCGCTCGATGAAGAACGACTGGGGCTGGCCGATGCGCACTCGCGCTAAGTAATGTCCACAGGCTGGACAGAGTGCCGCTCGGCCGTCGTAGGGAGACGCGGAAGCGGCGGAGGCCAGCACCTTGGGCAGGGGTTCGCAGATGGCTGCAGGCTGCTGCGATCGCCAGGCGCGATAGACCTCGCCGGGAATCCAGCTGCCGCTACAGCTCGGACAGCGGTGGGCGGCGGGACCGTCCGGAAGCTGCCCGCCGTCCAACAGCTCGACAGATTGCTCTTTGGGACACTGCACGCTAGCGATCGCTCATAATAGGTCTTTTCCATTAAATCATCTATCAAATCATGGTCGGCTTAAGGTGCGTCTGGCTCAGGGTGCGTCATGGCGCTGTGGTAGCCCTGCAGCGCCTGGAGGCGATCGCGGATGCTCTGGAGGTGCTGGGCGCGCGTCGCGGTCTGCCGCGCCGCCTTGAGGAAGATGATGTCGGTGCCCAGCAGCCGCAGCTGTTTGTGAAACTCCGTGACGTAGGGCTGCCGGCTAGGTCGATATTGGGCTACATCAAACCCCTGAAGAACCTGCTGGTAAAGAGACTCTATCTGGGTCGCCACTTCGGCGGGGACAGTCTGAGGCGATGTCAAGCTGGCGACGCAAGTCTGCAGACGGGCCAAGAGCGCCTGTATACCATCGACACTGGCGTTTTCTTCCACAAGCGGCGGATTCCACGAAAAGGCTTTTCCATAATTTAATAGATTCCTACACAATAGGCACATAAAGTCAATGACAAAACAGCAGGGTTGTCCTGAATCAGCGCCAAAATTCAGTATGACGAATCATAGCCTCGCCCGTTGGCCTCGAGAGTCTCGCGTTTTTCCTACAGTGATTTCCGCCCCCGCCTTAGAGTATTCACGAGATTATTCACGGCTGAACTTAAAAGAGTGATTTTCTTCAAAGCCGCTAGAATGAAGGAATATTAAGCTGCAGTTCGCAGAGTCAGCTGAATTTCAGTCAGATCGTTTAGATCGACTGAGCAGCAGAGAGGTTCCACATCTCTCCGCTTGACTTGCAAAGTTTTTCAGCTTAGCCTACAGCTTTCTACTTTAAGCGGGCTGCTTCGCGATAGGCGCTACGGTCTACTGCCGTTCCGTCCCGATTGCCATAGCTGCCGCCCCCCGAAAAAACAAGACTTTCTCGATATCCTTCCGCATAATTCATGCGGAGAGACTTGCCCTAGAGTCATCTCAATCAGAAATCGTCTACCCAGCGGGATTTATATCACCCCCTCCGAGAGCCACCATGAACGTCATACCTACGCCTGCTATTCCTGATGATATTCAGCTGCCCCCGTGGCTGTTTGACTGCCTGACGCTGCGTACTGATGACGGTCTCATAACTGGCGCTGAACTGATTCGCGATGCCTTTGATTTTGCCTACTCGCTCCACCAAGGCCAGTATCGAGCTTCGGGAGAGCCTTACATTCTTCACCCCATTGCCGTAGCCGATCTACTGCAGGATTTGGGCGGCAGCGCAACAATGATTGCGGCTGGATTTTTACATGACGTTGTGGAAGACACGGAAGTTTCCCCGGAGGAAATCGAGCAGCGCTTTGGCGCCGAAGTGCGCACGCTAGTGGAAGGGGTAACTAAACTCTCAAAATTCAACTTCTCTAGCCGGCTAGAGAGCCAGGCGGAGAACTTTCGGCGTATGTTCCTGGCTATGGCTCAGGACATCCGCGTGATTGTGGTGAAGCTAGCGGACCGGCTGCACAACATGCGTACTCTGGAGCATTTGCCGTCGCCCAAACAAAAGCGCATCGCCCGGGAGACGCGGGAGATTTTCGCGCCCCTGGCTAACCGCCTCGGCATAGGACGCTTTAAGTGGGAGCTAGAAGACTTAGCCTTCAAGTATCTGGAGACCGAGGCCTATCAGGATATCAAACAGCTCATTTCCGAAAAGCGTACCGATCGTGAGGCCAAGCTAAACCACGTGATTGAGGTACTGCAGCTGCAGCTCGCGCAGCAGGACATCACCTGCGTCGATACCAGCGGTCGGCCTAAGCACCTCTACGGCATCTATCAAAAGATGGAGCGGCAGCAAAAAGAATTTCAGCAGATTTACGACATCGCTGCCATTCGCATCATCGTTGATTCTAAAGACGCCTGCTACCGCGCACTGGCAGTCGTGCACGATGCCTACCGCCCCATTCCAGGCCGCTTTAAGGACTATATCGGCCTACCCAAATCCAACCGCTATCAGTCGCTGCACACGGTGGTGATTGGCCCCAACGGTAGCCCCATCGAGGTGCAGATCCGCACGGAGGAAATGCACCACATCGCCGAGTACGGCATCGCCGCTCACTGGAAGTATAAAGAAGGAGGCCCAGGGTCCCGAGTCACCACCGATGACGAAAAATTTACCTGGCTGCGCCAGCTTCTGGAGTGGCAAAACGACCTCAGCGATGCCCAAGAATATCTAGAGAGCGTCAAGGTCAACCTGTTTGAAGATGAGGTGTTCGTGTTTACCCCTCGCGGCGACGTCATTTCCCTGAGCCGCGGTGCGACCCCAGTCGATTTTGCCTATCGCATTCACTCTGAGGTGGGCAACCACTGCTGCGGTGCGCGCATCAATGGCCGCATTTTCCCCCTCGATACCCTGCTGCAGAACGGCGATATTGTCGAGATTTTGACCCAAAAGAACGCCCATCCCAGCCTAGACTGGCTCAACTTCGTGGTTAGCGCTGGCGCGCGTAACCGCATTCGTCAGTGGTATAAGCGATCGCACCACGACGAAAACCTGGCCCGGGGGCATGACATGCTGGAGCGCGAGCTGGGCAAGAACGGCTTTGAGGCGCTGCTCAAATCGGAGCCGATGCAGCGGGTGGTGGAGCGCTGCAACTACCACGCCGTGGAAGATTTGCTGGCCGGCATCGGCTACGGCGAAATCACCCTTAACCACGTGGTCAATCGTCTGCAGGAGGCCATCAAAACCCAGCAGCCTATCGCCCCCGCTGAAGACTTAAGCAATGAGCTCAACGAATTTGCCCTCTCGCCCCCTATTCCCACCAAGCCCAGCACCGAGCCCATTCGCGGCATCGAGGGCCTGCTCCACAACATCGCGGGCTGCTGTAGCCCCCTGCCTGGGGAGCCCATCATCGGCATCGTTACCCTGGGCAGCCGCGGCATCTCGGTCCACCAGCAGGGCTGCGCCAACGTCGACGGCATTCCGGGCGATCGCCTCATCCCGGTAAGCTGGAATGATGACAGCAGTCAAGGACGGCCCCACACCTATCCTGTGCATATCCAGGTTGCGGTGCTAGACCGGGTTGGCGTGCTCAAAGACGTGCTGTCGCGCCTGAGCGACCATAAAATTAACGTCTGCAGCGCCCAGGTGAAGACTGACCCTCAGCACCAGCGCCCCGCCCTCATCGACCTCGAGATCGAAATTTCTAACCATCAGCAGCTTGAGCGCATCATTTGCCACATCCGCAAAATGAGCGACGTGCTTAATCTGCGCCGCTTTGCCCAGTCTGTGTAGCTCAAATTCTATGGATTCGAGGGCTGACCAGATTTAAAGGGCTGACTCGAGCCAGCCCCGAATCTGAAATACATCGTTAAGCGGCCCCGTCAACCGCGCCACGGGCAGCGGCCAGGTCTTGACCAAGGTAGGCGCGACCGTGATGTGATGGGCAGCGGCCTGATCAGGATGCTTGTCAATGTCGATCACCTTTAGGGTGTAGGGCTGGCTGCTCTGCCTGAGGGCCTGATGCATGTGGGTTAGGGCAACGTCAGTCTGGTGGGTCTGCCCCGCAACAAACAAGAGCAAAACATGTCCTGTGCCCTCAGGTGTTGCCAAGCTCGAAGAAGGCGCAAAGGCCTGCATGACCAAATCGTGGCGCTGCCAAAGCTGGGGAAACTGCTGCCGGTATTTCATAAGCAGCTGCGGACTGCACAAATCAGGCTCGACCGAGAGCCTCTGCCAGTCCGCAGCGCTAACGCCAAAAATGGCCTCGAGCAGCGCCCGGTGACGCATGACCAGCGGGCGAGCTTCTGCAACCGTCAAAACTTGGGCGGTACGCGGGTTTTCCCATCGGTCGACCGTCGCGGTGTAGCAGGGTACCAAGAAGTGTGGTGGTTTAGGCAGCCTCAGCCGGTCCTGCAGCGCCGTGCACAGATGCAGATGCCAATGGCTCTGCTTATCCACGTCGATGCAGTAGGCCAAATCGCCGCCTGGGGTAAACAGAGCAATTCCCTTGAATAAGGGTGGGACGCGCTCAGGAGGGTTGGCCACAAAATTGCCCCGAGCCGGCTAAGCTAGCCCGCCTCATGAACCTACACTCGACCCCGGAGAATCTGCGCCATCTCGTTTGCCTTCGGCGACATCTCCAGCGCGGTCTCCTCCGTAATCCGGCCCGCTTCATAGAGCTGGTAGAGAGACTGGTTCATGGAGCACATACCGTCAAAGGTGCAGCGGGGAATAAGCTCTTCTACTGCATCGAGGTCGCCCTTAGAGAGGTAATCTCGTACGGCATCTGTGTTGATCATGATGTCGTGAAAGGCGGCACGCTTGCCGTCGGTGGTGCGGCATAGACCTTGTGCCACCACAGCGACCAAAGACTCAGCCAAAGACACGCGAACGGGGGCCTGCTCTTCTGGCTCGTACATGTTAAGCACTCGCTCAACAGTTTTGGCGGCGCTATTGGTGTGCAGCGTCGCTAGCACCAAATGTCCCGTTTGTGCCGCCTTGAGGGAGGTGTCCACGGTCTCTCGGTCCCGCAGCTCTCCCAGAAGAATCACGTCTGGGTCCTCGCGCAGCGATGAGCGCAGCGCTAGCCCAAACTTTTGCGTATGGATACCCACCTCTCGCTGCTTAATCAAAGAGCGCTTGCTAACGTGCACAAATTCAACCGGGTCCTCAATCGTGATGATATTTTTAGGCATCTCATGATTGATGTAGTCGATCATTGCCGCTAGGGTCGTAGATTTGCCGGACCCAGTCGGCCCGGTGATCAGCACCAGCCCTTTCTGATAGTGGCAGATATCTTTGAACACCGACGGCAGGCTCAGCTCGTCTAGGGTGAGAATGCGCCTAGGGACGAGCCGCATCACCATGGCCGGACCGTGAAGCGATTGAAAGAGGTTGATGCGCACCCGGGCAAAGTCGTAGTCGGCAGCGCCGTCGTAGTCTAGGTTGTCCCTAAACCGCTGAATCACTGATTCGGGAAGGATTTCGCTCAGCCAGCCGAAAAAGGTCTCGTCATCCGTAATGGGGTGGTTCGTGCGGGTGATCTCCCCGCGATCGCGGTAGCGAGGCACCTCGCCCACGCCGACATGGACGTCCGAAAACCCCTTACTAAACGCCTCTTGAACGATCTCGGCCAAAGTTGGCATCCCCGGCGCTCGCCGCCGCCGGCGGCCTTCTGCAGGCGGCTTACCCATGGGGGGCGGTGACGGTGGTCCCCCCATGGGCATCGCTTCCGTAGGTGCCGGACCCATCGTCTTGGTAACGGTCCGGGCGGCACCATCAGCGCTCGGCGCAGATCGGCGCGGCGGCGGGGGCGGCACCGGGGGCGTCTGTGACGATACGGGGGGACGTTGCGAGTCAGTCATAGCTCAAATCCACGTCGGTATGGGATTGCAGTCTGGTTCCAGATTACCCCTACTCTCTATATTTCACTGCAGTCGCCTACGAGAATTTTCGAATTGCGGCACAAACTGTAGTGAAGCAGACCAGGCGGCTGCCGTGCAGGGCCAGATCTGGCAGGACAGGATCTGGCAGGGCAGGATCTGCCGAGGGTCTACACGACGCATATCTACACAGCGCATGCGTACTCCTATCTATTCTATAGAGTATCTACATTTAGGAGGTTTTTTAAGCAGGAGATTTTTTAGGAGCCCTGCTCCCAACCTATCGGTGGGAGGTTAACAAAGCGTCGTAAGCTGGTTTCTCAAATTACACTAAAGTATAGAGAGTCGCTACAATCCAATACTAACCAATACCAAAGATTTAGAAAGGTAAAGTTCTATGCATTTGAGTGAATTGACCCATCCTAATCAGCTCCATGGGTTGTCGATTCATCAACTTAACCACGTGGCTCGCCAGATTCGAGAGAAGCACCTAGAGACGGTTGCTGCCACGGGAGGCCATTTGGGCCCTGGCCTAGGCGTTGTTGAGCTGACGCTAGCGCTCTATCAGACCCTAGATTTAGATCGCGATAAGGTAGTTTGGGACGTCGGGCACCAGGCCTATCCCCACAAAATGATTACTGGGCGCTACGACCAATTTCATACGCTGCGTCAAAAAGGCGGCATTGCGGGCTACCTAAAGCGCTGTGAAAGTAGGTTTGACCACTTCGGCGCTGGCCACGCTTCTACCAGCATCTCGGCGGCGCTAGGCATGGCGCTAGCGCGAGACGCCCGGGGAGAAAATTTCAAGGTGGCCGCGGTAATCGGCGACGGGGCGCTTACCGGCGGAATGGCCCTAGAGGCCATCAACCATGCAGGACATTTGCCCCACACTAACCTGCTGGTCGTCCTGAACGACAACGAGATGTCTATTTCCCCCAATGTGGGAGCCATCCCGCGCTACCTCAACAAAATGCGGCTCAGCCCCCCGGTGCAGTTTTTGGCCGACAACTTTGAGGAGCAGGTGAAGCAGCTGCCGTTTATGGGCGACACCCTGCCTCCGGAGCTGACTCGGCTCAAGGAGGGCATGAAGCGCCTAGCGATTCCTAAGGTGGGAGCGGTTTTTGAGGAGATGGGCTTTACCTACATGGGGCCTGTGGATGGTCACAATATTGAGGAGCTGCTCAGCACCTTTAACCAGGCCCATAGCCATGAGGGGCCGGTGCTAGTGCACGTGGCGACGACGAAGGGAAAGGGGTACGCGATCGCCGAGAACGATCAGGTCGGCTATCACGCCCAGTCGCCTTTCAACCTCGCCACCGGCAAGGCAGCCCCGGCGAGCAAGCCCAAGCCCCCCGGATACTCGAAGGTGTTTGCCCATACCCTAGTGACCCTAGCGGAAAACGACCCTAAGATTTTAGGCATCACCGCGGCTATGGCAACAGGCACGGGGCTAGTGAAGCTGCAGTCCAAGCTGCCGGACCAGTATATCGACGTAGGCATTGCGGAACAGCATGCGGTCACCTTGTCTGCAGGGTTGGCCTGCGAGGGCATGCGTCCGGTGGTAGCCATCTACTCCACCTTCCTGCAGCGGGCCTACGATCAGATCATCCACGACGTCTGCATTCAGAACCTACCGGTATTTTTCTGCCTAGATCGGGCGGGCATCGTGGGGGCCGATGGTCCCACCCACCAGGGGCTCTACGACATCGCCTATCTGCGCTGCATTCCCAACATCGTAGTGATGGCCCCCAAAGACGAGGCGGAGCTGCAGAGCATGGTGGTCACTGGCATAAACTACACCGACGGCCCCATCGCCATGCGCTATCCCCGCGGCAGCGGCTACGGCGTACCGCTGATGGAGGACGGTTGGGAAGCTATCCCGGTGGGCAAGGCGGAGATGCTGCGGCAGGGCGACGACGTGCTGCTCTTGGGCTACGGCTCTATGGTCTACCCAGCGATGCAGACGGCAGAGATCTTGAGCGAGCACGGCGTAGAGGCCACGGTGGTCAACGCCCGCTTCGTGAAGCCGCTAGACACCGCGCTGATCTTGCCCCTGGTGGAGAAGATTGGTCATGTGGTCACAATGGAGGAGGGCTGTGTCACCGGTGGCTTTGGCTCGGCAGTCGTGGAAGCGCTGCTGGACAACGACGTGATGGCGCGGGTAACGCGCATCGGCGTTCCTGATAAACTAGTAGACCACGCCAAGGCTGACGAGGCCAAGGCCGCAATCGAGCTGATGCCCTCCCAGATGGCAGAGCGCATCCTTGAGGCCAGAAAGTCGTCCTCGGCCGTTTCGGTGTCTTAAGGAATAGGTCGCAACCACAGCGAAGGGGCCGTCCTCGGCCCAGCTGCAGGCAGCGTGGGGCAATGCTGACGTTCATACGAGATCAAGCGATGACGCCTTCCACATCCACTGCCTCAGTTCACATACTGATTTCTGGGACCGTTCAAGGCGTAGGATACCGAATCTCGACCCGGGACGCCGCTGTTGAACATGGACTGACGGGGTGGGTGAGGAACCTGCCGGATGGCCGGGTTGAGGCCGTGTTTGAAGGCAGCTCAGACGCGGTAGAAGCGATGATTCGCTGGTGCCACCGAGGCCCTCCGGCTGCTGTAGTCAACGAAGTGACCGTAGAGTACCAAGAGCCGGAGGGCGCACAGACGTTTGATATTCGGCGATAATCACCTGTGGATGACGTACGCCTTAGGCGGGGAGAAAGTGCGATGCTAGGTTTAGGTTGGCCCGAAGTGGCTGTCGTTTTAGTCGTAGCCCTACTCATTTTTGGGCCTAAGAAAATCCCAGAGATTGGCGGGGCGTTTGGCAAAACCCTAAAGGGATTCAAAGACGAGATTGGCGGTACTCCTGACGACGATTTGGTTGATGAGTACGGCGAGGAGGAGGAACCGTAGAGGGCAGATCAACGAGCTTAGCTTGGCTGTCTGCAAGCATCGCCAATCTGAGGGCGTGAGCGCCTGAGGACATTGGGCGACTGAGGACATTGGGCGCTTGAGGACGTAAGCAGACTAATCAAACTAGTGGGGGATTTTGACGCAAGCGCTTACGGCTGCTGAATCGGCCAGCTTCCCTCTACCGCCCAGCCATCCTCGGCCTGCCGATTCAGCGTCATATCCCACCCCGAAAACGCCGACCAGTCCAGTGAGTCGTTCAGCGATCGCAGCGAATCGGCTTTGGCGGCATCCTGGGGCATATCGGCAGCGGATAGCAAGATGTACCGGAGCGAGCCTCGGGGCGTAACCTGAAAATCAGGGGCCACGGACTCCGCAAAAATGGCAACGGCCTGGCGCACCCAATCGGAGGAGAGGTTCAGCCAGTAGCCCTTGGAGGATTGCTTTAGCTCAACGACACAGGCGATCGCGTGGTCTTGCTTAGGGGCCGCCGTGATCGCCTCGTCTAAATGCTTGACGCAGTCCGTTACCGAGAGCGTCCCTGCAGAAAAGTCATCGGTCAGCAGGCAGTGCGGCAGCGCAACGGTCCTTTCTAAAGCCTCAGATAGTTCACTGTGGTAGCGCTTCAGCTCCTCCGCCAAATCGCCTGTAGCATAGAGCCGGATCGAAAGTTGAGTCATGGTCAGGTCCTGTGGTGGACCGGCTTTACGCCGGAGAGAGAGAATCTCTGATCGCCCCTTGCGTCATGGCGGCGATCGCCTGGTCGGTGGCCTTGGGCAGGTGGTAATACTTGCCCCCGGCCTGCTGGGCTAGCTCCTTGGCAAACCCAGTGGAGACAAACTTGCGCTCGGTATCCACGATCAAAAACTGAAACCCGGTACCGCGAATTTTACCCGCAATGTCCAGCAGCTCGGCCTTGATGTCGGGCTTCTCATCCTCGGGGGAAAGTTCTCCCAAAGAGAGCGCCAGGGGAACGTTGCCCCGCCCATCGGTAATCGCCACAATCAGCACCTGCCCGACGTCCCCCGATTTTTGGGCATTGACGCCGACGCGCACTGCCTGGGTCAGGCCGTGGGCCAGGGGTGAGCCGCCGCCGCAGGCCATACGCTCTAAGCGCCGACTCGCCGCTGAGATGGACCGGGTCGGCGGCAGCAGCACGTCGGCTTGCTTACCCCGGAAGGGAATCAAAGCCACCTGGTCGCGGTTTTGGTACGCTTCGGTGAGCAGCCGCAGCACCGCCCCCTTGGCCGCCTGCATGCGGTTGAGGGCCATAGAGCCCGACGCGTCTACGACAAATACCACCAGCGCTCCTGACTTGCGGGCCAGCTGCTTGGTGCGGATATCGCCCTGCTCCACGAACACCCGGCGGCGAGGAGAGCGACCGTCTCTATCGCGACCGTCTCTGCCCCGACCGTCTCTGCCCTTGCGGGCTTTTTGGTAGGGGGCGGCGGCCCGCAGCGTGGCATCAACGGCAATGCGGCGCACCGGGCCGCGCGGCAAGATAGGCCGCACATAGCGTCCCCGGTCCTCAGAAAAAATGAGGTTGCGCGCTCCAGATTTGCCCTGGCGCTGGGCGGCCTGAGCAAAGTAGAGCACCGATGGGTCAAGGATCACCCCTTCGGGGTCAAAGACAAATTCTTCCGGGATGTCGGGCACGGCATCTTGGTCTTGGTCTTGATCCTCGCTCTGGTCTTGGTCCTGCGGCTCTTGGTCGTCTGGGTCATCGGACGCGTCATCCTCGGGAGGCGGGGGCGGCGGCGGCGGCGCTTCTGGCGGCTGCTCTACCTGGGTCGCCCGCGGCACAATCACCAGCTCTACAGCCTTGCGCAGGTCTTCGGCGTTGATGTTGGCGCGCCCGTCTAGCGCCGCGTGGGCCTTGGCCACCCGCAGGGCAAACAGCTCGGCCCGATGCCCCTGCACTCCGGCCCGCAGCGATTCGTCCACCAGGTAGGCCACCTGCTCGCGGGTGATTACAACGTCAGCGAGCCACTCCCGCGCCAGAATAATCTGGGTCTTGATGCCGTCGATATCGTCGGCGTACTGGGCCAAAAACGCCTGGGGAGACTCAGCGTAGCCCTCCGCCTGCTGCACTGCAGCCACCCGCTCATCGAGGCCTAGCACCTGGTCGGCGGAGAGGGCGATCGCGATTCTGTCCACCACATGGGGGCGCAAGTCGCCCTCGTCTGGGTTGTAGGTGGCCATTAAAATAGGACGGCAGGGGTGCCAGGTGCTGATGCCCTCCCGCTCAATTTGGTTACGGCCTTCGGTGACGGTCCCCAGCAGCAGATTGGCAATCTGGTCGTCGAGCAGGTTGAGGTCGTCTACATAGAGCACGCCCCGATGCGCCTCTGCCAGCAGGCCCGGCTGCAGTACAGGAGCCCCCTGGGCCATAGATTTACCGGCGTCGACGGCCCCCAGCAGTCGGTCTTCGGTAACGCCCAGGGGCACCTGAATGAAGGGACAGGGAATGACGTCTGTTTCTTGGGTTGACTCTGGGTCGGGCGCGGCGTTGTAGTAGGAGCCTGTTACTACCTCAATAGGCGGCAGCAGGGCGTGTAGCGCCCTCGCCATCACCGACTTTGCCGTCCCCCGACGCCCTGAAATCACTACGCCTCCGAGCCCAGGGTCGATGGCCACCAGCAGCAGCGCTAGCTTAATGGCGTCTTGACCAACAACGGCGGTAAGGGGAAACGTGACGGGGGCAAAAACCATGTATCGAGCAAGATTATCTAGCTTGATACACAATATCAATATTTCACGCCCTGTAGTGACGGCGATCGCTACGATTGTGTTGACAACGGTCGCTAACGATTGTCCCTGACTGGCCTCGCATCTCTAGTATTTGGTCTTCCCTATGCCCCCCCACTTCGCTACCACAGCCGCCTGGGAGCAGGCCAACCTGCTCATGCAGCCCACCTTCATCCGCGTCATCGATAACCTGCGCAAGCAGCTAGAGCGATCGCCCTGGGAAGGCACCTACCGAGACGTGCCGGCCTGGCCCGAGGGCACCTCTGAGGAAGCGCGGCGGCGGGTGCTGTATCTGCAGGAGGCGCTCAAGTCGGCAAATTCAGAAGAGATGGCTGACATTCAGGCGGCCTTAGACCAGATGCCCAAGCCCTTCCCCGGCTATGAGCTGTGCCTCACCCGGTGCGATCGCCAAGTGACTGTAGATCTATGGCAGCTCTGCTATCGCATCTGCTTTTTGAACTATGAAGCGGGCAGTGATGCAGTGGTGGATGAGCGCCTGATCGATGGTGAAGGCGAGGTAGACTGGCACCGACTAGACGCAAAGGCCAAGGCGCTGATCGACGATCTTTTTGCAGGGCTGCCGACACTTTAAAGCTCCCGAACCTTTCCCTTTACATTTGGGTAAGCTGGCCATAATAAAGCTGCGTCGTGTAGTCGAAGGAGACGCGATAGAGACTGTCGTCTTCGCCGGGGCGAACGTCTACGGCATAGGCCTCAAAAAGCTGAGCCAGCGCAGCCAGCATGGGCTCATAATTAGGAGAACCCGGCTCGGGGGTGTAGGACATGGCTTAGTCGGCTGTGGACAACTTCTTTATAGCGCTCAGCTTCATTTCATCCCACATTCAATTTCGCGGCAGTTTTGTGTGGGAGCAGTGAGGGCGAATTCTGCACATCATCCCGACGTCCCTACGTTGGGAATTTTGAGCATAGCTGCGTGCGTAAATTTCCACTATGGACCACAATTTCAGCGAGCATCGCTACCGAGCTATACGCCTTAATCGCTATGGCTATTCGTCTCCAGGGGCCTACTTCATCACGATCTGTACTGACCAAGCTCAATGCCTATTCTGCGATGTCATTGAGGGCAAAATTCGCTTAAACGAGCTGGGGCAAGCGATCGCACAGGAGTGGATACAATCTGCTAAAAATTGGCAGGATATCGAATGTGATGACTGGATGATTATGCCAAACTACATCTATGGGATTGTGCACGTTCGGTATTTAGACCGACTGGTCTATGAAATTGATCAAAAGAGTCCTTTCTCGCAGATAGACGTCGGCCCGTCGCTGTCCGGTGAAGGACTAAATTTGCAAACTAAAGTCAATATTACTCCAGTTCCTAAACCCGATTCATTGTCACCATTTATTGCGGACTTTAAGGCAGTTACCTCTGAGAAAATCAACATCATGCGCGGCACTCATGGAAGGTCGATTTGGCAGCCCGACTACTGCGATCGCATCATTCGCATCGATACTGCTTTACAGCGGGTTCGGGACTACATTCGAGCCAGCTCAAGGCAATGAGCGCAAAACCGGAGCCTGAGCCAGGCATCAGTTCGCCGGGTTGGGTCTACAGTAGAAGCGTGGAGCGATTCGCCCTGGGGATGCGATCGCCTTTTCCCAGAAGCATGCTGAAAGCGCATTCAATGAAGGCGCATTAAAATCGATCACGCCGAACCGACCCAGCGCCATGCACGTTCTCTACGTCGAAGACGAATCAAAAATCGCTAGCTTCGTCCAGACCGGCCTCAAAGAGCAGGGGTTCGTCGTTGATTACTGCGACAACGGCGACAGGGCCTACGACCAGGCCACCGAGCAAGACTACGACGTCATCCTGCTCGACATCATGGTGCCCGGCAAAGACGGGCTCGCCATCCTCAAGCATCTGCGGCGCTCCGGACGCAGCACCCCCGTCATCCTGCTCACTGCCCGCAACGAGCTCGACGATCGCCTAGAGGGCCTAAACCTGGGGGCAGACGACTACATCAGCAAGCCTTTCTTTGTAGAGGAGCTGGTGGCTCGTATCCATGCCGTAGTGCGGCGCAGTGGCGATCGCCAAAATCAGCTCTCCGTAGGAGCGCTCACCCTAGACCGGCTGACCCGCGAGGTGACTCGCCAGGGCACCACCGTCGAGCTGACGACCCGCGAGTTTAACCTGCTGGAATACCTAATGCGATCGCCCGGCCGGGTGTTTACCCGCACCCAAATTTTGGAGCACGTCTGGGGCTATGATTTCAACCCCAGCACCAACGTCGTCGATGTGTGCGTGCAGCGCCTGCGCAAAAAGATCGATCCGCCCGGCGAATCTAGCCCGATTGAGAACGTTCGGGGCGTGGGCTACCGCTTCCGCAAGCCAGAACCATGATCCGCTCTTTCAGGCTTCGCATTGCCCTGCTGGTGACCGCAGTGGCTGGGGTCGCCCTGATGGGCTTCAGCGGCGCGGCCTGGCGGCTGATCTATGCCGCTAAAGTGGGCCGCGTCGACGCCAGGTTAGAGACCCAGTTTCGCCGACTTGGTCGGGGTTTCCCGCCTCCAGAATTTTGGCGCTCTGGCGCTGTGGACCTACTGCGCCAGTCGCGGCGTGAAGCCGTCGCCTTACAGGTGCTCGACCCCCAGGGCAACGTGATCTATGAATCTGAAAACTGGTCTCCTGCGTTTTCACCCCGCTATCCGCCTCCGCTCGGCGAGAACCGCGATCGCCGCCGACTGAAAAGGAGCGATCAGAGGGGTGATCGCCTGCAGACCGAGCGCGCCACACCGGGGGGCGAGCCGCCGCGCCCCAGGATTATCACCCGCCGCACCCCCAGCGGCACCTGGCGAGTCAGCGCCGCCAGCACGCCCTCAGGCCGTGTGGCGATCGCCGTCAGCCTGCAGACCCTCAACCAGGAGATGGCCACCATCCGCACCATATTTCTGGTTGCCGTCCCCGCAACGCTGCTGATAGTGGCCGCTGGGGCCTGGGTGCTGTCGGGCAGCGCTTTGCGGCCTGTCCGGCGGCTGACGGGCGCGATGCAGCAGATCACCGTCGCCGGATTAGACCGACGGGTGCCCGTAGGTACGACCGACGTGGAGTTTGCCGCCCTTATTCAGGTGTTTAACCAAATGCTGGAGCGGCTGGAGCGCAGCTTCAGGCAGGCCTCTCGCTTTAGCGCTGACGCCGCCCACGAGCTTAAAACGCCGCTGGCAATTTTGCAGGGGGAGCTAGAGCAGGCTCTGCAGCAGGCGGCACCGGGCTCTAAGCCGCAGCAGCAGCTGGGCAGCCTGCTGGATGAAGTGCGCCGCCTGAGCGGCATTGTCCGTAAGCTGCTGCTGCTGTCGCTGGCCGATGCGGGGCAGATGGGGCTGCACAAAACCCAAATTGACCTCTCGGCGCTGCTGGCAACCATGGTGGAAGATCTTGAGCTGCTCGCGCCTCACCTGTCGGTTGAGGCGCGCATCGCGCCGGATCTGTACGTGTGTGGCGATCGCGACCTGCTGGCCCAAGTGCTGCAGAACCTGACTAGCAACGCGGTCAAGTACAACTTGGCTGAAGGCTGGGTGCGCCTTGAGGCCGTGCGCCTTAGTGTCGTGCACCGCCATGACCAAGTACAGGTCACCATGACCAACGCATCCCGCAACATTCCCGAGGGCGATCGCGATCGGATCTTCGATCGCTTTTATCGGGGCGACCCGTCCCGCAACCGCAGCGTGGAGGGTCTAGGGTTGGGGTTGAGTCTATCGCGAGAGATTGCCGCGGCCCACGGCGGTAGTCTGACGTTGGCCGCGGTAAAAGAGGGGCAGACAACATTCGTCTTAGCTCTGCCTGCTTCCCAGCCTACAGCAAGCGTCCTGATGCGTTAGGACGCTTGCGCGCCGCATCGCCTCTGTATTGCCACGCTTTGAGCCCGAGGCGCTGTTCTAAGGGATGTGGCCAACGCTATAAATCATGAAGAGATGGTGAACCCTGAGAACCAAAAAGCGTCTCTAAGCGTACTTAAAGTCCAGCATAAAAAAAGTCCAGCCTAGAGGATGCCGCTATGCCCCTTGATCTCTCTGAACTCGAAGTTTCCTTGAATCCCGTTGCCGGCGGATTCGACGCGCCTGTCCAAATTACCCCAGCCAACGACGGCAGCGATCGCCTCTTCATCGTCGAGCAGGGCGGCACCATCCGCGTGATGCGGGACGGCGTCGTTTCGCAAACGCCGTTTCTAGACCTCAGCGATCGCGTCAGCCTGGGCGGTGAACGGGGCCTGCTGGGTCTAGCATTCCCGCCAGACTATGCCACCAAGGGCTACTTCTACGTCAACTACACTGACACGGCGGGCGACACCGTTGTGGCACGCTATCGACGCTCGGCCGACGCCAACCGAGCCAACCCCAACAGCGAAGAAGTGATTTTGACGATCGACCAGCCCGCTGGAAACCACAACGGCGGACAGCTTGCCTTCGGTCCAGACGGCTTCCTTTACATTGCGACGGGAGACGGCGGTGGGGGAGGCGACCCCGGCAACAACGCTCAGAACCCCAACTCCCTGCTGGGCAAACTGCTGCGAATCGACGTAGAGTCTGGGGCCAGCACCTACGCTATCCCCAGCGACAACCCCTTCGCTGGGGCCGCAGATCCGGGAGACGCGTTTCGCGACGAAATCTGGGCCTATGGCCTGCGGAACCCCTGGCGGTTTTCCTTTGACCGTCAGACCGGCGACCTCTACCTCGGCGACGTGGGGCAGGGGCAGCTCGAGGAGATCAATTTCCAGCCCGCCAACAGTGACGGTGGCCAAAACTACGGCTGGCGCGTCTTTGAGGGAACGAGTCGCTTTGCGGAAGGCGATCTTGTGCCCCGAGACGTGGTGTTCCCCGTGGAGGAGTACGGGCGCGCAGAGGGGCGCTCGGTGACGGGGGGATTTGTCTATCGGGGTGAAGTGCCCTCCGATTTGGAAGGGGTGTATCTGTACGGTGACTTTGTAACGGGCAATATTTGGGGCCTGCAGCGCGCAAGTGGCGCTTGGGCGTCTGAGCTGCTGCTCGATTCAGAGCTGGGGATCTCCACGTTTGGGGAAGACGAGTCGGGGGACCTCTACGTGGCGGACTACTTCACGGGAACGATCTACGCGATCGCCGTTCCCCCACTGGTTGAGGAGGCCGGAGCACTCATCGGTTCGGAGCTGGGCGATCGCCTCCAGGGTGACGCGGGAGATGACCAGATGCGGGGGCTAGCCGGAAATGACCGGCTCGTGGGCTGGGCTGGAAACGACCAGCTCTTTGGCGGCAGCGGTGAGGATCGACTCTTGGGCGGCGGCGGCAGCGATCTGCTCAACGGCGGACGCAACTCCGATATCCTCAAGGGTGGCGGCGGGCATGACAGCATCCTGGGCAAAGGCGGGGCCGACGTGATTGTCGGGGGCAGCGGCAGCGACGTGCTCAGCGGCGGCGGCGGCCGTGATGCCCTCAGCGGTGGCAGCGGCAACGACGTTCTAGTGGGCGGTGGCGGTCGCGATCGCCTGCGGGGCCAGCTTGGGGCCGACGTGTTTGTGCTCCAGAGCGGCCAGGGTCTAGATCAGATTCTAGATTTTCAGATTGACAGAGATTTCCTGGGCCTATCGGACGGGATTACTGGCGAGGACCTCACCTTTGCGCGGCGCAACCAGGGAACGCTGGTTAAGCTGGGGCAGGCCAAGCTGGCCCTCTTAGCTGACGTTGGCGCAGACCAAGCCGGGGAGATTGCATTCGTCGAATCACGCCTGTAGGCGCTAAAATGCCTCTTCTCCCGTTTCTCCCGTGCGGACGCGAATCACCTGAGTTACCGGCGATACGAAAATCTTGCCGTCTCCAATCTCCCCGGTCTGAGCCGCTTGAATGATGGCCTGCTTCACCGCGTCGACCTGGTCATCCCGCACAAACACTTCAAGCCTGAGCTTAGAGCGAAATTCAATGGCGTAGGAGGCCCCGCGGTAATTGCCCGTCTGCCCCTTCTGGCGACCATATCCTCGGATATCCGATACCGTCATTCCCAATACGCCAGCCTTGACTAAATCTGCCTTGACCAGGTTGAGCCGGTCAGGTCGAATCATTGCTTCAATCTTCTTCACGCGGACTACCTCTTTGGGAATCTCACACCTTATTGCGTTGGCCCAGTTGCTCAGGCCAGCGCGATTGGCTCAGAGCCCCGATATCTCGTAGGCAACTGGGCGCGCAAATGTCCTAACGCATCAGGACATTTGCTATATCTAGCCTAGCGTCAGTGGGTCAGCCCTTGTTTAATTTTTATAAACCTGAAAGCCGCCAGACAATATGTAGGCTTTGTCGGTATCTTTTGAGACAAGTGTGAAGAGCTTTTGATTTAGGGCAAATACGGAGAACGCCGTCTTAGAGATGGTGTTATCACTGGGTTGGACACAGGTAAGCGATCGATTGCCCTCCCTGCACAGGCTGCGGGGAGGGCTTTTTTTATACTGGGCTTGCTGCAATCGCAGCGCAGTGGCGCTTCTGGATCGATCCCTATGCACTGCTCAATCAGTGCCGGCCATATCAGTGCCGGCCATATAAGGATACCCAGCCGGGCCGATGGCCAAACGTTCTAGGGGGACCAAACCGGGACGACCTCAAGGCAGCCACTGCGGATAAAACCCGGCAGTGGGCAACTCATTGGGCTCCGTCTGCAAGGGTACACCGCTCTCATTGAACAGAATCGGGAAAAACCACAGCGCACTGCCGGTAATGACGTTACCGTCAGCGCTACGCAGGCCCGAAGGGCTAGCGCTGACGGCAGTCGCCACCTGATCAAATAAAATTCCCAGCCCGTCTGGGGCAAGGCTCATTTTAATGTCAGACTGCACCGGCAGCAGCAGCAGATCGCTGCGATCGCCCGTGTTGAGATCGATTGCCACCAGGTAGGGCTGCTCTGCATAGACATCGCCAGGGAGACGCTCCGTCACAATGCTGTACAGGTAGTCCCCAGTGGGGGAAAACTGGGCGTCTACAATCGAGCCCGGCACCGAGAGCAGGTTTTGCTCTTTGCCCTGATTGGTGACGACAAACAGCGACTGGGTGGGCTCGGTGGGGTCAGCGTCAAACCGCACCAGGGCGGCTGCCGTACCGTCAAGGGCAAAGTCGAGCACCAGGCCGTACTGAGGCAAGAAGTCGATGGGCTCTGCAGCGGTTTCCTCATCGAGGGACAGCAGCGCCATGCCCTGGCCCTGTAGGTAGGCGATCGCCTGACTATCGGGGGTAATTAAGAAGTCGCCGCCCGGCTCAGCAGGAAGCGGCGCGAGGGTAGGGTTACCCGCTTCGTCGGACCGCAGCGTCCAGAGGCCAAAGTCGCTGGGCGTCTGTCGGTTGACGCGGTAAACGACAACGGTCTGGCCGTCAGGAGAGAGGTCGAACTTGAGGTTTTGGTAGTCGTCGCTATCGAGCAGCAGCTGTACGTCGCCGGTGAGCGAAAAGGATGCGGCCTCGACCTTAGCCCCGGGGGTAGCAGCGGGCGCTTCCGCTTCAATGCCCGTGGCCGCGACGTAGAGCTGCTGGTTGAGCGGTCCCTGGTCGCGGGCGGCGCGCTCCACCGCCGAAAACAGGACGCGATCGCCGTTGGGATACGGCTCGTAGTCCAGCACAGTTAAGGTTTCAGGCGTGAGTACCCGCTTTTCTTTGCGCGTCAGGTTATAAAGAATGAGTCGGCCCTCCTCATCTCCGCTGGCCCCCAGATAAAGAAAGGCGCGATCGCGGGTGCGAAAGCGACCTTCAAAGGGAACCAGCAGGTGGCTTTCGTCAGCGGCTTCGGTGCTAAAGCGGTCCCAGGCCTCGTCTAGCGTCAGCGTATAGGTATAGCCATAGGGGGCGGGGGCCAGTAGCGTAAAGGCCATGCGGCGGCCGGCCCAGCTCACCTTGCCGGGAATGGGCTGTTCATCGGCTTCAGAGATCACGGCCTTGAGCGCTAGATTTTCCTCCACCGCCTCGTGGTCCATGGGCCGGCTGAAGGTGAGAAAAAACGCCTGATCCTCAGCGCCGACAAGCTTATCTTGCCAGCTAAATTCCCGTATGGTGGGGGCGGGCTGCTTCACAAACAGCACCACAAGGGTCAAGACTACTGCCAGGGCGAGAATAACGGGCACCGCGGCACGGTCGAGCGGGTGCGACAAGAGCTTTGAAGGAGTTCGCATCGTTCGATTTTACCGCGCCCAAATTTGATTGACCAAATTTGATTGGCCAAATTTGATTTGAACAGCGCGAGGCCTCTTCAAGAGTGGCGATCGCCGGCGCTAGCTGAGCCCGCGACGCAGTCTATTGAGGCGGCGTCCGAGCTGCAGCAGTCGGCTGCTGCGCAGATTAGTGAGGATGAACATCGCTTTGCGGAGCTGCTTTTGCGTGCTTTGCTGCAGCGTTTCCAGCGCCTCGATCCGCCGCTGGGCATTGCGAAGCTGAGCTTTGAGCTGGGCCAGCTCAGACGGGACTAGCTCGGGCGGGGCCGGCTCGGGCGGGGGCGCGTTTAGTTCTGGACTCTGCGTTACCTGCGGCGGCTTTAGATTGGATTGCTTCGGCTCTTCAGCGCGGCGCAGCTCCCCGTAGCGAACATTCTCTTGTTGAAAAGCTTGGAGCTGCGCCTGAAAGGGACTGCCCTGGGCCGCAATCTGCTGCTTGAGCCGCTGATTGACGTAATGGTATAGCGCTAGGTCTAGGGCATTGTAGCGCTCGATGATGGCGATCGCCCGGGGGGAGATCAGCTCCCGCTTAGGGCGCTGGGGGTTGACGTTGAGCCTGGGGTAAGGGGACGGCGACCAGCCCAGGCGCTGGCCCAGCAGCAGCAGCGTGGCGTCGAACTGCTCTGAGGTGCCCGCCACGACAAAGGCGCGGTCTAGGTTGCGCTTGGCCTGCTGGAGATGCTGCGGGGTACAGTCGTCAAACCCAGCGGTGCCCCCCACGCCCGAAATATGCCGGGTCTGAACATTGTTGGTCTGCTTCTGCAGCCCGCAGCCGACGTATTCGGCAATGCTGCGGGCCGCTTGGGCGACGGGATAGCCCGGATGGCTGGGGCTTTTGAGCACGAAGTAGTAGTGGGAGATCACCCGCTCCACCGGGTGCCGCAGCAGCGTCACGTAGACGGCGGGCTGGGGCAGATGCTTGTGGAGGCCAAAGGGCATGTGGCCATGGATGAGCCGCAGCCGTCGTCGCTCGGCCTCGGGCAGGGTTTGCAGATGCGCAAAGGCATGCATTCGGGTGCGATAGCTCGCCTCACTGCCGTAGTGCGCTCTGAGGATGCTGGCCATCGTGGTCCCTGCCGCCTTGGGAATATGCAGGAAAATTAGAGTCTTAGCGTCAGCGGGCTCAACCCGCTGGTCTACGTCATGCTGGTCCGCGTAACTGGATTCAGAACTGGTAGCCATGCAGCTCAATCTCCTTGGCAAAAACCCTTTCAACCAGCCGCCGCTGCTGCGGGGTGTAGACCTGTTGGTAGGGGCGGTAGTCGTTGCGGCGATCGGATTTGGCCCAGATGTCTAGAGCCCCGCTGAAGGGAATGTTCAACCGCCGGCACACTGCGCTGAGCCCCTGAGAGAGTTTTTCATACTGAATGATCTGGTCTACGATGACGCGATCGCCCCCAATGTCTGTGTAGTAAGGATAGTTGAGGCAAAAATCCCCGTGGCTGAGGTGCGCTTCAAAGCTGAGGGGCTGCTTACTGTCGTGGCGGCGCATATGGTAGTAGGACAGGGTTTTATCCCAAGGGTTGCGCTCGACGCAGAACTTAAAATAGGTGCGCCAGGTGTGCCCAGGCACCCGCAATCGGATCGCGTAGGCCGGTAAATGGTTGTAGAACCGGTTATGAGCCCGGTAGTCCTCGAGGGTGGGCTGTAGAGGCTGCCGGTGACGCCACCTGAGCCACAGCTCTGGCAGCGGATTAAAGTTTGACTGGTAGTTTTGGGCCTGGTGGGGCTTCACCGGGGGGTAGATGGGGGTGACGACGCCGCGATCGCCGCAGTGTTGGGAGAGAAACACTTCTAGGCTGGTGCTGGCCGTCTTCATTGTCTTGATGAAGATAAAGCGGTGTTTGTGGGAGATAATCATTGGCTGCGATCGCCTTGCCCGAGCCGCGCCATAATTCGCTCTCCTAGGGCGGAGCGGAACACCGGCCTAGCCAATGGCTTGCCGTACCGCACCGCTAGAGCAGTTAAAGCCGCCACCTGCTGAGCCAGCCGGTGTTTGACGTAGCCGGTGTAGGCATAGCGAACGTGGGGTGCGCCATAGCTGAGCTTGGGCAGGTCGGCCCGGCTTGAAAAGACGATGAACACCTCGTTGGCAAGCACGGGGGCAAAGGGAGAGGCCAGCAGCCTGAGAAACATCGGGCCAGTTTCATTCTGCATCCCCTTGTGCAGAACCGCCCACTGATACACGTCTGGGTCGATGCGAGAATCGCCGTAGTTGGCGATTCGCCCCGAGGGAATCGAGGTTTCGCTAGGCATTACATCCCCAAAGGTGAAGCGAAATAGGTTGGGGGCAAAAATTTTCTCTTCGGGCAGCAGGTGCTGCCGTAAAAAGGTCTCGACTGCTTGCCAGGGCTGGGGCGCGTCCTTAAATAAAAAGGCGGTGGCGTCGATGGCGGGGCGATCGTCCGTCGGCCAAACCTGCACCAGATCGAGCGCCACCCCAACCCGTCGCCTGTCGGGCACGCTGGGGTCGACCGACTGCAGCGACTGCGTATGGCTGACCTGGAACGTCAGCCGCGTGAACGGGGCGTCAAGGATAGCCGCCTTGGGAATGGTGCCCCGTAGGATAGCGGTGTCTTCGTCGCAGTAGAGGGTGAACAGGTGCAGCATTGTCCCGTCAACGCGCAGCTGCAGCGTGCTCAGCATCTCGGGGGTGACGGCGTTGATCACGCGAATTTCAATGGCGTAGTCGTTAGGCACCAGGGGCGGAAAGTCGAGGGTTGACGTCGGCCCTGGCCCGGTCCAGCGGAAGGGCAAGTGGCGCTCTTCTCCCTCCCAGCCGTGCCACCCCGACCCAGAGAAGCCCTGGTCGAAGGTGAAGGTAAGCTGAGCCACGGGGGGCGGCAGCGTCTGGATAAAGCAGGTTTCGTAGTGCTGCTCTAGCTGCTGCTGAGAGACGGTCTCCTCTTCGGGCGCGCTACTGGATACACTACTGGACAAGCTATTGGGCGTATCTCTCCGCAGCTGGGTCGCCATGGCCCGGTAGCACGCCTCGAAGAGCGCCTGGGCGTGATTGTAGAGGGCGACGTCAAGCTGGTTGTGCTCTAAGATGATGTCCAGCTCTTCGGCGGTAAGCTGCTCTCGCTTCAGTCTCTTGCGGCCCACCATCAGCCGCTGCACCTGCTGCAGCGGCGACCAGCCAAAGGTGTAATTCAGCAGGGCCATGGACTCGTTAAACTGCTCGGTCAGCCCCACGAACGCAAACTCCTCCAGGTGGGCCTGGGCAGCGTCGAGCCAGTCGCTGTGGGCTGAACGGGCAGCCCCGCGCCAGGCCCGCCCCGCGAGCTGACGGGTTTGGGCGTTGACGACGCCAGAGACATCGGGGTCGCGAATATAGTCTTTGAGGGGCAGCGTGCGGGCTTTCTGCTGGGTGGCTGCCGCCTGCGGGTGAATGATAATGCAGGTCTTCATGAATTCGTAGGCCGAGATCACCCGCTCAACCGGGTCTCGCAGCATGGTCACCAGGTAGGGCGCTTGCGGCAGCAGCAGGCCAATATCGTAGGAAAAGTGACCCCGGAAAAGGCGATAGGCCGCAATTTGCTCGGCGGAGTACTCTTGCAGCTCAATGAGGCGGTGTTCTGGGCAAATTCGGTCTCGATTAAACTTAGAATCTAAGATAGAGGTCAGCGTCGTACCGGCAGTTTTGGGGATGTGAATAAAACACAGCTGATCGTCATCCTGGAGGCAGTAGGGGGATGGACTGCTCACCGCCCTGCTGCTTTGCACGCCGTCGCTCTGATTTACGCCGCTATCGATCTGTCTCACTGCGCTGCTGTACCCCCATCACCCGTCACATCAAGCATCTCAGTCGAGCCCGATCGTATCACAAATGACTTCCGCTCCTGCCGGGGAGACTGCCGCTAGCGATAATCATAAAGGCTTGGCCGGTGCGTCCTTTAGGCCGCTCGTCGCCGCTTGGGCCGCCTGTCTCTCGGCTCACCTGCCCTTCACCATAGTTTTGAGCGTACCCATGGCCAACTCCAATCGCCCCGATCCGCCCCCCACCCTCGATCTCGATCCGGTGACCGTGGTCTTCATCGTGGTGGCGCTGCTGTTCGTACCGCTGGTGCTCTCGGGCTTCTTGTTTCAGTAGCGCCATTTTTGCCAATCTGTTATGACCATCGCGATCGCGGAAGAATTGCGATCGCTTAGAATAGTTGTCTTATAGAGTGCTGCGTTTGCCCTGCCGCTTAGAATAACCGCTGTGGCTCAAAGCACGGCGCTGCATCTTCGATTACCGAGCCAATGCCCATGAGGCCAACGCCCACTAAGCCAATGTCCGCTAAGCCAATGCCCGCTAAGCCAATGCCCACTGAGCCAATACCCGCTAAGCCTGCCCCCTCGCGTTCACCAGCCATGACTGTCTCAAATCCTCCGTCTCTTCAATCCCTCGCCCAGCGCACGCGCCACGCTGCCCAGACGCTCGCCAACCTGCCGACCCAGCAGAAGAACGACGCCATCGAGGCGATCGCTCAGGCGCTAGCGCGTCATGCCGACGCCATTACCCAGGCCAACGCCGCCGACCGGGAAACGGCCCTAGCCGATGGACTCTCCAAACCCCTCTACGGGCGGCTAAAGCTGGACGCTCAGAAGCTGGCGGGGGCGATCGCCGGGGTGCGCAGCGTCGGCAAGCTGGCGGACCCAGTGGGGCAGGTGCAGATTCATCGGGAGCTGGACGAGGGCTTAGTGCTGACGCGGGTGAGCTGCCCGCTGGGTGTAGTGGGGGTGATTTTCGAGTCGCGCCCCGACGCAGTGATGCAGATTAGCTCGCTGGCCATTAAGTCGGGCAACGGCGTCATTCTTAAAGGGGGGCGCGAGGCGGTGCGCTCCTGTCAGGCGATTGTGGCGGCAATTCAGGACGGGCTGAGGGCCACGGCGGTGCCGCCGGAGGCAGTGCAGCTGCTGACCACGCGGGAAGAGACCCTGGAGATGCTGACGCTAGACCAGGAGATTGACCTGATTATTCCCCGGGGGTCCAACGCCTTTGTGCGCTTTGTGCAGGAGAACACCGCCATTCCGGTGCTGGGGCACGCCGAGGGTATTTGCCACCTCTATCTTGATGCTGCCGCCGACCCAAGGCAGGCGATCGCCATTGCGGTAGACGCGAAGACGGGCTATCCCTCCGCCTGCAACGCCATTGAGACCCTGTTGGTGCATGAGGCGATCGCGCCTGCTCTGCTGCCTCGGGTGGTCGAGGCACTGCGCGAAAAAGAGGTGGCTCTTCGGGGAGATGAGGCGGCGCGGCAGATTGTGGCTATGGACGCGGCTGAGGAGCAAGACTGGGCCACCGAATACAGCGACTTGATTTTGGCGGTGCGGGTGGTGCCTAACCTGGAGGAGGCCATCAGCCACATCAACCGCTATGGGTCTCGCCATACGGAGGCGATCGTTACAGGCGATGACGCAGCGGCCCGCCAGTTCCTCAACCAGGTGAATGCGGCAGGGGTGTTTCGCAACTGCTCCACCCGCTTCTCGGACGGGTTCCGCTACGGCTTTGGGGCAGAGGTGGGCATCAGTACCCAAACCATGCCGCCCCGGGGCCCGGTGGGCCTGGAGGGGCTGGTGACCTATCGGTATGAGCTGGTGGGGGATGGGCACGTGGTGGCCAGCTATTCGGGAGCTGATGCCAAGGCATTTACCCATCGGGATTTGCTGTAGTGGCGAGGGTAGCTATGACTGCTGAGTCTGAAAGACGATGAGCCGAATCCCTCATCTTTAGGCAAGTGTCATAGCATCAGAGCGCTAGCGTAACCCAATGAAACTATGATCGCTGTTGGGTTTCCTCCGTCAACTCAAACTACCGGAAGAACTACCTTAGATTAAGATAGGGGCAGCTGTTCCGTCTTTGTTATGAGCTATCGCGATATCATCACCATCGAGCCGGATAAGCGCGGGGGCAAGCCCTGTATTCGCCAAATGCGGATTACGGTATACGACGTTTTGGGTTGGCTAGCGGCGGGGATGTCTACGGCTGAAATTATTGAAGACTTTCCAGAGCTGACGGAGTTAGATGTCAGGGCCTGTCTGGAGTTTGCGGCTGACCGTGAGCATCGCCTGGTCGCATCGGTGGGCGCTGCTTGAGGCTGCTGTTTGATTCAGAACCTGAGCCGAAAGCTGGTCGATCGGCTGGCTGATAGCTTTCCTGATGCTAGCCACGTGCAGTTCCACGATCTCGCGGAAAAGACAGATACAGAGATTTGGGAGTTTGCGAAGCAGAATGATTTCTGCATTGTGACTCAAGATGCAGATTTTGCTGAGCGAAGCCGCTTGTATGGCTCGCCGCCAAAAGTGGTGTGGTTGCGGTGCGGCAATGCGCCAACTGCTCAAGTCGAGGCTTTGATTCGTTTGGGGGAGCTAGCCATTCAGCGACTTTTGAGCGATTCAACGCTGCACTGCTTGGAATTGCATCAGCCGTAGGTTGGGTTGGAGCGCTAGCGTAACCCAACGAAACCATTGTCGATGCAGGGTTTCCTTCCGTCAACCTAGCCTACAGCAATTGCCCTGGCGATAGATTTACGGGGTATAACGGAGGCGGTGGATGTGATGAGGCATAGGGGCGATGCAGCAGGATGAGGCGTATCGGGT
>JBHJHD010000088.1:0-10533 GCA_050331115.1 Elainellaceae cyanobacterium
GACGCGGGTCAAAGACGCAATCCGCTTTTGGTCTTTGACAAACTGAGCGGCTAGGTCGGTGTAGCTGTTCAGAGTTTGGGTCCGGCCCACAATCTGATGCATTTCCTGGTGGAGGACGTCGATGTCAGCGTTTACCGCCGTAATTTCCTGTTGGCCTTCTTGAACCGCGCCCTGGGCATCCGCCATGGCCGCTTCGGAAGCCGCCACTTGCTGGGTACTGCTTTGGGAGAGGGTGTTGATGTTGGTCATCAGCGACTGCATACGGGTCACCGACTCCACCTGCTGGCGCGCATTTTTCGCCGTGCTCTCTGCGATGCCCTCGACCTGCAGGGCTTTCTCGTTGACCTGCTCCGCGGCACCAGATACCGTCGCCATGATCCGGCCGAAGCGCTCAATGAGCTGATTGAAAGTATCTGCAACCAGCCCCGTCGCCGTCGGGCTGACCTCGGCCGAGACGGTTAAGTCGCCCTCCTCGACCGCGTCTACGATATCGAGGAGCTGCTCAATCTCACTCTGGAGCATTTGGGTCTGTTCGTTGAGAGCCATCGTCCGCTCATCGACGCGAGCCTCCAGGTCAGTATTGACGGTCTCTAGGGCGGTAAACGTCTGGCGCAGCTGATGGGCCATCTGGTTAAAGGACTGCGCAAGGATATTTAGCTCCCCAGCGCCTCTGATATTCACGCGGTGATCTAGGTCTCCGCGAGCGATCGCCTGGGACGCCTGGCTCAGGCGAATCACTGGGTCAGTAATCCAGCGAGAGATCAAAATTCCGAGCAGGACGGTCACCGCCAGAGCGGCCCCAAACAAGACAATTGTGTTGCGAGTATTGTCGTTGATTTGGCTCATGAAGTCTGACTCTGGCGTGGCGACCCCCACAAGCCAGTCAATCGCCTCACCGTCCTTTAAAGGGGAGACCTGAACCAGCTGCCGCTCACCGCCGATTTCGAAGTCTAGACTCTGCTCGGCTGCGATTTGATCAAAGCTGCCGAAGTTGTTCAGCAGATACTGCGCGGTGGCCCGGGTGAGGGGGTTTTGGCTATTGGTCACTGCGACCCGCACCGCCTCGTCTTCCTCTAGGGTGAAGGGCGCTTCAGCCGTTGAGCTGGCCACAAGGTCACCGGCGCGATCGATGATAAACGCCTGTCCAGATTCGCTGACATCCAGGTTCTGAAGCATCTGACCGATATTCTCGACCGTCAGCTCGCTGCCTAAAACGCCAATCAAAGCGCCGGTCTCGTCGTACAGAGGTCTGACAGAGCTGATCTCCGGCCACAGCAGATTCGCAGAGGGATAGATCGCGCTCCATGTGGGCTGACCCGCCTCCACGGCGGCGACATACCAAGGGCGTGCTGTGGTGGTGTATTCCTTGACCTGAATGCGCTCGACTCGATTGCCTTCATCATCAAGGACGTATTTCTCGCGGGTTTTCCCGGTGCTTTCGTCCTTAACCCGAACCGTAATGCTGCCATCCCCCCGCTTGCGCATCCCAAGGGTCTCGCCCTCGGGGTTCGCAAACATAATATCGGGCACAATATCGGCCCGAATTTGGCGCAAGAAATAGGACTCTAAGGTGGAAAAATCGTCTAGCTCGATGTAGCCGCTCTGGATGCCGGCCTCGATTGTGTCGTGGATGTTGGGCGATGTATCGAGAAAGACCTGCACTTCCTGCTCGATCAGATCGCTGACTTCTTCTTGAAGCTGGATCGCAAGGTCGTTGACCGCTTCTTGACCGTTGCGGATCGCGAGCCAGCCCGTGACGCCGACCCCAGCCACAATGGGCACGACAAATGAGGTGATGACGATAGTCCGAAGGCCGAGCTTTGGGCGAGCTTTCAAGCGCCCTAGGGTCGAAGGGAATGACGCTCTATCTTGATCTGGGGCAGTTCTGGAGGGGGCTGAGCTTGCTTTGGCTTTAGGTCGAAGTGTTGTCATATCCACGGTGTGAGCTTAGGGTGTTGAGGGGTGCGATAGTCGAAGATGAGATCTGGGGAACTCTTGCGGTGCGCAGATCTCCTGATGGATGAGAATATCTGCTGCGTCAAGTCATAGCGACATCCTGGGCGCGGGACATCTCGAGCTGGGGTTGAGCCTCGGGGGCTGGGGTCCCGGGAAGCTGGAAAAAGACCATCGTCTGCACAAGCTGCTGGGACAGAGACTCCATCTCCTCAGATTGCATTCGGTTGTTTCGAGTCAGCTCGGCGGTTTGATCGGCGGTCTCGGTAATCCGGCGCACGACGTCGGTCGCCGCCTCTGCAGCATCGACGATTTCTTGGCTGGCGCGGGTGACTGACGTTTCAGCTTCTAGCGCCGCCGTCGTCACCGTTTGCACATCTTCAAACACCTGGCTGGATTCCTCGACCCCCTGGGTGAACCCTTCCACCAGGTTGCCGACCCGCTGTACGTTGGCGTCCACGGTGTAGACGACGCTTTGAATCTGAGCGCTGCGCTGCTCTAGGCTTGTCAAGCTGGCGTTGGTCTGCTGAGCAAGCTGGCTGACCTGGCTGGCGATCGCCCCAAATTCGCGGGCCGCCACCGCAAACTGACGTGGGTCGCGCTGCTCGGCGGAGCGAGCGGCGACGAGAGAGGCGTTCAGCGCTAGGGTCTGGGTCAGTGAGGCGATCTGGGTTTGGTCTTGAACAAACTGGTCCGCCAAACCGACAAACTCCCCTAGGGTTTTCATCTGCTGGATGATCCGGTCGCTGCCCTCCTGGAGAATCTCGATGCCCGTGGTCATGCTGGTGATTTCGCCTCGACCCCGCTCTACGGCTTGCTTCAGGGTCTCTAACGAGGTGCGGCTGGTTTCGACCTGCTGCGCCGCGTCTAGGGCCAGGGCCTTCACCCCGTTGGTAATCTGCAGGATTTGGTTGATCCCCTCTGCCTGCTGGTCGGCGTTCTTGGCAATCAGGTCCGCCTGGCCTGTTTGCTGCCGGGCATTTTGAGAGAGCTGCTGCGCCGTTTCGAGGGCCTGCTGCATCACCTCCGCCAGCCGCTCAATCAGGCGATTAAAGGTGTCTGCCACCAGTCCCGTGCTGCGATCGCTAACCTGGGCCTCAATCGTCAGGTTGCCGTCCTCCACCTCAGACACCACGTCTAGCAGGTGGCTGACCTCAGCCTGCAGGCCTTCGCTCTCCAAGGCCAGGGCAGCCAGGTTGGCAATCGAGCCGACAAACGTGCGCTCCTGGGGCTCCCACCGCCGGCGATCGCCCGTCTGCTCGCAGCGCACGGTGCCCACAATTTTACCGGTAATCTGGATAGGGACCTCAAGCAGCGAAACCGTGCTCTCGTCGAGATGGCCGCTTTCGATGAGGGTCTGCGCCTCGCTGTGGCTGTGGACGTCTGAAATCGTTAGACCTTGGTCTGCGAGGAGCGCTTGGACGTAGGCGGAGTCTAGCGCTATCGGCGGCGGACTGATGTCGGGCCTGGTTCGGTCGTGGTAGCTGAGGCACCGCAGCTGCCCTAGCTCGGGCTATAGAGCCAGAAGCTGACCCGCTCGACGTCTAGCGTCGCAGCCGCAACTGCGCCGAACGTTTGGGCCGCCGCCTGGGCATCTCCTTTAATCAGGACCTCGTCGCGGGCTAGATCTAACAGGACCTGGTTTTGCTTGCCGAGCTGCGTCGCGTTCTGGCGCAGGGTCTGTAGCAGGCCCTCGATTTGTCCTGCCATTTGGTTAATGTTTCTTCCCAAGACCGCGACCTCGTCATCGCCCCGCACGGGCATTCGAGCATAGAGGTTTCCCTGGCCCAGCAGCTCTACGGTTTTGGCCGCTTGTTCGATGGGTCTGGTGGCGCGCTTTGCCAGGACGATGCCCAGCAGCACCGCTGCGATAGAGGTAACCGTTGTTCCCAAAAGAATCGTGGCCAGAAGCTGCCGCTGGGGCGCAAAAGCCTCCGCTGTCCCTTCAGAGGCCACTACGCTCCAGCCTAGGTTCTCTATCTCGGATACAGGTGCGTAAGCAATTAGGGCTGTACCATCAGTCGTGGAACCAATCCAGGTGGTCGGCTCTCTCTGCTCCTGTACCGCCTCAAAATTAGAAACTTTTTCCGCAATGCTTTGCCCGATTTCTGGGTTCTCTGCCTTAAACGGCAGGCTTTGAAGGATGTTGCTAGAGTCATCTACCAGGCGATAAAACTCGTCTCCTTCCTCCTCCTCATCTTCAGAAACCCCTGAGCTGAGTACGGAATAGCCCACAGTATCGAGTGCGATTCGGGCTAGAACGACCGATTCTACCCGCTCCGCTGCGCTAATGACGGGAGCCGCAATGTAAACCGCATATTCCTCTAGGCCCGATTCCGCTGTCTCTAGTACTGGCTTGCTGAGGGTAGCGGTTTCCGTTTCAATCGCCTGCTCGAAGTAGGATACGTCGTCCTGATTCAGCTCAACGCCTGCCCCTACAGTCTGTATCAGTGACTCACCCTGTCGGTCAAAGATGCCGATACCTGAGTAGCTGGGCGTGCCCTGGATGGATGAGGCAAGCTGTGCTGAGAGAAACTCCTGTAAATCTGATAAATTTGACTGCTCCTCTGCGTTGAGGCCGCCCGCAATTTCGGGAAAGCTGCTGACCACTCCGGCAATTGTGCTGGCGTCAGCAATCCGCTCTTGTAAGTATGTCCCAATCAGAGAGGCGATCTGCTCAACTTCTTCGAGTTCTTGGCCGGCAATCTCACCGGTAATCGAGACGTTGGCTGAGCGGTAGCCGATGAAGCCTACCGTAAGCACGGGCAGTATGCCGAATAGCGCCGCTAAGGCGGTCGCCTTAACGCTGATGCTGAGTCCTTTACGCTTGGAGTCCGGATGCCCGACTGGGTCCGAATCTTCAGCTGAGGTGAAGAAGGCGCTCAGCTGATCGCCTGACGCAGGTTCGACCGCTGTATCATCCTGCACATCGGTGGTTGGGTTGGGGGCATCCCATACTTTCTGGCCTGGGGCAGTCATAGTCGTTTTGCTCTTATAACAAGTAATTAATAGAAGGAGAGAAGCGCGCTTGCTGGGGGGAAAGCGTTTAGGTCTGGGCCCGTGACCAGGAAACTTTGGTTTTAGCGGGGTTGAAAAGCGATCGCCTGAGCCAGGTCCGAATACCGTCAGGTCACTTGGGGTTTGTCAGAGCCCAAATTTAGGGGGACAAAGCCGTCCTACGCTGGGGCTGCCAGAGGTCTGGGTCTAGCATCTGGGGCTGAAAGTGCTCAATGGCGTCATCGGCTGCAAAGGCCTCCTCACTGCAGTGGCCCAAGAGCTGGTCAATAATTAACCCCAGCCCGGGTGTTCCACTAGATTCACTCAGCTGAATGGCGTTGAAGACTTCCCTCATCTGGCCTGGCTTGCCGTCGAGCAGACGACTCAGCATCATCAGCGGCACAAACTGACCCTGGTGGTGCACAATGCCCAAGACGACATCGTCGTAAAAAGGCAGGGATAGCACTTGCGATCGCTCTGTGAGCAAGATGCCGGTAACGTCACTGGTTGAAAAGGCAACCTGCCGGTCGCCTACCTGGGTCAGAATGTAGTGATTCCCTTGGGTGACCAGGTTGTCTATCGTTGGAGTAGGAAGTTTCATAGACGGTGCACCGGATACGTCAAAGTAATGACCTATTGAATTGATGGGTTGAATCTGTGGGGTGAATCTATCCGAGCAGGCGCTAGCCTCAGCAGGGAGAGCACTGGAGGCTTTTTAGGACTTCAGATAGCCGCTCTCGACTCACCGGCTTGATGATGTAATCATTCGCGTTCGCTCGCCGTAGCCCATACTTGACTTCTACCGGCGTGTTTTTGTTGGAGTAAAACACCACTTTTTGGTCGGCGGTCGCTTTATTTGAGCGAATCTCCCGCAGAAGCTTATAACCGTCTTGCTCTGGCATCACGATATCCAAGAACAGGCAGGAGTATTTCCCTGTCGAGAGCTTTTCGACCACGCCCTCTCCAGTGGAATAGGACTCAACATGGTGGCCCATGTCCTGAAGCATGGATGATATGTATTGCCTGTCTACGGCGCTGTCATCAATTACTAGAAGTTGCATACTGCAGCTAACTCGCTCTTTGCTATAGAGAATGGGTTGGGCTTCCTTCCCTGATTATTAGTACTAGTGAGACTCAAATAATCCGGAAAGGGCTATGTAAAAAAGGATGTAACTAATCTTGATCGCTTGCTAACATACAAGGCGATTTTTATGCAGGCTTTATCCTAGCTGGCGATCGCCTCTAGCAGCATGCGAAGCTCCAGCTTAAAGTTGGGAAACTCCTCGGGAGATAGGGGCTTTGATAAGAAGTTACAGCCGCTCCACTGGGCTCTCCAGTTATTAGATAGGGTCCGCTCTGCTGTGAGCATAATGAGTGGAACATCAGCTAATGTCGGCTGACGGCGAATCTGCTTCAGCAGATCAAAGCCAGAAATATCAGGCATGTTGACGCCGAGAAAAATAGCGGCAGGATCGGCGTTCAGTATGACATTCAAGGCTGAAGTCGGATCAGAATGGGCGCGAACGCCATAGCCCCAGCTGGAAACTATGGTTTGAAACATCTGCAGCATGAGCTGAGAATCATCGACAATTACAATTTCCGATCGCTTAGTTTGCTGGGCTGATTTAACGACCAGTAGCCCTTTTTTAATCAGCGGCACAAGCCTTTTAGAAATCTCTAGGGCATCTTGGCTGAGGGCCTTAGAAATAGTCTCTATCGTGTTGCCGCAGGAGACGATTTTCTCTAGATGGGCTCGGTGGGAGGCGGGAAGACTGGCCCGGTCAATTGCCTCGTGGTTTAAGGCAAATTCGCTCTTGAGGGAGGGGATAATCTTCCTTACCTTCTCCCAAACGATTCTGCGTTTACGGGCCTCAGATAGCAGCGTTCGAAGGTCACATCCAGCGACTGGAACATAGTCTGACAGATCTGAATTTGGCGTGAAGCTGGCCTGCCCAGAATAATCGAACAAGACCTCGTCAAAATCTTGAAGAATTTTTAACCGTAGTGCACGCTCGATCTCTATAGGGCTAAATAGATTAGCCCTATAGCAGTTCTCTAGTAAATTCGGCAATATCTTGAGCTGGCGCCCACTATCCTCAGGAAGCATTCGCTTCAGCTTTTGAGTTAAATGTACGGCTTTGTCGCTTTTCATCTGAGGAAGATACCGTTCGGCGACCCCAAGCAGACGTTCAGCTGACAGCGGTTCTCGGTCTGAAAAAACGGCTTTGCCCTCGACTAGCCCGAGATACCAAGACGCCGGAGCCTGAGATGGGGCGGAGCACTGGAACGTATGATGCCAATAGCCCGTCAGCGATTCGTCGCTTTCTCGCAAGATTCTCCAGCAGAGGTTCTCACGCTCAAATGGAAAATCCTTCAAGTTGGTTGAGTGAAGGGAAATCATACTCTTAAGATCTATGAATTGCCTAGCTAAGTAGACAAAGTGACAAGATTTTCGATAGGCCCAACGGCGCTGATAAGTGGCTAGCCGCTTATCACTGGCATTTGATGTCGTAGGGCATATTTAGGCGTGAATATGCGCGCCGCTCCATGCCGTGCTTACCCGGTTGAATCTAGACCTATTGCGCCTGATCTATGCCCTGGGCCAATGCTTTGGGGGCCTCGGGCCAACGCTTTAAGGTGGGCCACGCAGCGCGAACGGCCACAGCTCGACGTCGCACGAGCGACAGGGCAGGCGAACGCCCTGACTTGCTGGGACATTCACTACCGGCAAGAAAATTGCATAAGCGCATCAGACATCCTGGCATCGCTTGGCTTATGTCAGGAGCCCATGACCTTACTTTATCTGACTCTAAGTGAATCTACAGTTAGATTCAAAGCCGCTCTGATGTAGGTTCATCAAAGCTTGGCTTGGTAGATCTGACCACTCGAAACGAGGTTAAGGTCAATACGCTGTAGATGCTGTTTCGACAGTAAGCGCACTCAGCCTGCTTAAAGCTGAGGGTAGATGATGCGGGCTACGTTCAGGATTTTCGGCAGACTGGAGTATTGGTCAAAAGGCTTGCTGAGGCTTTGCACGAACCTGCAGCACCAATATTCCCCGATTCATACTTGAGTTTACTGCGTAAACGGGCGCAATCAGAGAACTTACAGCCTGGGATTTAAGCGTTTTTCACAATTGCGTAAATCTTTGGAAAGGGATAGATCTGCTGGCAGCGCATCAGACCGGCTTGGTTCGCGGTCCCATGGCCTACGGCTGCTCATGCCACTGGCTCTGAATGGCCTTGACAGGAATGGCCTTGACAGGCGAGTTCGCCAAGGCCATTCAGGCGGCAAAGCGCTAATTGACGCTTTTCAAATCCTCTCAGAGGACGCCGGTCAATCGTTTTGAGGCTATACTATAGCTCACTGACTTTAGGTTTACCGTCCTCTAGCGCCCCAACGAGCACTACGTCAGCGACGCCAACAAATAGACCGTTCTCCAGCACGCCCGGAATGTTGTTGAGAGAAGACTCTAGGCCTGCCGGATCGTCAATACGCTCAAACTTAGCGTCGATCACTAAGTTTCCCTGATCGGTGACCACGGGACCAGCCTTCTTGACCCCCATGCGCAGGCTGGGCTTGCCGCCCAGAGCCTCGATCGCCCGCATTACTGGGCTTACCGCCATCGGAATCACCTCCACCGGCAGAAGGAAGGTGCTGCCGAGGGCGTCCACCAGCTTGCCGCTGTCGACCACCACAATGAACTGTTTGGCGAGGGAGTCTACAATCTTCTCCTGGGTGTGAGCGGCGCCGCCGCCCTTGATGAGATTTTTTTGCGGGTCGACCTCATCGGCGCCGTCGATGGCCACGTCGATGCGATCGACCTCATCTAGGGAGACCACAGGGATGCCGTACTGCCGCGCTAGCACGATGGCCTGAAACGAGGTCGTCACCCCTTTGATGTTTTTGAGGCTCCCCGACTGCAGCCGCTCACCGATATATTGGATGGCGAAGGCCGTGGTCGACCCGGTGCCTAGCCCAACAATAGAGTCCGATGAAACGCGGTCGGCGGCGGCGCGGCCCACCTCTTGCTTCATCAGGGTTTTAGGATCAGTTTCTGCAGCCATGGAAGCCTCCTTGTTCGTTATGCCCGCGTCCTAAGCGGTTGGCCACAAGTAGACGGTGTTGGCAAGTCGCGTCGTTGATTTATGGCCCCTACTTAGCATGCCGTAAAGTGGTGCCAGTGCCTAGAGTATGCTGTTAGACGCACCCGTTTAATCCACCTGACTCCCCGAGCAATGCTTTTTAATCGGTTGGCGGCGCGCAAGGGCCTTAGAAAAGCGCCTCGAAGCCAGACGCTTGCAGCCTATGACGACGCCCTGCAGCGCTTAGGCGACCCTATGTCGGCAGAGGCTGCCGACCTCTGGCGGCAGCGGGGTTACCTGCTCCGCCAGCTCAAGCAGCCTCAGCTGGCTCGCGACAGCTTTGAGCAGGCTCTGGCGATTGAGCCTGAGCACGGTCCTACCCTCAGCGCCCAAGGTACGGTACTGGCCATGCTGGGGCAGCGGCGGGCTGCCCTAGACTACTGCGATCGCGGCCTCCTGGAGCCCTCGGCTGATGGCTTCAATGCCCGGGGTCTGGCGCGTCTAATCTTCAGGCAGTTTCCCCAGGCGATCGCCGACTTTGACCAAGCGATCGCCCTCGATCCTGAATTCAGCAAGGCCTGGCACAATCGCAGCATTGCCCTGGCCCGCCTTGGCAAAGACAAAGACGCCCTCGAAAGCGCCGAGCGGTCGTTGGCCCTCAACCCCCAGCCCGCTGTCCATGCCCTGGCGGCCTATCTGCTGCTCAAGCGGGGCCAGTTTCGCGGGGTGCTCGCCCACTGCGAGAAGATATGGGCCGTCCAGCCCAACTCCTACCCGGCAGCGCTATACGGCGTGGTGAGCATCGCGGCCTCGGGCCAGCTGACCTACCTCACCCAGGCGCAGCGGCGACGGCAGCTCGTGAACGCGCTGAGGGTGCTGCTGCTGCGCATTCGCTATCGCCTTTTGGCCCTGGTGGCGCTGCTGAGCCTGCTGCTGCTCGCCCCGGCGGGCTGGTCGGCGCCGCTTCGGACCTGGGGCGCAAAGCTCTTTTCCGTCGGCATTATTGCCCTGATGGTGGCCGATCTATGGCGGCAGCGGCAGCGGTTGGGCCTTATCTGGACCGTCTACTTCCGCTGCGGCCTGCTCACCTACCTACGGGCCGCGGGAACGATAGCGATCACCATCGGGGCTTTCCTGTTGGCGTACCGGGTCTTTCCGCCCTTCATGCGCTGGGGCTGGTCTAGCCTGATCTTCGGCCAGCCCAGCAACATCATCTTTCAGCCGTTCAATCTATTGAGTAAGGGTGGGGCAGGGTTGACCCATGCGGGGCTGACCCATATGGGCCGGCGCGCTGAGCAGCTGGTGGGGCAAATTGTGCCCTGGGCCGGCCTGCGCTTAGGGGCGGTGCTCTCAGGGGAAGCGATCTCAGGGGAAGCGATCTCAGGGGAAGCGATCGCCGCCATTCCTTGGGCTGCCCTGTTCATCGCCGGCTTCTGGCTACTGCTGCTGCTGGGCATTCCCTTCTGGGCCAGGCTAGAGGAGCATATCTTTCGCCGCG
>JBHJHD010000089.1:0-8321 GCA_050331115.1 Elainellaceae cyanobacterium
CTTCACGTCGCAGGAGATTCGGGCGGCAGAGGACCCAGAGTTTGAGACGTTCTACACGAAGAACATCTTGCTGAACGAAGGTATTCGCGCGTGGATGGCGGTGCAAGACCAGCCTCACGAGCAGTTTGTATTCCCTGAGGAAGTGCTTCCTCGCGGCAACGCGCTGTAGGGCGTTGGTCAAAGACCCGGCCCCCGTGGGCCATCGCCTTTTACAACTGATGCTTCCGCAATGTAAGCGTTAATTGATTTTTATCCCCTGCCTTTGGGTGGGGGATTTTTTGTAGGCGTAATCCACCAAAACCTTCGTAATCTTCCCCCTACCCCGCTACTACCGTCAGCACCGATCCGAGCAAATAGAGCAGTGGAGCCAGCAGCAGCGCCGGGAGCAGCGAGGCAATGCGAATCTGTGCCGCTTCTAGTAGAGTAAGCCCCAGGCCCATAATAATGAGCCCGCCAACTCCGGTGGAGGACAGGATAGCTGGAGAAGTGGCAGGGTCAGGGAGGACCTGGGCTAGGCCGGCGGCGCTAAGGGACAGGCCGCCCTGGTAGAGCAAAATGGGCAAGGCCGAGAAGCCAACCCCGACGCCAAACGTGCTGGTAAGGGCAACCGAGGCGAGTCCGTCCATCACGGCTTTGATGACTAGCAGCGCGTTATCGCCGCTCAGCCCGTTGTTGAGGCTGCCGATGAGCGCCAAGGGACCAATGCAAAACAGCAGGCTCGCGGCGACAAAGCCGTCGGTAAAGCGGCCTTGGCCCCGGAAGCGGCGCTTGAGCCAGCTGCCAATGGCCTCTAGCCGTCCTTCGATGCCCCACCATTCTCCCAGCAGGCCGCCGCCCACCAGGGCCAGCAGCCCCACAATTACCCCATCCACTGCGCCAGCCCGCAGGTCAAATAGGCCGCGGCCCATCTCTGCGCCAATCAGCAGCGTGATCAGCCCTAGGCTTTGGGTGATTACCCGCTGCATCGGCTGGGGTAGGCGATCGCGCAGGGACAGTCCCACAGCTGTCCCCAAAATCACGGCAAAGACGTTAATCCAGGTGCCGCTGGTTTGAGTCCAAAAATCTACCACAGAGGATAGATCGACCTAGCGGCAAACTGCCGGGACCCGCAGCCGCTCATAGACGCCCAAGATCAGGTCTTCCGTTTCTTCCCAGCTGATACATTTGTCGGTGATGGAAATGCCGTACTCAAGCTGGGTACGCAGGTTGGTGGACAGCCCTGAGGGTTTGGCGCTGGGAATGGGCTGGTTGCCCCCGTGAATATTGGACTCCAGCATCATGCCGATGATAGAACGACTTCCAGCTAGGAGCTGATCCACGACCTGCTTTACTACGGCAGGCTGGCGGCGGTGGTCTTTGTTAGAGTTGCCGTGGCTGCAGTCGATAACCAGCCGCTGGGGGAGATCCCGCTCGGCTAACGCTGACTCGACCCAGCGCACCGTCTCTGCGTCGCAGTTGGGCTTGCCGCCGCCGCCGCGTAAAATTACGTGGCCGTAGGGGTTGCCTTTAGTCCGCATCACCCCAACCCGGCCCTCGGCATCGATACCAAGGAAATGATGCGGGGTGCGGGAGGCTTGCAGGGCGTCAATCGCCACCTTGATGTTGCCGTCGGTACCGTTCTTCAGGCCTACGGGCACCGACAAACCGCTGGTCATTTCGCGGTGGGTTTGGGATTCGATGGTGCGCGCGCCGATGGCGTACCAGGAGATCAGATCGCCTATGTACTGAGGAGTAATGGGATCTAAAGCCTCACTGCCTGCCGGTAGCCCTAGTTCTGCAAGCTGCAGAAGCAGCTGACGCGCCACGTGAAGGCCGTACTGCACCTGAAACGTGCCGTCAAGCAGCGGGTCGTTGATCAGCCCTTTCCAGCCGACGGTGGTCCGCGGCTTCTCGAAGTACACCCGCATGACCAGCAGCAGGCGATCGCTCACTCGGTCAGAGAGGGCCTTGAGGCGACGGGCGTAGTCCATAGCGACATCTAGGTCGTGAATGGAGCAAGGACCGACCACAATAAACTGGCGTGAATCGTGCCCGTCAATGATGTTGGCGATCGCATCTCTTCCTTTAAGTACGGTCTCTATGGCCGTCTCAGTGAGGGGCATTTGAGCAACCAGCTCATTGGGGGAGAGCAGCCGCTCATAAGATTCGATGTGGGTGTCGACAAGATTTTTCGTTGCTTGAGGCTGATCCATCGAAGGCATCCTTGTTTTTCGCTGCGGAGCACACGATTTCCATCATACGCGCCAAACGCCGGTTCGATGGGTGGACGGAAAAATGTGTCATATTGTGTTATCTAATGGCCGAAACGCCGCAGTTTGCCTCCCCCGTAGCGTGTCAAAGCGGAAAGTGTCAAGCGATCGCCCCTATCTCTAGGGCTAAATCGCTAGAGTACAGTCATAAGCCGGGATGCAAAGCTGAGATACCGCTCCAAATCTGTGTCGCATTAGCATCTCTACGGCTTCTACTGCTTCTACACAGACCTGTACTCATCATGACGACTAAACCTCCATTCATTCCCCTGATCTCTCTAGTGCTGCTGATTGCCGCCGGTGGAGGGACCCTATTCGCGCTATCCACATCGAACCGGCAGTCCGATACGCTGCGGGAGACACCAGCGGTTACAGAGCCTAAAGCGGCCGAGCCGACGCTGACTGAACCTGCACCGCCTGAACTGCCCTTAAGACGCGATACCCCCCCGGTGAACCCTACGCCCAGCGAAGCCCCCACCGCTCAAAATCCTCGAACCCAAGCGCCCCAAACCCAAGCGCCCCAAACTAAACCCAATCGGACTCAGCCCGCCCCAGCCGGATACGATACGACCATTGTTCCAGGAGAGCGGGTGGGCCCCATCACCCGCAACACAAGCCGCCAAGATTTGGTCGATCTATTTGGTGAGCAGCAGCTCGTTGATATGGAAGTTCACGTGGGCGAGGGCTTCACCGAGCCCGGAGTCGAAATTGCTCTGGACGACGGCCATACCCTCAGCCTCATCTGGACTGACGACACCCAATCTGGGGTGCGCGAAGTTCGGACTTTAGGACCCGCATGGCAGACGCCGGAGGGTATTCACGTCGGCATGCCGCTGGAGGGCTTTAAGCAGGTGGCGGGTGACTTTGAGTTTTACGGCTTTGGTTGGGACTACGGCGGAACGGTTGTGCTGGACAGCACCCGAGTAGCCCAGTACGCCGATAACCTAACGGTGCGCATGGCGGTTGACGGCTCCCAGCCTACTCAGGCTTTACTGGGAGATACGCAATACTCATCGATCAACAGCGGCCTAGAGGCACTCGATCCCTACATCGACGAAATGATTGTGACGCTAACGCCCTAAGGCAAAATCTTGGCAAAAAACTTTGGTAAAGCCCTTACTTCGTCAGTCCGTTCTCCAGGGCATAGCGCACTAGCTCCGTACGGCTGTTGGTCCCCGTCTTGCTAAATAGGCGGCTGACGTATTTCTCCACGTTGCGAACGCTCGTCTCCAAACGGCGAGCGATTTCCTTATTCATTAGCCCTTCCGCCACCAAATCTAGGACGCTCTTTTCCCGGGGGGTGAAGTCGATGTCAACGGAGCCTGTGGTCTGGGCGACGCTGCCGCGCTGCCCTAGCATGGCTCGGATCTCGGCGATTTGACGGGCCATTTCAGCGATGTCGGGGTTCTCGCCGCTGGACGCTTCCGTTCGCACCGCGGCCCGCCGGTCGAGCAGCCCTTCCACCACCGCCACCAGCTCGTCAGGGTCAAATGGCTTAGAGATGTAGGCATCGCAGCCTGCCTGATAGCCCTGGATGCGATCGCTGGTCATGCCCCGGGCGGTGAGAAACACCACGGGCAGCGTCTTAAGGCGATCGTCTCCCCGCATCTGCTTTAGAAACTCGTAGCCGTTCACCTTGGGCATCATGATGTCGGTGATCACCAGGTCGGGCAAAAACTGCTGCAGCTTTTCCCAGCCGTCCGTGGCGTTGCTCGCTACCTGCACCGCAAATCCGCTGTCTTCTAAGTAAGCCTGTACCGCTTCCCGCAGGCCCGGCTCGTCATCTACGAGCAGTAGCTGTCCTCCTGCCATTGCGTCTTCCTCTCCACTCAAATCGCCATAGCTACCAGTGTAATGCTAAGACAGTGGTTGTTTCGACCCTACTTTTGACGGACTCTAATGCGGTATCTTCAGCAGCTCTGGCATTCTATTCAATATACGTTGGCGATGATTGTTTGTGCCCTGGCTGCCGCGGTCGTGGTCTGGGCCGACGTCTATCCATTTTTGGCCCTCAGCCGCCCCATCCCTGACGCGGAAGCCCTGCTGATCGAGGGCTGGATGCCAGACCACGCAATCGCAGAAGCGGCCGCTGAGTTTCGTCGAGGGAGCTACCAAATCATTATTACGACGGGGCCGCCCATTTTGCACGGCAGCTATCTCAAACCCCACCGCAACTTTGCTGAGCTTTCGGCCGCGACGCTAGTGGCCCTCGGCATTGGTGCCGATAAAGTTATGGCGCTGCCCCACGACTCTGTGGCTATCCGGCGAACGGCGTCCTCGGCGATCGCGCTGCGACAGGGGCTGCAAAAGGCCGAGCTGAGGCCCAAAGCCATTAACCTTTATTCCCTAGGGCCCCACGCCCGGCGCACCTGGGAGCTGTGCTGCGCCGCTCTCGGCCCCGAGGTTCAAGTGGGCGTCCTGTCGTCCCAGCCCCAGGACTACCAGCCTGCTCAGTGGTGGCGCACCAGCAGCGGTACCCGCGTTGTTCTGGGGGAGATGATTGCCTACACCCATCTACACCTATCTCGGCAGCTACACCAGGTTTTGAAGTGAGTCCTGGGTTTCCTCGTGGAGCTGCCGGGAGATGCGAAACAGCTCGCGCCCCGTGTGTATGTAATGTTCGCTGTAGCAGGAGGTGAAGCGCTCGAACTCATCGAGGCCGTCTCCGACCTGATTGAGGCAGTAATAGAGGCCAGAAGCGGTGGCTGCGACGCTAGCTGGATTGGGCGTGGACCTAAAAATATGCTGTGCCCAGTCTAGGTGGGTACGGCAGGTGTCGATGTAGTCCTGAAACTCCGCCATGAGGTCGTCGTCGAAGGGATCGGCGGCGAGCTGGTCTAGAGCGCTGTCGAGGGAGCTAAGAATATCGGTGAGGCGGTGATCGATGGGGCGATAGACCGCCGTTAGCCAGTGCTGAAGCTGGGTATCGCTATCTCGTCCGGAGGACTGACGTCGCTTTGCCTTCACCTCGCTGTATGCCGTTTGGCTGCGCGCTGCGCGCTTCTGGGCCGCCTGCCTTTGCTTCTGGACCTCGCCGTCTCCGGAGTAGCGCAGCTGAACGTCGTAGCGCCTGCGCTTGTGGGGGTCCCCCAGCACCTCGTAGGCGGCGTTGATGTGACTGATGCGATCGTGGCTCTCGACGGCGCGGTTGCTGTCAGGATGAAACTGCTTCGCCAAGCGCCGATAGGCCCGCTTGACGTCTAGCTGGCTCGCTTCTGGATGCAGCTCAAGAATCTGGTAGTAATTTACAGACATACTCAACATTCTACCGGCATCCTCAGGGCCTAGCGGTATCCTCAAGGGCCTAGCTCAAGGGGAAGCTTATACCATTTCCGGGTCTTGAAACAGCGGCGTACTCAAGTAGCGCTCGCCAAAGCTAGGCTGCACCATGACGATCATCTTGCCGTCATTTTCAGGGCGCTGGGCCACGCGAATCGCTGCGGCCAGCGCTGCGCCAGTGGAGATGCCTGACAATAGCCCCTCCTCACGGGCCAGCCGCCGACCAAAGGCGATCGCCTCGTCGTCGGTAACGGCAATCACTTCGTCTATTAGGTCTTTGCGCAGCACGTGGGGAATAAACCCCGCGCCGAGGCCCTGAATTTTATGGGGTCCGGGCTGTCCTCCGGAGAGAATAGAGCTCGTAGCGGGTTCAACGGCGATCGCCTGGAACGAGGGCTTACGCTGTTTGAGCACCTCTGAAACCCCGGTAATTGTTCCGCCGGTGCCCACGCCAGCAATTAGAATATCTACCGCGCCATCAGTATCCTCCCAAATTTCCATGGCCGTTGTTTCGCGGTGGATCTTGGGGTTGGCTGCATTGCGAAACTGCTGCAGCATGTAGGCATCGGGCATGCTGTCCACAATTTCCTGGGCCCGCTGAATGCAGCCCCCCATGCCCCAGATTCCAGGGGTGAGCTCTAGCTCTGCGCCATAGGCCCGCAGCATGGCCCGGCGCTCGGCGCTCATGGTCTCTGGCATCGTTAAAATTAGGCGATAGCCTTTCGCGGCTGTCGTCATTGCTAAAGCGATTCCCGTATTGCCCGACGTGGGCTCGACCAAAGTGGTTTTCCCTGGCGCGATGAGACCCTCACGCTCCGCCGCCTCGATCATGCTGATGCCAATCCGATCCTTAACGGAGGCCGACGGATTCATGCTCTCTAGTTTCACGACGATAGAGGCCACGCAGCTCTCGGCCTTTGGAATGCGATTGAGCTGGACCAGGGGCGTGCGTCCGATCAGGTCAGTGACTCGTTGAGCAATGCGCATAGGGGGTCTAAGCTCAGATATAGTACATAAAATTCAGCTGCCGCTTGGCGTCGCGCTGCTCTGCTAAATCTTGGAGAGTGTAGCCTCGCAGAATGGTATCGGCAGCCTGCCGCGCTTCTCGCCAGACGTCGTGAATCGCCGTTTCATCAGGGGATTTTGAGGTGGAAGCGGGGGTGGCGGCATCGCAACCTTCAACGCTGTTAAGAATTTCTAGCAAGGTGATCTTCCAGGGTTCGCGAGATAGCAGATATCCTCCCTTAGCGCCCCGCTGGCTCCGCACTAGCCCCGAGCGCCGAAGAATTGCCAAAAGCTGCTCTAGATAGCGGTCTGGAATGGACTGCTCCGCTGCAATCTGTCGAATCTGTAGCGGCTCTCCTGTCGGGTAGTGGGCGACCAGCTCCAGAAGCGCTAGCAGCGCATATTCGCTTTTGGTTGAAAGTTCCACAAGTCTTGCTTTGATGTCTATAACTCAGTATACTCCGGCTCTCCGCTGGGGTTTAGCTGGTTTACCGAAGAATCCATGGCGCGCTTACAAACAGGCAGGGCGCGGATCAATCGATCCGCGCCCTGCTTAAGCCGTGTGAGGGGCTATTGAGTTGAACCAGCCAAGTTGCTTAGAACTTGAAGGTTGTCCGGATGTTGCCGATAACGCTGTCCTCAAAGTCGCCAGGGCCGCCACCGTCGGGATCGTCGATGTAGACAACGCTTGGCGTGATGGAGATGTTGTCGTTCAGCTGATAGCGGTAGTAGACCTCAGCCTGGAGGCTGGTATCGCCATCTCCCAAGTCAGCGGTGTAAGGAATAACGCCGACAACAGCGCCGAGCTGGTTGCCTTCGCCCAGCAGGTCGTTGACCGCCAGGGTAGCTTGATACGTCCAGACCTCGAAGTCATCCAGCGCGCTGATGCTCTCGATGTCGACGTAGCCGATGCCGCCACCGAGCTCTAGAGCCGCATCAAACAGGCGGAAGTTGAACTGACCGCCGTAGGTGTTCGCAACCGCAGGGCGATCGCCAATGCCGAAGTCGTCGCCGTCGGGGTCGTAGGCGTTGACGTAGGTGAGCGCGGCGTCTAGCAGACCGTCAAACAGGCCTAGGGCAGTAATCTGACCAATGGCGCTGTAGGAACCGTTGAACAGACCCTCTTCTGGAGAGGGGCTAGCCGCGTCGCCAGCGGAGTAGCCGAAGTCTAAGCTGAGGAAGTCATTGAGCTGAACAACCGCACCCAAACCAGCGTCGCCAGGAACGGCGATGTTGTACTGCTGAGGGAAGCCGAAGTCAGAAACAGAGCCGCTGCTGGCGCTGTCCAGCGGGCTGATGGTGCTGGCTACGAAGTCGTCGCCGGAGATGCTGTTGGCGCCCACAATGATTTCAGCAGGGCCGAGGGGGAAGGTATAGACCAGGTCGTCTAGGACGAAGTCTCCGCCGCCACCGCCGGAGAATGAGCGACCCAGCGGATCGCCATCAAAGTCAGGCAGGTCGCGAGCTTGGAAGCGAGTTCTCAACCGATCTTCACCCGTGAAGCTAGTGTCGAAGTTGAGGCGAACCCGATAGCCAAAAGTAGCCTGGTCGTCTTCAAAGTCTCCGTCGTTGTCTATGGCGAACTCTTGAGCGAAGATGACTTCACCGTTCAGCTTGGTGGTGGTGGAGAACTGGTTGGCCTCAAGTTCAGCGGTGCGCGCTTCGAGGGAGTCAACCCGACCGCGCAGGGTGGCGAGGTCAGCGGCGAACTGCTGCTGCAGGCGGTTTAGGGTGGCGATGTCCTGCTGGTTGAGCTGAATCTGGTCAAGGTTTGCCGTGATGTTGTTT
>JBHJHD010000090.1:0-11152 GCA_050331115.1 Elainellaceae cyanobacterium
TGCTTTGAGCTCCTCAACTGCAGCGGCGTTATCAGGTTTAGCGAGTGTCGTTGGCATTGCTCTATAGCCCTCAGTATCAGCGATTTAGTCTCCTCCGCAATTATACTGGCTTTACTTCACGAATCATCTCGGATTGCTATATAACTTCTGATACTTACTAAATCGCCGTGAAATGCAACCGACGCTTTCTTCAAATAATTCTGTCGTGACCGCAACTTTACTCTGTAGTCCCGGTCGATTCTTCGCTAAATCTAACCTGATTGAGAATCAACTCCCTTGTTCAAAACCATCTGATCAATCCAATCTGGCTGAGCAGCAAACCTGCGGCGAAATGAGACTAAAGCTGCCTGTCTCTGGGCAACTAGCGCTGCGCTCTGCCGTAGATTATCTTGCCCATCGGCGATAACTGGGCCTTGAAAAATAGGACGGAATGTCTTTAGGCAGGAGGCATGAGTACTCCTCAAAAAAGAGGTCTTAGGTGTGGCCTCAGCCAAATGTAGGTAGGCAAATCGGTTATAGCTTAAAGCTTCTACGAGAATGTACATGGCCTCCTCTAGCTGAGTTTCTCCATAAGCTCCATAGGCAAAGCTACAGGACAAAAATAGCCCCACTCGGTCGTTGTCCCAAATAATACCTAAATTCTCAGCAATTTCGAGCAAAAGCGCGGTTTCGGTGTACATTAACCCCTCGGCCCGCAAGTAATCTACCGGCAGCGATCGCCCGCGGGTTATTCTCTCAGTCAACGCTCGAAAGGCCCCATGGATTTCAATACCGTCAAAGTCAGCGGCGATCGCGTTTTGGGCTGCCTTACGAAACTGCTCGACTACAGCTGTTCTAGACAAGGTCATCCAGCCCTCTGCTGGGCAACCCTGAGGCAGCATGGCGGCGGCCTGAGGCTCGCTTTCGCACAAGTGAAACAGATTTGCGCTGTGCCAAAGCTGAACAAAGATCTTTCCGCCACGGGCGTGGACGGCCTGAGTAACCTGTCGCCAGGCTTCCACCTGCCGCCGGTTAAATAACCCAGGGCAGCCTGGCAATGGCAAGACTGGCAGGTCGACCAGGGTCGGCTCAGTGATCAGCAAGCCTGCCGAGCTGCACTGGGCATATTGGTCTGCAGCTGCAGCCGTTGGGCAATAGTCAGCAGCGGCCATCCGGCAATAAGCGCCCATCACAAGCCGGTTTGTCAACTGATACGGTCCTAACTGCACCGGCTCAAGTAGTTCCATCTACAACAATTTTTCAAGAGGATAAGCTCACTCTACTTTTACAGCAGTCTAGGCCCACAGTTCTCTCTTAAAATTGCTGTTTTTATTTTACTCTTGCATTTCAACCGCGCTTTAGCTGCATGTTCCAATCTTTATCAAGAAGAAGAGGATCAAGAAAATCTTACAGCTTACCTCTACAGTCCAAGACTTAGAGACTTTAAAGTTCTTAAAAAATATAATTAAGAAAAAACGAAAGCGCAACTTTTGAACAAACTTAGCAAGATCGGACTAGATTCGGAACTTTTTCTATTTTATTGTTTCTGACAGGTCCGCGCGGCAATGGGATTTTGTCAAGCGCTAAGCTTAATATCTTAAAAAAGAGTATGGAACAGAAACACAAAGATAAGGTCGTTGTGATCACAGGTGCCTCCAAAGGTATCGGGCAAGCCTATGCAAAGCGCTTTGCCGAAGAAGGCGCTGATATTGTACTAGTTTCTCGCTCCTCAGCTCCAGAAACCGAATCGTTAGTAAAAGCAGCCGGACGTTCAGTTCTAGATCAAAGCTGCGACGTCACGTCAGAAGCAGACGTTCAGGCCTTAGTGAAAGCGGTCAGCGATCGCTTTGGTCGCTGCGATATTCTCATCAACAATGCCGGAATTTATCCCTTCCAGCCCATTGAGGAAATGTCGTTTGACGACTGGAGCAAAGTTCTGGCCGTCAATCTAGACGGGGTTTTTCGCCTGTGCAAAGCCTTTCTACCGATGATGAAATCCCAAGAGTGGGGTCGGATCATCAATACTACCTCTAGCGTGTGCTGGCAGGTTGCCCCCAACGTCACGCACTACATGGCCGCCAAAATGGGCGTTGTCGGCTTTACCCGCGGGCTTGCTGCCGAGGTCTCTGACGCAGGCGTGACGGTGAACGCGATCGCCCCCGGCCTCGTGAAAACAGGCACAACAGAGAGCGGACCCCAATCGGAAATGTTCGAACAAGTGGCCCAGATGCAGTCGATTCATCGGGTCGAAGAACCGGAGGATTTGACGGGCGTTGCCTCTTTTCTCGCATCAGATGACGCCCGGTTTATCACCGGGCAAACAATTGCCGTCAACGGCGGCATTGTCTGGCGGTAAAGCATTTAAATCAGCATGTAAAGGCAGATATGGCAAGTTTGAAAAACAAAACTGTTTTTGTCGCTGGCGGTGCCGGTAGCGTGGGGGAAGGGATCGTGCGATCGCTCCTGCAGGCAGGCGCAAAGGTATTTACGATCTCTCGCCATCAAGAGAAGTTGGAGGCGCTGCGGGGATACCTGGGCGACCTGGCTGGCGATCGCCTAGTCACGTTTACGGGGAGTTTAGGCGACTTCGACAGCGCCGAGGCGGTGAAGCATGAGATTCTCTCTCAGCAAGATCAGCTTGATGCCGTGGTCGCCTCTTTGGGCAGCACTTGGAAAGGGGGGGTACCCATAACCCAACTCTCAATGGAGGATTGGCAACAGTATCTGTTTACAAATCTAACCACGCACTTCGTCTGTGCCCGTACGTTTCTGCCGCTCTTAGAAAAGCTGCAGGACAGCAGCTATACCTTCTTAGGCGGCGCTGCTGCTGAAGTCGTCACGCCGAACTACGCTTTAGTGAGTATTCCAGCCGCAGCGCAGCTAATGATGGCAAAGGTCGCGATGGCAGAGCTCAAAGATAGTCCGATACGAATTAACGAAGTGATGGTCAACAGCCTGGTGAAAACTCGTAATTCTGCCGAGCAGGCCCAGCCTCATTGGATTACCGCTGATGAAGTTGGGGATTACGTTGCCTGGCTGATTTCAGATGAAGCGCACATGGTGCGGTCGAGCGTCCCGTATCTGCAAAAGCAGGTCCGTTGAAAATATTGGTATGAGATAGAACAATGACAAATCCATTTTCGCGCCGCTCTTTCGTCAAGGTAGTGGGGCTGGCGAGCGCGAGTGCTGCGGGAGCCGTTGCCTCAGCAGGAAACAGCTTGCTACCAGCTAGAACCAGCTCAAATTCATCCGCTTCTGGCGCGGCTCAAGCTGCGCCGCCGCCCGCCTACCGCAGCTACGAGTTCTTCACCCCTGAAGAGGCGCTGTTCATGGAGGCGGCAGTGGATCGGCTGATTCCCGCCGATGAGGTGGGACCAGGGGCGCTAGAGCTGGGCGCCGCCTACTTCATCGACCAGCAGCTGATGAGCGTCTACGGACTGGGCGATCGCATGTACCTCGAAGGGCCGTTTGCCCAGGGGACCCCGACTCAGGGCTACCAGCTGCCGCTGCGTCCGCGAGAGCTGTACCGCATCGGCATCGGCGAAACCAACGGGTATTGCCGAGCACAGTTTGACGCCACCTTTGCCGAACTCTCCACCAGCCAGCAAGAGACGGTGCTCCAGGCCCTAGAGGCGGACGAAGCCACCCTAGAGACCCTGACGGCCTCCCTGTTCTTCAACCAGCTGTGGCAAAACACCGTAGAGGGCTACTTCTGTGACCCCATCTACGGCGGCAACCGGGACATGGCCAGCTGGGAGATGATTGGCTTTCCGGGGGCGCGATCGCGCTTCATCGACGACATCGGCAAAGCGGAGCGGGTCACCTACCCGCCCGTGAGCCTGGCACAGATTGTGGCCCAGCCCGGCATTCAGTAGACCGCACGGCTGCGGTAAGCCCAGTACTTTTTAAGAAATAATTATGACAACAACGAAACCCGGCGTGGACGTGGTTATCGTCGGCTTTGGCTGGGCGGGCAGCATTGCCGCCAAGGAGCTAGTGGACGAGGGCCTCTCGGTGGTCGTCCTTGAGAAGGGGCCGCTGCGCACCCAGTCCGAGACCTTCGACACCCCCCGCCTGTTTGATGAGCTGCCCTACAGCACCCGCAACCCGCAAGCGGTCAACAAGTCGCGGGAGAGGATTACCTTCCGCAATAACCGCGAGCAAACCGCGCTGCCCATGCGGCAGTTTGGCTCGTTCAACCCCAGCAGCGGCACGGCTGGCTCGGGCCTAACCTGGAGCGGGCACACCTTTCGCAAGCTGCCCAGCGATTTTGTCCTCCGCAGCCATATTACCGAGCGCTATGGCCGAGGCTTTATCCCAGAGGATATGACCATTCAGGACTGGGGGGTGACCTATCAGGAGCTAGAGCCCTTCTATGACCAGTTTGAATACGTGGCGGGCATCAGCGGCTTTGCCGGCAACGTCAACGGCGAGATTCGCTCTGGCGGTAACCCCTTTGAGGGCCCGCGGCAGCGAGACTACCCCAACCCGCCCCTGCCGCGCACTAACGCGGACAAGCTGTTTGCCCAGGCTGCAGGTGCCTTGGGCTACTCCCCCTTCCCCGTCCCAGCCGCTAATAGCACCCAGGACTACACCAACCCCTACGGCGCTCAGCTCAGCGCCTGTCAGGCCTGCGGCCACTGCGCTGCTTTTGGCTGCACCTACAGTGCTAAAGGTAGTCCGCTGTCGACGATTCTCCCAGCGCTGCAGGACCGCCAGAACCTGGAGCTGCGCCACAACGCCTATGTGATTCGGGTAAATACCACCGACGACGGAGCCCGGGCCACCGGCGTCACCTACATCAACGCGATGGGGGAGGCTGTTGAGCAGCCGGCGCAGCTCGTCATCTTAGCGGCCTACGGCTACAACAACCCCCGGCTGATGCTGCTTTCGGGCATTGGCCAGCCCTACGACCCGGCAACGGGAGAGGGCACCATTGGGCGCAACTACGCCTACCAGCGACTTACAAACGTAGTGGGCTTTTACGAGGGGGTTAACTTTAACCCCTACGCGGCAGCTGGCGGAACGGCTATGGTAATCGACGACTTCAACGGCGACAACTTCGACCACGGTCCCCACGACTTCATCGGCGGCGGATTTATCGGCTCCTTTACAAGCAGCGGCCTGCCCATTAGGTACCATCCCACGCCGCCGGATGCGCCCCGCTGGGGGAGTGGCTGGAAGCGGGCTGTGGTTGAGTCGTACCAGACGGCGACGACGCTTAATGTCCACGCCGCCTGCCAGTCTTACCGGAGCAACTACCTGGATCTAGACCCCACCTACAAAGATGCCTGGGGGCAGCCACTGCTGCGGATGACATTTGATTTTGGCGACAACGAGTACAAGATGTCGAACTACATCACCGACCGGGCGGTGGAGATTGCCCAAGAAATGGGGGCCAAGCAAATGATCCAGATTCGGCGGGAGGGCCCCTACGACATCACCCAGTACCAGACGACCCACAACGTCGGCGGGGCGATTATGGGCAACGACCCTAGCACGAGCGCCGTCAACCGCTACCTGCAGAGCTGGGACGTCCCTAATCTATTCGTGCTTGGCTCTAGCGCGTTTCCCCAGAATACGGGCTACAACCCTACGGGAACGGTGGGGGCGCTGGCCTATTGGGCCACGGACGCCATCAAGACCCAGTATTTGCGTCGTCCGGGAGCGCTGGTGTCGTAGCTTTTCCCATAGCTTTCCCAAAGAGAGCCAGAATTTTTTCTGTTCAACTATTTCTATTCAACAGCTAAGAGGTCCTTACCCATGAAAAACGCCTTTACTGCAGTACTCCTAGCCGCAACGGCTGCAACCGCTTCCCTAATCGCGATCGCCCCCTCAGCCGCGCAGGAAACGCCTGTTGAAGTGCAGCAGCCCGCCGCCCTCAGCCGCATCGACCCAGAGAGAGCCGTACTGGTGCTGGTGGACTTTACAGATGGTCTATTTCCCATCGTTGACACCATCGGCATTGAGGAAATGCTCAACAACGCCGTGGCCACGGCGAAAATTGCCCAGACCTTCGATATCCCCATCATGATTTTGGGGGATGAAGGGGGCTTCTACGGCCAGATGCACCCCGCCATCAAGGACTTTGCGCCCAGCGACATGCAGTTTCCCCGCACTACCCCCAGCGCCTGGCAGAGCGGCGGATTCCGGGAGGCCCTTGAGGCCACGGGCCGCACCCAGATCATCATCGGCGGCATCACTACGGATAGCTGCACCTCCCTGACCTCGCTGGACCTGCTGCGGGAGGGCTACGAGGTGTTTGTGGTGGCTGACATCAGCGGCGCTGATAGCGAGCTTGCGGAGCAGGCGGCGCTGATGCGGCTCAGAGATGCGGGGGCGGTGACAGTGGGCTGGAGCATGCTCGGCAGCGAGCTGCTGAGCGACTGGGAAACCCCGGAGGGCGAAGCGCTGGCGACGATTTATGGCAGGCACTTAAATGGGCCGAACACTAGCGTTTACGGCAGCAGCGTCAACGACACGACGATTGGCGCTGACCAGGAAGGGGGGAACTGAGCACAATTAGGACTCATGGGACTTAAAAGCCCGCTGCTGACACCCATAGAAACACCATGAAAACCAAAGCTTTACTGGGACTAACCACGGGGGCGATCGCCCTCGCAACGGCCTGCTCGACCGGGGAGACGGTCGCCAACAGCTCCGAGACCGAGACGATTCAGCTGGGCCAAGTGGGGCTTTCCTTCTACGCGGTGACCGGCGGCGTCGTGCAGGAGCTTTTGGAGCGCGATGGCTACACCGTTGAGGTTACTGAGGGCTCCCATGCCGAAATCTTTCCTATGCTGGGAGATGGGGAGGTGGATATTCTGGCGGCGACCTGGCTTCCCACCGGGCACGCCGCCCTGTACGAACCCGTGGAGGACGTCACATTTCAGATTGCGCCACTGTACGAGGACGCGCGCTTCTTTTGGGTGGTGCCGTCCTATGTGCCGGAGGAGGAGGTCAGCTCCCTTGAAGACCTAACCAAGCCGGAGGTCCAGTCGAGGCTGCCTGCCGAGATCATCTCGCTGCCCGAGGAGACGGGGCTGACCATCAGCGCGCGAGAAGTTGTCAGCACCTATGGCCTTGATGAGGCCGGGTATGAGCTGGTTGCCGGGTCGCAGTCGGAGTGGCTGAGCTCCTTTGAGACAGCGGTTGAGGCGGGCGACTGGGTGGTATTTCCGCTCTGGCAGCCCCAGTGGGTGAACGCGGCCTATGAGGTGCGGGCGCTAGAGCCTATGGAGGCCTATGGGGAGCCGGATACGGCCTACCTGCTCGGCCATGAAGACCTAGAAGCCAAGCTCTCGCCGGAGGCCCTGACCCGGCTCTCTAACGTGCGCTTGAGCGTGGAAGCGGTGACGGAGATGGACCGGTTGGTGAATGCGGAAGGCCTCAGTCCCCGAGAGGCCGCGCGCTCTTGGCTGGATGAAAACCAGGAGACCGTAGCGGATTGGGGATATTGAAGCGCTTTGCCGCTTTGGAGAAGAGCAAGAAATTTCTGAGGGAGACTTCCTGTTTCGCACGGGCGAAGAAGTGAGCACCTTCCAGGTCATCCTTTAGGGTAGGGCCCGCATTTTTGACTGGTCTTGCTGTGGGCTCAGACTTGAGGGCTCTACAGTCCCTCTCGGTAGCGCCTTGGGGTTGTGCCTGTCGCCTGCTTAAAGACCTTGCCAAAGTGGGACTGGTTGGAGAAGCCGCACTCAAAGGCAACCTGCATCAGCGGGAGCTGGCGCTGCTTCAGCAGGCGCTTAGCCTTCTCAATGCGCTGCTGCATGACGTACTTATGGGGGGCGTAGCCGGTGGACTGCTTGAACTGGCGCGAGAAGTAGTAGCTGCTGAGCTGCGCGAGGTCTGCCATCGCCCCCAGGCTGAGGTCACCGTCGGCTAGGTTGGTCTTGATGTACGCCAAGATTTCTTTGAGTTTATAGGGGGCGAGACCGCCTGTGTCACTTTTAACCTTGCCTTTGAAGGCGCAGTAGTAGCGCAGTAGATGGATATTGAGGCAGGTGAGGATAGACTCGCTGTAGAGCTTGCTGCCAAGGCCGCCGGTTCGAATCTCGTGCAGCAGGCAGTGGGCATAGCGGGTGATTTGCTTGTCGTAGGCGATCGCTACCGGCTTTAGCTCCACCTTATCGGGGTTGACGTCAGCCTGCTCTGCGGTCCGGCGCAGGGACGCGGAGGAAATGCCAAACACAATTGCTTCATCCTCACCGGTCCAGGCAAACTCGCTGGGTACGCCCTCAGGAAGTAAGAACATTGCGTTTTTTTGGCAAGCGCCCTCGAATTGCTGACCCGCAAAGCGAGTAAACTGGTACTCGCTTTGGTTCACTGCTAGAACTAAGGCATTCTCCCTCAAAGCGGGTAGCTGAATTTTATCGGGTGGCTGAATGGCGTGTTCAACAACGGCGTCGTCTAAATGAATTGACCCTTCAGATAACCAGCCCTTTACCGCTGTAGGTTTGTAGAAAAAAGCCGCTTCCTCAATTGGATTAGCTGGTTCTTGAGCCAATTCATTACTATCAGGCATTGGAACTTCTAAAGAACTGCAGCAGCCACTGCGACACCGCACCGAGGCTCTCATCGCCAATCCATTGCCCCGTCTCAGGAATGACAACCGCCTCTAGATTGACGCCCGCCAGCAGAGACCAAAAATGTCTGACGGACAGCACCATCCCATCGACGTCTACGGTAGCCGCCGAAAATTCTGAAAATTCCATACCGCAATAATTTCTAAAGCAAATTGTCACCCGTGTTACAGCGTTTTTCACGCTAGTGGAGGACAGGGGCTGGCAGCGCGGTGCGCCACCAGTCTTCAAATCCGCACCTCACGTAAGCGAAAATTGTTATGTCTTGATGGCTATCTTTAGATGGATTCTAGGAAACTGCACCAGCAGCCGTCTATCAAGATTTTGCCGTCTTAACGTACTGCCCCGGCGTTACCCCTAGCAGCCGCTTAAAATGCATACCCAGATGGCTCTGGCTCGTGAACCCGGTCTCTAGCGCCACCTCCCCAATTGACTTTCCCCCCAGCAGCAGCGCCCTAGCGCGAGCAATACGCAGCTGGATTTGATAGGTGTGGGGCGGCACCCCCGTCTCTTTACGAAAGGCGCGGCTGAAGTGATAGACGCTGAGGTTGGCAACGCCCGCCAGCGTTTCTAGAGGCACCTGATGGGCAAAATGCTCGTGCAGATACTCCCGCGATCGCTTCACAGGCTGCCGCTCTATCCCAACCCCCTGCAGGGTGCCAGCAGGCTCGGCATGCCTGAGAATCAGCCACTCCAAAATATCCACCAGCAAGCTCTGCTGAAGCAGCGCATTGGTCTGCCGGTTGTGGATGCTATTGTGCAGGGTCAGGACGAGCTGGGTGAGGACAGGATCATCGATGGGCAGCGTTGAGAGTGCCAGCATCTGCGATCGCCCCGTCATCTCTTCCACGCGGCGCTGTAGCAGGTGGGGCCTTACCCGTACGCCCAAGAAGCTGCACCGCCGCCGCTCAGAGAGGTAAGCCCGGTGAACCTCACCAGGGTGAGATAGGGTGACCAGACCAGGCGCTACCCGGTGGCGGCTGCCCTGGTAGTCTAGCCGCCAGCTGCTGCCCTGGGCCGTCATCAGCTGCAGCTCTTCGTGGGTGTGCCAGGTGGATGAATAGGTGGAGGTCACCCGATGCATAACGTGGATATCCTCTAGGTACTGCGGTATCCAGCGCTGCTTGAATGCTAGTTCGGTCATAGTCTTTGTTCAGGCGTGGAGGCGATCGCAAAAGCTACTTCAGTCTAAGAACCGCTAGTGGGTCTGCCGCTGCCGAGCTTTCTGCATCACCGATTCAATGTACGTTGTTTTGCCGGCCGTATACGCCTCGCGATCGCCCGCAAAGCGCTGCGCCAGTTGCCGCTTCAAGTGGGCATATCGCGCCGCTTCGTCCGGATGCTGGCGAAGATAATCTCGAAACACCAGGCGCTTCCACAGCGGGCTGCTTGGCTCAACCATGTGAACGTGGTGCGTGCGCGGGCCATTGGGCGGTAAGCCTTTCACAAAAAACATTCGCTGCGGATCAGGATTCTCTTTCCAGTAGGCGTAACCCAGCTGCTTTAAAGGGGAGACGGCCATTTGTCTCGCTCGCTCAAGTGAACGGACTCCAACCAATACGTCAATAATGGGTTTGGCTGCCAAGCCGGGCACTGCTGTACTGCCAAAATGCTCGATGCGAGTGATCAGGTGCTCATCCAGAGCCGCTTGAATGCATGAAGTCTCCTGCTTAAACAGGAGTTCCCAATTGGGGTCATACTCGCTGATAACAACCTCATCCATTATTCCTTCTCCGCAGAGGGAGGGAGCGGCTGAATGAGCAATTCGGTCAGGCGGCGTCATCCAGGAAGGGATAGTCGGTGTAGCCCTCTTCTCCGTCGCCGTAGAAGGTCTTGGGGTTGGGCTCATTGAGCGGCGCGTTTTGCTCGAAGCGCTGGGGTAAGTCTGGATTGGCTAAGAACAGACGGCCAAAGGACACCAGCGCCGCACTACCCTCCGCCAGCACTTGATTACCGCTCTCGTGGTCAAAGCCGCCGTTGGCGATGATCGTGCCGCTATAGGCAGGGCGGAAGGTGGATAGTACAGGACTAATCACGTCCTGCTTGAGGTCGTTTTCGTTGGGCTCCATTAAGTGCACATAGGCCAATCCTTTGGGGTCGAGGGCCTGGAGTACGTAGCTAAAGGTGGCTTTGGGGTCAGAGTCTGACATGCCGTAGAAGGTGTTGCTGGGGGAGAGCTTGATGCCGACCCGGTCAGCGCCCCACACTGCGACGACAGCGTCCACCACTTCCAGCAAAAACCGAGCGCGATTTTCTACCGAACCGCCGTAGCTGTCGGTGCGGTGGTTAGAGCCATCCTGCAGAAACTGGTCAATCAAGTAGCCGAATGCCCCATGGAGCTCGACGCCATCAAAGCCTGCCGCCTTGGCGTTCTCGGCGCTGAGGCGAAAGTCCTCGACGATGCCCGGAATCTCTTCGATATCGAGGGCTCGGGGGGCCTCCATCTCCACCTTGCCGTCGGGGGTGTGCAGGGTGCCTTCGGCGGCGATCGCGCTAGGAGCTACAGGCTTCTTACCGCCGAGTAGCGACGGGTGTGCCACCCGGCCGCAGTGCCAGAGCTGCAAAAACATCTTGCTGCCCGCCTCGTGCAC
>JBHJHD010000091.1:0-9039 GCA_050331115.1 Elainellaceae cyanobacterium
CGGCAGGGACCGCCTGATGGGCGAGCAGGGCCGCGACAAGCTGCGGGGTGGCCGCGACAGCGACGTGCTGATGGGCGGCGCTGGCCGAGATACCCTCGACGGCGGTCAAGGGCGCGATCGCTTTGCCTACAGGAAGGTCAACGAGTTTGGGGATGTAATCACTGACTTTGAAATCCTCAAAGACCGCATTGACCTGCGTCGGGTGAAAGGCGCTCGCGCCCTGGATGACATTGCGCTGGCCCAGCGCGGCGAGGATGCGATCGTCCGCGTGGCGGTGGGTAATCGGTTTAAGACCTTAGCGGTATTGGAAGACGTCAATGCCGACACCCTTGCAGATCGCCATTTCATATTCTAGAGGTGCTACAGCAATTCTAGAGGTGCTACAGCAGCGCTTTCCCATCGACCCGGCGCACCGCCACAACTGCCGGTTTTGGCACCGCGTTCGGGGTCTTATCAGGCCAGTTGGAGCCCAGAGGCACCTCCCGAAGCTGGGTAAACCCATCGCCCTCGGTCGTCTTCATCGCAAACTGTCGGGCTTCGGCGGCTCCGTCTTTGCGGGTGCCGTGGGTTTCGCCGGGGTGCTGGGCGGCAAGGAACAGGGTCGTTTCGTCGGAGGAGAGGAAAGGTCCCGTCATCTCGCACTCCATGGGGCCGTAGGCAAACATGAAGGCTTCTCCCGCCCTGTCGCCCGCAGTGGGAAGCACCCACACCGAGTTGTTGCCGAATAGACCCCGCAGGTTAGACTGGCTCACCGGCTCGCCGGTCTCGTCGCTGATGCGATTGGGAACCGCCGCGTTGTGCTTACCGGTGGACATGTCGGTCACCATCCAGACGTTGCCCTTGGCGTCGATCTCGATATTGTCGGGGTTGGCAAAGCCAGCGCCGCCTTCGGCAGGCTCACCTCCCAGTGCCATCATCTCCCAGGTAAAGCCCGTGGCGGCGGGGTCGCCGTCGTCTTCCCGCAGCTTCATGATCCAGCCGTATTCATAAGGGGTCTCACCGTTGGGGCCAACAAAAACGCTGGCGTCAGGGCCGCCGTCGCCGCCGGGGCCGCCGGAGGTGAAGGCAATGAACAGCGTGCCGTCTGCCGTGACGTCGGTATCTTCTGGGCGGGCGGTGTGGGTCGCACCAGCAGCGTTAGCGGCGTAGTGGGCATCGATCAAGATGGCCCCCTGCTTCTCCTCGTCGTTGCCCTCGTAGAGGTCACCTAGCGTAGCGTATCGCTGCTGAAATTCTGCGACGGTGGGGTCGTCCTCTACCTTGACCCAGCCGCCTTCGGGGCGCTGCGGTAGGGTAATCAGACCGCCCGCAACGCTGCTGGGTAGATTGGGGGCCACTGGGGTGCTGGGCGCTATGGGAATCCAGCGGCCCGTGCCGTCGGGACTAAATTTGGCGGCATAGAGCATGCCGTCGGCCATCAGGCGAGAGTTGGCTTTGTCGGTGGGGGCGCTTACGACGTCCGCACTGACGAACTTGTAGAGATGGCCGCCGCGGCGATCGCACCCGGAATAGACCGCCAGCGGACGAGCAGCTACGGCCCGCACGGCCACCGCCTCGTGTCGGAAGCGTCCCAGCCAGGAATGCTTGGTGCCATAGTCGTCTGGGTTAGCCGGGTCGACTTCAACCATCCAGCCATACTTATTGCCGGGTAGACCAAAGACGTTGCCGCGCCCGTCCAAATTTTTGTCGGTGATCACAAAGGGCGTTTCGTCGGGGCTCATAGCAGAGCCGTCGGGCATCACCGCTTCGGGGACCTGGGCCTGAAAGTTTTCCTCAGCGCTGAGCACCGTCCCCCAAGGGGTAACGCCGCCGCCGCAGTTTTGAAAGGTGCCAATGATGCGATCGCCCAGACCGTCATCGTAGCCGAGCTTGCTGGGCTTATTAAACACCGCCGCTGCTGGCCCGGTCACCGCCAGGTAGCGATCGTCCTCTAGGCCAGAGATGCCGGTGATGCGGCGATCGGCCTCGGAGAAGGTGCGCATCCACTGACCGTTCTCCTCGCGGCGCACCGCGATCACGCCGATGCCCTGGTCGATCATCGATTCTTTGGCGATCTCAATAATTTGGCCTTTCAGCGCCTCGTCCGACAGTGCTAAAACGTCGATCTCGCCGTCCTGCAGGACCGCTGCCGCTCTTACCGCTTCTAGGGGCAGCGTCTTATCGACCACCGCGGAAAAGGTCTCCATCCAGGTCTTGCCGCTGATGTACTCGAAGTTTACCGTCAAGTACCCCTCACCGGGAGCGGTTTCCACCAGCGCCAGATAGTCATTGTTGTAGCCAAAGCGCGAGTCTCCCACCGGATCGCCCCAGGTGGCCACCACATCGTAGGTATAGCCTTCAGGAAGCACCAGGTCGTCGAGGAGAGAAAACTGCCCAAACGCGGCGGGCTGTTGACCGGGAGCAACGCCGTAGCTAGAGACGGGCATCGGACCTTTGACGGGCTTGAAGCCGATTCCACTGCCCGTTTCAGCCGCGACTCGGTTCGATAACCCATTGCGAGCGAGGGGAGACAGGACAGCCGCTCCGGTAACGGCTCCCATAAACGCTAAAAAGTGGCGACGCTTGAGACTCATAGGTTTTGCGCTCTGTGGCATCTTGTCGCCCATCAGTGTACTAAGGTTAGGTTAAGACTCTATGATCTGACCCTATGATCTGATGCTGTGATCTGATGCTGGCGATCGCGATATTCTACCCCCTCATTTATTTGCGGCAGAGTTGAGCAGGCTTACCCCAAATCAATAACTTTCGTCAATAGAGCTGTAAAATTATTTGTACTTTATTATACTAAATATAAGATGCACCTAAAAAGGTCTATCCTTACCGGCAGCGGCTCCAGGACAGACGAGTTTAGTCGTATCGCTGTTGGATATTTTGGATACCGGAGAGGTTAAGGCGTGAGGAAGCATCCGTTAGACCAGCTCAAAACCTATAACGCAAAGGCGATCGCCCGCTACTATGGCCGTCGCCCTTGGCAGATCCTTTGGCGCACTCTGGTCATCGTTTGGTCATTCCTAGGCCTAATCATCAACGTCAAGCTAGACGACTGGCTCAAGCGCCCGCCCTCCATCAGCCTGGTGCGCGCGGTGCAGCTTAGGCAAATTTTGACCCGCCTAGGGCCTACGTTCATCAAGGTGGGGCAGGCCCTCTCGACCCGCCCCGATCTGGTGCGGGTCGACTACCTCGACGAGCTGATAAAGCTCCAGGACCAGCTGCCGCCCTATCCTACCCACCAGGCCCGAGCCGTGGTCGAGGCCGAGCTGGGCCAGCCCATTGAAGATCTCTACCGGGACTTTCCGATGCGCCCCGTTGCCGCGGCCAGCCTGGGTCAGGTCTACAAAGCAACCCTGCCCAGCGGCGAGCTGGTTGCGGTCAAGGTGCAGCGCCCCAATTTAATTCCAAAGATTACCCTAGACCTCTACCTGCTGCGCTGGGCTGCGGGCTGGATCGCGCCCTGGCTGCCGCTCAATTTAGGGTTTGACCTGCAGCTGATTGTTGATGAATTTGGCATCAAGCTGTTTGAGGAGGTGGACTATCTGCACGAGGGGCAGAATGCCGAGAAGTTTGCGGCCAACTTCGAGGGCGATCCCGAGGTCAAGGTGCCGGCCATTCACTGGTCCCACTGCAGCACCCACGTGCTCACCCTGGAGTGGATTGACGGGTTCAAGCTCACCGATACCGATCGCATTCAGCAGGCTGAGCTAGATACCAATACGCTGATTGAAGTGGGGGTCACCTCCGGGCTGCGCCAGCTGCTAGAGCACGGCTTCTTCCACGCCGACCCCCACCCCGGCAACCTGTTCGCCCTAGACGATGGCCGCATGGCTTACATCGACTTTGGCATGATGGACCAGCTCGACCAGCACACCAAAGAGACGCTAGTCGACGCGGTGGTGCACCTGATCAACAAAGACTACTCCGATCTGGCCGATGACTTCGTGAAGCTCGGTTTCCTGACGCCAGACACCGACATCCAGCCCATCATCCCCGCTCTAGAGGCCGTGTTTGACGGGGCTATCGGCGAGAGCGTCAGCGACTTTAACTTCAAAACCATCACCGATCAGTTCTCGGAACTGATGTACGAGTACCCCTTCCGCGTCCCGGCCAAGTTCGCCCTGATCATCCGCTCATTGGTGACCCAGGAGGGGCTCGCCCTCAGCCTCAACGCAGACTTTCGCATTGTGGAAGTGGCCTACCCCTACGTGGCCCGTCGTCTGCTGAGTGAGGAGTCCCCAGCTTTCCGCAGGCGGCTGCTGCAGATTTTGTTCAAAGACGACAAGTTCCAGTGGAACCGTCTGGAAAACCTAATCAGCATCGCCCGCAGCAGCTCTAACTTTGACCTGCTGCCCACGGCCCGCATGGGGGCCAGCTACATCCTCTCGGAGGAGGGGCAGTTCCTGCGGCGGCAGGTGCTGCTAGCGCTGGTGGAAGACGATCGCCTCCACACCGATGAGGTGGCGCGGCTGTGGGACCTCGTGAAAGACGATCTGCAGCCCACCCGGCTTTTGGGCGCGGCGGTGCAGGCGATCGCCCACTATTCCACCGCTCAGGCGGCGGCTATCCTGCCCGCTGTTCCGGGGCTTGCCGTTCTCACCCAAAACCCTGAATAATAGGAGCGTGAATTTGCCGAGATAGCCCGTGTTAGAAAATTTTTATGGCGTTCCGTACGTGCTGGTGGTGGCGGGACTGTTTGCTGGCGTTACGTCGGCGCTGGCGTTTGGCGCGACCGTGAAGCAGGGCTTAGAGACCTGGTCCCGCAACCGGGACACCCTGCGGCTTACCGATGTACAGAATTTTAGTCTGCTGGTGCCGTTTGCCGCCGCCTGCGCCGGCATCTGCGTATTCTTGGCCTCGACTGTACAGATCTTCTCCTTTTCGCCCAAGGTGGCCTACAGCATCGCCGTGCCCCTGACGCTCATTGGCGGGGCCGGTCTGTGGGTGCAGTTTGGGCAGCTGCTGCGCCAGGCGGAAAAAGGGGGCGCAAAATCTCTAGATACGAACTTCTCCATCAAAATTACCCAGCGTTAGAGCGATGGAGCAACCCCAGAGCGCCTTCGATTCTCAGGTGGTGACCTATAGCCCGGCCTATACGCTAGTGCCCACCTACGAATGCTTTAACCGCTGCGCCTACTGCAACTTTCGCGTCGACCCCGGCGACGATGTCTGGCTCTCTTTGGCTGAGGCCCGCGAGCGCTTGGGCCAGCTGCCGCCGGAAACCAGCGAAATTTTAATCCTCAGTGGGGAGGTGCACCCCCACAGCGCCCGCCGCCAGGCCTGGTTTGAACGCATCTATGATCTATGCCAGCTGGCCCTAGACCGGGGGTTTTTGCCCCACACCAACGCGGGGCCGCTGCTGTACGAAGAGATGAAGCAGCTAAAGCAGGTCAACGTCTCCATGGGCCTGATGGTGGAGCAGGTGTCGCCCCGCCTGATGCACACGGTGCACCAGTACGCCCCCAGCAAGTTTCCTGAGCTGCGGCTGCAGCAGCTGCGTTGGGCCGGGGAGCTGAAGATTCCGTTTACGACGGGACTACTGCTGGGGCTAGGGGAGACGGAGGACGACTGGCGGGATTCGCTGCGGGCGATCGCCCAGGTGCACGCCCAGTGGGGCCACGTGCAAGAGGTGATTTTGCAGCCCCACAGCGTAGGCCACCAGCAGCCCTGGCGCGGCGTGACGCTGGCGGGGGAGCAGCTGGTGCGGGCGGTGGCTATAGCGGCGGAGATTTTACCCGCTGAGGTGACGATTCAGGTGCCGCCTAACTTAGTTTTACCCTCGGCGCTGCTGGCCTGCATCGAGGCGGGGGCGCGGGATGTGGGAGGCGTTGTGCCTAAGGATGAGGTGAACCCAGACTACCTGCACCGCCATCAGATGCGAGATTTGCTGGCAGAGGCGGGCTGGCAGCTGCGTCCCCGGCTGCCGGTGTATCCGCAGTACGACAGCTGGCTGCCGCCGGCCCTGAGGCGATCGGTGGCGGTGTGGCGCGATCGTCTGTCGGGACGGGTGCTGGCGTAAAGCTGGCCCTGCAGAGCATGTGGCCGTATTCTCTGGCGATAAACCTGCCCATGGCCTGTCCCATAAGTTGAATTACGCGGTATTATAGAAAACCGTAGCGGCGGCATAGCCAAGTGGTAAGGCAGAGGTCTGCAAAATCTCCATCCCCCAGTTCGAATCTGGGTGCCGCCTTTTAGAGTCTGCCTGAGGCTCGCAACTAGAACTGGAAATATCACGGTGATGGCGATGCTGATTGCTTGGCAGTCGACCTGGGCCAGTTTCGCAAGGCGTTCTGGACGCACTATCTTGACCAGCATCTAGATGAGCTGACATATGGTCGCGCTGGGGGGAAGAGTTCCTGATGGCGGGTGCTGTCGGAGTTGGAGCTGGCTATCGGTATTTATATTGCTAAGGCAGAAGTAGGCGTGTTTTTAGCTCTCATAAGGCGAAAGCCCTAGACCCTGCCTGCTGGGGTGAGCTGAGCCGGTGGCTTTACAACACCGCGAATAGGTATGAGTCGATGCTGAAAGACCTGATATAGCAGATGTCCTGACTTGTTAGGACATCTTCTGTGCGTTCAGTTGCCTATACGACGTAAGGCTTTGAGCCAACCGGACTGTCCTAAGCAACTGAACCAATGCCATAGAGGGGAGGGACCAGCTATGACCACTGTAGAATTGACGATCGTACGATTGGGGCGTTTCAAGAATACCTGCTGATTGCTCAGGATGCTCCCCGCGTTGAGCAGTATGTAAAGCAGGCCGAGAATTAGTGGCTATTTACGGAGTATCGAGGGTTTGAGCAATCGTTCAGGCTGCAGTCTTTAGAGATGATGGTTTTTTTGGCGGACCTCTACGAAGCTGCTTTTGACGGATAGCTGACCGATTTACCGCTCTAGGTCGTAAGACCTGTGGCGCCCAGTGCCACTAGCCAACAGGCGCTATGGCGCTGGGCTAAATAGAATACGCTACGTTATCTCCATTTCGGGGGCTGACTCGTTGTAGGGCCGGGTCTGCTGCGTGGTGCGGCGCTTGCGCTCGGCTTTGCGCACTCCACCGGCCATTTCGTATTCGCTGCTGTTTTTGCCGTATTTGAAGGCGACGCCGAGCAGCATCTGTTCGGTCTGATCCTGCAGCACTTTTTCCCCGTCTAGGAGGGCATTGTAGGCGGCATCTACGGTGGAGAGCACAGTGTTGTATTGGGCAGATTTTTGCCGCACCTGCTGGATCAGTTGGTAAAACCCTTCTAGGGTCAGGCCATTGCCCAGGTCTAGGTTGGGGTCAATGGAGGTTAGGGCGGCTGCTCGCCGTTCGGCGCGCTCTAGGGCTTTTGAGCTACGTTTGCGTCGTGCCATGGAGTTATCTCAGCTATTGAGTGGGTCGCTCTTAGCGTGGGATTGTTGTGGGGTAGGTTAACCTGTGGCGATCGCTTGAGCGTGCTTTAAGCTACGTTGAAGCTTGGCTAAGTTAAGTGATTACACTGTCCGGATGCTGCGATCGCTGGCGGTTTGGCCGGGGTGACTGGCGGCGGGAAAGCGAAACTAGATAAGGTTTAAGCGGTAGGGAGAAACGCTTAAGCGCAACCTGTAAATGCTTGAGCAAAACCTATAAACGCTTATGTGTTATTTAGTACGGCTTAAGCGAAGCTTATGAATCAATAAGCGTTTGTCGCGATCGCTCAAGTGGAACTGGCAAATGCTTAAGCGTTGGCAAGAAACGCTTGAGTGGTATTAGCGATCGCTTGAGTGATGGGCGGTGTGATTTAAGCGGTAGCCGAGCGCAATTGCGAGATGTAGTGAAGGCGATCGCTAGCCAAAATTTATTAGTGAAGCTAAAGTAAATCAGTTTTATACCACTGGTGCTGTTATGGATGCACGGCTCTCCTCGGTAGAAATTCAGCAGGCGCAGCAGGTGATCCACCGCTCTGAACAACCGGAGGTAGCTGAAATGGAAGCCGCGATTGCTTCCTTACAAAAGCACGATGGCGATTTGGAAGCGAGCTTTCAGGAGCTGTGGCGCGAGGAAGTGGGCAGCTTAGGTGCCTTTGGCCCCGGCGATAAGTCGCTGTGGGAGGTGACGCTGAGGGTGCTGAGGCAGGAGATCTGTGGCGATGAGGGCTTTCGCTCGAAGATTTTGGACTACAACAAGAATCCAGGTAGCGCGTCGATTTTGACGGGGGCGATCGTGTCTTTGGTGGAGCTGACGACGCTGCCGATTGGCTCGGGAATTGCGACGGTGGTGGTGCTCTATATTCTCAAGGTGGGGCTGAATATTTTCTGTGAGTATACTGAGCCGGGGGAGGTAGAGTAGAGCTGTTGGGGCCGCCTCCGTTCTGGAAGGCCCCCCAGCCCCCACGTTTGGGGGAGCGGGATTCGAAATTAGAATTCCTGAAAGTCTTTTGCATCAGGAGGTTTGGTCTTTCTCTGGTTCCCCCAGTATTGGGGGCTGGGGGGCCTTTTCGAGTGGTGAAATATCCAGGTTGTTTATGAGGTAGCCCATGCCCTTTGAAACCGCCCATGCCCTAATCATCGGCGTCGGCTCCTACGCCCACCAGCCCGAGATGAACGTGCCCATCACCGTCGAAGATGCGATGGAGGTGGCGGACGTGCTGCGGAATCCTCGCTATTGCGGCTATCCGGAGGGGCAGGTGACGTTGCTCACTGAGGGGGAGGCGACGCGGGAGCGGGTTGAGGGGTTGCTGGATGAGCTGGCGGCGACGCTGACGGAGCAAGATACGTTTTTGCTGTTTTACAGCGGGCATGGGGAGTACGGGGAGGATGGGTATTACCTGACGACGCACGATACTCGGATGAGTGAGGGGAAGGTGGTTGCGGGGACTGGGGTGCAGGAATGGGTGCTGCTGGAGAAGCTACAGGCGATTAGGGCGAAGCGGGTGTTTTTGCTGTTTAATGCTTGCCATTCGGGGGAGATTTCGCCGCAGGCGTTGGGGGATGAGCTAGAGGCGACGGGGCGAAGCTTGCCGGAACGGACGGCGACAGCGCTGCTGGGGACTGGAGAGGGGCGGGTGATTATTACGGCCTGTCGGGAGAC
>JBHJHD010000092.1:0-18922 GCA_050331115.1 Elainellaceae cyanobacterium
CGGTTTTGCTGCAGCCTGTTTTGATGCAGTTCGGGCTTCTTCTGTTTGGGCTTCTACAGTTTGGGCATCTTCAGTTTGGGCATCTACAGTTTGGGCATCTACAGTTTGGGCATCTACAGCTTGGGCATCTGCAGAAACTGAGATCGCAACAGACGGCACCGTAGATGAAGGTTGATTGGTGGGTGAGTTAGCTAGCCCCTCGGCTGGACGACTTGCCCTATCCGCCACCGGAGCATCCGCTGGTTCAGTATCCGCGCCAGACAAGGGCACAAAGCCCGTTTCTATCTCTGCCGGGCTTGGGTCGTCTGCTAGACCTGGAGCGTTCGCCGAGCTCGCTGAACTGCGCGTGTCATGGCTGTCAACGCTGCGACTGTTCACGTCACTGGGAGGCTGACGGGCGATCGCCTTCTTCAGCGCCACCAGGGCACGGCGGCTCCAGTCGCGGGTGGGCGCGTGGGAGACCTGCAGTAGAGGTTGACAATATGCGATCGCCTCGGAGAATTCTCCGAGGCGCTGATGGGCTTTGACCAGCCCGACGCGGGCGCGGCGAGCAGCAGCAGCAGATGGATTTTCGTCCAGTGCAGCAGTCAGCAGTGCGATCGCAGCGCGATAATCCTGCTTTGCTAGAGCAGCTAGGCCCCGCTGGAGACGAGCGCTGTCGGGGGCCGTAGACGGGGGAATGTAGCTGGGCGACGCGCCGGAAGATGAATCCATAGCTTCTAGGTAGAGTCCTGCGGATTAGCCTCAGCGTTGGAGCGCCGAGAAGTCTAGTATACTAACCCAGCCTGTTCAGCTAACTTTCGGGTTGACTTGATTAGACCGATATAGCAAATCGATCTAATACCCAACGAACGTAGAAGATGCACATTACGGTCCCCCCCGACTGTCGCCATTCCCTACGCCCTTCGGGCAGGCTCCGCCAAAACCAAGGGGAACTACGGGGAAATCTCGATATGTGCAACCACACGTGGAACTGGTGTGGCAAATCAACTTGTTTACAGCGTTGTCCACGCTGCACGCAGGATTCTGACGCCTTAGAAAAGCTGTAGCAAACAAGTAGGAGGCCATAAGCAAACGATTCTAGCCTCCTACTTAAAGACTAGGATAGATGTTGACGCAGTGCCGGTGCGGCGTCATGCCAATCTAGCTATCTTCCTCATCCACCTGCTTGAGGTGGATATGCTTACGCCCCAGCGTAATTTCAAATTCATCGCCGGGATTCAGCTCCATCTGCTTGGTGTAGGCTGAGCCAATCAGCAAGTTGCCGTTAGATTGAACCGTGATTCGATAGCTCGCACTTCGGCCACCGCGACCGTTTTTACTTTGCTTACTGTCAAGATCGATGCCCTCGGCGTCGATGAGTGCATTGAGAAACCGCATCATGTTGACGCGCTCAACGCCGCTCTTCGTGATAGTAAAGTAGCCACAGGCTTTCGCCTTATCTTCTTTGGTCAGGTCTCCTAGATCCTTAACTTTTTGCAGCAGGGACTCACCTACAAGTGGTTCAAGTTTTTTTCTAGCCATTTAACGTTTATCGTATTTACTCAACAAGGTTGTTCATTCAACAGTCTAAGCAGAGGCGCAACATCTACGCCGTGACGCTAACTAAACAAGCGGTGTTTTAGATAGCGTCATTAAAACATCCTATCAAAATATAGAGGATAATTGGAAGTCTACTCTGCTGATTGAATTATATACTACTCGAAAAGCAGACAATTTGCACTAATACTTTGCTCAATATCGCTATAGCAATCGAGGCTTAAATGTCTATCGCCGAGGTCGGTAAGGGCGCAGCTGCATTAGCGCTGTACTCATTCGCCTTCACAAGAACGTCAGGATAAAATCGTTGTAATCTGTTGATATTACGCCAATGAAGCTAACAACTCGAGGACACTACGGCGTTAAGGCGCTACTAGACCTCAGTCTGCAGCCCAGCTATGGACCAGCATCCGTCAATGCGATCGCCCAGCGGCAAAACATACCTGCGCCCTACTTAGAGAAACTCTTGATTGAACTTAGGCGCAAGGAACTAGTCGTTTCGATACGAGGGGCACAGGGTGGATACCAGCTGAAACGGCCGCCAGACAAAATTTATGTTGGTCAAATTCTAGAGGCGATGGGAGAGACTATCGAAGCGCCAAGTCTCTCATCGGAGGTGTCTGAGCACGCTGAGGACTGGGTCACTCGCCAGCTCTGGCAGCGGCTTCATCAAAAATTGAGCGAGGCGATTTACAGCGTTTCCCTAGAAGACCTATACTACGATGCCCGCAGCCGGCAAGCGGCCCAGGGAGAGGCCACAAATTTTATCGTTTAACTTACGCTCCTAGACCGCGTCTAGGAGCAGAATGTGACCAGCTAGTGCGACGACTCTAGCGGGCTGCGATACCAGGCCTTGCTAGAGAGCTCATAAGATGTCTGAAGTAGCTCTCTAGCTAGTCTCCTGAATTCAACACGTATAGCATGTCTATCTGCTGACCTATGCCTCTAAGCTGGGCCCAGGCAGAACACCCAAAGCTTTTGGCAATGCCCGAAGTACTCCTAGATGAGGCCAAAGACTTTGCTGAGCTTGTTCAGCAGAAGCCGCTTAAGATAATGCAGGCTTCGAAGTAATTAAGGAATGTGCTGTCGCTGAAGCAAAACCGACTAATCTAAAAGCAAAATCTGAAAACGCTTAAGCCATAAGCGATATTATCTATTGACTTATAAGGAATGCTTAAGCATTCCTCACCAAAAGATAGGCGTTAATGGGTGCTGCTCACTCAAAATCTAGTCGCGTTAAGACGCGATCGCCGGCGGCCTAATAAAGCCACCGGCGATCGCGCTAATCATACACATTGGTTCCGACGGGCAGCAGAACGTCAGCCGCAATTAACAGATCGACATGACCTTAGCGCGCTCGTCTGCTGCGTCAAAGCGATCGAGCATCATTACCTTGTTCCAGGCTCGGGCGAAGTCTTTGACCATCCGCTCATGACCATCATTAGCGCCATAGACCTCGACAATCTGGCGTAGCTCCGCGTTCGACCCAAAGATCAAATCGCAGCGGGTCGCCGTGAACTTGGTTTCGCCCGTCTTGCGATCGTCGATGTTGAACAGCATTTCGCGATCGTCAGCCGGCTTCCACTCATAGTCCATGCTTGTCAGGACGCGGAAGAAGTCGTTGGTCAAGACGCCGGGGCGGTCAGTAAAGACGCCGCGCTCGGAATGGTCCCAATTTTGACCCAGGGCGCGAAGTCCACCGACGAGAACCGTCCACTCGGGCGCGGTTAATTTCAGGAGCTGGGCGCGATCGAGGAAGATGCGCTCCGGCTGCACCCGGTAGCCCACCGCATCGTTGTGGTAGTTGCGGAAACCATCCGAGACCGGCTTCAGCCACTCGAAGCTTTCCACGTCGGTCAGCTCCTGGGTCGTGTCCATCCGTCCGGGGGTGAACGGAACGCTGACGTCAATCCCGGCATCCTTCGCCGCCTTCTCAACCGCAGCGCAGCCGCCTAAGACAATCAGGTCTGCGATCGAGACCTTCTTGTTGCTCGCCTGAGCGCCGTTGAAGTTTCTTTGAATGCGCTCCAGGGTGGACAAGACCTGACCTAGCTCCTGCGGGCGGTTCACCTGCCAGTCCTTTTGTGGCTCCAGTCGAATGCGCGCCCCGTTGGCGCCGCCGCGCTTGTCGGAGTCGCGGTAGTTGGACGCGGACGCCCAAGCAGCAGACACTAGCGCTGAGACGGAAAGCCCGCTCGACAGAATCTCATTCTTGAGAGAGTCAATATCAGCGTCGTTGACCACCTCGTGATCCAGCGCCGGAATAGGGTCTTGCCAGGGCAAATCTTCCGCCGCGACCTCTGGGCCAAGGTAGCGGCTCTTTGGACCGAGGTCACGGTGGGTTAGCTTGTACCAAGCGCGGGAGAATGCATCGCTGAAGTAATCAAAATCATCCAAAAAGCGCTCACAGACCTCCCGGTAGGCCGGGTCTTCCTTCAGCGCAATGTCGGAGGTCATCATCATCAACGCGTGCTCGACGCCCGATCGGTGGGCGTCCGGCGTCTTCGGCGCATTGGGGTCGATCGGCTGCCACTGAATGGCGCCCGACGGGCTCTTGGTCTTTTCCCAGTCGTACCTAAAGAGATTTTCGAGGTAGCTGTTGTCCCACTGGGTCGGGGCTGGGGTCCAGGACCCTTCGATGCCGTTGGTCATTGTGTATTCAGCAAAGCCCGTGCCCTCGGGGTTGTGCCATCCTAAGCCCATGGCCTGAATCGGCGCAGCTTCCGGTGCGGGGCCGATCTTGTCTGAATCGACCATACCGTGGCTCTTGCCAAAGGCGTGCCCGCCCGCGATCAGGGCTACGGTTTCCTCGTCGCCCATCGCCATACGCGCAAAGGTCTCACGGATGTCGCGGGCGGAGGCGATGGGGTTGCCGTCGCCGTTCGGCCCTTCAGGATCGACGTAGATTAGCGACTGGTGCGACGCCCCCAGCGGATTTTCCATGTCGTAGTATTCATCGCTCGGCTCACCGACCCAGCGCATCGTGCGGGTAACCATTTGGTCGGGATGACCTTCGAGCTGCTTGCCGCCAGTCTCTTCATAGGGTTCGCCGCCCCAGAACTCAGGCCCCCAGTAGGTGGCGCGATCGGTCTCCCAAGCATCGACGCGGCCACCGCCAAAACCGAATGTCTTGAAGCCCATGATTTCGAGGGCGCAGTTGCCGACTAGAATCATCAGATCGGCCCAGCTGAGCGCCGCGCCATACTTCTGCTTAATGGGCCAGAGCAGCCGCCGCGATTTGTCGGTGTTGCCGTTGTCCCACCAGGAGTTGATTGGGGCAAAGCGCTGCATGCCCCGACCCGCACCGCCGCGACCGTCCGCGATCCGGTAGGTGCCTGCAGAGTGCCACGCCATGCGGACCATCTGAGGTCCGTAGTTGCCGTAGTCAGCGGGCCACCACTCCTTCGAATCCGTCAGCATCGCTTTGATGTCGCTCTTCAGCTGCTGGAAGTCCAGTTTCCCGAACGCTTCGGCGTAGTCGAAGTCTTCTCCCAGCGGGTTGGCCAGGGGCGAGTCCTGGTGAAGCAGCTCGACCTGAAGCCGATTTGGCCACCAGTCATCGCCCTGCGGCTTGGAGCCGAGAGCACCGCCAATACGGGTCCCCCGGAAGGGACACTGTGCCGGTTGGTCGGACGGCGTGTTGTTCATCAGGTTCATGAGTTTGATCCTTGTCTAACGAGTTCCATTCGCAATGTTGTGCTGAGAGCGCCACTATTTGTGGCATTTTGCACTGCGCTCTGACGCAGCCCGGTCGGATCAGCAGCCGACGCCTTTTCATCGCTAAGCGGACGGGTGAAGGCCATACGGTGTAGAAGAGCGGCGAGACCCTCGCCGACGATCACAATGACTATGATAGTGCTGGATTAGGAATAGGGGTTGCTCTCATTACCGAATGTGTAGGCGATAAAGGCGAAGCCTTAAGAGCTGTCGCCTCGCAGCACTATGGGACTAAGCTGCGTCAGTGAGTTGACAAAGCCTGGGGCGCTCGCCGCCGGTAGATGTTCGGCCACTTCTAGAGACACCGCTAGGTCGAAGGTGCGATCGCTGGGGAGGGGCTGGCTGAGGTCGTAGGCCATGAAGCAGTTTTGTGGAATTTGGAGCAGCTCTAGGTCTACGTAGCTGCCGTCAATGCCCAGAAAGTTCTCGATGCCGTTGGCCTCAAAAATAGAAAGCCAGGTGCCGTCGCCGCAGCCCACATCCACTACGGTTTGAGGATTGATCCAATCTAAAACGAGCGGTGCGATCGCTTCAGCCGATTGCTTAGACCCTGAGCGCAGGGCTCGAAAGAAATCAGCGGGAGCATGTCACCTTTGAGCCCTCACCCTAAATCCCTCTCCCAACTTTGAGAGAGGGACTTCAATCTCTTGCTCCCCTGCTCCCAACTTTGGGAGCAGGGGTTGGGGGATGAGGGCCTTTGTGCGTTATCTGCAAACCTGACATGTTCCCGGCATAGGGTTTGTGCCCCCTCCAAAGCCTACTGGTGAAGCGTCAACCTTCACCAGTAGGCTTTTTTGTGCAAAGTGAATCTAAATACTCACTAATATAGCGATACTAAATCACTCGCAAACGTCATCCATAATTTTTTTGAGCTCTATTTTTTTGATTATTCTGCCATTTTGGCAACCTCTTTAGCGCTGATCTAGCTATTATTAAATTGTTGGCGAGACAGCTAACAAATCTATTCAAGACACAAAACCGGAGAACGAAAAATGATTATTTCCAATCTGAGCTATCTTGAAGTTTCTAACGAAGAAGTTCTAGGTGGTCGCGGTGGTCGCGGTCGTGGCGGCTACGATATCAACGGCTCCATCAGGATTAAGAAGGACGTTGACATCTACGTCAACGTTTATGAGACCTACGACAAGGCTGTTTATGGCTTTGTGAATGTCTACGGCAACCTAGCAACGGCTGAAGCGGGTGCGGATGCTTCTGGCTACGACACCTTCACCGAAACCATCACCTTCACCGACGCGACGCCCTATAGCTCCGAGTCCTATAGCGGCTCCGTTTCCGCTACATACTAGCCAGCTAGGTCAGACAATAAGACCTTAGTACAGCGCTTTGAATCGGTTTAAGCTGGCCCTAGGACCTATCCTAGAGGCCAGTTTATCTATTGTGGTTTATTCTATAGATCGGCTGTAAATAGGCCAGCTATAAGCAAAGAAAAAGAGCAGCCCAATTCAATTAGTGGACTGCAGCTTCAACACGTATTTAGACTACTCTGTTTGGGTCGCGGGTAATTCGCTTGCTCAGATTGATACCTAAAGCGATCGCATCAGTCTAAACCGCTTATAGCGCCTCCCCGCAATGTGGCCACCAGTAGGCATAGCCGCATACCCCACCCACCACATGGGGAGATTTTTCGTTTATCGCCTCGACATAGCTCAAATCCCGAATCGCGTGAGAAGCGTCTCGGGATGGCGATCGCTTCTTTTGAGCCACTCGGGCTGATGACTTTGAACAATTGTCTTTCACCAGTCGATTGTAGGTACGATAAGGAATATAGTGCAGCGGATTGTATCCAGCGAATCGCAAAATCAGTACGCAGGCCCAAGAGTATTTTCCATCGAGAATCGCTTCAACAACTTGAGAAAACTGTTCAGAAGTCATTGCTTTAGTTGGGTCAGCGCTGTAGTTCGAGTTCATTACCTAATATCTCCTATGTTTTAATTCGCATTTAAAAATCACGTTCAGACATTACTCAGGATCAACATTTAGAGTCGATATCTGGGACCCACAGGCGCTAGAGACTAATGCCGCCTTCCTGGAGCTGGCGAATCGGATCGAGCAGCAGATCCAAGATGCGCTGCCGCCGAACAATGATCTCCGCACTGGCCGTTTGCCCAGGCCGCAATTCAACCTCTTGATTGTCGTGAATCACGTAATCCTGGTCTAGCGAAACATCGACGTCGTAGACTGCGCCAAGCTGCTCATTCGCTTCGGTGTCAGGGGCAATCGACACGACGGTCCCCGAAACGACGCCGTAGTCTTGGTAAGGGAAAGCATCAAATTTGACGTTGACCGCCATCCCTTCGGTAATCAGGCCCGCCTCTCGGCTCGGTAGGGCGGCCGAGAGCACCAGCGGCGTATCGTGGGGGGCGATTTCAGCTACGGTTTGCCCGGGCTGCACCATCTCGCCAGGGTTCTCAACGTCTAGAGAGAGCAGTAGGCCATCACAGGGGGCGTAGATGAACATCTGGTCCAGCTTCGTTTGGGCCGCCGAGAGCAAAGCCTCGGTCTCCATAATGCTGGCCCTTGTGTTGGCGGCCTCCCGCTCTAGCTCGTGCAGCCGCTGCTGCAGCTCAACCTGACTGCGCTGCCCTTCCGCCCGCTGTTTTTCGAGCTGAGCGCTTAAGCGATCGCCCTCAGCCAAACTCTTCTCCAAAGTGCCTTTAGTCTGGGTAATCGTTTGCTCTCCCTCCCGGATAGACTGCTCTACCTGGAAAAGCTGATCTGCCGCGATCGCCCCAACGTCGACCAGCGGCTGGAGTCGGTCGAGGCGGGCCACGTGGGCATCGATTTCTGTGTCGAGATGCGCTAGCATCTGCCGGGCCGTATCGGTGTCCGCTTTTGTTTCTAGAAGGGCTACCTGATGCGCATTCAGGTCTGCCGCGGCGATCGCAAGGCGAACCTCTGCCTCAAATTGGGTGCGCTCGGCGAGCGCCCCTATCTGTAGAAGCTGAGCCCGGTGAGACGCGATACTCTGCTGCAGCCGCTCTACTTCGGTATACTGCAGCTGGGTATCTAGAGCGGCGATGAGCTGTCCCTCCTCGACCATATCCCCCTCCTCGACTAAGATTCGGGCTACTTCCCCCTCAGCCATAGGCTGCACTTTATAGGCTTTACCCAGCGGTACCAGCTCACCCTGGGCGTGGCTGACGTGCTGAATACTACCAAACCAGGTCCAGCCGCCAACAGCGCAGCTAAACAGAATGCCGCCCATCAAGAATCGCCTGGCCAAGGCAGCTGGTGGCTGGTCTAGCGTAGACTGTAGGGCATCGCTCCAGAGCGGCAGTGAAGATTTGGTAATAGATTTGACAGCCGATAATGGCGGAGGCTGCGATGATTGTTGGACAGTGCGGTTTGGTGTGGCTATTTCAGAATGCGTAGGTGGAGATAGAGTCATGGCCATGTCCATTTAATAGTTAGCTTCGATTGCTTAAGGTGCGATCTGGCTATTTGCCCCGTGTTGCAGGAGGGCTCAACAGCATTTCTGATCGGGAGTTTTGTTTAGAAGAGTCCTTAAGATGCTCGGCCCAAAGCATTAGAGAATGTAGCTACCGGACATCAGCGACACGCTGATTGGCCGACGCTCAAGACTGGTCATCTATGGAAAGAATGATAGATAGAGGCCGAAACGACAGTCTGCCAAAATGGCATTTTCGTAATTTATGTTCATGGCCATTTATCTAAGCGCAACATTGTCTAAGGTCGCAACGTACGAAGAGCGGATGAGAGGCGATCGCGCTGCGCGTGCCGGTAGTCGCTACTAATGGATTAGAGATGGAGCTGCTGCTGCACCAGATGGTGGTAGAGCCCGCGCTGGCCCATCAGAGCCTCGTGGCTGCCCGATTCAACCAAGATTCCGCTATCTAAAACCAGGATTTGGTCGGCGTGGCGCACCGTTGAGAGCCGGTGGGCAATGATAAACGTGGTCCGATCGCGACTGATGTGCGCCAGGTTCTTCTGAAATCGCCGTTCGGATTCGGTGTCTAGGGAGCTGGTGGCCTCGTCTAAAATCAGGATGCGCGGCTGGCTAAGCAGGGCGCGGGCGATCGCCACACGCTGGCGCTGCCCACCTGACAGAGATGCCCCTCGCTCGCCAACTTGAGTGCTATAGCCTAGCGGCAGCGCCTGAATGAACCCGTGGGCTTCCGCCATTTTGGCTGCTTCAACAGCGTCTTCTAGGGAAAACTCCGGGCGATGAAGCATGATGTTCTCCAAAATTGTGCCCGAAAAGAGGAAGCATTCCTGGGGCACGACGCCAAGCTGCGATCGCAGCGAGGGGGGGGAGACGTGGCGGATGTCGTGGCCATCGATCGAAATTCGCCCTTGATCGGGATGATAAAGCCCCTCCAGCAGCTTAATCAACGTGCTCTTACCCGACCCGCTCCGTCCCACAACGGCAATGGTCTGGCCCGCCTGAATATCAAAGGAGATGTTTTGAAGCGTGTTGCGCTCCACGTCGCTGCCGTAGCGAAACGTGACGTCCTCGAACGAGACGTCGCCTCGAATTGGCGGCATCGTCATCGTCACTAAACTAGACGCCTCTTCAGGCGCCGTCTCAAACACGTCGTTCAGCCGCTCCACAGAGATCAGCACTTCCTGAAGCTCGTCCCACAGGTTTGCCAGCGCGATGACGGGGCTGATGACGTATCCAATCATCATATTGAAGGCCACAAACTGCCCAATCGTCAGCTGATCCTGGATGACTAAGCTAGCCCCATACCACAGCAAAATCGTGCTGCCCAGGGTATTGATCAGCCCGTTGGCCGCCTGAAGGCCAATGCCCAGCTTCTGCCCCCGAAACTGCTCATTGAGCTGCCGCGTCAGGTGCTCCTCCCACTGCCAGCGCAGCTCCCGTTCAGCGGCAGCAGATTTAACCGTGTGAATACCCGACATCATTTCCACGAGCGCCGAATTTTGGTCGGCGGCCTCTCTAAAAATTCGCCGTGAAATTCGCCGCAGAAAAGGCGTTGAGCCCAGAGTGAGCACTGCAATTGGTGGGATCAACCCCAGCACCAGCAGCGTCAGCCGCCAGTTGTAGTAGAGCATTAGCCCCAGGTACACAAACCCGGTGACAAAATTGAGCCACGCCAAAACGACTTGACCAATGAGGAACCGCTGAATCTTTTGATTCTCCTGGACGCGGGTGATGATGTCGCCCACGCGCCGGGACTCGAAAAACCGCAGCGGTAGCGACACGGTGTGGCGAATAAATCCGCTAATCAGCGTTAGGTCAAGGCGGTTGGAAAAGTAGCCCAGTAAATACTGGCGTACTGACGACATGGCAATGGACCAAAGCCCAAAAATAACCAGCCCCACCGCAAAGACGTTTAGGGTCTCCATGCTCTTTTGCACCACCACTTGGTCCAAAATGAGCTGGGTAAACAGCGGCGTCACTAGCCCAAAGACCTGAATCAGCAGCGAGATGCCGATCACCTGCAGGATCAGGGCCCGGTACGGCAGCAGCGCCCCGAGGTAGCGTCCTAAAGTCGCCTGCTTGACCTCAGTTTCGTAGAGCGTCCGGGTCGGGTCGAGCAGCAGACCATATCCGGTCCACCGCGCAGAAAACTGTTCTCGGGAAATGGACTGACGCCCCAAAGCCGGGTCAGCGATCGCCACCCGATCCCGCGTCATTTGGTAGACCACAATGTAGTGGTTACCCTGCCAATGCGCAATCCAGGGATTGGCCTGCTCGGCCATTCGCCCTAGGCTAGCGCGCACGGGACGAGCCTGATAGCCCACCCCTTCCGCAGCCTTTGCCAAACTGTGCAGGGAAGCGCCTGCACGGCCAACGTTGGCCCGCTCCCGCAGAACATTTAAAGGAAGTCGCTTGCCCCAATACTGCGAGACCATTGCCAGGCAGGCTGCACCACAGTCTGACGAGCTTTGCTGCTCTACCCAGGGGAAGCGGTGCATCAGGTCGAGCAGCTTGCGGTTGAGCGGTTTGGGGAAGACCGATGCCGCAGGGAGATGGTCCTGAGCCGCTGATTCGGACGGCGCAAGGTGCGGGCTAGGGCTGGGGGTTTCGCCCTGGCTGGGGACGCTCGCCGCGGAATGGAGGGAGCAAGCGGGGCCGAGCGTTAGCAGCGCTGATTTGGGCGGGCTCGTCCCGACTGGGTCCCCGCAGTCATCGGGCAGCCGATAGGCGACGATGTCGGTCTGGGCGACGTAACCAGGCTGCCCGCTAGCGCCCCAGCTCTCCCCTACATTGAGGTGGGCGATCGCCTGTCCGTTATCTGGATGCTGCTGTACAGCGCCCTGCCGAAGCCACCACTGGCCCCCCAAGCGCTGGGCATAGCGGGATAGATCGGTGTTGGCCGCGAGCCGATGCTCGCTCACTTCAGGAAGCCGCCGCTGAAGGTAATAGCTCGGGCGACTCGACAGCGCCGTCAAGCTTTTGAAAAAGATCAGCCACTCGCGGCGCTGAGCCTGGGTTTGTAGGTAGTCCCGTAGCGCCGGACGCTGGCTCAGCAGGGCAGTCAATGCTGGTCTGCCGATGACGAGCAGGGTGACGTCACTGGCCGCGATCGCCTGATACGGCAGTGACGCTGGGATCAATGCGTCATCGGCCCCAAAGGTATCGTCGACCTGAAGCAGCTGCGCCGTCACGTCACGCTGCTTGGACGCGTTGCGACACAGCAGCCGCACCTGCCCCTCAACAATGAAATATAGAGGCAAATCAGAACCGGTGGAGCGACAGACCACGTCACCAAGGGAATAGCTTTTGAGGGCGATTTCGGGGGGGAGGCACTCCGGCAGAGAAATTGCGGGGTCAACTAAGCGCATCAGCCGCAATATGGCATGGGACGCCTCCAAAGTATTGAAGGTTGGGGATTTTCTTTTGGCCCCAAGACCGTAATTCATGATAATCCTTGAGAGTAAGGGGTTGTGGGGTTACTAACCTAGCCTTATCAACTCGAATCAAACTTGTACAGCGGATCAAGAAGCAGGATTGCGTAGAATTCGTGTCAAGTATGGATGGTCACCTACGCATATTTTAATATTGGCTTTTGGTGTGCCTTATTCCCATAGGGCAGGGCTTTTAGAGTCCGATAAGGCTGCAGCATCGCGGCGCATAGGCTTCAAACTTCTCCATCTAAAACGATTGGCTAGCAGAGAATTGTGCAGATTTATCAACACAACTCCCACCAGAAATCAGCGCTTGAAACGATAGCCGGTCCAGCTGAGGACTTTTGAGCACGGCCTATGACTATGGCAGTAACTACAGCGGTAAGCATTGATAAACCTTCTTATTTCAAAAGGGCAGTTTGAGAGTGCCTCATGCTACAGGCGCGCAGAAACGCAGAATAATACCTGGCTAAGGCTTGCCTGTATCGTTACGACACGCTCTTAATTATTAAAAAGCTTTTGACGCAAGTTTATCACGCCTATTTGCTTTCTGATGGCAGCAACTTATCAAGACGTAACTCTTTACTCAATGCGCCAAAGTCCTTCGACTTCATCATTAGCAACATGGCGCTAGACAGCCTAGAGTCCACATGCTTTCCTCATAATCGTATGACTAGAATAAAAGCTTATGAATGGCGCTTCTAGGCGAAGAGCATTATTCATAAACTCTGTTCTAGTGCTATAGGCTTAGCAGATGGTCGTAGCCCTCTACGCCAATGCGAGAGGCAATTTGCGATCGCTGCTGCTGCAGTATCTGTTTGAATCGCTCGTCTAGCCGACCTTTCAAAATAGAAACCAGGTTAGCGGCCTGCTGATTCTCTACCGCCTTTTGCTCCAGCAAATATAGCCCCAAGCAAGCGGGGACAACGGCTTCAGAAAGCTGATTGAGCTGATAGAAAACTTCGCCCAGGGCAGCGTAGCTGAGCCCCTGCAGCTCTAGGCTACCCACCCGATTCGCGGCGGTGACGCTGCGCTCTAAATAGGGCTTTGCCGCGCTCGGTTGCTCCAGCATTAAATGGGCGTTGCCCAGGCCCAGGCAGCAGAACAGCCCAGACAGCAGATCGCTGTATTTGTCTGCCAGCGACAGCCCCCGCTCTAGCCGCTGAACCGTGGGCTCCAGGGTCAACATCGTCACGTGCTCCTGCTGCTGGAGCTGGCGCACCTCAGCGTAGCCCAGGTTAGCGATCGCATTCGTTTCGCCTAAAGAGTCACCGGTTTGACGGGCCAACAGCAGCGATCGCTGCCCGGCATTAACGGCCTCAGTAAAGTTTCGCTGCCCGAGGCTTAAGCGGCTCAGGTGATTGAGGTTGGCGATCTCGCAGGGCTGGTCCTTGGCCTGGCGGGCCAAATCTAGCGCCTCTTCGTAAAGCTGCTTGGCCTGCGGGTGGTTACCGGCCCACTGCTGGGAGTAGCCTAGAATTGTCAAAATCCTGGCCTTTTCCTGGGTCTTTTCGATTGCTTTTAGGGGCTGGTCTAGATAGGCGATAGTGCTGCGGAAGCTCTCCCCCGAGAAGGAGACAAACACGCCGCCGTAGAGGGGAAAGTTGTCCCGTTGGGCAAAGGTGCGCAGAATTTGCAGCGCCACCTGGAAGCAGGCGCTCGAAAGTCTAGCGTTTGCCTGGGCGGCGCGAAAGCCCTCGCTCAGCTCGCACCAGATGATAGCAAAGGCGAGAAAGGTAGACGCGGATAGGTTACGGCCCACCTGAGCGCTGTAGGGCTGCTTGTCAAACCACTCCACCAAACCACTCTGCATGCCCCGCAGGAGGACCATCAGCGCCACCCAAGCCTCTAGGTCAGCGGCGTGCTGGGCAATTTCTCGGGCCGACTGGTTGCGGGTTTGGGCCTCAAAAAGCATTTTGGGTAAGGGCCGCTGCACGTGCCGGGCCCAGTAATTCCAAGGGTTATTGGTGCTCACGTTCGACTCCGTGAAGCCTACGGCGCGGGGGTTTTCGTAGAGCCAGCCCAGCAGATGGGGCTGCAGAGCGGTGTAGGTGGCAAGCCCCTGCTTTAGGCCCGCCGCGATGCGGTGCAGCTCGTCCACTAGGGCGAGATTACTATCGCTGACCTGAACCTGAGCTAGCGATTGGGCCAATAGCTCAATGTGGTGATGATTGAAGACATAGGTTTGGTTGGGGTCCAAAATTTGGGCTAGTACCGCGAGGCGATCGCCCTCGGGGGCCTGTGTCAGCTGGCTCACCGCATCGCTGCTGGCGGTTTTGCTCTGCTGGGTCTCTTGGTACTTGCTCCAGGCGTCTTCGAGGGTGCGCAGCGCCTTGCTCTGTCGCTCAATTTTGGCCCGCTTTAGCTCGTCTCGCTGGGCGTCGAGCTGCTCATCGACGGTCTGGCGTCGCGTCAGCAGGCAGCGCTCAAAGATTTCGCCGGCCCCCAGCTTCAGCTTTTTGAGCAGCTGGTTATAGACGTATTCTTTAGAGCGCACCTTGCCTTTGAGGGTGTTGTCGATAATCAGATCGATAAAGGCGGTGTAGCGATCGCTGAGAGATGGGGTAGCGCCTTCGGGGGCGGGTTCTGGACTGAGGGATTCGGGAGCCATTGGGGGTTTCCGGCAAGCGTTGGCGTCACTGACCACCCAACGGCGGACAATTATTTACATTGTAGCGATGGCGATCGCAGCGGCCACTTGATCTCAGGCCTCTTAATCCCGGCCCATTGATCTCAGCGGCTTTGCCCCAAGGACTTTGCCCCAGCAGTTTTGCCCCAGCGGCTTCACTCTTCGGCCCGATAGCCAAACTCCGCCAGCTGGCTGCGCGACTGCCGCCACCGGGCCTGCACCCTCACAAACAGCTCTAAGTAGACCTTCCCCATCACCAGCTTTTGAATCTGCTCGCGGGCAGCGGTGCCGATTTCCTTGGCCTTGCTGCCGCCCTTGCCAATCAAAATGCCTTTTTGCGATACCCGCTCGACGTGTATAGTCGCCAAAATTCGGGTGATGGCGGGCTCTTCATCCACCCGATCGATGGAAATAGCCACCGAGTGAGGAATCTCTTCCCGAGTCTGCAGCAGGATTTGCTCGCGAATTAGCTCCCCCATGATGAACCGCTCGGGCTGGTCGGTAACCAGATCGGGCGGGTAGTAGTAGGGGCCAGGGTCAAGATGCCCGACGAGCTGGTTTAGCAGGGTGTCGACTTGGCTGCCCGTCAGGGCCGAAAATTCCACCAAGGGCCAGCCGTGCTCGCGGGCGATCGCCCCATAGCTTTCCTGAGTCGTCGTATCCGCCTCGCGGCGCTGGTCAAGCTTGTTGACCCCAAGGAGCACCTGCTGCGAGCTTTGGGCCAACAGGTCCACAATGAAGCGATCGCCTCGCCCGGCGGGGACCGACCCATCCACCGTGAGCACCACCACATCGACCGCATTGATGGCCGTGCGGGCGTTTTGCACCAGCACCTTGCCCAGCTGGTGGTGAGGCTTGTGGATGCCGGGGGTGTCCACGAAGATAATCTGCGCCTCCGGCAGGGTCAAGATACCCTGCAGCCGGTTGCGGGTGGTCTGGGCAACGGGGGAAGTGATAGCGATCTTTTGCCCGACGAGCCGGTTCATTAGGGTCGATTTGCCTACGTTGGGGCGACCGACAATACCCACAAAGCCTGAGCGAAACCCCGGCGGCGACGGCGGGATGAGGGAGCTAGGGGCTGGGGTAGGCGTCGGCATGGGTCGGTGCGAGGTCTCGATTGGGGATAGGTTGGGCATCGTGGCTTTAATTTAACGCAAGCCGCGCGTTCTTTAATGCTAGAGTCGTAGCCCAAAGCATCCACGATTTTCAGCATCACGATTTTTTCAGGCGATGACCCTAACCTACCGCTACTTCGCGACCACTGCCCGAGGACTAGAGCCGCTAGTCGTCCAAGAGCTGCAGCAGCTTGGGGCCGAGGCCGTCGAGCCGGGGTTTGCGGGGGTCGCCTTTGAGGGCGATCGCGCCCTGCTCTACCGGGTTAACCTATGGGGGCGGATTCCCTTTCGGGTGCTGGTGCAGCTTGCGCAGCAGGGCAGCCGAGACGCCCAGCAGCTCTACGGGGCCGTTCAGACCATCGACTGGGCCCAATACCTAAGGCCAGAGCAGACCTTTTCCGTGCGGGCCACCGGCAAAAACCGCCAGCTCAACCATTCCCACTTCACGGCGCTGCAGGTGAAAAACGCCATCGTCGATCAGCAGCGGCAGCGGTTAGGCCAGCGCTCTAGCGTCGACACCGAAGACCCCGACCTGCGCATCAATGTACACATCAGCGGCGATCGCGCCACCATCAGCCTCGACAGCACTGGCGAGAGCCTGCACCGGCGCGGCTACCGACCCGCCATGGGGCAGGCCCCCCTCAAGGAGACCCTAGCCGCCGCCCTGCTGCAGCTCGCCCGCTGGACCCCAGATCAGCCGTTTCTCGACCCCCTGTGCGGCTCAGGTACGCTGCCCATCGAGGCGGCCCGTCAAGCCCTGCAGATTGCGCCAGGACTAGAGCGAGACTTTGCGTTTCAGCGCTGGCCCGACTTTGACGCGGCCCTGTGGCAGCAGCTCCAGCAGGACGCGCAGCAGCGGCAGCGCGAGACCTTAGACGCCCCCGTCGTGGGCAGCGATCGCGACGGCACCGTGATTCAGCAGGCCCAGGACAATGCGGCGCTATCGGGGGTGGCGGACCAGGTTAGCCTACGTCAGCAGGCCCTTTCCGAGCTGGTGCCCCCTGCTGATCACGGCGTGATTATCTGTAACCCCCCCTATGGGGAACGCATTGGGGAAGCCGACGAGCTCGGGCCATTTTACAAACAGCTCGGGGACGTACTCAAGCAGCGCTGCCGGGGTTGGACTGCCTATGTGCTATGCGGCAACATGACTCTGGCTAAGCAGATTGGGCTGAGGCCATCGCGGCGCATTCCGATATTTAACGGTGGCATTGACTGTCGTCTACTGCGCTACGAGCTTTATTAGCCCGCTCCGAGGGGCGGGACCCAAGCGACAGAGCCAATGCAGTAGGCGATCGTCATAAGATTCTCAGATTTTTGCTCTAATCTGCAGAAATGAAGGCCGAGGCTGCGCAACAAATCTGGCACAGGCCACCGGCCTATTGTGATTGGAGGAAACAGCTATGTTTCACCGCATTTTAGTGGCGCTCGACCATTCAGAACGGGACGACGAAGTCTACGACAAAGGCCTCGAGCTTGCTCAAGGCCTCGATGCAGAGCTGCTGCTGCTCCACGTTCTAGACTTCCACGAAGCCGACTCTCCCTATTTGCCTAGCAGCGTTGGAATGGAGTACTCCCCCGACGTCTACCGGGAAGCCATGGAGCAGTATTGGCAGCAGCAGCGGGACTACGAGCAGCAGCAGCTTCGGCGTCTGCGCGCCCGGGCCGATGCCGCCATTGCTCGGGGTCTAGCGGCCTCCGTCGCGCTGGTGAAAGGTAATGCCGGTCCTTCAATCTGCCGTCAGGCCAAGTCTTGGAGCGCCGATCTAATTCTGATGGGCAGTCGGGGACGCTCTAGCATTCAGGAGATCCTGCTGGGCAGCGTCAGCCAGTACGTCAATCACCATGCCCCCTGCTCCGTTCTGATTGTGCATCCCCAGCCCCATGCCGAGGCAGCTTCGCCAGAGGAGGCGATCGCAGTTCACACTTAGAGGGGGTGAAGTAGGCGCGTATTAACCTAGAAGAGCGCCATCATCATCTTCTTGCGATACGCCTTCGTCAGGTTGTGGTCGTCGTCGAGGCAGTCGAAAATGGCGATCATCGCTTTTCGGGCGGCGTCCTGATGGCGTCGGTCTTGCTCTAGCAGAGTCAGGAGCCCCGCCAGAGACGCTTCGGGATTATCCCCCGCGCTGCAGGCCAGCTGTCGTAGCCTGGGTGCGCTGCTCGCCTTGTCGGTGTCTTTGCTGGCGGGCTGCTGGCAAAGCTGCGCGAGGTAAAGCTGACCCCGCAGCGATCGCATCTCAGCGCTGTTGGGGTTGGGCACCACTGCCATAGCCGCCTCGAAGACGGTCTGGGCGCGGCTCACTTGCCCCTGCTCAATCCAAAACGGTACCGCTAGGACCACTACGCGTTCGTCGCCAGCCCGCTTTTCCGACAGCTCATCGAGGTGGGCCGCCGCGCGGTCGGTCTCCCCCGCTGCGATCGCCGCCGTCACCGTCTGCAGGTCCCGCTCGACCGCCGACGTGGCCCCCAGGCTCGCTAAAAGCGATCGCATCTGAGGCTCGGCAATGACGCCCACAAATCCGGGCTGTAGCTGCCCCCCTACGGCAATGCGCACATCGGGAACCCCCTCCACCCCGTAGGCATTGGCCAGCTCTGGGCTGTGGTCGATGTCAACCTTGGCAAGCCCGACGTCGTACTCGTGGGCCAGCTTCTCTAGGGTTGGCTTCAGCAGTTGGCAAGGTCCGCACCACTGCGCGAAGAAGTCGACCAAAATGGGCTGCTGATGCGACGCCTGGATGACGGCATCTTCGAAAGTCTGAGCTGTGACGTCGATGGAGTAACCCATAGGTGGTGTAAAGTAGGACGTTGTCTTGGCTGAGGTACGCTGCGCGATACTGCTTGAAGTATATCGAATAGGGCCTGAACTGAGGCGTAGCGTCACGGCGATCGCGATCGGCGCTAATACGCCCGTTAATTCTGTTAGTCCTATGGATACTCCGATATAGCGATTCCCAATCGCGTGAGGTACAGATTTGGGTAGTGGGGGGGGGGCGCGCGCCCCCACCACCCCACACAACAACAAACGGATATGAAGAAAAAGTCGAAAAGACTAGAGAAAAAA
>JBHJHD010000093.1:0-67701 GCA_050331115.1 Elainellaceae cyanobacterium
CACGTCGACCTCAGCAGCGCCATCCTCCGCAGCGCCAACCTCAGCTACGCCGACCTCAGCCACGTCGACCTCAGCAGCGCCAACCTCAGCGCCGCCGACCTCAGCTACGCCGACCTCAGCGGCGCTATCTTGCTCTCTACAGATTTGAGACATTGCAAAGGCTTTACAAGCGAGCAACTTACGGGTAATGATGGCCCACTGCTCTGTAATATTGCTCTGCCATTTCGCATTACAGACATCGACCCCAACCGCGACTGCGATCGCCTCCCCCAAGCCTTAAGCGATCGCTATGGAATTCCCCTTGAAGAAGCCCAAAAAATCGTAGATGAAGCGCGTCAAAAACAGTGAGATTAGTACAATGCATCAGGAGATAAATTCATGACATTAACCGAAATAATCCCTGCCATTCAGCAGCTTTCCACATCAGAAAAGCTAGAGCTGATTCAGGTACTAGCCGCCGAGATAGAATCTACGGAAGTCTCAACGCTACCTACACAGCCAGCTAGCGTCTCTTGGCAGTTCCTGATATCACGCCCCCATCCATGGCGTCAGCAGCTCTACATTAAAGGCCGTAAGCTCCTTGCCTCAACGCTGTGGCAAGACACGATCGCTAACGATATGTCTACAGAGCAAGCCGCTGAGAATTGGAATCTGCCGCTGGCAGCAGTCCATGAAGCTATTCAATATTGCGAGACCCATCAAGGCCTGATAAAACTTGAGGCCGAAGAAGAGCGCTATCGACTACAGCAAAATGGGGTGCTTCTTGAGCCTAACTCTGCTACTTGACGAAGACTCTCAAGCCAAGTATTTGGTTAACCTGCTTCGTACAGCAGGGCACGATGTCCTCACTGTCAACGACGCTGGGCTATCCGGTGCTCCAGATAACAAAGTGCTAGAGTACGCTAGCCGCTACAGCCGCATACTGCTCACCCGAAACTGCGGCGACTTCTATAGCCTCAGCAAAGAAAACCCTGCTCACGCCGGTATTCTTGCCGTCTACCAATATAGTGAACTGAGCAAGAACATGAACTACCAGGCCATTGTAAAAGCGATCGCTAACCTTGAAGCTTCAGGTCTAGACTTGACCAATCAATTCATCGTGCTAAATCAGTGGAACTATTGAGGAGATATCTTGAGCGATAAAGGCTACGCCCTCACTTCATGAACGCTACAATACGCCCTTTTAAGAAGCCCAAAAGTGCGCCCTACAATGTCCCCATCAGCAAACGCTCCACGCTAAGCTCAACCTCAGCAAACGCCGGGACGCATACCGCTCTCCTTGCCGGCTCCCGCTGCTGCTGATACGCGCCCTCGCAGAGATCTCCAAATAGGCACAGCCTGCGATCGCGTAAATTCACCACTCAATAATCCCCGATTCCTGCCGCCGCATAGATCTCCCGCTTGCGCCCCACGCCACAATTTGGTGATATTCATCAATCGAAAGCTTTGCGGTTTGAATCATCGCGGCCAGCCCAAAACCTGCTGCAGCCCCCCCAGCATACCAGCAGCCAAAATTCAGTCTTGATTCTTTGTACTACATGCGCTAATGTTTCATCTTGAGAGCTGCATCCCGCAGCTTGGCTCCCAAGCATTTGGTCAGCGACGACGATCGTCACCGGAAATGGCGATCGCCGTCTAACCCCCTCGACAGAGGTACCTGTCTCGGAGGCTACGGGCATTATCCCGCGCCATCCCGAAACACGTCACGTCCAGGGATGGCCAAATCTTGGGTTTCTTACCCATTCCACAAAAAAAGGAACCCAAAGATGACATTTTTATACCCCGAGCAGCCCCTCGGCCCCGAGGCGGCACTGCTTCGCCTAGACATAGCCCCGCCCGCCCCCGGCGGCGAAGTGGTGCGCCACATTATCATCGGCTCGCCGCCCGCCATCCGCGAGACCATCCATCTAATGCACATCAACCGATATGCGGTGGAGCAAAGCCTGTGGACCGGACCTGTGGCCATCGGCCCCGACGGCGTCAGGCTTAGCCAACGAGAAGGGCAGGCCTTGGCCTACCTAATGCGCATCCGGTCGCTGTAATCCTTGCTCAGGGCGCACGGCCTTGCGCCCTGAAAACCTGCTTGGGCTCTCGCCTGGGGCGATCGCTCCCCGCTAAAGGACGCGATTCACCACCAAAACGCCATCAACACCCACCGCCCAAAATGCCAACCCATGACCCACTGCAAAACCGGCGCAGCCTTGGTTCAGCCCATAGAAAACGCGTCCCGCTGCATACAGCAGGACGCGCCCGAGGAGTTTACGAATGCTGTACTAGAGTTCCCAGTTCAGCGCTGAGTCCGCCTTTATCGAATCGCCTCTTCCAGCCGGATGGTGCCGCTACTGCCCTCGTCATCCTCCGACTTGAGCCGATCAAACACCGACTCCCGCTCCAAAATGCCTAGGACTTCGTCCCGCTCGGTGGTCACCACAATGGTGTGGACCGTCTCGTCCGCCAGCTTGGGCAGCACGTCAATCAGCAGCTCGCTGGCCTGAACCTTGGGCAGCTCCACCGGGTGCATCAGCTCCCGCACCGGCACGTCCCACCAGTTCATGGTCGGCACCGTCTTAATCGCCTCCACCTCAACTTCCCCCAGCAGGTGGCGATCGCCATCGACAACCAGGTACTTTTTCCAGTTTGTCGTGCTGCCGATAATATAGCTATTGGCAAACTCCCGCAGCGACAGGTCCGCATTGACCACGGGGCTGGGCTCATAGATGGCGTCTGCCGCCGTCAAATCGCTCAGCTGCTCCTGCACCGCCGCCGACTGGGCCGATCGCCCCGCGTTCTGCAGCAGAAACCAGCCGATCAAAATCGTCCAGGGGCTGCCGATTAGCGAAACGCCAAACTGCTCCGAAAGGCCGAGAACCGAGTTGAGGCCCAGGGCAATTCCCAGCCAGCCAATAACCTGACCCATTCGGCTGGCAAAGGCCACGCCCTTGTAGGGCTTGCCGGTAATCTTCCAGACGATGGACTTGAGCACGTTGCCGCCGTCGAGGGGCAGCCCCGGAATCAGGTTGAAGATGCCCAGCACCAGATTAATGTAGGCCAGCAGGCTGATAATCGCCGCCAGCGGGCCCGAAATCGGCGTCAGCAGGCCGACGCTAGCAAATAGGGCGAACAGCACAAAGCTGACCATCGGCCCAGAAATTGCCACCCAGAAAGCGCCGCCGGGCGTCTTCGACTCTTCACCCAGGCTGGCAATGCCGCCGAAGATGAATAGGGTAATAGATTTGACCTCAATCCCCTGGCGAATGGCGGCCGCGCTGTGGCCTAGCTCATGGAGCAGCACCGAGCCAAACATCAGCAGCGCCGTCACCATGCCCAGCAGCAGGGGCACCACGCCCCCGATCTGATACATGGCCGATAAGTCGCTGCTGTAGAACAGCGTCACTAGCCCAAATACGATGAACCAGGAGGGATTAATAAAAAACGGAATTCCAAATAGATTTCCGACTCGAATGCTGTTGCCCATCGGCTACCTCATGACCTCAAAAAAACTAGACCTAGCGCTCACGTCTCGTGCCGCCAGCTCGCAGTGCCGCACAATGTCTAGGCCTTATTAATAGGTTAATAGAATTTCTAGCGCCGGGGATCGTAAGATCTCCCCTTGTGCCCATCGGAAAACCGCCTACGCCGAACGGTGATAGGCCGTAGGGGCGATCGCGTTTGGTGCTACGTAGCCCGGTGGCTAGCGGCGGCGTCTGAAGCGGCGGCGTAAAGACGACTGCTGACGGGGCATTCGCTGACGGGGCACCCGCGGACCAGATACTCGCTGACGGGGCGGGCCCTGGCGAAGCTGGGCGATCGCAAATCCCGCCATGATGATTAAAATCAGGTCGAGGGCGAGCATCTGACGAATGTAGCTCTGCACTGTAGTGGGGTCAGGGCAAGCGCTTGAGGAGGCCAAGTTGCACAGGAACCCGTTGGCCACTATCCAGGGTAAGGTACCACAGACCCAGAGTACGACAGCGGCTAAAAATATGATGAGGGCGAGGTGCATCGGCAATATCGCTATTGATACGGTTGAGATTTCACTACGGTCGAGACTACCACGGTCGAGATTAACACGGTCACCGGCCTACCCGCCCATAACCGTTAAATTGTCGCGGTGCACCACCGTATCTTCCCCTTGATAGCCCAGAATTTGGGAAATATCTTGGGACTGACGCCCGATGATGCGCTGCAGGTCGCCGCTGCCGTAGTTGACGATGCCCCGCCCCACCTCCTGCCCAGCGGGGTCGCACAGTTTCACCGCGTCCTGCTTCTGAAACTCTCCCTCCACTTCGGTAATGCCCGCCGCCAGCAGCGACTTGCCCCGCTCGCACACCGCTGCGATCGCCCCCTTATCTAAATAAAGCTTACCTGCCGCCACCAGGCCGTGGGCGATCCAGCGCTTGCGGGCGCTGGCGCTGCGGGGGCGGGGGGCGAACTGGGTGCCTAAGGTCTCGCCCGCTAAGATGCGAGGCAGGTTTTGGGGCGATCGCCCCTCGGTGATCACCACCCGCACGCCGGCTTCAGTTGCAATGCGGGCCGCAGAAATCTTGGTAACCATGCCGCCGGTGCCCCAGTCAGAGCCGCGATCGCCGACGCTGACCTGGTTCGTGAGGTCGTCAATGGCGTCCACCAGGTGGATGGGTTTGGCGTCGGGGTGGTAGCGGGGGTCGGCCGAGTAGAGGCGGTCTACGTCGGTCAAGATAAATAGCCAGTCTGCCTCAATTAGGCTGGCCACCAGCGCGGAAAGGGTGTCGTTGTCGCCGAACTTGAGCTCGTCAATGGCCACCGTGTCGTTTTCGTTGACGATGGGAATGATGCCCAGCTTCAGCAGCTGGCTAAACGTGCGGTAGGCGTTCACGTAGCGGCTGCGCTGCACCAAATCGCTGCGGGTGAGCAGCACCTGGGCGATGGGCTGCTCTAGCAGCGTAAACCAGTCGTCGTATACCCGCATCAGCCGACCTTGGCCCACGGCAGCCACAGCTTGCTTCATGGCCATGGTTTTGGGCCGCTCGGCCAGGCCCAGTCGGCTGCACCCCACCCCCACCGCCCCAGAAGAGACCACCACGACCCGGTGCCCAGACTGCCGCAGCTGCGAGAGGGTCTCGACCAGCGTGGCGATCGCCGACAGCGCTAGACCACCGCTGGGGCGCGTCAGGCTAGAGGTGCCAATTTTGACGACTAGCGTTGCCATACGTCACAAATATTGTCGCGGGTCTAAAGGTCGCGGGTCCAAAGGTCGTGGGTCTAAAGGTCGTGGGTCTAAAGCGAGACCCCCAGCCGCTCCGAGATCCACACCTCCAGGGCGTGAACCGGGCTAGTGGTGGCCTCTCTTTTGGGGTCTACCATGGGCTTCACCAAAATGGTGAACATCCCCAGCCGGTTGCCCGCCAGGACGTCGGTAAACAGGCGATCGCCCACCATAGCCACCCGCTCTACGGGCAGGTTCATATCGGCGGCGGCCTGCTTGAGCTTGCGCCGAGAGGGTTTGCCCGCCCCGGACACATAGGGCAGATCGAGGGACTGGGCAATGCGGCTGATGCGCACGTGGCTGGTGTTGTTGCTCACCAGCCACAGCGAAACCAGCGGGCGTACCTGGGCGGCCCAGCGCTCTAGTTCTGGAGAAATATCGGCGGCGGTGAAGGGTATTAGGGTATCGTCGACGTCCAAAACCATGCCCTGGAGGTTGTTCTGGCGGATAATTTCGGGGGTAAGGCTCAAAATGGAGCTTCCTAGGGCCAAGTCGGGCTGAAGCAGCGCGCTGAGATTTAGCATGGTGGTAGAAAAGCTTGAGATGGGCAGTGGAGTGAAGAGCGATCGCTCAATTGGCGTCAGCTGTACCGCCAAGGGAGGAATTATCCGTGGCGGAATTACCCATTGGGGGGACTGCTGCTAGGCGCATCCCCTTCAGGCGCATTTCCTTCAGGCGCATCTCCTTCAGAGGCGTCTCCATCAGACGATGCATCAGAGCGGGTCTCGGCGGGCTGACGGTCGACGCGATCGCGAATTTGGCTTTGGGCGCGCTGGTGTTCGGCTAGGGTGCGGCTAAACACATGGGTGCCGTCGTAGCGGGCCACAAAGTAGAGATATTCGGTGTCGGACGGATTGAGGGAGGCTTCTAGGCTCTCAATTCCGGGGTTAGAGATTGGGCCAGGGGGGAGCCCGGCGTTTACGTAGGTGTTGTAGGGGGAGTCGGTTTCCACCTCGGCGTAGGTGAGAGGACGTTCGGGGGTCTGACGAATGCCCAAAGCATATTCCACAGTGGGGTCAGCCCCTAGGGGAATGTCTTCTTCTAGGCGGCGGGCGAATACGGCGGCGATTAGATCCCGCTCGTCGTCTACCACCGACTCCCGCTCTACAATGCTGGCCAGGGTGACCCACTCTAGTAGTGAGTAGGGGCTGTCAGCCTGCTGATATGCCGGCAGGGCAAGCTCTTCAAACCGCCGCAGCATTTGGCGAACGATTTGCTCCGTAGTAACGCCTTCGGCGGTAACGTAGGTGTCGGGATAGAGGAAGCCTTCGAAGCGCTGCTCGGGCTGAGCAAAAGTTTCCCTAGGCAACCAAGTAAACTCTGAGGTGTCCACCTGCCGCAGGGCCTCGCGCACCACCGCCTCGCTGCCTAACCCCTGCTCCACAAGGTAGGCTACAACGTCTTCCACCGACCAGCCTTCCGGGATGGTGAGGCTGTTTTCCACCACCTCGCCCCGCCAAATCTTCTCGGCGATCGCTTCCATGGGCTGGCCGGGGGAGAGCGTATAGGTGCCGGCTAAAAAGCCCCCCTCGCGGCCCAGAAGAGACTGCAGGCGGGTCCATAGGTTCCAGGCGGCGGGGGAGCGAATGATGCCCCGCTGCGCCAGGTCGGAACCGATTTGCTGGGCTGAGGTTCCGGGCTCGATTTCGAATTGTATGACTCTGGCCTGTGCCGTTTCGCGCTGCCTCGAATTTGGCCCATCTGGCCCATCTGGCCCGTCTGGCGACGCATCCAGCGGTTCGAGAGGCTCCACGTCAGCAATCCGGGGCTCCGCGCCAGCAGTGGCCCAGCTCCACCAGCGCCACCCTTGCCACCCGCTTAGCCCCAGGGCGGCGGGCAGCACAACCAAATAGAACAGTCCTCTAAGCAAGGCTGATAGCATGACAGTCTACGGCAAGATAAATGTGTTGTGACATCCCAAGTCTGGGCCCATTGTAGCCACAGCGCGCGGCTACAGATCATCAAACAGCTTGTCTTCAAGCTGGGGGCGCATGGTTTGAAACTCTTCTGGGCTGAGCAGCTTAGGCTCGCCGTTTTCCTGCACCCGGGCAAAAATCAGCAGCGGATCGGTGGGGGTGCATATGGAGTATTTTTGATCTTTATAGTAGAAATCCGCCAGCAGCTGCAGCTGCTCAGGCGACATCTCATCCTCATCCTCACCCAGGTCAAGGGTGATTAAGGTCTCTTCGTCTGGCTGCGGCAGCTCTCCTGTGGCGGTCAGCGTCAGGGCGGTATGCTCTAGGGTCATATCCTGCTCCGCCAAGACAGCGCGGGCTGTGGGAAAGACTTCCTCAAGCTCCTCGTCTGGAATATCTAGCAGCGTTTCGTCCTCGTCGTCGCCCTCGTCCCAAGCAAAAATCTCGATGGGAATGTGGATAGGCATTAACAAGACGTATTCTTGATCGTCGATCTCGATAGAGTGCTCTACATAGCAGGGCAGCGATCGCCCCGAGCCATCCCCTAAAGTGACAACCTCTGTGTTGGGGTTGGGGAGATTATCGCTGTCATTCATATTTTCCTTAGCCATAGCGCATTCCCTTCTAAACTGATACGGGCTGTACAACCCCACGTATGTGGATTTTATCAGTTTGTGACGCGCTACTTTTGCGGCGATCGCTCGTCTAGCCACTGCTGCAAAATAATGGCGGCAGCTCTACGGTCCACCATGGCCTTATTTTGTGATGGAGACTGGCGGGCCGCCATCATTTGCTGCTCTGCCTCAAAAGAGGTGAGCCGCTCGTCGACGTATTCTACGGGCAGGCCTAGGGCGCGGCTCAGCCGCTTGCCCAGGCGCTGCACCTGTCTGGCCTGGGCGCCGACTTCGCCGTCTAGAGTGTAGGGCATCCCCACCACTAAAACCTCCACCTGTCGCTCCGCCACAAGCCGCTGGAGCTGGGCGACGTCTTGGCCAAAAGAGCGCCGCTCCAGAGTCATTAGGCCGGTGGCAATTAGGCCGGTGCGATCGCAGCCGGCGATGCCGATGCGCTTACGGCCTAGGTCTAGACCTAGTGCGGAGACCACGCTCCCCCCTGATCGGCGCTACCGCTATTGCGATCGCCATTCCGTCGGCTGCCGCTGGCTCGGCCGTCGGCTGTCGGCTCATCGGCGTCAGCCAGGCGTGCCGGCTCAGCTGAAGACGCGTCAGCCGGGCTTCCATTGGGGCTAGAAGACGCTGCATCGAATAGAGATATGCGTCCCGGCACCGGCTTGCGGCTGGGCTGCAGCCCCTGCAGCACCTCCACCAGCTGCAGGTTCTCCAAAGAGACGGATTTAGACTCCCGCATCTTATGCCAGACCGAGCGGAACATCATCACCGTTTCCTGCTCTGGGGTAGCCCCCGTTTGCTTGAGGTAGGTCTCTCGCTCGGGCTGGTAGTCGGATGACGCCAGCTCAAGGGACTGCTTGGGATAGCCCTGGACCAGCTGCGCCATCTGGGAGAGAAGCTCAGGGTACAAGTAGGTATAGGCCGGGTGAACGGTGAGCTGAGCGCTATGGGGCTGGTGACCGGTCTTAGAGATACAGAGGTTGAAGTACCCAATGGCAGCTTTACGCTGCGGCTCAAATACGTAGCCTTTCACGGTCTCCTGCTGAGCCATCAGCCGCTTGACGCTGGCGACAGCGCCCCGGGCAAGGCCGGTGCGAAAGTCTGAAATATGGCGATCGAAGGCCTGACGGACTAGGGGCGGCATCGATACGGTGTCGAGCTGATAGAGGAGGCTAGCGTCGGCGTTGCTGACCGGCCTGAGGTTGGGAAGATCGACGGGCCGCTCCGAGAGTGTCTCTAGCAGCGAGGCGGAGAGAGACCAGTAGGTTTTCTGCGCTAGGGGCTGAAACCCGTTGGTGCGGTAAAGGCCAATGCCGAGCTTATCGTTGACGCCGACCTCGACTAGCCAGATGCGGGCGCGCCATATTGTCTCTAGGCAGTGCCGCAGCAGCACCGATGCGGTATCGGTGGGCAGGCGCTTGACCGGCACTATTTCGGTGCGGGAGGACTCGGCAGGCGGGAGCTGAGCGCGCTTCATCAAGCTGCGCTTTGGCAGCACCGAGCGCAGCGGGTCGGCCGCTATGATCCGCTCAACGCGCCAGGTCGTACTGGTTCGATTAAATGGTGAGACCTGAATAAAGCCCTCTAGGCCCTGTAGACCTCCAGCAACATAGCCTGAGAAGGCGTGCTGAAGCGGGTTGGGGAACAGGCTCAGACATTTCAAAGGCCCATACCACTGCCGCACCAGCGTGAGCTGCCGTCTAGCGCTTATTACGCGGCTGTAGCTCTCGGTTTCGAAGCCGCTCTCGGACTGGATTAACGCCTCAATCGCCTCCAAATCACGGTAGTGAAGAGGCCGAATATTTAGGGACGATTGAGAATCTTGAGTCATAGGATCACGGTGTAAGTTGATTTGACCAAAATTGAGTCAAACCCCACACCTAGACGCTAGCACATTTAGCCCCTAGAATCTGGCGCAGCCTAGACCTGACGCCTGCGCCTTGTGGCCTACTTCTCTTTTTTTGAAGGGGCACCGTTTTCCTAAAGAGGCGGGTTGTTTCTCTAAGGGGCCGCGGGTGGCGTCGGCCGAATTAGCACAATCGGCGTCTGCTCATCGGCATTGCCCGCCGGGTTGCTCAGCAGCGCCTGCCGCAGCAGCGTTTCGGAAAGGCCAGGGGTCGCGGCCAGCACCTTAACGGCCCGCAGATCATTGACGTCAACGATCGCCGCCGACAGCCCGGTCTCTTGCTTAATTTGATTGACGATGCGCTCCGGGGACTGGGGCCCCAGCACGATGAACTGGTCATAGGGCGGCAGCGTCCCCGTCACGTCGTCAATGAGGCGGGCCTGATTGCCCGCAAACCGATAAAAGCCGCCGGGGCTGCCCAGCACTTTGAGCAGTGAGCCTCCGATAAAGGCCGCCGCCACCCGCCAAGCGCCAACGATGTCCACCAGGGCCTGCAGGCCGCAGGCGGTGGCCAGGCTGGAGGTGGGCATAAAGAAATAGCACAGCCGTTTGGCCACCCACCCTGGTCTAATCTCGCTGGGGTGCCGCAGCCGCCCCTGCATAATGGCCAGCGGCGTTTCCCCAATCGTAACGATGTCGTTGGGCTTGGCGTAGGGCGCGACGTAGCGCTGAATGACTTCTACGGGGTTATCGAGGGGAGAGAGCAGGTGGGTGGGGACGGGAAACACCTCCCCTGCAGGGGTAGAGCGCGGGGTAAGCGGCCGGTCGCGGTCCGGAAAAGAGAGGGGCACCACCACATGTCGCGTCTTGGGGATGCGTCCCTGGGGACCGTAGGTGGTGTACCGCACCTTGACCCAGGCGGATTTGAGCGATCGCAGCCCCTCGCCGCGGATATCGATGGTCACGGTGAGGCCCGTGGTTTTGGCCACTTTGACAATGTAGGCAAACCAGTAGCCGTCTGGGCGAGCGTCGGCGTCGGGGTGGTTAGGCTGCACGGTCACGGTGTGGGTGATATCGCTCAAGCCGTCGCCAGAGAGCAGGGTCACTTCTGCGGCCAGCTCAGGCACCATAATCTCTAGGGTGCGGGTTTGGTTTTGCAGCTCTAGCTGTCCCACCAAAATGTAGTGGTTGGGCTCGTAGGTGGGGAGCTCCCACGTTCCCAAGGTCATCGCCAGCTGATTGCCCGGACGGCGTCGGTACCGCAGCTCGAATGCGGCTAGCCCGGCAAGCGCCAAGACAACAAACCCGATCAAAATCGCTCCAATTCCCATACCGCTGTGGATTATCCCCGCGCTTTACATCAGACCCACACAGCACCGCCGGTCGCCCTGCGCGCCGCTATCATGGCGTACTGTACCACGCTCCGTTCCCCGACCGAGCCCAGTCAACCGAGCCCAGTCAACCGAGCCCAATTGGCCAACAAATTGGCGATGCGGTTTACCAGTTAAGGAGTCATACAGTAAAATCGCTTAATATTGCTTAATAATAGAAGCAAGACGAACCAATCGCACCGCACAGTGGTCTGGCGCGATCGCAGCGCCAAGGCCAGCAGCGCCAAGGCCGGCGACGGTCCTGGATTCGCATCCGTTTGTGAGGTTTTGTTTTACTTTGTAGAGTAGTTCTATTTCTTCAATACGCTTTTCTCGCACCCTCGCTTGTCTAAGTCTCTAAGGAATAAAGTCTTTTAAGGAATCTCAATGAAGCAGCTGATCATCGCTGAACGAGCCTGTTTAATTGGCCATCTGGTGTCGATGGCATTCGGCTTGGCGGGCCTTCTTCTGGTCATGCCCCACCCAGAATTTCTCCAGCACATCCCGGCCGGGGAGACCCTGTTTAGCTGGAGCATGGCCGGTGGCGGCGTGATGTACATCGTGCTGGGGACAATAGCCGTTGGCCTCTATGCCTATCGCACCTTGGGGCTGCAAAACCTGCTCTTGTTTATGGTGCCTGCGATCGCCATTTCCCTGGGCAGCGAGCTGCTGGGCACCGGCACGGGTTTTCCCTTCGGAGAATACAGCTACCTGAGCGGCCTGGGGTATAAAATCGCCGGTCGCGTGCCGTTTACCATTCCGCTGTCCTGGTTTTACCTAGGGCTCTCCTCATATCTGCTGGCCCGCAGCGGCCTAGCGCCGCGCCCCAGTGAGGCGGGTTTCAGCGAAACGGGTTCTAGCGAGACGAGCCCTGATGGCAGCGGCATCCTCTGGCTGCGCCGACTTGGGGCTATTTTTCTCGGCTCCCTGCTGCTCACCTCGTGGGACTTTGTGCTCGATCCAGCCATGAGTCAGACGGCCATGCCGTTTTGGTATTGGCACCAGCCTGGCCCTTTCTTCGGCATGCCCTATCAAAACTTCGCGGGCTGGCTGGGCACTGGGGTCGTCTTCATCGGTATCGCGGCTCTGCTGTGGCGCGGCCGCGTCGCCATCCAGCACCAAAGCCAGCTCACCCTACCCTTGGCGGTCTACCTCGGCAACTTTGGCTTTGCCATGGTGATGAGCATGGCAGCTGGGTTTTGGGTGCCCATTTTGCTGGGCATTTTGCTGGGGGTGGTTCCGGCCGTCCTCTGCTGGCAGCAGTCTAAATTTAACAGCACAGGTGGCATCGGGACTGACCTCGATGTCGTAGCGCCGACCATGCCAGAGCCCGCCGGCGTGAGCGGCAGACAGTGATTGTAGCTGGCGGCGGCAGCCTGTCGCTAAGCCTGAGCGAGCCGGCCCTGAGCGGGCTAGGGCTGCTGCTGCTGGCCATTCAGGTGCCCATGGCGGCGGTGCTGCTCTCACGCCTGCTGGAAGGCCCGGGTCGCCTGCCTCCCCTAGCGCCCCGCTCCGCCCCGGCGTCAGCGGCGGGCAAGGTGAGCGTCGTCGTGCCTACCCTCAACGAAGCCGAGCGCCTGTCCCCTTGCCTGGCAGGGCTAGCTCAGCAGGGGGACGAGCTGCGGGAAATTATCGTGGTGGATAGCTGCTCTACCGACGGCACGGTGGCGCTGGTGAAGCAAGCTCAGGCGACGGAGCCCCGGCTGCGGCTAATCAGCGATCCGCCGCTACCTACAGGTTGGGTGGGTCGACCTTGGGCGCTACACAACGGGTTTTTGGAAAGCTCTGAGGAGAGCGACTGGGTGTTGGGGGTAGATGCCGACACCTATCCCCAGCCTCAGCTGGTTGGCGCTCTAGTGCAGGCTGCGGAAGCACGGCGCTACGACATGGTCTCTCTATCGCCCCAGTTCATCCTTAGCGGGCCGGGAGAGTTCTGGCTGCAGCCGGCCCTGCTGATGACGCTGGTCTACCGATTTGGCCCCTCGGGCAGCCGCACCGATGACGCGACGCGGGTGATGGCCAACGGTCAGTGCTTTCTAACGCGGCGATCGCTCCTCACCCAGCTGGGCGGCTACGAAAGCGCCCGGCGCTCCTTTTGCGACGACGTCACCCTGGCGCGGCGGGCGGCGGCGATGGGGGCCAAGGTGGGCTTCTGGGACGGCTCGCGGCTCTTAAAGGTGCGCATGTATGATGGCGTCGCGGAGCTGTGGCGCGAATGGGGGCGATCGCTAGACCTCAAGGATGCAGCGACGCCCCAGCAGACCTGGGGGGACGTGGGATTTTTGGCGGCGGTGCAGGGGCTGCCCCTGCTGGTTTGCCTTGTGTTTGGCTGGGGCTGGCTTGCGGGGACGCGTACGACGGTCTGTGGGGCAGCGCTGGGGCTCAACGCGGCGCTGGTGGTGGCTCGCGTGGCGCTGCTCTGGGCGATTGACGCGTCCTATGACAAAGAGAAGGCCAGCGGGCGCTGGGCATTTTGGCTCTCGCCGCTGGCGGACCCGCTGGCGGTGGTGCGCATTGCCCTATCGGCGGGCCGCACCCCTACACAGTGGCGATCGCGCCAGTACGACGGGTTTGACGCCACCGCCAAATAGGTTGTGCGGGCAGAGCCACGCTCTGCCCAGGCCATTCCCCCAGCACGCCAGCCAAAAAAAAGAGGGAGATTGCTCTCCCTCCATCGCATTCATTCACCTGTTGACCCCATCGTAGGAACGACAGAGATTAATTAGGGACAGGCCTGTGCCAGTCTGCCAACAGCCCTACTACTTGCGGATGTCTTTGGCCATGTTGCGAAACATATCCATGTTGTTGTCGGGCTTACGCCGCTCTGAAGTGCTCTCTGACGGCTTAGAGATATTAGACGGCGGTTCTGCCGGCCGAAAAGACTGCATCTGCGCAGGCGGCGTACTGTTGGGTACGCTGTTGGTCACGCTCTCGGCAGCGTTGATGTCTTGGTCTGACGAGACGCTGCGAATGCGGGCATCCCCCTTAGGGAAAGTGCGCTTTACCGTTTTGGCGGTGCGCATATAGTCAATATCGCCGTAGGTTTTGGCGTCGTCGGGCTTGAGGTAGTAAGCCCCGGTATTTTTCGGCTTTGCGCCGCTGCTGGCATCAGTTTCAGCTTGCTTGGACCCAAACAGCCGTCGAATAAATCCTGTCATTGTTTTTGAGCTTGCTGCCTTGTGAACGTCTTCGGGACGACATCTTTGATCGATGTGTCGAATATTAATAAGTATTACAAATGTTAAGACGCCTGACAATGCCAGAGCGAGCAACTTACCGAAGTCGATGTCCTGCGCCAGAAGTGGAGGCCCTGCGCTAAAACTAACGGGGCGCTAGACAGAACCCGATCCTTCCTTTAAGCTTTATTGCACATTTGCTGTGCCTGGCCCGATGCACTGGCCCGATGCACTGGCCCAAATGCGCTTAGCTGCTATCTCGCATAAGCTTGCCGATCTTTTCTTGCTTTGGCTCCTTTTCTGCTTTGGCCCTTTTCTGCTTTGGCTATGACTGATGCGCCCCCTAGTTCCACAGATCCTAGTTCCACAGACCCCCAGCTGCTTATTGAAGGCCTCCCGGAACGGCTAATTAAGCACACCGTGCGCTATGCCGACTATCGTCAGGTAGAGCGCGATCGCCTCACCCCCATGTTTCAGCAGTACGTCGACATCAAGGCGCAGTACCCCAGCGCCCTGCTGCTATACCGCATCGGCGACTTTTTCGAGACCTTTTTTCAGGACGCGATTTTGGTGGCCCGGGAGCTGGAACTGGTGCTCACCAGCAAGGAGGCCGGTAAGGCGGTGGGCCGGGTGCCGCTGGCGGGCATCCCCCACCACGCCGTAGAGCGCTACTGCGCCCAGCTGCTGGAAAAGGGCTATGCGATCGCCATCTGCGACCAGGTAGAGACCGCTAGCGAAGCCCAAGGAAAGCTAATGCGGCGGGAGGTGACCCGGGTGGTTACCCCCGGCACCATTCTCGAAGAGGGCATGCTGGACGCCCGCCGCAATAATTTTCTGGTGGCGGTGGTGATCGCGGGGCAGCACTGGGGGCTGGCCCACGCCGACGTGTCCACCGGGGAGTTCCTCACCACCCAGGCCACGGGGCTAGACCAGCTCAGCCAAGAGCTGATGCGCCTAGCCCCTTCCGAGGTGCTAGTGCCCACCAACGCCCCCGACCTGGGGGGCTTTTTGCGGCCGGGGGACACCTCGGCCCAGCTGCCCAGCTGCCTGCCGCCTCGGTTTTGCTACACCTTTCGTTCCCAGACGCCCTTCGTGCACAGCGAGGCCCGGCAGCGGCTCCTGGAGCGCTTCCGGCTGCGATCGCTGGAGGGGCTGGGCTGCGAGCGGCTGCCCCTGGCGGTGCGGGCGGCGGGGGGTCTCTTGCAGTACCTCGAAGACACCCAGAAGCAGGTACCGGTGCTGCTGCAGCCGGTGTCTACCTACGCGCTCACGGAGTATTTGGTGCTAGACCACCAGACCCGCCGAAATTTGGAAATTACCCAGACGGCCCGGGACGGCACCTTCCACGGCTCACTGCTGTGGGCGCTGGACCGCACGGTGACCGCCATGGGGGGGCGATCGCTGCGGCGCTGGCTGCTGCAGCCCCTGCTGGATCTAGGGGGCATCCACGCCCGCCAGGACACCATCCAGGAGCTAATCGACAACGGACCGCTGCGGCAGGCGATCCAGCAGATGCTCAAGCAGATTTATGACCTAGAGCGGCTCACGGGGCGGGCCGGGGCGGGCACCGCCAACGCCCGAGAGATTACGGCCCTGGCGGACTCTCTGACGCGGCTGCCGGACCTGGCGGCCCTAGTGCGGGAGGCTAAGTCCCCCTACCTGGCGGCGCTGCAGATGGTGCCCCCCGACCTAGAGCACCTGGGCCGTCGCCTGCTGGCCCACATCGTGGAGAGCCCGCCCATCTACCTCACTGAAGGCAATTTAATCCGGGATGGAGTACACGACGAGCTAGACCACATGCGCCAGCAGATCGCCGACGACCAGAACTGGATCGCCACCCTAGAGACGGTGGAGCGCGATCGCACGGGAATCAGCACCCTCAAGGTGGGCTTTAGTAAGACCTTTGGCTACTACATCAGCGTCTCTCGGGCCAAGCTAGACCAGGTGCCAGAGGGCTACCAGCGCAAGCAGACCCTCACCAACGAAGAGCGCTACGTGACCCAAGAGCTGAAGGAGCGGGAAGACCGGGTGATGAAGGCCCGCACCCACATCAACGCCCTAGAATACGAAATTTTTGCCCAGCTGCGGGCCGAGGTGAGCGCCTACGCCGACGACATCCGCACCGTGGCCCAGGGCATTGCCGCCGTAGACGTGCTGGCGGGTCTCTCTGAGGTGGCGCTCTACCAAGGGTACTGCCGCCCGCAGATGGTGCCCAACCGCGAAATCGATATCGACCAGGGGCGTCATCCGGTCGTTGAGCAGTCCCTCCCGGCGGGGTTTTTTGTGCCCAACGCCGCCCGGCTGGGCTCAGGCCCTGCGGATGCGCCCAGTAGTCGAGGCATTCCCGATCTGATCATTCTCACCGGCCCCAATGCCAGCGGCAAGAGCTGCTACCTGCGTCAGGTGGGTCTCATTCAGCTAATGGCGCAGATAGGCAGCTTCGTCCCCGCCGCCGCCGCCGTGCTGGGGGTGTGCGATCGCGTCTTTACCCGCGTCGGCGCTGTAGATGACTTAGCCACCGGCCAGTCCACCTTCATGGTAGAGATGAACGAAACCGCCAATATCTTGAACCACGCTACGGCTAAATCCCTGGTGCTGCTCGACGAAATCGGTCGCGGCACCGCCACCTTTGACGGGCTCTCTATCGCCTGGGCCGTGGCCGAGCACCTGGCCTCTGACATCCGCGCCCGCACCATTTTTGCCACCCACTACCACGAGCTCAACGAGCTAGCCTCTCTAATCCCCAACGTCGCCAACTATCAGGTCACCGTCAAGGAAATGCCCGATGAGATTATCTTCCTGCATCAGGTGCGCCCCGGCGGGGCAGATCGCTCCTACGGCATCGAAGCGGGGCGGCTCGCCGGGCTGCCGAGCTCGGTGATTCAGAGGGCCAGGGACGTGATGCGCCAAATCGAAAAGCATTCCCACATTGCCGTGGGGCTGCGGGGCCGCCAGCCCCACGGAACAGGCTATCGCCGCAAGCCCCCTCATGTCTCTGAGGGCACCGAGCAGCTCGGCTTCTTCGAGGGCTGACTCGCCTGATCTGCAGGCCTGCTCGCGGCCCGCCCCGCCAGCCAGCCCGTAGTCCAGGCGCTCTGAAAGTTGAACCCGCCAGTAATGCCGTCGATGTCCAGAACTTCGCCGGCAAAGTAAAGGCCTGGGCAGCAGCGGCTCTCCATGGTTTTGAACGCAACTTCCGAGAGCCGCACGCCGCCGCAGGTGACAAATTCGTCCTTAAAGACGCCCTTACCCGCCACGGCAAACTCGCCCTGCGTCAGTTCATGCACCAGCTGCTGCAGCCCTGCCTTAGGGAGCTGCGCCCACTGGGTCTGTGGGGCAACGCCCGCCCGCGCCAGCAGGTAACCCCACAGCCGTCGGGGCAGCCGCTGCGCCAGAGCCGGTGGCGTCGCCATTAGGGTGCGCTTTGGGGTTTCACGTTTGGCGTCTAAAAGCACCTGCCGCACCTGCTCCTCGGTGTCGGTGGGAAGCCAGTTCACCCGCAGCTCGGCGCGATAGCCGCAGCCGTGTAGATGACGCGCCCCCCAGGCGGAGAGCCTGAGGACGGCGGGGCCGCTGACGCCCCAGTGGGTGAGCAGCAGCGGCCCGGTCTGTTTCAGAGACTTGCCCTCGGCGAGCCGCAGCTGGATGCGGACCGGGTCGACGGCAACCCCGGCCAGCGCGTTGAGGGCCGACTCCCTAATGTTGAGGGTGAACAGGGAAGGCACGGGCGGCTCGATGCAGTGGCCCAGGGAGCGCGCTAGGGCTTGCCCCCGGGCGCTGCTGCCGGTGGCCAAGATAACGCGATCGGCGACGCGCTCCCCAGACTTGAGCTCGATGTGAAAGCGATGGCCCTTTGGAGCCGGCCCGTGACCATCGCGGCGCGCTAGGGCGCTGACCGCTGCCCCAGTGTGCACCATCACCCCAGCCCGCCGGGCGGCCCGCTGCAGGCAGTCCATAATGGTGCCAGAATCGTCGGTGACCGGAAACATGCGCCCGTCCGCCTCGGTCTTGAGCGCCACGCCGCGATCGCTAAACCAGCGCACCGTGTCCTGGGGCTGGAAGCGGCTAAACGCACCCCGCAGCGCCTTGCCGCCGCGAGGGTAGTAGGTAATCAACCGCGCCGGGTCGAAGCAAGCATGGGTGACGTTGCAGCGGCCGCCGCCCGAAATCGCCACCTTAGATAGGCAGCGGCGGCCGGCTTCCAGCAGCGTGACCTGAGCGTCAGAATGCGCCTCAGCGCAGGCGATCGCGGCAAAGAACCCCGCAGCGCCACCCCCAATGACGACAACCTGTAGCACCATTTACGAGCCCACCCCTCAATAGACATTTGGGGGTATTGCCCCCTTGTAACCTGCGTTAGAACTAAATTTAATGGAGATGCTGATACATACATGCATTGCCTATCTATTGTTATCTACCCATACCCTGGTTTACCTATGCTGTGGGTCAAGCTCACCGGCCGAGACATTATTTCTCCAGATACATGGCTCTAGCCTTTATCACGATTTTGGCTTTGCGACAGTGGTGGAAAGACAGTGGTGGAAATCTAAAAAAAAAAGAACGCTATGTGCACAGATGGGCCAGAGCGGGGCATACTAATACCCTGTTTAGTCCCCGCAACGCAAGTCCCTTTTGCGCTGCAGAGCACCTCGCTCTGTTTGACTCTGGGGCCGTCTGCTGCCCTCTACCTTAACAGGAGAGACCCGGCATTTGTTTTGGGAACTGTCAGTAACCGTGAAAGAAGGTGAGCATGTCTCTTAAGGACCTGAAACCCGCCGTTGATCGAGATGTCAACGTCTATAGCCCCTACTATCAGGGCAGAAAGCGCAGCGCTCTCCCTTACGCCATCAGCCTCTACCAGCGCGGCAACCTGGAGGGCGATCGCCACATCGAGGGCGGCAGCAGCATTCCCTTCCTGGCAACCTGGAACGTGTCTTCTCTGCCGGCTGATCTGACGCGCTGCCGCATTCGCTTTGACGATAACGAAGAGCTGAGCTATGAGATTACCCTGGCAAACTTCGAGTTTGTCGACTATCTCATTGATGTTCTATTCAACGTCAAGTCGGCCAAGATTACAGATTTCTCTCGGTCGTTTTACCGCAAGCTGCTGCGCTACGAAGACTAATGGGGTATCGGTTCTGGTGACGCCTATCCAAAGCGTCACAGCCAAACATCGCAGCCAAAACGTCAAGGGCTACGATTGAAGAATCTTCTCCAGTAAGCGCGAGCTGATCTGCAATGCTCTCGACGTTTACTGGACTACATCAGGCTCGGCATATCAGGGTTGACATATCAGGGTTGGCATAAGTATCAGCGATAGGTATCCGGACGCATCACGTCAGAGGTTGAATAGTTTTATCTGCGATCTTTCATTAGCGCCTAGTCCCCCAACGATTCCAGCATGGGTGAGCCGCTAAAAGCCTAAGTGGATATTAAGCTTGGCGCTTCGGATATGCAGATGTAACGTCGTCTTGTGTTGAAATGCAACCGTCTAGGGCAGCTACTGTGACTCCGTCTCAACTTGATGCCAACCATAGTTCGTTACCCCTATCCTTAGACAAGCGCCAGGATATCGCTGGCGAGTCGCCTCAATTTGTCAGCCTCCGCGTCAAGCTGCTGGTTGGATTTAGCCTGATCTTCAGCATCGTTTTTGCCGGTGCGTTTTTCTGGTTCTATACGTTTACGACCGACAAAACAATCTCGCGCCTGCGGGCGGACCTGCGGTCGACCCTGAAGGGCGCTGTAGAAGGCGTAGACGTCGACGAGCTGATTTCTCTCTACGAGGACGGCGATCCCAACAGCGCCGGCTTTTCGGACGATCCGCGCTATCAGAACCAGCTTGAGTGGTTTGAAACCGTCAAAAGCATTGAGCCCCGGGCCTGGCTTTACTCTCTAGTAGTCGGTCCTGCCAGCGAAAATCGCCGACGGGGAGCGGCTGCCGTTCCGGACGATCAGCTCGAAACGGTTTTTCTAGTGGACCTATGGGCCAACTACGATCCGTCGAAAGCGGTAGGGTTCCTGGAATCGGATGAGGCTAGCTCTCGCCCCCGCGTTGTCATTGAAACGGGAGAGCTGACCGAAGAGCCCAACATCTACACGGACGACTGGGGCACCTGGATGTCTGCATTTGCCCCCATCAAGAACGACCAGGGGGAGGTTGTTGCTGTCCTAGGTCTAGATATCGAGGCCGACTACGTTTTTGACCTCCAAGATCAGATTCGTAACCGCGTTCTGATGTCGTTTATTGTCACCTACGGCGTTCTATTCGTCTTGATCTACATGCTCTCTGGGGTGCTCACCCAGCACATCACCGAGCTGACCCGCTCTGCCGAGCAGATTGCGGCCGGGGACTACACCCAGGCGCTGTCTCTTTCGCAGCAAAACGCTTTGCCGCGACGCAGCGCGCCTCGATTTACGCTATGGAAGGCGAATCCGCCTCAAAATCCGCTGCGGGATGAGATCAGCGTTTTGGCCCAGGCGTTCAAGGTGATGATCGAGAGCATTCAGCAGCGTGAGCGGATGATTCGTCAGGGCAAGAAAGTCGAAGATGAAATGCGCCTGGCCCTCAAAGCAGAGCGAGAGCTAAATGAGCTAAAATCGCGCTTCGTATCCATGGTGTCCCATGAGTTTCGCACGCCGCTGACCGTCATGCGTACGTCAACGGAGCTGCTAGAGCACTATGGTCACCTAGCGAGTGAGGAAAAGAAGCAGGCCTATTTTCTGCGCATCCGCGCCGCGATCGCCAATATGACGCGCCTTTTGGAGGACGTTTTGGTGGCGGGCAAGGCAGAGGCGGGCAAGCTGGAGTTCAACCCAAGCTGCGGCGACCTAAAAGCATTTTGCCGGGAGATTATCAGCGAGCTGCAGCACAGCGTTGGCCTTGACCACGCAATTGAGCTTTCTGTGAGCGGCGACGTTAGCCAGATTGCCTTCGACGCGGATTTGCTGCGCCCGGTGATGTCAAACCTACTTTCCAACGCCATCAAATACTCCGAAGCGGGGAGTTTGATCGAGGTCTCCCTTTCGCGGGACGAGGCCGCTGTGACCATCACGGTAAGCGACCAGGGCATCGGTATTCCTAAAGAAGATCAGCCCCACCTGTTTAAGCTTTTCCACCGCGCCGGCAATGTCGATACTATTCGCGGCACTGGGCTAGGGCTAGCAATTGTTCAGCAGTGCATCACCTATCACCGGGGGCAGGTGAGCTTCAGCAGCCAGGAGAAGGTTGGCACGACCTTCTCCGTTCGATTTCCCGCCGTGAGCGCTGCGGCCCTCGGCTCTGGTCCTAATGGTTCAGAATCGGTTGCCAAGATCTAGCGATCGTTTCCCCAAAGGAAACCCTTTATAATAATTGAGCAATGGAGGCTTTCACGCACGCTGAAAGCCTTTACAGTCTGTTTCCTCTTGGCGCATACCCGCATATCTGCTGTGACACAAACTCCCGTTTCAGAACCCACTCAATCCGCTACAGGGCCTTCTACCGCGACTGCCTCCCAGGCCCGCCCCGATGCCTTGGGTCGCTTTGGCCAGTTTGGCGGCAAGTACGTCCCTGAGACCCTAATGCCTGCCCTCGCTGAGCTAGAAGCTCACTATCGCCGCGTCTGTGGCGACAGCGAGTTTCAGACGGAGCTGCGTCATCTGCTGCGGGACTACGTTGGCCGACCGAGCCCGCTGTACTTTGCAGAGCGGCTGACGGACCACTACGCCAAGGCGGACGGCAGCGGGGCCCAGATCTACCTGAAGCGCGAAGATCTTAACCACACGGGAGCCCACAAAATCAACAACGCCCTCGGCCAGGTGCTGCTGGCCAAGCGCATGGGTAAGCAGCGCATCATCGCTGAGACCGGCGCAGGGCAGCACGGGGTCGCAACGGCAACAGTCTGTGCCCGCTTTGGTCTAGACTGCGTCATCTACATGGGCGTACATGACATGGAGCGCCAGTCCCTAAACGTCTTTCGCATGCGGCTTATGGGCGCTGAAGTTCGGCCCGTGGCGGCGGGTACTGGGACCTTGAAGGACGCTACCTCAGAGGCGATTCGCGACTGGGTCACCAATGTGGAGACGACCCACTATATCCTCGGCTCGGTGGCTGGCCCCCATCCCTACCCCATGATGGTGCGCGACTTTCACGCCGTTATTGGTGAAGAAACGCGATCGCAGTGCGAGGACCGGTGGGGGGCGCTGCCCGACATTCTGCTGGCCTGCGTGGGCGGTGGCTCCAACGCCATGGGGCTGTTTCACGCATTTGTTGACGACTCCTCGGTGCGCCTCATCGGCGTTGAGGCGGCGGGGCGGGGCGTGGACACCGATGAGCATGCCGCCACCCTAACCCGGGGGCGTGTGGGAGTGCTCCACGGGGCCATGAGCTATCTGCTTCAGGATGGGGATGGCCAGGTGATTGAGGCTCACTCCATTAGCGCCGGACTAGACTACCCCGGCGTGGGGCCTGAGCACAGCTACCTCATGGCCACTGACCGGGCGGAGTATTACAGCGTGACGGATCAGCAGGCGATCGCGGCATTTCAGCGGGTGTCTCAGCTTGAGGGAATCATTCCCGCGCTGGAGACGGCCCACGCGTTTGCCTATCTAGAGACGCTTTGCCCCACGTTAGACGGCAGCCCCCGCATCGTGATCAATTCTTCGGGCCGGGGAGACAAGGATGTGCAGACCGTGGCCAAGTATTTGGACAATTTGGATGACGGGTAGCCTTTAGTCGGGGCGAACGGGTATCTGTTTAGCGCCCCGGCAAGCCCCTACCGCGCCTTGTCGGGGGTCAGCCCACGAGCGATGTCGGCGAGCTGTAGACCCGGAGGATAGGCATCCCCCTCCTTAATCTGCTGAATGCTTTTCTCAGCAATGGGCAGCTTGAGCTGCTTCGCCACCGCCCGCACGATGTCGCCCCGATCCACCACTCCGGCAACGGTCCCCGCCAGAGAGAGCACGCTGATATATGATGCGCCGCTGGCCTCTAAATCGAGGATAACCTGCGGGAAGGGGGTTTTCTCCTGTACTGAGCTGATCTGGTCTAGCGGCTGTGCAATGTCCGCCAGCGTTTGAACTTCCCACTGGCTACGCTCGCGCTGACGCAGGTCGTCCATAGACACTAAGCCGCGATAGCGCCCGTCCGATGCGGCAAAATAGGCCGTGGGATGCGCGTCTTCCATGACGTACTGGTCGGCAAACTGCCGCAGGGTTTGACGGGCGTCTACCACCTGAAAGTCGCGCGTCATCGCGTCGGCGGCTATTAGACGCGTCAGCTTTTCCTGCAGGTTGGCGACCTGGCTGTAGGTGCGGGCGCTGCGAACGCCAAACCAGCCCAGCAGGGCAATCCATAGGTAGGCAAAGCCATCGCCATCTTCTTGCCCTAGATAGAGCAGCACGCCAAAGGCGATCGCCGACCCGCCCAGCAAAAATCCTGAACGTGCTGCCCAGCGCACGCCCTGGATGCGGCTGCCGGTGAACTTCCACACCGCGGCCTTGAGCACCTGCCCCCCGTCAAGGGGTAGACCGGGAAGGAGATTAAACAGCGCTAGCGCCAGATTGACCCAAGCTAAGCGCTCTAGAATAATCCGCACCGGCGCTATGGGGATAATCTGGCAGGCCGAGATGAGCAGCACAAACAGACAAAGGCTGACGCTGGGTCCGGCGATCGCCACCTGAAAAGCCTGCCCCGGGGTCTTAGACTCCTCAGCGATTGAGGCTACCCCGCCAAACAGAAATAGGGTAATCGAGTTGACCGAGATACCTTGGGAGCGTGCCGTGAGGCTGTGACCGAGCTCGTGGAGCAGTACGGAGCTGAACAGCAGCAGCGCCATAATGAATCCCGCCAGCCACTCTAATCCTTGCCAGTTTTGGTTTTGCCAGTTGAGGCTGTAAGCCACCGTCACCAGGATTAAGATGAAGAACCAGGACGGATCAATCAATAGAGGAATGCCGAACACCGACCCAATGCGCCAGCCTTGTCGCATAAAAAACCAATCCTTACGTAACGGTTGAAGCGCACCCGAGGTTAACACAGCTCGTCAAAGGATCGAGCTGCAGGTGCTTTGACTCTATTCTAAGGAAGTCTTCAGGGAGTCTGCGACGAGTTGCCCCACAAAATCTTGGGGATAACCGCACGGGGGACGGCGTCGCGGCTAGGGCGTCGCGGCTAGGGCAGCCTAAAGCAGGCCCGCGTTCACTAGCCCGAGAATGACGCCAGCGCCCAGAATATGGCCGAAGCTCATGGTGGCGAGCAGTTCGGGAATGCCAAAGCCGCTGAAGATAGCCGGCATCTCCACCGGCAGCCCCGGGCCGCGCCCCCGATTTTGAATCGCGTAGTACCCTATGGCGATCGCAAATAGATTGCAGGCAATCATGATTAGCGCCACGCTAGGGGACCAGTCGAAGGTTTTAGGCGCTGTTGGCGCGATAGCGACCCAGGTTGGCATAATGTCCTCTTTGTAATTCTTAACGTGACTGTCTCAGGGCTGTTTAAATGAGACCGTTTCAGTGAGACAGTGGTGCAGGCTGCTGCGGCTCAATCATACCTAAACGACCGCTTGGGAAAAGGCGAACTTAGCAAAAAGTGAACTTTGGCGAGATTACAGTTTGGCGAGATTACAGTTTGGCGAGATATAGAAAACGCTATGCAGATCAAAATTTGTGGCATTACCCGGCCTGACCAGGCGGTGGCGATCGCCCAGCTGGGCGCAACGGCTTTAGGCTTTATTTGCGTACCGACGTCTCCCCGCTACGTGACGCCAGGGCAAATTCGCAACATAGCCCAAGCGCTGCAGGCCCATCCGCAGACCGCAGCGGTGCAGCGCATTGGCGTGTTTGTCGATGCATCTGCCGACCAAGTCTGCGACACCTTAGCGGAGGCCCAGCTTACGGGGGCGCAGCTCCACGGCAGCGAGTCCCCACAGACCTGCCGGCGGCTGCGGCAGCTGCGCCCCGACATTGAGCTCATCAAGGCCTTCCGGCTGCGATCGCCCGCGTCCCTCCCTGGGATTGAGGCCTACGGAGATAGCGTTGACGCGCTGCTGCTAGATGCCTTCCACCCCAGCGCCCACGGCGGCACCGGAAAAACGCTTAACTGGGCTGCCCTACAGAATTTTCGGCCTCAGCAGCCCTGGTTTTTGGCGGGAGGGCTAACGCCCGATAACGTTACAGCGGCGCTCACCCAGCTCCAGCCCAGCGGCATCGATCTCTCTAGCGGGGTTGAAGACGCTCCAGGACAGAAGAATCTTGACCTCGTAAGGCGGCTGTTCTCAACGCTCCGGGACTTTCGCAAGGAATAGCGCCCTGCCGGGAACTCTACCGGATGTGCTATGCCACTGTGAAGAAAACTAAATCTGAGTGTAAAGAAATTCAGATGATAGATGGCTAACATTTGGCTAAAACGGTAAAATCAGATACAGAAATTGAATCGTTTACCCTCAGAAACGGTTCACAAGACGCCTAGTGAATTGAACCGACCGTTCTTCAAGGCAGCAGTATCACAAATTCATTGGGAGACATGATGAAACTTTCCTATCGCGGTATTTCCTATACTCAATCGCCCCTAGCCGTAGAGCAGATGGAGTCTGACTTGAGCGGCAGCTATCGGGGTCACCAATTCAAGTTTGGCTATCCCCGCCATATTCCAGCCTCACATCCTGTGGTAGCCCTGTCCTATCGCGGCGTTCCCTACCAAACTACGGCTACCGGCGATGTTCAGCCCGTCCGTCCGTCTCAGCCCCAGCCGCTGCGCGACCTCGCCGCCCTGCGCGAGCGCGAACCTCAGATGCAGCAGCGGGCCGTCATGCAGGATCTTGCCGCTGTGCACCACCGGAACCTGTACGAGATGCTGGAGCGCCGCATTCAGTCGGCTCGCGCTAAGGGCGACCAGAGCCTGGTAGAGCAGCTTGAGCAAGAGCGCCGCCAGATGGTATAGCAAAAAGCAGCTAGACCAACGCAATATGGGGGCTTGGCGCTGCTGAGCCCTTTCAAATTGTCAGCCTCTCTCCTTTAGAAGCCCGGTCTAAAAATCGACCCCCCGCTTGAGGTTAATGCCCTTCTCGGCATAGTGCTTGTGGCAAAACACCTCAGAGTGGATGCTGGCTAGATCAAAGTATGCCGGCTGGTGCTTACACCGCCCCGTGATAATAACGCTGGTGTCCTTGGGCTTGCGCAGCAGCGTCTGAACAATGGGCTCCGCCGGCAGCAGCTCTAGGTCAACCGTGGGGTTGAGCTCATCTAGAATCAGCGTTTTGTAGAGCCCAGAGGCGATCGCCGCTCGGGTAATTTCCCAGCCCCGCTCCGCCTCAATATAGTCGAGCTCTTGCTGCTGACCCCGCCAGACGATGGCGTCGCGGCCGCACCGCTGGTGGTCTACCAAGGCGGGGTAGCTCTGGCGCAGCGCCGCTATGGCGGCATCTTCTGTATAGCCCCGCCCGCCTTTGAGCCACTGCATAATCAGCACCCGGTGGGATTTATCCTGGCTAATGCCTCGCCCAATGGCCTGCAGGGCCTTTCCCAAGGCGCTGGTTGATTTGCCTTTGCCGTCGCCGGTATAAATTTCGATGCCTTTGATGTCGTAGAGGTCGCTGGAATGCTCGTAGCGGCGCATCTCCGAGTGAAGATCCGCGACGTCGAGCAGCGCGGCAGGCGCGCTGCGCCCGGTAGCAATAATTTCTAGATGCTCGGGCTTGCTCGCTAGGGTCTGGGCCACCTCGTCTGCGGACAGCAGCCCTAGATCGAGCACCGGGTTCAGCTCGTCGAGAACCACCACAGAATAGAGGCCAGAGGCGATCGCCCCCTTGGCCACGTCCCAACCTCTTTGAGCTTCCTGGCGATCGAAGCGGGTGATTCCCTGGGCGTCAAAAAACTCTCCCCGCCCGGTGCGCACCTGGTCGATTAAATGGGGGAAGCCCTGCTGCAGAGCATCAATCGCGGCGTCCTCATCGTAGGGCCGCCCCGGACCCTTGAGAAAGCGCAGCAGCAGCACCCGCGACTGGATGCCGGTTTGAATGCCAAGGCCAATGGACCTAAGAACGACCCCGAGCGCCGCCTGGGATTTTCCTTTGCCGTCCCCGTCATAGACGTGTACTTGTCCCGTCAGGCGGCCGAACTGCGCCTGGGCGGTTTTAATTCCGATGCCTCGTCCCGTTGACTTGGTGCCTGTCCTGCCCATGGCTTTTGTCATAACTTGCTCTTCCCGTAGCGTTGGGTTGCAGTTGTCAGGCTGCTTTTAGGATAGCTCTAGCGCCAGCCTTTAGCACTTTAGCAACTTGGACGCTATATGCGTACCTATAGATATTTTACAGCTCTATATCTAGACTTTTACTTTGGCGTTTGCTTTGGTTTCTACTAGGGCTTGTGCTGGCGGGGTTGGTCACGCCAGTACAGGCCGTGCCAGTCGCAAGCCGTGCCAGTATAGTTAAAGCTGTGGAGGATCACAGCGCAGAAGCGCTGCCCGAGCACCACGGCCCCGAGAGCAGGTACCGAGACGATTGATGGCTGTCTACCTACTTCCGCTCAAAGTAATATCGACGCAGGCGCTCATGCTGCTGTTTGTGATTGCCGTAGAGTCCGTAGTGCTGCGACGGCGGCTTAAGTTTCCGCCTCGGCGGAGCGTCGAGTATGCGATGTCACTAAACCTGCTGTCGCTGGTGATCGGCTGGCTGGTATTCTTTGTGGCAATAGCGCTGCTGGGGGATAGCCCGTCCGCTAATGCGATTGAAACCGATCTCATTAACCTGCTGTTTCTCAACGGGCAGCTTCCCAACACCTTCCTCTGGATCGTGATTGCGGGGTTTATTACCTTTTTTGTAACCGTATTTATTGAAATATCTGGATTCTTTCAGCTTCAACAGCTGCGGGGTGAGCAGAAGCAGATTGAGGTGCGCTACGGGCAGCGCAAGCCCAGGTTCCCCATGGGCTACCGCAGAGGGACGATGACGGGGCAGCCCGAGACAAAACCGGCCTACGCCATTCTAATTGCCAATGCCACGAGCTATAGCCTCATGCTAACTGTGCTGATTGTCCTACAGCTGATAGACCCCCTGGGGGACGGGCCGCTGCGGCTCATTGCCCCGTCCTGGTAACCTCTTTTGAGCCAAGCTCCAGCTATGCCCAAGATACCGACGTCTACCGACTTAGTGAAGCATGCCGCTAGCGCCGCTAACACTTCCCGGCAGCACCTGTGGCAAACCATCAGGCCAGATCAGTCGCTTTCCTGGCAAACCCTGCTGTTTCTGTGCCTGTTTTCTTGGCTGATGGCGCTGTTGACCTCCGACGCATCGCTGCAGCCCGACGCCCCAACGTTAGGTATCGGGAAGGTCTCACTGAGCAGCTCCCCCACAAAGTATGCTCTGTTCACCATGGGGTGGATTTTTCTAACGCTAGCGATCGCCTGGCTGCTGAGCAAGGCGCGCTGGAAGATTCCCCTGTTCGAACTAGAGCTGCGCCCGGCGGCCTGGGCCGCCGCCGCTGTTGCCTGCATTTTTGCGTTTCAGGCGTGGCACGAGGATAATTTCGAGCCGGCCCTGACGTTTTGGCCTATCTTGGCGGCGATATTCTATCTATTTCCTCGCTGCTTTAGCGCAAAGGACGGTCGCAAGATGCCTAAAGCGTCTGAGCGCCAGCACCTGCTGATTATTGTGCTGATCAGCCTGCTGCTGAGCTGCTGGATTCGGTTTAGCTTTCTCGTGGGCGACTGGGTTGAGGGCTACAGCAGCGCCTTTAAGCCACTGCTGCCGGGGTTAGAAATCGACAGCGGCCTGGAGGAGGGCTTCACAGAGGAGGGGACAGCCGGCGACGGGGCTGGGGCGACCGCCCCGATCTCTGAGCCCGCCGCTCCAGCACCTCCTACGCCGCCCGCCCGCGCCCGACCTGCCGAGATCGCCGAATCTATTGTTGCTAGTCAGCTAGAAGCCCAGCCCCTGCCCGAGATTCGCCAGCGCTTGCAGACTGACCCCGCGCTAGCCGAAGCTTTGAATGCTCGATTTAGCGATGCGTTAATCAACGCTCAGCAAAACCCGGGCTGGACGCTCCAGATATCCCAGGTTGTGCCGTCACCGCTGTCGTTTCAGCTCCAGGTGACGCCGCCCGCTGCCGCACAGGGGGACGCCCAGGTCACCTACAAGACCTGCCGCGTTTTGCCGGTAGAGAACCCCGGCGGCGCTCAGCTCAGTCGGCTGGTCTGCAGCGCCGCCGCCCCGCAATAAGGTTTTGGCCCTATGTCTCTAAGCCGACTGCTCGCGATCGCCGTCAACGTATTCCGCGAGGTGATTCGCGATCGCATTCTCTATTTGATCGGTCTCTATGGCGCTGCTCTCCTGCTTTTGGCGACCCTGCTGCCCAAGGTGGCGGCCAATACCCAAGACAAAATTTTGCTAGACGTGGGTCTGGCGGCGATCGCCCTCATTGGTCTGGCCACCACCATTTTTGTGGGAACGGGGTTGGTCAATAAAGAGATCGCCAGGCGCACCATCTATGTGCTGATGGCTAAACCAGTGAGCCCCGTAGAGCTCGTAGTGGGTAAGCATCTAGGGCTGACGGCGGTGCTCGGCGTTCTGGTGGGCGCTATGACCGCCATCTATCTCCTGCAGCTGAGCTTTAGCGGCATTGCCTACCCCACGGGCAGCCTGCTGCTGTCAGCGGTCTACACCCTGCTGGAGCTGTCGCTGATTACGGCGGTAGCGATTCTCTTTAGCGTCGTCACCAGTCCCCTGTTGGCCAACCTGCTTACCCTAGCGGTCTATTTGATGGGTCAGCTCAGCCCGGATCTAATCGAGCTCAGCAAGCTCGCCGATGGCCCGACGACGCGCCTCGTCGAGTCGCTTTACCTAGTGCTGCCCGATCTGTCGCGCCTCAACTGGCGCAATCAGGCGGTCTACGGCCCAGATCTGCTGCCCGAGCCCGGTGTGCTGGCGGGGCACGCCCTCTATGGCCTCCTCTACATTGCTGTCGTGCTGGCGATCGCCAGCGGTATTTTCAGCCGCCGCGAGTTTTAGCGATTGCAGTGGGCGGGGCCGGCATTGCGGGTGCTGGGGCTATCTGGTGCCGGGACCATCGCTATCGGGGTTGACGGCGCTGGCGGTCATCATGCCCCAGAGCCAGTTGATTTTGTAGCGGGCGATCGCAATATTCTGCAGCCCTGAGCCCTGCAGCATCGTCTGACATTCGGCCCCGCTGTAGGCCCGAACGTGGGCGCGGTTAAAGCGCAGCAGCAGGTCGCAAATTTGGCAGGTTAGATAGTCGTGGCACCAGTCTGTGATCACCACCTGGCCACCGGGCCGGAGCACCCGCCTAATTTCGCCGAGGGCCCGTTGGGGATTGCGGAAGTAGTGAAACGCGCTAGTGGACACCACCACATCCACAGTGCTATCGGCCAGGGGGAGTCCCTCGGCGCTGCCCACCCGTAGCGCCACGGTCTTGGGCAGCTTTTTCTGAGCCATCTGAAGCATTTCTGCACAGGTGTCCACACCGGTCACCTGCGCCGCGGGCGCCCGCGCTAGCAGCCGATGAATAAGCGTACCCGTGCCGCAGCCCAGGTCCAAAACACGGTCCTCCCCCCGCAGCTGCATCCGCTTGAGCGTTTCTGCAATGGTGGCCTCTACGTAAAACGACCAGCGGCGATCATAGCGATGGGCAAGCTGAGCGTATTCGGTTTGAATGGGGTCGCGGTATGCGGGTTTAATCATAGACGATTTCATTAGGTGGCTATAATATCCTACTCAACGGCAAACTCCCGGCTTAGAATGGTGTCGCAGCAGCGCTGTGTAAAAACGCAACCCCCTCTATGCCAATGATTTCTCTGACGCAATGGGCTCGGCGACTCACCCTGGCCGCAGGCACCCTATCTCTGGCGATCGCCGCCGCCCTGCCCGCTAGCGCCGATCCGTTTCGCTCCGATAGCCCCCGCCAGCTTGACCCCGATGTGGAAGCGGCGTTCGACGCTATGTTTAAGGCGGGCGACTATCAGCAGGCCGACGGGCTGCTGCAGAACGCCAGCGAGAGCGAGCCGCTTACCCACGCCATGCAGGCCACCCTCGCCTATCTGAGCGAGGACTGGGACCAGCTGGGCCAAGAGGCTGACCAAACCCTAGCAAGCGCCACGCAGCTGCTTGAGCAAGACCCGCTCCGGGGGCACCTCTATACGGCTGTGGGTCACTTTATGCAGGGCGGTCATGCCCTATCCACCCAAGACGCCGTCAGCGCCACGCCGCTAGTGCTCAACAAGCTGCGGCTGGTCTTTGACCACTTTGAGCAGGCCACTGAAATCGATCCGAGCGACCCAGAGCTGAACCTGATTCGCGGCTACATGGACCTGCTGCTGGCGGTCAATTTACCCTTCTCTAGCCCCGACGAAGCGATCGACAAGTTCAGCAGCTTTGGTGCCCCGGCCCACCTGGTCAACCGCGGCCTAGCCATTGCCTACCGGGACTTAAACCAATACGATCAGGCGATCGCTTCTATCGACCAGGCCCTACAGCAGGCCCCCAGCAACCCAGATCTGTACTACCTGAAGGCGCAAATTCTTCGCCTTCAGGGGGACCTGGACGGCAGCGTGCAGCTCTTCAACCAGGCCCTCAAGCAGCAGGCGCAGCTGCCCACCAACCTCGCCAATCAAATTGCTCGGGAGATGTGCCGCACCCGCCGCGATTTAGAGGGGGAGGGCCCCAACTGCGACAGCTGGGTCGGCCGCTGGCGGGAGCGGGTCGACAGCCGCGCCAATGCCCGGCCTGGGGCTGAATAGTGGCCTAGAGTTGGGGCTTAAGGCTCGAGGCTATCGAGGTCAACCTGGGGCATCGTGGCTGGGACCGTAGCCTCAATGCCCTCTAGGCCTGGAATAAACAAATTGGGGACGCTGTAATTAGCCTCGACGCATTCATCCATGATGGCGATCGGGGCGGCCTCAGCATCCCCCCGAATACCTCTGACACAGTCAGAAAAGCGCGCCGGCAGTAGGCTACGGGTGCAGTAGGCGAGCGCGTCGTCAGAAAATTCCTGATTGAAGGTCTTGTCTACGTCCGTTACGCAGTCTGCGAGTTCGTCAGGGCGGCGCACCCGCAGGCAGGCTCCCAGCGCCGAATCGGCGACGATGGTCGTGTCATCATTGATCTCCTCGACGCAGTCTGCAACCTCATCTGGGTCAAACGCTGCTGCGCAGACGTCAACAGCATTAGTGGTCTCGATGCCACTTTCCTGCAGGTCTCGCACGCAGTCGCCGTAGTCATCAGCATTAATCGCGCCTCTTGGGTTAATCACGCCAGCCGGATTAAATGGTCTCGCTAAAGCGATAGGGCTGACGAGCCCTTGGCCTAAAGCACCTACGGCTGCGATGGCTAAACATCGGCCCCAGAGGGGCACTGTGCCAGTAAAAGCAAAGCGTTGCATAGTTGAACTTTCCTGTAGAGCGATGTCTATACGTAATCCTGACATGCTGCGCCAAATCCTGACGCTTTTGAATCAAGTTTAACCGGGGGCGACCCGGGCCAGCATAATGCTAAATCCCCAGCAAACCTAATATTGGCAGCAGCGCCGCAGTCAGCAGCAGCGCGGTCAGCGCCGACGCCTTTGCTTCCGGGAGGTTGGCAATTTGGCTACAGCTGCTGTAGAGGATAAGAACGGCGTAGCTCGTGGCGATCGCCATCAAGCTCACGGCAGCTGAAAACGGCAGCCCTGACGCTAAAACAGCGCCGCTGAGCGGCAAAAGCGCTACACCGGCCGTGAAAATATCGCCCGCTAAGCTGCTGTATCCGTCCAGTAAGCTGCGCCCAACGCGCTTTGTCACCGTCATGCTCACCAGCGGCAGTAGCCCGGCCAAAAGGGAGTACAGCGACGGCAGGGCGGTTGGAGAACCCATTTTGAAAGCCAGGCAGAGGGCGAACAGCGTCCCAAACAATAGACCCACGGCGATCGCCCGCGTATGACCAAGCCGCACAAATGCGGGCAGCAGTCCGCTGATGGGATTAGCGCAGCGGCGCATCACTAAACCAGCGTCCCGCAGCGGCAGAAGGGGATTCATTCGAAAAACCCGCAGCGCGAACCAGCCTTCGACCTGCTTGAGCGCTGCTTTTGCCTGCCGAGCGCGGGTCATATCGCCCTGATTTGTGAAGGATTTGACGGCCTGCCGCAGGTCGGTTGACGCCGCGCGGCGATCGCCTAAATCGGCGTAGGCTAGACCGCGGCGGTAATAGGCCTTAGCGTAGCCTGCATCCAGCTCTAGGGCGGTTGTAAAATCTCGGGTGGCCGCCTCGGTGTCCCCTAAGTCAAAGCGGGCTAGCCCTCGGTAGAAATGTACCGGAGCGATGTGGGCGTCGAGCTGCAGCGCCGCCCCATAATCGGCTAAAGCTGCCGGATAGTTTTGCAGGCTGTAGTAGGCAAACCCCCGCTGGGCGTAGGCGTCGATGTAGCTAGAGTCGAGGTTGAGGGCCTTGGAAAAAATGACGACGGCGGCGCGGTAGTAGCCTTTTTGCGCCTGAGCCAGTCCGCGCTGATAGAGCTCTAGCGCCGTGTCGCCGCCGGCGTTCTCAGCATCCTCTACCGGGAGGCGATCTGAGATCCCCGGCAGATTGATTAGCCGATTGTAGCGATCGCGCTCCACCGGGTCGAGCAGCACCTGATAGATGTCCGTGAGCCGCTGAAAGACTTCTACCGCATTTTCATCTGGGTTGACATCAGGATGATAGCGGCGCGCAAGTCGCCGATAGGCCCTTTTAATCTGAGCCAGGTCTGCGCTGGGGTCAACCCCAAGAACATCGTAGTAAGTTTGCGTCGCCACCGCACCACTTCGCTGTACTGTGCTTACTTTGACTTCATTGTCTGGGACTGGGTTGCCTGGGACTGGGCAGCCTGAGCCTTTATTGCTTGAGCGTCATACTTCTGGCCAGCGCCATAGGAATCAATATCCATCGCCTCTGACCCTCCGAACACGAGCAGCTTGAACATAGCGCCCAGCTGTAGCCAAATCAATAGCGCTGTTGGCAGCGCCACCCCCAGCGCGAAGAGGCTAGCCGTGATTGGAGAGAACCCAAACGTTCCCAAGCTCGCCCCGATTGCTGCTGAAACCAGCAGGCTTAGTACGGCGTAGACGACGACAAGCCTAGGCTTCCTGTATTCAACGCTGAGCTGGGTCTCGCGGTTGGCGTACCAACGGTTGACCTCATACTCCAGCATATCTTTGAAGATGATTCCCCAGATGACGGCAAATACTGTTGAGACGATAGCGATGGCGTAGACCGGGCTGAGCTGAGTAGATTCCATGATGAGCAAGCGTGGGATAAGGAGGCGGGCGTGGAGCGGGCGGGACTGGCGCTCGATGCACGGCTTGATGCACTGACGTAGTATACAGTAGGAGCCCATAGTACAGGAGTATGGCCCAGCATAGTGGTGTAATGCCGTACAGACGGGGGACACCAGCGGCGGGGCTATAGCGCCCGTGCAGCGGGTTCAAATGGCCCTTACAATAATTTTTCTTTTAGAGAAGACTTCCCAATCCCGATACAATCTGTCAGGGGTTGACTCCGTTAACTCAATGGGTAATCGGTCTGGTGCACTGCCCCTGCACTACGCTGGGCCCATTTAGACTTCCCCGCCCCCAAATTTGAACGCTGAAAATCGTCTATGCCCCACGCAACTGTTATTGGCCTAGGAAAATCTGGCGCTGCTGCTGCTCGATTGCTCAATCATCAAGGCTGGCAGGTCACCGTCAGCGACCAGGGTGACTCTGAACCATTGCGGCGCACAAAGCAAATCTTGACGCAGCAGGGTATTGCTGTGAAACTCGGGCAGCCTCTAGCGGTTGATCCGGCGATAGACCGCATCGTCGTCAGTCCTGGCGTCCCTTGGGATAGCGCCGTTTTGGTCCAGGCTAGAGCGCTGGGTATCGAAGTGATGGGAGAAATGGAGCTGGCTTGGCAAACGCTAAAAGATATCCCCTGGATCGCCGTTACGGGGACCAACGGCAAGACAACCGTCACTTCCCTTCTGGCCGCTATTTTTAGCGCGACAGGCTGCTGGGCCCCCGCCTGCGGCAACATCGGCCGCGCGGCCTGCGAAGTTGCCCTGGAGGCGATCGCGCCGCCGCGATCGCCCGACTGGATCATTGCAGAAATTAGCAGCTACCAAATTGAGGCTGCACCGAGCTTAGCCCCACACATTGGCCTATGGACGACCTTCACCCCCGACCACCTCAGCCGCCACAAAACCCTAGAGCGCTACTACCGCATCAAGGCTCGGCTGCTGCTGCGATCGCAGCAGGCCTTGCTCAATGGGGACGACCTATACCTCCGCCAGCAGGCCGCCGGCTGGTCCCAAGCCTATTGGACCTGTACCCAGATGTCAGAAGATGGCCCTGCGCCGATGGCCTATATCAAAGCCGGCTGGGTTTGGGTCCAAAACGACAAAATTTTGCCCGCAGATGCCCTGCGCATGCGCGGCGGCCACAACCAGCAAAATTTACTTATGGCGGCGGCGACGGCGCGGCTCGCTGGCCTAGCGCCTGAGGCCATCGCCCGGGGGGTGGAGTCCTTCCCCGGCGTGCTTCACCGACTAGAGCAGGTCCTGCGCTGGCGGGGCATCGACTTTATCAACGACAGCAAGGCTACGAACTACGATGCGGCTGAGGTAGGGCTGCGGTCGGTGGACGCCCCGGTGGTGCTGATTGCGGGTGGTGACCCAAAAGTAGGCGAGGACGCAGCCTGGATTGCTCAGATTCAGGCCAAGGCAGCCTTCGTACTGCTGATTGGCGATGCGGCTCCTGCCTTTGCCCAGCGCCTAGACCAGGTGGACTATTGCACCTACAAGCAAGTTTCCACCTTAGATGTCGCTGTGCCGCTAGCGGCCACCCTAGCGCAGCAGTACCAGGCCAAGGCGGTATTGCTCTCTCCCGCCTGCGCTAGCTTCGATCAATACCCCAGCTTCGAGCACCGAGGGGATCATTTCCGTCAGCTTTGTCAGGTGCTTTCTTAGCCGCGTTTGCAAAGCGCCTCTAAAAGCCGAGCCAGGCCTGACGCAGCGCCAGCGCTTCTCTATCGTCAGGCTTTAGCACCAGCGCCTGCTCAAGGGAGGCGATCGCTGCATCGCTATTCCCGAGGCGCCACAGCAGCTCGGCGCGATCTTTCCACAGTGGCGCAAAGTTAGGGTGCTGATCTAATCCTTGGTTGAATAGCGCCAGTGACTTATCAAAGAGCTGCATGCGGCTGTTGGCCTCAGCAATACCCCACTGGCCCGTAGGGTCCGATGCCGCCACCGCCAGCAGATCGTTGCAGGCCTCCAGCGCCATCTCTCCTTGAGCCAGCGCGTTGAGCGTCCGGCAGCGGCCTTGAAGAGCGCTCAAATCTGCGGAGTCAATTGCCAGTGCCCTACGGTAGGCCTCTAGCGCCTCTGAATATCGGCCGTTGGTTTCTAGCTTAGTCGCTTCACCAATGAGCTGGTTTAGCTGCAGGGACACGTTGGATTTTAGACTGTCCTGGATCGGCACCTGCTGCAGCAGCTTCTCGGCCGAATTGAGCAGCTGAGCGGTGTTGATACTGTTGGCAGAAACCGACAGCGGCTGCCTCGAAATCAGGGGCAGCACAGCTAGGCCAGATATCAGCCCTGCGATACCTGTCAGGTACCACAGATGCAGTCGCCTCTGACGCCACCGCAGCAGGTTCCAGCGCGCCATAGTTGTTAGCTCCTGGAACCATTGGCTAGAGGCGGAGGAATCTGCTTGAGCTGTCGGGAGCGGGCGCTGATGGCGACGACTCAAGAATCTGCGCTGCGCAGGTTTTGGGTAAGGCCGCGCCGACGGGTGCAGGGCCATATCACCTTGGGAATTGGAGACTTGCGGCGTAGCCTGGGGCGATTCTATGGTTGGCCCAGCCGCATCAGCGCTGACGACTGACGGGCGGCCCGACGGAGATTGGCGCCGCGGCTGATTGTGGTTAATCGCTGTCTCGGTCTGGCCAGCGCTGTCCCCCTGCGGCGGGCTAGCCGGTCGGTCAGTACCTTGGAAGACGGTTGGCGGCAGCGTGGCCCCGTTTGGCGACATCAGTGTGGGTTCAGCTAGGCTTGGCGCTTGCGGCTCGGCCTGGCGCAGATGAAGGGGCAGCTGCTTCAGCTCGTGTAGAGCGGCGGCGGCGTCCCTATAGCGATCGCGAAAGTCATAGCGGGTCATCCGGTCAAGAATTTGCGCGAACTCAGGGCTGACGTGGGGCGCGAGGCCGTGCCACTCAATTTCTCCGGACCAGCGATCCTCAGAAAACTGCTGAGGGGAAATGCCCGTTAGCGCCTGAATGCCCAAAACGCCGGCGGAGTAGACGTCGCTGCTGTAGCGGGGGCGTCCGCCGACCTGCTCTTTAGGGATGTAGCCTGCAGTACCGATGGCGATCGTGAGATCGGTTTCCCCAGGCGTTGGGTGCAAAAACGCAGTACTTAAGGCCTTGACGGCCCCAAAGTCGATCAGCACAACCCTGCCATCGCCGTAGCGCCGAATCAAGTTGGCAGGCTTGATGTCGCGGTGGATGACGTTTTGCTGATGGACGAAGCTCAGCACCTCTAGAATCTCTTCCAGTAAGTCAATGACCCGCGCCTCCGGCCAGGGCGTCCCCGACACAATCTCGTTGTTGAGCGATCGCCCCTTAATATACTCTTGGACTAGAAAAAATTCCTCATGCTCCACGAAGTGGGCCAGCAGATGAGGAATTTGGCTGTGGGAGCCCAGTTTGGCTAAGGCTCTTGCCTCTGCCTCAAATAGCCGCTGCGCGGTCTTCATCTCCTCTCCATCCGACTGCGGCTTCAGCTGCTTGATTACGCAAATGGGGTGATCGGGTAGATGCCAGTCGCGGGCAAGATAGGTATGGCCGAAAGTGCCTTCGGCCAGCTGCTGAATAATTTGGTAACGCCCCCCAAGCAGCACTTGGGGATCAAAATCGAATAACTCGGTATCCGAAAAGGCAGTGTCAGAGCTAACCACGGGCCAACCTAAAGATGAAGAACACACGGAAGATGGGGTAGATGTGTGGTCCCTGGAACGCTTTAATTCTATCTCAACAGATTCTAGAGAGAATTAGATTTAGATTTGATGTGAATTTTGCTAAAGTCTCTAAAATTAATGAAACTAATCCACTAAATTGCTGTCTTGTAGATCACTATCTTGCGTAGTAAAAGCCGCTGCCAGAGAGCGCAGCAGCCTGTGGTGCGACTAACCTCAAGCCCTGCCGGGGCGCTGCACTCTTCGGAAGGGCGGCTTTTCACCCAGCTTGAAAGCTGGTGTTGCCTAACGCCGGCTGAGACCCGTGTATCTCCGGTTTTATCGCGAATTTAGCGCTGCCCGCATCCGTGTTTCCCCGGAGTCCGTCAAGCCTGCTCGACTAGATTCACATACGCTCTAGAACCGGAATGCCCAGAAGAGAGAGGCCGCGCTCAATGACTCGGGCGGTGACATCACACAGCAGGAGCCGAGAGGTGCGCTGGGGCTCATCCGCCTGCAAAACCGAGCAGCGATCGTAGAACTGATTAAATTTCTGGCTCAGCTCAAAGAGGTATTGACACAGCCGGTTGGGCAGCAGCGCTTGCTCCACCTCAATCACCACCTCGTCAAACTGGAGCAGCGCCTTGGCCAGCGCCTGCTCAGTCTCGTCGTCAAGGTGAATCGGTTTAGCTTCTAGGGCATCAAAATCAATATTCCCCTTACGGCTGATGCCCTGGACGCGTACATAGGCATACAGCATATAGGGAGCGGTATTGCCCTGGAGCGAGAGCATTTTGTCAAAGTTGAAGATGTAGTTGCTGGTGCGGTTTTGGCTCAGGTCGGCGTATTTGACGGCGCTGATCCCCACCACCTCGGCGACGTGGGCAATAAAGGCCTCAGACTCCTGCCGATCTTCCTGCTGCAGCCGCGCCTCTAAATCCGCTCGCGATCGCCGCACCGCTTCGTCTAGCAGGTCCTTGAGGCGCACCGTCTCCCCGGAGCGGGTTTTAAACTTCTTGCCCTGCTCATCCTGCACCAGGCCAAACGGGACGTGCACCACGTCGATTGTCTCCGGCAGCCAGGTCGCCCGCCGAGCCACCTGGAACACCTGGGCGAAGTGGTTGGCCTGTCCTGCATCGGTGACGTAGATCATTCGCTCTGCGCCGTCCTGCTCTAGCCGGTAGCGGATGGCGGCCAGGTCGGTGGTGGCATAGTTGAAGCCGCCGCCGGTCTTTTGAATGATCAGCGGCTGGGGCTTGCCTTCTTTGTTGGTAAAGCCCTCTAAAAACACGACCCGCGCCCCCTGATCTTCCACCAGAAGCCCGGTGGCCTCCAAGTCGCTGACCACCCCCGCCAGCAGCGGATTATAGAACGACTCACCGCGCTCCGTAATCTGAACGTCGAGCCGCCGGTAAATTTTTTCAAACTCCCGGCGCGACTGCTCGCAGAGCAGCTGCCAGGCGCGGCGGGCTTCTTCGTCCCCCGACTGCAGCTCCACTACAGCCTGACGCGATCGCTGCTGAAAATCCTCATCCTGGTCAAAGCGGGCCTTGGCCTGCCGGTAAAAGGCCACCAGGTCCCCTAAATCCACCGCCTCAGAGGACACCAGCGCCTCCGGACAGACCGACCTTAGGTGCGTGATCAGCATGCCAAACTGGGTGCCCCAATCGCCCACATGGTTGAGCCGCTGGACTTGGTGCTGGCGAAACTCCAGCACCCGAGCGATGGCGTCACCGATGATGGTGGACCGCAGGTGCCCCACGTGCATTTCCTTAGCAATGTTGGGGCTAGAGAAATCCACAATCACCCGCTGGGGGGCGCTGGCCGCCGGCACGCCTAAGCGCTCATCCTGCTGTATGGCCTGGAGCTGCTGCTGCAGGTAGGCCGTGGTCAGCTTGAGATTGATGAACCCTGGCCCTGCCACCTCTGGCGGTTCGCACAGGTCGCTGACGTCGAGGTGCGCCACGATGGCCTCAGCGATCGCCCTAGGCTTTTGCTTGAGCGGTTTAGCAAGCGACATCGCCACGTTAGCCTGGTAGTCGGCAAACTTTGGGTTAGCGGGCGCTAGCAGCGGGTCGCGGCCGGCCAGCTCGTCGCCAAAGGCCGTCACGAGAGCCTGCTGGAGCTGTCGGGTGAGGTGGGCCAGGGTGGATTGCATCGTCAAAGAGGTGGGAAGGGCTTACGGGGATAGCCTGTAAAGGCTTTGTCCTATAGCATATGTCCTAATGCGCTCGGTGACCTCATCGGGCCGCTCTAGGTGAGGCACATGGCCGCAGTGGTCAATCCAGCTCAGCACGCTGTTGGGGATGAGACGCTGTAGCTCAGTCGCGGTTTTGGTTCCCAAGATGGCGTCGTTTCTCCCCCATAAAAGCAGGGTGGGCTGGGCCACCTGCGCGATTTGGCGGCGCGTCAGCACGCTATAGCCGCCGCTGCGGGTGAAGTCTGTGAGCGCCCCTTGCCAGTTGGGACAGGCGAGGTGAAGCGCCGCGCAGCGGGCAGCGTCGTCGGACGCAAAGGTGGGGTCGAAGTAGGCCTGACGGCTGATGCGCTGGCGCACTCCTGGGTTGCGCAAAATTCCGGCTGCGAGCTGTCCCACTAGGGGCGGCAGGAAGCGGCTCAAGTTGGGTCCTCGCGCCGCACCAACGCTATCGAGCAGCACCAGCGCTTCGACGCTGTCGGGATAGGTGAGGGCAAAGTCCATAGCTGCGGCTCCCCCCATGGAGGCCCCCACAAGCACCACTGGACGATCGATGAGCGATCGCCAGGTGGCATAGAGGTGCTGCTTGATGCTAGCGGCGGTGTAGGGCACGCTGGGTGGCCGCTCGGTGAATCCAAACCCCAGCAGATCTATGGCCCAGGTCTCCCGGTAGTGGGCAAGTCTGGGCATGAGCCGGCGGAATTCGAGTACTGAGCTATCGAATCCGTGGATAAGCAGCAGCGGGGCCTGAGCCTCCGGATGCGCGATGAGCGGCGCTGATTCGTCTGGAGCCAGCGCCCTGGGCCAGTGAACAAACGCCGTAGCGATGGGCCGCTCGCAAAAGGGGGTGGCGATCGCCTGGGTTTGAATTCGCTCGATTAAGTTGATAGAGTCGGGTTGTGTGAAAGGGGCGCCGTCGATCGGTAAAGGCATTCCTGAAGGCGTTACTGATTGTGACACTTGTGATATCTAAAGATTGCGTGAAGTCTCTATAGCGTGATCTAGGGCGCGAAACGGATTATTGCGTGAAAAATTTGTGACAATGGCCACCGCGATTATCATCTTTAATGGTCTCATTTCGACGGTCGGGCTGGCGCTGGCGTGGCGTCTAGTCGCCTGGCGGCGATCGCTAGCTGCCCTAGCCCACAGCTTTGAGTCTACCGAAGCGGAACTAGCCCAAGCCTTACCCCAGGCCAGACGCGACCTGCTTTCTGGGGCTGAGGCCTCTGCTTTGGCCGCCCAGCGCCTTCGGCTGCTGAAGCAGCGCTGGCGGCAGCTACAGCAGCTCTTGACGCTCATCGAGGTCTATCAGGTGATTGCCCGTCGCCGCAGGTCGATATAAGCCACTCAGCCCATCGGAATAGGAGCAATTGAATGGGCCTAATTGAACGGGCTCGATCAGACAGGCTGATTCGATTGGGCTAGCATGGGGGCAGAGTCAAAAGACACAGACTAACCATGGCAAATCCAGGTGGACGGTCCGCTGCATTTGTGAGCGGGTTATTATTGGGAGCAGCGGCTGGACTGCTAGCAGCGCCGCGCACCGGACGCGAAACGCGTCGTCTGCTGAAACAGTCAGCCGACGCCCTGCCTGACCTAGCAGAGGATCTTTCTAGTACGGTGCAGGTGCGGGCGGATAGAGCAACGACTTCGGCCCTCCGTAATTGGGACAGCACCCTGCTGAGACTTAAAGAGGCGCTCGCCGTCGGCTTAGAGGTGAGTCAGCGGGAGCAGCAGCTCCAGTCCAACCAAGCCAAGGTTTCTAGCGCTGCTCAGACCGATTCGAACTAAACGTACGTGATTTGTGACAGATTCTACGCTCTGGCTCGCCCTGTCGTTGGGCCTGGTCGCCGTCAGCCTCACCGCTGTCTTAGTGGTTGCACTGCCCGCCGTCGTCGAACTGGGCCGGGCGGCCCGCAGCGCTGAGAAGCTGTTCGACACCCTCAATCGGGAGCTGCCGCCTGTACTAAACGCGATGCAGACAACGGGGCAAGAGTTGAGTGAGCTGACGGAGGAAGTCGGCGAAAGCGTCGAGAGCGCTGGGCGAATTGTGCAGCAGGTTGACCAGGGGGTCCAGTTCGTTAAGCAGCAGGCAGGCCAGGCCAGGCGTACGAGCCGGAGCTTCGCGGCAGGGGCTCGCGCGGCCTGGGTAGCGCTTAGAGATGGCGGCGCGGCTGCCCCATTCCCTGCGGCGGCCCCCTCAGCGCCTCCCCCAGCGGCCCTAAAAACGACGCCACTGGAGCCCAAACTGAGCAACGGTGCCCATACCCGACCTGACCAGCCAGAGCTGATGCCGCCGCCTAATAAACCTAGCCCCGCAGGGCACTCGAAGGATGGAGCGGTAGATGCGGTATCATCGTCCGACTGAGCCCATGACTGAGCCCATGGCTAAGACCAGAGCAGGGCTGACCCGTACAGCCAACCCACGGGACTAGAGCCCGGCGAATGAGCGATCGCCGACGAAAGTATTGACCCAAGGCGCGTTTTAACTCGCCGGTGCTGCTGCTTTTAAAGGGCGGCTGGCGGCTGGCGAACCGGAAAAATTGCATTCTGAGCGACCTTCGTATTAGATTAAGGAGTGTAACAAGTTTTTCAGAATTGGCTTTTGTGATTGCTGATCAGCTTAAAAACTTTCTTTATAAACCCCTTTTAGATCTATGCGCGATCGCCCTCATCCTCTAGTCCACGGGCTTCTTGCCATTGCGATGGTGATAATGACCTGGGCCGTGTCTTCGCCGGCCTGGGCATTTGACAACCCCGAACTGCTGCCGCTGACCCCGACTAACGTTATTGACCTTGCCGATTCGCTCGCCACGCTGCAGCAGGACAGGCTCGATCAGCAGCTGAGCGAGTTTGAGGCAGAAACCGGCTGGAAGCTGAGAGTGCTCACTCAGTTTGACCAGACGCCGGGGCGGGCCGTTAAATCCTTTTGGGGGTTAGATGAGCACAGCGTCATGCTTGTTGCGGATCCACGGGGCGGTAACCTGCTTAACTTCAGCGTAGGTGACGCATTCTACGATTTGATGCCCCGCACGTTTTGGGTCGAGCTACAGACGCGCTACGGTAATCAGTTCTTTGTGCGGGAAAACGGCGAAGACGGCTCAATCGTCAGCGCCCTAGAGTCGATTGAGTACTGCATCCGGCAGAACGGCTGTAGTGCGGTACCCGGTCTGCCTCGGGAGCAGTGGATCTTGACGCTGATTACCTCTGTTTTGGGCGGCGTTATCTGTGGCTTTGCGGCTCAGCCTAGAAAAGAAGGGCAGCCGATTGCTTGGCAGTGGGCGCTGATTTTCTCGCCGCTCTGGGGCATTTTGTTTCTGGCGTTTGGCATTGGTCCGATAGTCACACGGACTTCGGATTGGCTGCCCGTGATGCGCAACGTAGCGGGGTTTGTTTTGGGCGCGGTTGTGGCCTATCTGACGCCCTTCTTCGGTCAGTCTTCGGCTTCGGATGCGTGAAGCCAGCTCTATTGGTTTTTCCAGGGCGCAATAGACTATGCGCCCTGGAAAACTATGCGCCCCTGAAAATACATGGATCGCCAAAGGAGCTAGATCGCAAAGGGAACTTTAAGAGGCCGCAGGGAAGGTCTGTTTGAACTCATCGAGCAGATCATCAAGCTCTTCTAGGGCTTGATTGACGTCGATGCGCAGCGTGCCCAGGTCAGGCTGCTCGAGGAGGCGCACAAGCGACTCGCGCTTCTCTTCAACGACGCGAATGCGCTCTTGCAAATTGCTGAGTTCCATAACAAGATTAGCCTTGAGTAATGTGTTTGCTGGGATGATCGCTTCGAGCAGCGAGCGTTGATTGCTCTACTCGATTGCTCTACCAGCAGAACCATACTAGGCCCACGCTGCAACGTCAAACCATTTGGATACCTTTTTATGCTACCTCGAATCTCCCTTGGAAGCCTTGGCCTTACAGTCGGCGGCGTCTTGACCGTAGTTGGGTTCATCGCCTATTTCATAGACAACCCTACGCTCAATCTGGCGGGCTTCTTCTACGGCGTTCCCATTCTTCTGGGGGGATTCGCGCTCAAGGCAGCGGAGCTGAAGCCGGTAGCCGTCGATCCGCCAACGTCTGACGAAGTCTTGGCGCTACGCAAGCAGCAGGCCACGCCGACGCAGGACCAGGTCAGAAAAGACGTGACGCGCTATCGCTATGGGCAAGAAGCTCACCTAGACATTGCCCTAGAGCGCCTGGGCCTGAGCCCAACGGATGACGAGCGCCCTATGTTAACCTCCATCCGCGAGACACAGGTGGATGGGGCTTACGCGCTTATCTTGGTTTTCTACTCACCGCTGATTGATGCCCAGGTGTGGCAGGAAAAGCGGGAGAAGCTAGAGACGTTTTTCGGGCCGGCTATCCGCGCCGAGGTCGAGCCGTTTGATGAAGAGATGATCAAAGTCTCGCTGATTCGGGATGCGACCCAGTCTGTAGAGGCAGTCGTAGAAGAGCAGGCGGCCTAAGCGCAGGCGGCCTAAGTGCAGACGGCCTAGGGCCGCTTTCACAAACCAGCACCGTCATGCGCCTATTTTTCCAGGCGCACCGCGTACCACTGTAGAAATTCCCCCGGCCCCGTTACCAACTCGTAGCTGGTTTCTAATAGCTGAAGCGCCTGCTCCTCCAGGGTGTCGAACTTTAGGAGGTCGGGCGATCGCGCTTCGGGGTGGCGAGTCAGCTCAGCTCGAAGCTGCTCCAGCAGCTCGTCTCGGCTGACGAACTCCTCTTCCTGCTGCGATCGCAGCAGGACATATGAGTCTGTCTCGTAAAGCTTTCGGTCTACCATAGTCGCTTCGCTAGGCCCGTCGCAGCCAGCTTCAATCCTCCGCAAACACGTAGCGATAGAGGTCTTCTGGCTGAGGCTCCGGGCTATCTTGAGCAAACTCGACCGCATCGTTGATGGTTTGCTGAATCTCCCGATCGATCCCCTTGAGCTCGTCTTCGGAGGCCAGCGCTTGCTCTGTCAAATGCTTTGCCAAGCGCTTGATGGGGTCGCGGGAGAACCAGACGTCTTTTTCATCCTTAGAGCGCATTTCGTCGGGGTCGGCTAGGGAGTGGCCCCTAAACCGATAGGTGAGCGCCTCAATCAGCGTGGGGCCTTCGCCAGCACGGGCCCGAGCAACGGCCTCTTGGGCAACGGCTCGCACCGCCAGCACGTCCATGCCGTCTACCTCGACGCCTGTCATGCCAAAAACGCTGGCCTTCTTGTAGATTTCAGGCTGGGAGGTAGCCCGATTGTGGGCCATCCCGATGGCCCATTTGTTATTCTCCACCACGTAAATGATGGGCAGCTTCCAAAGCGCCGCCATATTGAGGCACTCAAAAAACTGACCGTTGTTAGAGGCGCCGTCGCCGAAGAAGCAGGCCGTCACCTGGTCCGCCGACTCATCTCCCAGCGCCTCCCGGCGATACTTAGCCTGAAGCGCCGCGCCAGTCCCGACTGGGATACCCTCGGCAACAAAAGCAAAGCCGCCCAAAAGGTTGTGCTCTGAGGAAAAGAGGTGCATTGAGCCGCCGCGCCCTTTGCTGCAGCCGGTCTGCTTACCGAATAGCTCAGCCATTACCTCGCGGGGTGGAACACCGGCGCTGAGCGCGTGGACGTGGTCTCGGTAGGTGCTGCACACGAAGTCATCAGAGCGCATAGCCTTGATAACGCCGCTAGAAACGGCCTCTTGGCCATTGTAGAGGTGCACAAAGCCGAACATTTTCCCCCGGTAGTACATCTCTGCACACCGGTCCTCGAACAGCCGTCCAAGCACCATGTCTCTATAGACCAAAAGCCCTTCCTCACGGCTCACTGAAGCAGGAGGGGATGATAGCGTGGGGAGCGTGCGTTCTTGAACCATCGACAATCCTTAAAAATATAAATTTGCCTATTTGCGCAATAGCTTATGCAGTAAAACCGCATTAGTGCGCCAAAAACAGTACGCCAAAAATATGCCTGAACAACACCATAAAACTTTAAAGGCCGTGGCCTTCGCTCGGCCTCGCCTCTCACCATAGTGAATTTTTGCCGACTGAGCTATCGTAGCAAGAATAGGCGGCCTTGTTCTGCAGGCTTCTCTGAGCGCCGTCCAGTCATGCGCCAAAATTGCCTTGAGGGCTAATTTGAAGTAAGTGCTTCCCTGGAGTACAGTCCCCTGGAGCACGCTCAGGTTCAGATAGAAATACGCTATTCCAAGATAGCTTAGGACGTCGCGCAGTTGGCAAAAATTTATCGCAGCTTGGCACGTTTGCCGCTTAGCACTGTTTTCCGCTTTGCGCTGCTTGCCGCTTAGCACTGTTTGCGGCAGCGGAGCAAGGCCAGCGGTAGGGCGATGTCTACGTCAAGCATTCGTGTCTAAGTCCAGTTTTGTAAAGGCGGCTGTGGGAAAAGCGATGGGACTATTGGAGCAGCGCGGCCTTTGCTAGGCTAGTACCGCTTCATCTGTATTAGGCTCCATCGCTATTGGGCAGAGGCCCGAAGTTGTAGCCTAGGCTACTAAAAGCGCTGCATCACTCGGGCAGTAGGTCTAACCCTGTAGGCCTAGTGCTTTGCCGATGACTTGAGTACTATATGATGACCGTATCAAACAAGTTCGTGCCGATACTCAAGTTCAAGGCTGAACCCGCGCCGACGGGCTGATCTGTAGGAAAACTCGCTGTGCAAATACCGCTTGACTACTACCGGATTTTAGGGTTGCCCATTCAGGCAACCGAGGATCAACTGCAGCACGCCCATCGCGATCGCATGCTGCAGCTGCCTCGGCGTGAGTATTCAGAGGTGGCGATCGCCGCGCGCCGGCAGCTGATCGACGAGGCCTACGAGGTGCTAAGCGATCCCGAACAGCGGCAAGCCTATGACGCCAAGTTTCTAGCCTCTTCCTATGTCACTGGCGGCGAGGGCCGCGAGGGCAGTGGGGGAGATGGGTCCGCTTTAGAGCGCGCATCGTCAGAACAGCCCGCTCCGCCCCTGCCCAGCATCACCATCGAAGACAAGCAGCTCATTGGGGCGCTGCTAATCCTGCTAGAGCTTGGGGAGTATGAGCTTGTGCTCAAGCTAGGTCGCCCCTACCTAAGCAGCGGCAACAGCAGCCTAGAGAGCGGTCAGTACGGCGATCCGGCTGTTGTGGGCGCTGACATTGTGCTGACCCTCGCCCTGGCCTGCCTTGAGCTTGGGCGGGAGCAGTGGCACCAGGGACAGTATGAAAATGCGGCGGAATCTCTAGAGACGGGTTTGGACTTACTGGTAAAAGAAGGGCTGTTTGCCGGGGTGCGGGGCGAAATGCAGACCGAGCTGTTTAAGCTACGACCCTATCGAATTTTAGAGCTGCTGGCGCTGCCCGATGATCAGGAGGTCGAGCGCTACCGAGGATTTCAGCTATTGCAGGCCATGCTAGAGGAGCGCCATGGCATCGACGGCAGCGGCAACGATCGCTCTGGGCTAAGCACGGACGATTTTCTGCGGTTTATTCAGCAGCTGCGCAGCTACTTGACGGTGGCGGAGCAGCAAAACCTCTTTGAGCGCGAAGCAAAGCGCCCGTCTGCCGTTGCGGCCTATCTTGCCGTCTATGCCCTGATTGCCGGCGGCTTTGCTTACCAGCAGCCCGCCCTAATTCAGCAGGCCAAGACCATGCTGCTTGGCCTTTCAGCGCGCCAGGACGTTTCTCTAGAGTTTGCCATTTGCGCCCTGCTGCTGGGACAGACCGACGACGCCAACCGCGCGATTGAGCAGACTCAAGAAACCGAGGTGCTAAGCGTCGTCCGTCGGCATTCCCAGGGATCTCCCGACCTGCTGCCGGGGCTCTGCTTCTACGCTGACCAGTGGCTGCAGAAAGACGTCTTCCTCTACTTCCGCGACTTGGCCTCTCGCACCGCCTCGCTCAAGACCTATTTCGCCAATCCCACGGTACAGGCCTATCTAGAGAAGCTGCCGGAAGACCCTAAATCGACCTGGCCAGCGGCGGCGCACAATGGCTCAACCGCAACCACGCTGCTAGAGCACGAGCGCGTTTCTTCAAAATCTACCCGTCCCGCGGCTGCGGCCACCGCTGGCGCTTCGCGCCGATCGGCGTCTTCACTGCAGGTGGCTGAGCGGGTCGCCCAGTCGCCCAAGCGATCGCGTCGCGGACGGTCCACTGACAAAGTTACCGTCCCCCCTCGGAATAGCGACGAGGTCCAAGGCGACTCCAAAACACCCGCAAAGCGCTCCCGAGGCGGTCCGCGGCTAGATCGCCTGATTTTGTTGGGGGGCATTGCGCTACTGGGCCTCCTTCTCACCTGGATGGTGCTCAACCGATTTTTCCGCTGGCTCGATCAGCAGTTTGCGAGCCCATTGGCGGGAGAGCAGCTTGAGATTACCCTTGTTCAGCCCGTGGTTACGATTCCAGAGCCAGAGCCCCCCGTTCAGGCGCAGCCTGCACCTGAGGGCGAGCTGACCCAGGCCGCAGCAGAGTCAATCGTTCAGAACTGGTTTGCCGTCAAAGGCGAAGCCCTGGGCGAGAACCACAACGTCGATGCTCTCGATCGCGCCCTGACGGGTGACCTGCTGGGCAACTGGCAGAACCGGGCCACAAGCGCCGCCGCAGACGAAGTATACGGGGTATATGACTATCCCACGCTAGATGTGCTGGATGTGGACTGGAGTGAGGAAACCCCAGACCTTGCCAGCGTGGATGTGGCTGTGACCGAAGAGGCAAACTTCTTCAGCGCAGACGGCACCCCTAATCCCAGCGACAGCTACACCAGTGACCTCCAGGTGCGCTATAGCCTCGTGCGCGAGAGCGAGCAGTGGAAGATCGAAGCCATTGAGCTGCTGTAGACCTGACGCGGGTCAGCATCCGCAAGCGGTTGACGACGACGAGTCAGCGCGCGGGTCATTACAAATGTTTTAATGGGGACAGGCATCGAACCCCGCGCCCGGATGCCCGTTGCTGTTGGGACTTTTTCTATGAATGAGCAGGTCAGTAAGGCATTAACCGATCTCAAGCATCCGGACCAATCGGTGCGGGAAGAGGCCACGCAGCAGCTCTGGCAAAGCTGGTTTTACCAGAAAGGGGTGATCGGCTTGGAGGCCTTGCGGCGTAGCCAGGCGGCTCTCGAAGCTGGGCGTATCGATGAGGCCGAGCGCTATCTTAGCGAAATTGTCGAAGTTCAACCCGACTTTACCGAGGCGTGGAATCGCCGCGCCGTGCTCTACTACACCCGCCAGGACTACCGTAAGGCGATCGCCGACTGTAAGCGGGTAATCGACTTGGTGCCGTTCCACTTTGGCGCCCTCCACGGCCTTGGCCTCTGTTACGCTGCCCTAGGGGACTACCGAGCGGCGATCCATGCCTTTAAGCAGGCGCTAGAGATTCAGCCTTACTCTCTGGTCAATCAGCGGCTGGTTTTGGAGTGCACGGCCCGCTTGACCTGAGGGCGTCAATGCCCCAATGTAGATCTGGGTCAGCCGCCTAACTTCCCAAAAGCCTCCTGAGTAGCCGCTGAGCGCCGGAAACAATAGAAGAGCAATTTTTTTAACTATGACAATTGCCTACGTTTTTGCGCCCGCCTACACTTCCTTAGGTACGGATGAGGCCCCCGGTTTTCTAGACTGGGTGGACAGCCGCCTCAAGGCGGGGGCGGGCTATCTGCTGGTGGATTTACAGAATATCCAGGAAATCGGCAGCAGCGGGCTAGGCACGCTAATGATTGCCCGCAATCGAGCTCGGCGGGCTGGCGCCACGCTGATGCTCTGCTCCCTAACCCCGTCTACTCGCCTCTGCTTAGACCGGGCGGGCATGCTAGAAAAATTTAAGATCTACAGCGATCGTCAGGCGTTTGAGCAGCAGATGGACGCCCCTACCGATCTATCGCTCTCCTAAAGGCCTAGCTAAGGCCAAGCTGGGCCTTAGCTCAAGCCGAACTCAACCGACGCCATGTCAAACCGCACCCTCGCTCTGACCGACGATCTCTATCGCTACCTGCTGTCGGTCTCGCTGCGAGAGCCCGAGGTCTTGGCCCAGCTGCGCCGCGAGACCGCTCAGCACCCCATGGGCCAGATGCAGGTGGCTCCCGAACAGGGACAGCTCATTCAGCTGCTGCTGACCCTGATGCAGGCGGAGCGGGTGCTAGAGGTGGGCGTCTTCACCGGATATAGCTCTACGGCCATCGCCCTGGCGCTGCCGGACCACGGGACGCTGGTGGCCTGCGACGTCAGCGAGGAATATACCGCCATCGCTCGCCGCTACTGGCAGCAGGCGGGGGTGGCGGGCAAAATTACGCTACACCTGTCGCCGGCCCTAGAGACCCTAGACGGCTTCATCGACGCGGGCCAGACCAACACCTTTGACGCCGCCTTCATCGACGCTGATAAGTCGAGCTACGACGCCTACTACGAGCGATCGCTGCAGCTTGTGAGGCCGGGCGGCCTGATTATGATTGACAATATGCTTTGGTCGGGGCGGGTGGCGGACCCGACCGTTCAAGATAGGCGCACCAAGACGATTCGCGCCCTCAACGCCAAAATTCACCACGATGAGCGGGTGTTGCCCTGTCTGTTGCCCGTTGCGGACGGGCTGACGCTGGCGCTCAAGCGCAAGGGTTGATCAGACCTTTTCGGGGCGCTGCTCCGTCAGCTCAATCACGTTGCCGTCCGGGTCCTGCACAAACAGCGCCCGCCGCCCAGAGGCGCTCATCTGGAAGGGGCAGCCGGCGGGGCCGAGGGCGGCGATCGCGGCCTCGAGGTCGGGGATGGCGATGGCGAAGTGGGGCCGGCGGCCCCACTTGGGGTGAGTGTCTTTGGCGGCGATGGTATCGGCGACAATCAGGTGAATCTGCGCGTCCCCTAGGGCGTACCAGGCTCCAGCGTAGGAGAGCGATCGCTTGACTTTGGTGAGGCCCAGGACGTCGCCGTAGAAGGCCTCAGCGCGATCGAGATCGCTGACCAGCAGCGCCGTATGGAGGAGTTGAGCGGGTTGAATCGTCATGGTATTGGGTAAAGGGCATACTTTACGGTCTAGAACTTTTAGGCTGGCTGTTCTTGACCTTTGTCGGCCTAAATCGTTCAAAAGCTTAGCTTTGCCGCCATCTCGTCTAGCTGCGATCGCGTCGGCTCCGCCAAATCCCGCTCCCGAAACTTCACCGCCCCATCCTCCGCATAGGCCAGATGCTTGTGCATGATGTCCAGCGGATGGTATTGAGGCAGCACGTGCAGGTGGGCGTGGGGCACCCCAAACCCATGCACCACCATCCCCACCCGCAGCGGTGCGTACACCTCGCGAATCTTGCGGCCCACGCGCTGCGCAGTCAACATGATGCTTGCCGATAGGTCATCCGGCATGTCGGTGAAATGGTCGATATGCGCCCTGGGAATCACCAGGCAGGCCCCCTCATAGACCGGCTGCAGGGGCGTGATCGCCATGATGTCGTCGTCCTCATAAACCACGCTGGCCGGAGCCTCCCCAGCCGCGATCGCGCAAAACGGGCAGTTTTTCATGGATCACCGTAAAGAGTACGCCTTTATTTAAGCCTGTCATAGCCCTAATGTTGCGTTGGCCCCGTCACTTCTCTAGGGTCTTATCGGCTTGACGAGCGACTCTGCTCCGAGTCTCGGGAGGATGACTCTCGCAACGGCGACGGCTCCTGAACGCGCTCCCGCAGCAGCTGTAGCTGCCGCTGGTTCGCCTGCACCGACTCCGTCAGCGCCTCCAGCTCGGTGGGCGTATTTTCTCGCAGCGTCTGTAGCTGCCGGTCCTGGTTTTGAAGCTCCTCCTCAATTATCGCCAGCTGATCTTGTATCTCAGTGGCCATGCCGGTCGCTTGCTCTAGGTCACGCTGGGCAATTTGCTCTTGCACCAGCAGACGATAGGCCAGCCAGCCCGCCACGCCCAGCCCGACTAGGGTCGCAACCACTAGGCCCAGCAGCAGCGTCTGGATGAGGTTACGGGTCTTTGCCAGCTTGGTCTGCAGCTCATCGACTGTCAGCCTGAGATTGGCTTGCCGCTCCTGCAGACTCTCTAGAGAAGACTGGGAATTGGGGCGGCTAGGTTGGGAGTTGGGGTTAGCCATGGTATCTGAGGGTTATCTAATGCTTAACGCTATAGCGACATGGGAGAATCGACGTAGACCGTCGGTTCTGGAACGGTAAATCTGAGATTATAGGCCTGAAGCTGCTGGGCGATCGCGAAGTTTGCCAGCTCCAGCAGGCGCTTGCGCAGCTCTAAGGAATTTTTACTGGGGTTGGTAATGAAGAAGAAGATGCGCACGCGGGCGCCGTCTTCTTCTGTGACGTGCTGTACCCGCGTGCTGGCTTTGTCAAAGCCCCAGAAGATTTGGCTCTCTCTCTCGACAATTTGGGTGACCAAGGCCTGCTCATCTATCGCTAGCCGGTGGTTGAACGCCAAGCACAGCATGGCCATGGTTTTTTTACCCCGGCTGACGTTTTCAATGTTCTTGCTGGCCATAGTAGAGTTGGGCACAATCATCATCGTATTTTGGGCAATTAGGCGAATCTTGGTGGAGCGCAGCCCCACTGCCTCTACCCGGCCGTAGACGTCTTCGCCGTAGGGGTTAAAGTTCACGCGAATATGCTCCCCGGAGACATAGGGGCGATCGAGGTAGAGTTCTAGGGTACCGAACAGCCGGCTAAGGGTCTGCTGGGCCGCAAAGGCCACGGCCGCGCCACTGATGCCCAAGCCGGCCCCTAGCGCTACTAAGTTTACCCGTAGCCCAACCGCAAAAATCACAATAGCCAGCGCCACGATCGCCACGTAGATCAGGGTTTCGAAAATGAGCACCACTTCGCTCACCTCCCCAAACCATCGGCGCACTAGGCTGATCACCGAACGATGGATCACCTGGCGCGCCACCCGCGACGCTAGCCAGCCCAAGGTGATCGATAGGGCGGAGTAAACGAACAGGCCTAGGAAGCTGTAAACGTCTTCATATTTCACTAGCAGCGTCAGCGCGATCGCTACGAACAGCAGCGCCCCCGCCAGGATAATCGAGTCGCGGTAGGGGCGGATGAACTGGTTGTAGGTTTGACCATCGCCGATTCCCCAGCGCGCTAGGCGAGCTAAAGCATAGCGCACAGCCGCAACGAACCACTGCCCTATAAAGGGCGAGAGCACCACCGACGCAATAAAAATGCCGAGCCGAAGGAGTAGCTCGATGACGTATCGCCGAATATCAGGGTCTATATCCACCAACAGCTGCTCAAATTGCTAAAGGCATGGCCCAAGGCATGGTCCAGACATCAGATTGTCATGGGCTGACTGACGTCTACGACGCTTTCGCTCATATCAAACTCGACGCCGTAGTCCCGCAGCCGCTTAACCATATTCTCACGGGCCATCTCCAGCAGCCCCTGACGCAGATCCATCGACTTGCCGGTCGAGCCCAGGATGAAGAAAGTGACCTGCGCCTGAGTGCTGTTTTGCTCGAAGCTTGTGCTCAGATCGTCATATGTCACCTGGGTGAGGCGATGGTCGATGCCGGCGATATCGCTGGTGCTGCTAAAAATGAGCTGCTCGATCAGAGCCTTCTCCTCAGCGCTCATGCTGCGGAAGAACGTCAGGGTGACAATGGAGATGACCCGCCGCGCCCCGGTCATGTTTTCGATGTTGATCTGCGCCAGGTTACTGTTGGGAATCACCACCAGCGTATTTTTTCCTGAGAGCCGCACTTTCGTCGAACGCCACCCCATAGACTCCACCCGGCCGATGGTGCGATCGGGTAGGCGGATATAGTCGTCGATTGTGAAGGGGCGATCGATAAACAGCACCACGCTCCAGAGAATCTGCTCAATCACCTTTTGGGACGCAAACGCAATGGCAAAGCCGCCAATGCCCAGGCTAGCCGCTAGGCCAATGAGGTTAATGCGGTGTGCCTGGGCAAAGCAGAAGATAATGATCAGCACCACGGCGGCCTCGGCGAGAAATTTGCCCAGGGTCAGCAGCTCGCTATTGATCTTACGCTCGTCCTGAACCGCGATCTCTAGCAGATAGCGATCGAAGAGCTGGGACGACAGCTTAAAGCTCAGGGCCGCAACGCTGATAGCGAGCAAAAAGCTCAGCGGCAGCTCCACCACGCTCAACCAGAGTCCGTGGGGGACCGCCAGAATGACGAGATCGATTGCCGTTAACCCAATGACCCAGGCCAGGTCGGCTCTGTAGGGCCGCAGCACATCGCGGTAGAAGACCTCGGCATTGGATGAGCCTGCCCAAGTGGCGATCGCCTCGAATAGCTTTGAGTAAGTCGACAGCGGAGAACCCATGGGAAACTCTGAAAGATAATGCCGCCTTTATTCTAGGCGATTGCACTAAGAAGCCAGGACTCTCTAAGGAGCCCTGGCTTCTTGAATTTAGACCTTAAGAATAAGGCCCTTACTGGCAGTAAGTCCGCTCCGCCAGCGTCGTATCCACCACGAAGGGATTCTCGTTGCCCTGGGCCTGGGCCACGGCGTGGCTGCGGGCCACCTCCGTCGCGTCAGGGGGGTCAAGCTTATCCCACTCACAGAGGGTCGACTGCTGCCGCTTAAAGAAGCGCTCGTCCGCCTGGGACTCATAGACCGTAAAGAAGTAGAACATGGCGCGGGCCACATTTCCCTTTACTTCTTCGCGGGGCTCAAACACTCCCGTGCGGAATTCGCTGTATTCGTCGATCGCCTCCGAAGGAATGCGGCGCAGCTGGTCGTCATCTCGGAACCAGCGCGACGTACTGGGGTCGGGGATATCGGCAAACGGGTTATTGCCCCGAATGGAGTTGACGTTGACGCGGGTGGGAAACAGGTTGTGTATATCGCTCTTGGCGGGACCTTGGGCCCCGCGGCTTTGAGGCCACACGTGCTCAGCGTTGATGCCCTTGTCGAAAGCCTCACTGCGGGGCTTTACCGAGCGCGGGTTTACCCGAATCTCGTAGCCTGTGTAGGCTCCGCGCAGCACGCCGTCGTCGTTGTCGATGCTGCCGTACATGAGGTCGCGGGCGCGGGCGTACCCAAGGGTTTTCTTGGGCGTGAACAGCGACGCCAGCTCGTCGAGCAGCGACTCACCCTGGGGCGATCGCTCATTGCGTCCTAGGGAAGACTCTGCCGGGGCAGGGTTAGTGACCGCGTTTTGGAGAATGGGCGGCGTGGGTGGCACGATGGTGGGCGGCACCGAGGGGTCGGTCACGGGCCGAACGGCTTCGCTGACCGTTTCACTAGACGGTTCGCTAAACGGGAGCGGAGCCGGCTCAGGGGCGCGGGATGCGCCTGCCACCACAGGGGGCAGAGTGTAGCGCGACACTAGCGGGTCGTGGTCGCTGAGGCCGTTGGGTAGAGCCACGCTGACGTGAACAATGTCTATCTCGGCGTTGCCCTCAAACAGCAAATTCTGGCTGGCCAAGATGTGATCTAGCGCCTGTAGGTTGCCCTCAAACAGCGCCGTGTAGCGATCTTCCACCGGCAAAAACGAGTCTAGGTTCTGAAGGATATCGCCCTCTAGCACCCGTACCGGCTCGGAAAACCCGTAGTCGTTTAGGTCCCCTAGCACAACGACGTTGGCCTTGGGGTCGGCGTCTATCAGCTTTTTTGCAAATGCGTGCACTGCCTTTGCCTGTCTGAGCCGCTGGGCTTCGGTGACCCGCTCAGGGGGCTGGGTCTTGCCGAACAGCGGCCCGTCGCCGCGCTTTGACTTAAAGTGGTTGGCCACCACAAACACGGGCTGCCCGTTGAACTCAAACTCGGCCACGGCAGATTTGCGGCTGCTATCGAAACCCTTTTGGCCGACGCCGATGCGGCTGGGGTTACGGACCAAATGCACGCCGGAGCTATCCTGGTTGATGGCGGCCGCCTCTGTAGCGCTGGCCTTGGGCGCATCCGCTAGGCTGACGCGATCGCCATATAAAAAGCCGACGCGGATATTGCCGCCGGGCTGCCCGCCGTCTTTGTCGTCCTGGGGCGGCACGTCGGTAAAGCGATACTTGGGGCCACCCGCCGCTTCAACGGCGCTGATCAGGCGTGTGTAGGTTTCATCTGCCGCCGTGATGCTGCTGTCGGTAGGGCCGTCGTTGTCCTGCACCTCCACTAGGGCGACGATGTCGGGAGACTTGAGGTGCTCGACCAAGATGCTGGCCAGTGGACCAAAGCGCTGATTGTCGCCGGGGTCAAGGTTTTCGACGTTGAAGGTCGCCACGGTGAGCTGGTCAGCGGTGGCGGTGAGGCCGGTGCGCTCGGGCGGGGTCTCGGTGGCGACGTCCTCAGGCAGGGGCTGGGTGGTGCGCAGGCGATAGCTGCTAAAGCCGTAGTCCATCACGCCGACGATAGGGCCAGTAAAGCGATCGCCTACATGCACGCGGGGGGTGCTGCCCACTTGGTTGTCGATCAAGATGCGTTCCGGGTTGAAGTCGTTGGCCTGAATCACCAGTCCGCCGTTTCTAGCCATCACCGAGGCGTTAGCGCCCCGGTCGCCCACCACATAGATCTGACCGAAGCGATCGCGAGAGCTGACGGCGATGGCATCGTTAACCTGGACCCGCATGCCCTCCAGGCTCTCGTAGAAGTCCATGCCCTCTACATCGGGGTCGAAGCTGGTAAAGTTATCGTCTTCAATGACCCGGTTGGGGGGAACGCGGCCGCCGCTGCCAATCACCGTTGCCGGCGGTAGTGGATTGCCGGTAGACACCTGCACCAAGCTGCCGGAGGAGGCGTCAATTTGCGTGGTAGAGAGGTTATTGGCGTTTCTACCGCCGGGGGTGAACTCGGTGACGGTGCCGCTCACCAGTACCGAGTCTCCCTCGTTGATGGGGCTGCCTTCGGCGGCAGGGACGGTCTGAGTAAAGACAAATATCCCTTCTGAGGTGGCCTCGTCCTCATCAGGGGCGAGGTCCTGAATGTAGAAGCCTTTATCCTTGACGCTGGTGACGATGCCAGGGACGTTGCTGACGGATTGGCCCTCAAGTGGGGACACATGGGCCGCGCCCTGAATGTCGTGAATTCGAATCATGGTCTGGGCCTGCGCGGACCCAGGAAGCATAACCGCAACCGCAAGGGCGATCGCCATTAGTCTGGCCCACGGAAGCGCGGGCAGCCTGAAATTTATCATGGATCGTCTTAGGTTAGGAGTTTAAATGCTTGTTTCTTGGGGCTAGGGCACTGGGGTCTAGCCGAGAGGCGTAGCGCTAACGCTGAATTTTCGTGTTTAATCCTAACCCTAGATGGCGTAGAGTCAGAGAATCTTTATATAAGGAAAAGTCTAGCTAACTTTCTTCTGGGGCGGAGCAGTCAGGTTTGAGTCCACGATGCCGTCATTCTGGGCCACGTCGCAGTTGGGTTTAGACTGGCCTACGCAGCGCCAGGCTTTGGGCCAAGGGGTTTACCCGAGCGATAGAGCCAGCGTAATATGAGGCGACAATATGAATGATGCTGAGGGGTTCCGCCCCCCAGCACCGTTTACTTGTAATTCAGTCACTGAGGAGTACGGAGCACAGATGTCGGTGATTCCTACCGCATTTCGGACAGATTTGATTGGGGAAGGCTGTGGACGGCGAGCAAAATTTTATAGCCCAATTAAGTCTGGCGTAAATTTAACGTGATTGAGCATAGCTGAGCATGGTCAAGCATGGCTGAGAATGGCTAAGCAGTGCACCTTTGTCTTTGTTAAGATCTAACCCAAATCACCATTAGGCTGTTTTTTTTATACTAGCTTTATACCTTACTCGAGGTTTTTCTGTAATTATATATGTGGGTAATGAAATCAGATTGTTCAGGGATTGAGCGTTTCTACCATAAAATTTTGTGAGTCGTCAACTTAAGAATAGCCCTGGACTTCTCCTAGAACACCCTTAAAGCTGCCGATTTATAAAGACGAGACATGGTCAGAGATGAGCGTGCTTTTTCCGTTATCAATACTAAATTAATACCACAACAAATTAATACCGCACTGAATTAATATTACAGTGGTCGCATGGTTGATATAAATTTAAGCTTTCAGCACGGCACGTCTTTTCAGCAAATGGTTGCTTTTGAAGCAGCGGCGCTGACCTGGTCATCTTATTTGGTGGATGACGCCAATATAAATGTTCATGTCGATGTTTCAAGCACGTTGCCTGAAAATGCTATTGGCGGCGCATTGCCCAGCCTCTCAGAGAAAAGATTTGAAGATTTTTACAGCTATTTTAGAAATGACGCAAAGTCTCTAGATGATCATATTGCGCGCGCAAGCCTGCCCGATGATAAAGAGTTTGAGACGACCATAAATGGATTTGAGATCGAGAATATTGAGGAGCTCACTATAACTCGGGCAAACGCAAAAGCTTTGGGCAATATGGGCCAAGGAGAGAACAGAGATCCCAGCCTTCCAGACGGATATATTTTAATCGGCGATCTCAGCAATATCGGCGTAAATCAAGATGCAAATCCTAACAATGATATTGCTTGGAATACAGATGTTCGGAAGACAGGCAATGCATCGACCCTTGACTTATTCAGCTTAGCAGTCCACGAATTGGGCCACGTTCTGGGTTTCGTCAGTGGCGTCGACAAAGCAGGCTGGAATGAGCAACTTCGACAGCTTCAGGGCTCAGATTACGACGACGATGATGACTTGGAGGCTCTGGAAGAAGTTGCCCCGGCCGCCGTTCTCGACATATATCGATATTCTCTGCAGAGCAGACCTCAACAGCGCAGCGATTTGGGAGTTGGTGGTACGAAGTACTTCTCTATTAATGCCGGGCGTTCGGCGATCGCTAAGTTCTCCACAGGGCAGGATGAGCACTTGGGTGGAGACGGCTATCAGGGTAGCCACTGGAAAGTCTCAGGGGAGCGGGGCGGCGTCATGGCTCCGGTGCTTGGACTAGGAGAGCGAAGCAAGGTGTCCGTCAACGATCTGCGCGCCTTTGACGTCGTAGGCTGGGATCTGAACCCCACCGTCCTCGGCTTCGGTCAGCAGGCTAGTGGGGCCAAAGTAGATAACTTCCTCGACTTGGGGGAGATAGAAGAGCAGGCCCTATTAGCCTTAGCGACTAGGGCGGGGACGACGGTCGAGAACCTTCAAGCGAACCCAACCGGCGCGGCATCGAAGCTCTCTAGCGATCGCATTGATGACGTCTTTGAGATGATTGAAAATAGCGAAGTCTACGAGCGCCAAAAAAAGGACAAAAAGGACAAAAAGGACAAGAAGGATAAAAAGAACAAAGGCTACTGGCAAGAGGTTCGCGATGTCTTCTTTCAGAATGCCCTCTTCTCCTCCTTTAAAGGCTCAGAGGAGATTTCAGGTACATCTGAGGCCGATCAGCTTACGGGCAGCCGCGCCGCCGATCTGATTTTTGGATTGGCCAAGCATGACGTCTTGACCGGAGGCAACGGTTCAGACGTGCTCTACGGCCAGGCGGGGAACGATGTGCTGCGCGGCAGCCGGGGGGATGACTGGATTTCTGCAGGCAAAGGAAAAGATATTATGGTGGGTGGAGCCGGGCAGGATGTCTTTTTGCTGAGCTCAGTGGGAGGCTATGACACCGTTCGAGACTTCGCCGATGGTGAAGATTCAATACAGCTTTCAGATCGCCTAGACTGGGACGCTCTGACGCTGACGCAGCAGGGATCGACAGCTGTGATTCAAAATGATAATCAGGTCTTGATGCGCTTGCAAAACGTATCTGTAGATCAGCTGACGCTAGCCGATGTTATTGAGTAGCCATGGCAAGGAAGCTTTTTCGGTGGGTTGGCTCGCCCTTAGGGGCGCTGATATGGCTCCTATCTCCCCTAACTGCCGCATCTCAAGTTGTGCCTGACGACACGCTGCCGCAGAGGTCGCGCGTCGATGGGGGCGATCGCATCCATCGGATTACCGGGGGAACTACGGCAGGAAGTAATCTCTTCCATAGCTTTTCTGAGTTCTCTGTGCTCACCGATGAGGCCGCCATCTTCAACAATGCTGCCGCCATTGAAAACATCATTACCCGCGTCACGGGGCGCTCTGGCTCCACAATCGATGGCCTCATCCGCGCCAATGGCGGGGCCAACCTCTTTTTACTCAACCCCAACGGCGTCGTGGTTGGCCCCAACGCGCAGCTTGACATTGGCGGCTCTTTTGTCGGCAGCACCGCCGACAGCCTCCAGTTTGCAGATGGCGCTGAGTTCAGCGCCGCGAATCCAGAGTTGTCTCTGCTGACGGTTAGCGTTCCGGTTGGGCTGCAGTACGGCGTAGACCCGGGCGCTATTCAGGTGAGCGGGCCGGGCAACGGCCTACAGGTTGACCCAGAAACTTTTGCCATTGTAGACAGCGATAGGCCATCCGGGTTTCAGGTTGCCCCAGGCCAGACCCTAGCGCTGGTGGGTGGCAGCATCGACTTTGACGGGGGAAACCTGACCGCCGAGGATGGGCGAATTGAGCTTGGTGCTATTGGGGGGCCGGGTCAGGTAGGGCTGAGCCCCGACGACTTGGGTTGGCAAGTAGAGTACGCGCCCGAGACGCAGCTCGGTCCGATTGCGCTGAGGAACGCCGCTTCCGTTGACGCGAGCGGCGATCGCGGCGGAAACATCCGGCTTCGCGGGAGTAGAATTAGCCTACTGGGTGGGTCATCGGCGCTTGCCAATACAACTGGAAATGGGAACGGCATTGGCATCGAGGCGATCGCCACGGACGCTATTCGGCTTACCGGGACCTCTCAGGATGCAGCGTCGGGAGAGCCAATCTTTCCCAGCAGCTTCTTGAGTGAGGTGAGCCCTACGGGCAGCGGCACGGGCGGCAGTATCGCGCTCTCGGCGCCGCGTCTCTCTGTCTCAGATGGAGCTCAAGTTTCGGTAAGTACCTTGGGAAGCGGAGACTCTGGAAATCTAGACGTCGCTGCTCAAAGCGTTTTTCTGTCGGGCTCATCTGATCTGGGCTTCAGCGGACTGTTTGCAAGCGTGATTGATTCGCAGGCCACTGGCAACGGCGGCAGACTCACGGTTGAAGCAGACCGAGTTCAGCTCGAGCTTGGCGCGGCAATTTCCGCGGATACCTTTGGGTTGGGTAATTCAGGGCAAGTAATTCTCGATGTCGGACGGCTCCAAGTTCTTTCTGAGGCCGAAGTTACAGCCTTTACGTCTGCCTCTGGCCAAGGGGGAGAGCTTCAGATCACTGCCCAAAGCATTACGGTAGACGGTGATAGCCTTCTTTCCACCGAGTCGAGCGACACGGGCAATTCGGGCTCAATCATACTTGATGTGGGACAGCTACGAGTCCTTGGCGGAGCTGAAATAACAAGCGCCACTGCTGCCTCTGGGCAAGGGGGCGAGATTCGGATTAATGCCCGAAGCGTTACCGTAGATGGCAATTTCTCAGCAATTGCTTCAGACGCATCCGAAGCCGAAGCCTCTGGAGACGGGGGAGACATTTTTATTCAAGCCAACCGCATTCAGCTTATAAACGGGGGGCAGATTGTTAGCTCTACCTTTGGCCAAGGCGATGCCGAAGCTGCTGCAGATGGGGGAGATATTTCGATTCAAGCCAACCGTCTCCAAGTTTCAACTGGAGGCCAAATTACCAGCTCTACCAATGGTACGGGCAATGCTGGCCGCCTAGATGTCGAAGCCCGGCGCGTTGACCTCACTGGCAGCGACGGCAGACTTACTGGCTTGGTTACTGTGGTTGACTTTGACGCTACAGGGGGTGGCAATAATTTGACCATCGTCGCTGACCGGCTGCGGGTAAGGGACGGGGCCCAGATTGTTGTGGGGACGGCGGGAGACGGGGATGCGGGCGATTTGGTAGTTGATGTCCGTGACGTCGAGCTGGTTGGCGGTAACGATATCGGCGCTAGCGGGCTAATCGCCAGCGCTGTTGTCGGAAGCGGCGCGAGCGGCAGCGTGCTGATCAGGGGCGATCGCCTCTCAATTCGCGACGGCGCCACAGTATCGGCCAGCAATTTTTCTAGCCGAAATGCTTCGACGCCTCCTGGCAGGGGCCCAGCCGGCATTATTCGCATTCAGACTGAGTCGGTGGCGCTAAACAACCGGGCCAGCGTCACTGCCTCAACCTTTACTGGGGGGGGCGGCAATATCGACATCGAATCAGATACCGTAGTGCTGCGCCGCAATAGCGCGATCGCCACCGATGCTCAAGGGCAAACCGACGGCGGCAACGTGGCCATCGACACGCGCTTCCTTATCGGCGCTGACAATAGCGATATTACGGCCAACGCGGTTGATGCGCGGGGCGGCCGCGTTGTCGTTTCCGCCGAGGGGGTTTTTGGCCTAGAGGCCCGCGATCGCATGACATCCCAAAGCGACATTACGGCTAGCTCAGAACGGGGGCCAGCCTTTAGCGGTGTGGTGCGGCTAGACGTGCCTGACGTCGACCCGACCGAAAGAACCGCCGAGCTAGAGGACACTCCAGAGGTTCCTCAGCTTGCGCTCGGGTGCGGGTTGGGAACCGTCGCTACCGAAAACCGCTTCCAAATCCTGGGGCGAGGCGGTATCCGTCCTAATCCAGTCAGCTCCCTTAGCCCCGGACGCCCCATCGGAGACATTGCTCCGCCCGCGAGCTGGGCTGCAGTAGGCCAGTTACCCTCAGAGGAACAGGCTATAGACACAAGTTCTCGCCCCCGTGGGATCGTTGAAGCACAGGGATGGGCTAGGGGCGCAGATGGGGCGATTACCCTGCTGCCTCCAGAGGCCCAGCGATCGCCAGGAGGCTGTGGGTAATGAAGCTGTGGGTGATGAAACTGTGGGTAATGAAACTGTGGGTGATGAAACCCTGGGTGATAAAACTAAGAAACTTCCCTAGGGCGCTGCGGTTCACCGTCCTGGCGCTGGCGTTTGCCCTAGGACTAACTGCCGCGGTTTGGCACCCGGTAGCATCGCAGCCCATCTCGCCCCCCCCGACGTCAGAAATTGCTAATACGTCGCCCGCATCGCTTCTCTACGAAGGAAACCAGCGATATGAGGCCGAGGACTTTGCCGGGGCGATCGCGCTTTGGCAGCAGATTGTCTCCACCGATCAAGCGCCTTTAGCGCCGGCTGCTTCAGAGCCGCTTCGGGATGCTCTGGTTTGGAGCAACCTTTCCCTGGCCCACCAGCGCCTGGCCCAGTGGGATGCCGCTGAGGCGGCGATCGCTCGCAGCTTTGCGATACTCGATTCTGTTGCTGAGGGTGACGGTTCTGGGGGCAATTTTGAAGATTACTGGGAGATCCGGGCAAAGGCTCTCAATACCCAAGGGAGTCTGTTCTGGGAAGCGGGTGCCGCCAAACGCGCCCTGGCCGTCTGGCAGGCGTCGGCGGAGGCCTATACTCAGGCCGATTCTCTGACGGGGGTAACCACGGCGCAAATTAACCAGGCTAAAGCCTATGAGACGCTGGGCTTCACGGTCCGGGCCATAGACACGCTGCGCGCCGTTTTTCATCAGCTTGAAAATCAGCCGGATACCGCGCTGAAAGCCCTCGCTTTGCGCGATCTGGGCGAAGCCCTACGGCAGCTGGGCGAGCTGGACGAGGCCTCAGAAATTCTGCAGCAAGGTTTAGCAATTGCCCCCGCCGCTCAGCTTCCCCTCCACCTAGAGCTGGGCAACACCTATCGGGGGCTAGGCGATCGCGCGCTCACCATTGGCCAAGAGGCGGAAGCCAACCAGCACTATGATTCCGCCCAGGGTCACTATGAAGCGGCTGGAACGGGCGCAGCGCCCACTTTGCTTCAGGCCCAAGCCCGCATTAGCCAGTTCAGCCTGTTTCTGCAGCGCGGTCAATGGGCAGAGGCCTCGTCGCTGTGGCCAGCTATATCCGAGCAGCTAGACGCCTTTCCAAATAGCCGGACCGTCGCGCTCACCCGGCTCCACTTCGCCCACCATCTTGCCTGCCTCCTGCAAACCGCGACCCCAGCTATCGGAGCTATCTCACGGTGTCACCCTGGGCGCGCAGGCCTCTTTGAAGATAATGTTCAAAACGAGGCTGCCCAGAGCCGCCCTACCCAGACCAATGCCCTGACCTGGAGCGCTATTGCCCATCAGATTATACCTGTCGTCCAGCAGGCCCAAGCGTTAGAAGACCCCTTGCTAAAATCCTATGCGCTAGGCCAGCTTGGGGAGCTATACGAGCAGGCAGGCCAGTGGCAAGAAGCAGAAACCTTGACCCACCGAGCGCTTGCTAGCCTAGAAGGCCAGGACACGCCTGAAGTTGCCTATCGGTGGGAGTGGCAGCTAGGCCGGCTGCTTCAAAGACAGGGAAGATCTAAGGGGGCGATCGCCGGATACGCTAAAGCGATCGATAGCCTAGATAGCGCCCGCGGCAATTTAGTTCTGGCGAAAACTGACCTGCAGCTTTCGTTCCGCGATGCCGTTGAACCGGTTTACCGAGAATACGTCGGGCTACTGCTCCGCCATGCTCCTGGCGCTGACCCGGAGCAAAATAACTTAAAGCAGGCCATCGAAAGTATCGATGCTTTACAGGTAAGCGAGCTGGAAAACTTCCTGGGCTGTCGGCTTGCTCAGCTCATTCAGATCAATGAGGCGAGCATCGACCCAGCCGCCATCGTAATCTATCCCATTCTGCTAGACGATCGCTTATCTATTATCTTAGAAGCGCCAAATCAGCCCCTGGTGTATTTCGAGACGCTCGTGTCGCGGCAGACCATGATCTCTACCATACGGGCCCTACGATCTAGCCTGGTTGACCCAGGACAGACGCCAGAGATTATTGAGCTGGCCCAGCAGCTGTATGGCTGGCTTATTACGCCCATCGAGCCAACGCTCCGGGCAAATGACGCCGTTCAGACTCTCGTTTTCGTCCTGGACGGGAGCTTGCGCAACATTCCCATGGGGGTGCTCTACGACGGCGACCAGTATTTGATTGAGCAGGACTACGCGATCGCGGTTGCCCCCCGCCTAAATTTATTTCGCCCCCAACCTGCTCTAGCAGACCTGTCGATCTTAGCTGGAGGCGTCAGCTTGCGGCAGACCATCCAGGGAACCCAGTTTCCCGAAGTCGAGCAGCTTCAGGAAGAGCTGGCGCAAATTCCAGAGGCCTTCATAGAATCTCCGCCGCTGGTCAACGAAGCCTTTACCAAGTCGAGGATTGAGCAGCAGCTGCAAACCGGTCGTTATTCAGCCATCCACTGGAAAACCCACGGCATATTTAGCTCTAACCCGGCGGCGACCTACCTGGTGGCCTACCAAGACAGTATTCAGGCCAATGACCTTAACGAGTTGGTACAAATCGCCCTACAGCGCCGGAGCGAGCCCCTAGATCTGCTGGTGCTGAGCGCTTGTGAAACCGCTCAGGGAGACGATCGCGCTGTTCTTGGGCTTGCTGGCATTGCGGTACGGGCGGGGGCGCGCACGACCCTCTCTACGCTGTGGCGAGCCGACGATGCCGCAAACACGCTGCTCATGGAGCGGTTTTACCGAGAGCTTCTAACCCCCAATACGACTAAAGCCAAAGCCCTGCAGCGGGCCCAGGTTGCCCTTTTGAGGGAATACGGTTATCCATCACCCTACATCTGGGCCACGTATGTCCTAATCGGCAGCTGGCTTTAGCCCAGTCACGGGAGCAGAAATTTAACCGTTGTAGTCTTATATTCCATTATTGTTCGATAGCGAGGCACCAGTAGCAATGAAATACATTCCCTATGCATTAATAACCCTAGGATTCTGTGGATGGCTTGTTGGCGCGGTAACCCCCCCGGCCTACGCCCTTCCCAACCCTAGAATGCGCATCAGACAGGCCCGCCCTGCCCCACCGCCTAGAATGCCCCCTAACCGAGTCAGGCCAGGGGGTGGGCTTGACCCGGCCCTACAATCCTGTGCTCGCTCCGACACTCCGCTAACGGCCTTAGTGCCCGTTAACAATCCCGTTCACACGGTCGAGTCCCATCCGTCGTTCCTATTCTATTTCCCTGATAGCGCTCATGATGTGCACTACGGGGAGTTTGTGATTCTTACTGCGGATGAGAAAGAGCGTATCTACAGTACGCGGGTCGCGCCACCGGAGTCGAGCGGTATTGTAACTATCGAGATGCCGGAATTGGCACACGCTGCCCTGGAAATGGGACAGCGCTACCACTGGTATTTCAAAGTTTACTGTGCGTCAGGTTCAGACCAGCCTGAGCTATCCGACTTGAGCGTTGACGGATGGATTCGGCGCGTGCGGCTTAATGCCGAGCGAGAGCAGCAGCTTGCCACCTTTTCTCCAGAGCTCTGGTACGATTCACTCGCCCGCGCAGCGATCGCCCTCCAAGACTCATCGGGGAATACGGCGGAGGCTCGTACAACCTGGAGAAATCTCCTAGAGGCGATCGACTTAGAGAGCCTTGCTAACGCACCGTTTGTTGATGTGACGCCGGCTTCTGGTACTGAAACAGCCATTATCGAGTGATGAGACACTCCGTTTGCCGTCAAGCGGTTAGCCCTTTCCCCGGCCGCTCGCGCAGCGTGGACAGAGGCCGTATTTGGGCGAGAGGGGGTTTGGATGCCCTCCTAGTGGGTAACTGCCCAGTGAGCGGGTAATTCTCTTTTTTAGCGTACTTACTGTATGCAGTGCACGTTTGATGCTTTTGAGCGAAAAATTAAGACTAGAAAACAAGGCCGTAATACGGCTGCCGCTTCAAATCAGATGCTGAGAGCAACAAAGCTCGCATTCCGCTGCTCTCAACATCTGCTGACTATACTCACTCCTATATGCGATGTGGCTTGCCGTAAGTTCCGATCACAATGACATCTGCTGCACGCGCGCGCTCAATAGCCATGGGGAGAGCACCCAATTCGTACTGCCTAAGCAAATAGCCTATCGCAAGATGCGGGCGAAAGAACTAGGTAGATAATGCCCCTGACCGTGATAAGGCAGATATGTTGCCTGATATAAATTCGTTTACTCTAGCGCTAGCCCTACTGGGGAACGAATTCCCTAAATACTAATCTTTTAATCTAAGTGCATACTTTAAGTATGCGTTAGTTTTACATATTTTTTAAGGTGCTTGCTTAAGTGCGAAGAAACGATGAAGACTGAATATGAACCGCCGGGGCTAACCCAAGTGCAGGTGCTAAAAAGACGGAATTTCAGCGATTCAGCAACGAACTCCGTCTTTTTGCCCGCTTTTAACTTTAGGTTTTGACCAATCTATTGTCGAGTAACGGTATAAACTATATGAAAATTCAGTAAACATACGTGCTAAGACTAAATAAAATACAGCAATCGGCGCACTATACGGCTGTTGAGGCAGCATAAAACAGCATTGCCAAAGCTCAGCATAAGTCAAGAAGGCACATACGCCCTACCGGTTAACCCTATCAATTGAGTCGCCATTTAGACCCCATCTCATAATGCCGTTATGGCGGTCGGTGGTGATGAGTATGCTGAAAACACTAACAAATACGTTGAAACTACCGTGGATTCTGACGCCGTTCTAGCAATTGTCAACTCTTTGACCCTCAAGAAGGCAGGGCGATCGCTCAAGCCGCCAGAGGTGACCATTTTTCGGGGAGCTCTAA
>JBHJHD010000094.1:0-16815 GCA_050331115.1 Elainellaceae cyanobacterium
TTACGCGACAAAGTTCGAGAATTTGACCGTAGACGTTGCTGCTACTGTCAGACAAGCGAGCTAATCAGCGGCATTCGTATGAGCTTTGATCACATCCGTCTTCGCTCAAAAGGCGGAGAGACCTGCTTTGAAAATATTTGCCTTGCCTGTCGGTCATGTAATGAATTTAAAGCGGACCTGATCGCTGCAGAGGATTTACTCACGCAGCAATTTGTCCCTCTTTTCAATCCAAGAACTCAAGTCTGGCATAATCATTTTTCTTGGAGCGATGACTGCGTTAGAGTCGAAGGAAAAACTGATTTAGGTCGGGCAACGGTTCTAGCCCTCCGCATGAATAATCCGGCAATTATGGCCGCAAGGCGGCGGTGGGTATCAGTTGGCTGGCATCCGCCGATAGATTGAACGGGCTAGGCCATTGCGATCGCCTTCCCCAAGTCCTCAGCGATCGCCCCCTCTCAACCCCAGCCCTACGGATAAAATAGACACAGCCGAAAGCGCGAACTGCGATGCCATGATGATTTCCACCCAGGTTAGCGAGCTAGACCTCGACACCGCAGACGGGCAGCTCACCCAAACTGTCATCCTGACTGGCATTAGCTGGCCCACCTACCAAGCTATCCTCACCGACCTAGGCGAGCACCGCGCCGCCCGCATCGCCTATAACCAAGGGACCCTTACCCTCAAAATGCCGTCCAAGCTACACGAGATTATCAACCGTCTCCTGGCCCGCATCGTTAAAACGCTCACGGAGGAGCTGGGTCTAGAGGTGGTAGACGTAGGGTCCATGACGCTGGATCGGGAAGATCTGCAGAGCGGGGCGGAGCCTGACACCGGGTTCTACATCCAAAATGCGGCCCAGCTTGAAGGCCTCGACCCGCAAATTCCGGCAGGATTGCCGCCAGATCTCGTGATTGAAGTAGACATTACCAGTCCCTCTACCCAGCGGATGGTGATTTACGAGGCGCTGGGGGTGCCGGAGGTGTGGCGCTACACCAAGCGGCGACTTGTAATCTATCGGTTAGAAGCGGAGCAATACGCGGAGACCGATACGAGCGTGGCGTTTCCGCAAGTGTCCTCTGCCCGCTTAAATGACTTTTTAGTGGCGCGTCAGCGGCAGGGAGAGAACCAAGTCATTCGTGAGGTGCGCCGCTGGATTCAAGGTTTGGAATAGGCTTGCCTATTTGTACTACATAGTCTAGAGTTTTGTCTTGAGAGCTGTGTCCCACGCAGCTTGGCTCCCAAGATTTGGTCAGCAACGGTAGCAGCCGCCATCGACAGTGACGACCGCCACCTGACCCCCAAGACAGATCTAGGCTGTCCGGGAAGCTATGGGCATTGTGCCATGGCCATCCCGACTGCATCACGTCAAAGGGATGGCCAAAGCTTGGGTTTCCTACCCATTTCAATCAAAGGAACCCGAAAATGATTGCCACAACTCAATATCAGTCGTCTCCCCTGAGCGCGGAGGCGGCACCTGCTCTGCTGGACAATTCCACCGATGGTCTCGCCCGAGAGCGAATTCGTCATATCGTCATTGGCTCCCCCGATGGCGTGCGGGAGACGATTCATATGCTGCACGTGCTGAAGTATTGCGAGCAGCTGCACTGGACAAAGCTGCTGACGATTCCGGAGACAGGGCTGACGCTGCAGCCTGAGCTAGGAGAGGTGTTTAGCTATTTAGATCGGCAGCGGCGGCTGCGGTGATGCTTGCTTTGGGGTTGTCCTGCTGAGGTAGGCGCGCTTGGGGGCCTGCCTCCAAGCAGCTGGCTTGCAATTGACGTGGTTCTTGGTGCGTCATGCTGCGCTGACAGAACCCTACCTTTACGGACCTCAATGTCCCAAACTCCCGACCTCTTCCCTAACGCCAAAAGGACAGGGCGCAGGGCGACAGCTGATGCAGGCGGCTGAGGCGTGGCTGTGGGAAGCGGGCTCAATAAGATTTGGCTGTAACCGGCAACACCCCAAGCTTGAGAGCCTATCGATTTTACTAGCATTTGGGTTGGGAGACGGCTGGCGTTGAGACCAAAGGGCCGTTCTCCGGAGAAATGAAATTTATCAAAAGCTTCTCTACGCAAAGGCCGTAGAGGTGCGGGAAGACGAAAATTCTATTCATTTAGTGCAGTATGATGTAACGAAAGATTGCGCTATCTTAAAAAACGTATTAGCTCAAGATGTCCGCTTAGAAAAGGCTCTTCCGCGCTGAACGCTGCCTTAATCAACGCGTCGGTGCCCACTAGGCAGCAAAGCTCACGCATCAGCACGAACCTTGCCGATGGATTACCCGCAGCAAGATGGGCCTGCGTGGTGCCTAGCACCTAGCATTGGAAAACCTTTTTTGGAGCGGCGTCTACGCATTCATTCAGGTAACAATCATGATACTGGCAGCAACTCCTGCTGAGCTTTCCACGGCTCAATTTGATATTGTTTACAACGCGTTTTCCTTCTGCATTGCCACAATGGCTGCTGCCGCTCTTTTCTTCTTCAACTCAAGGGCGCAGGTCGCTGAGAAGTATCGCCCTGCACTGCTGATTACGGCACTTGTTGTCACCATTGCGGGATACCACTACTTCCGAATTTTTAACGCCTGGGACGAAGCTTACGCCCTGCAAGATGGTTTCTACGCGGCGACTGGGGCTTCCTTTAACGATGCCTATCGCTACGCAGACTGGATCTTGACGGTACCGCTCCTGCTGATTGAGGCAGTTTCGGTCCTTGCGCTAGCACCAGAGATATCCCGTTCTTTGATCACGAAGCTAGTCATAGCCGCCCTAGCGATGATTGTGACGGGGTATCCGGGCGAGGTCTCTGACGATCTCACAACTCGACTCATCTGGGGAACCGTGAGTACGATTCCGTTTGCCTATATCCTCTATGTTCTGTGGGCCGAGCTAGGCAAATCTCTAGAGCGCCAGCCTGAAGAAGTAAAGGGTTTGGTGAAGAGTCTACGTCTTCTTCTGCTCCTCTCCTGGGGGGTGTATCCCATCGCTTACCTGCTCCCTACACTGGGCATTACGGGAGCCACGGCCACGGTTGGCGTTCAGGTTGGCTACACGGTCGCCGATGTGTTGGCAAAACCCATCTTTGGGCTCTACATTTTTGCGATCGCTCGGGCTAAAACGCGGGCGGATGAGAGCGAAGGCGCAGTTGACGCTAGATCGACTCAGCCCAATATGGAGACGTCTTTAAGTAGCTAGGGACAGACTGTTTCCTTTGCCCTAGTGCAGCAGTCTCAAATGTTTGGCGGGGGGGCTCAATACTCCCCCTAACTCACTGACGGCTTACAAGCTCAAAGCGGCAAATATCCTGACTGGTTAAGGCACCCTCTGGTCGCTGATCTAAATCGCACGGCAGCAGGTTCCGGGCGGGACCTTCCGCATCGGTTCGTTTGTGGATGCGAAGCTTCCCTTATGCGCTGCGGTGACGGCGACTGGAGAGTTATTCAACCATATCTTTGATGCAGCAAACAGCGATGCGATGCGATCGCATTTGCTTGAGCGCATCTACGCCGCGCTTGCCCCCGGCGGCACGCTGTTGTTCGGCGTGGCTGGACGCTCCTGAGAAAATTGGTCTAACTCAAACCGTTCACAAGCGATTCAGCATCAATTCAGCATCAGTGTAGAATTAAGTTAGTACTTTTATACTATAATTCGATTCAAACCTTCGCTGCGGTATAATTCGCCAATCCATCCGCTCTGCCGTGCGCCCCGCACAGGACCCCTTCCATGGCAATCATTGCCCTCAAAGCCTGGCACTTAGCCGAATACGTTCCCATCCGCGAGCTAGAAGAGCGCCCCCATGACCTGCGCCTCAGCCGCAACAGCCTGCTAAAATCAGGGCTGCGGGCCGACTTTTTAGACGAAGCCGACGCCGTGCGCCAGTCCGACTGGTTCGAGCGCTACCTGAGCGGCGAGCCGGTGGAGTTTTATATCGAGGGCAGCGGCGGCTACCGAGTCGCCAACGTAGATCTGATCAGCCATGTGATCTACTTCTCGAAGCAAGAGCTAATGGCCAGCCTAGAGCCCACTATATTCTTCTCCTATCAGACGGACTACGCCGAATCGGGAGATCTGCTGCGAGACGAGCTGACCCGCGTCGTGGACAAGCTCAACGAGCGATCGCGCCTTTCCCTAACGCTGGAAGAGTCAAACCGCCTGTCCGACGGTCCAGCGCGGCTGACCAGCAGCTTAATGCGCAAAATAAACCAGTGCCTGCTGTTCGTGGCCGACGGCACGCCCATTCATCAAATCGACGGCAGCCCGCCCCGTCTCATTCCCAGCCCAGAGGTGTGCGTAGAGCTAGGCTACGCGCTGCACAGCAAGCGCCCGGAGCAGGTGCTGCTGCTGCACATGGAGCGCGATCGCGACCTGGGGCCATACCCGTTCGATTTGCCTAACCGCTATCGGCTCTCGTTTCAAAACCAAAAAGAGCTGCGCAAGGCGCTGCCGGAGGCAATTGAATCTCAGCTGCGTCGCTTTCAGCTATTTAATGGATAGCAGGGCGAGCGACGCGCACCCAAAATATCATGACCACCCTCTACATCATTCGCCACGGTATCGCCGCCGAGCGCGGCACCTACGAAAATGACGGCGATCGCCCCCTAACCGATAGAGGCCGCGATCGCACCCGGCAGGTCGCCGAGCGGCTAGCGGAGAAGCTCCACGTGGCGCTGATTTTGGCCAGTCCCCTGGTGAGGGCGCGGCAGACCGCCGAAATCCTACAGGCGGCAGGGGTGGGCGATCGCCTAGAGGTATCGCACCACCTCGCTCCAGACGGAGACTTTCAGCAGTGGCTAGGCTGGCTGGCCCAGTGGCGAGGAGAGACGCTCGCCATTGTCGGCCACCAGCCTGACCTGGGGGACTGGGCCGAGCGGCTGCTGTGGGGCAGCTCTAGCGGCCGTCTAGAGGTCAAAAAAGCCAGCGTTTTAGGTCTGAGCCTGCCTCAAAATGGATCTCCCGAAGGGCAAAGCACTCTGTTTTGGCTTACGCCGCCGCGACTGCTGCTTTAGGCCAAGAACGACCGCCATCCTCGGGGCCAGCCTACCGCCTTGTCAAAGAACTCCCACAGTAGCGCATAGGCGAAAGCTCAGAAGGGCAGAAAGTATGTCAAGCTTGATTTTGAGTAACTGTACAATGGCGCTCTAAGCAAATCACTATGTCCGCTGCACACCAATATCGCCCCGGTTTAGAAGGTATTCCTGCCAAAGAGTCCAACATTAGCTATGTGGACGGACAGCGCGGCATCTTGGAATACCGCGGCATTTATATCGGGGATTTGGCGAAACAGAGTAGCTTCATCGAAACCGCGTTTCTCTTGATCTGGGGCCACCTGCCCACCGAGCGCGAGCTAGCGGAATTCGAGCACGAGATTCGCTATCACCGGCGGCTCAAGTACCGCATCCGCGACATGATGAAGTGCTTCCCTGAAAGCGGACACCCCATGGACGCCCTGCAGGCCTGCGCTGCGGCTCTAGGCCTGTTCTATTCCCGTAGAGCGCTAGATGACCCCGCCTATATCCGAGCCGCGGTCGTGCGCCTGCTTGCCAAAATTCCCACAATGGTGGCGGCGTTTCAGCTCATGCGGCGCGGCAACGATCCGGTGCAGCCCCGAGACGATTTGGATTACTCGGCCAACTTTCTCTACATGCTCAACGAGCAGGAGCCCGACCCGCTAGCGGCCCACATCTTTGACGTCTGCCTCACCCTCCATGCCGAGCACACCGTCAATGCCTCTACCTTCTCCGCCATGGTAACGGCGTCGACCCTCACCGACCCTTACGCCGTAGTGGCCTCTGCGGTAGGCACCCTAGCCGGACCGCTTCACGGTGGGGCCAACGAAGAAGTGCTGTTTATGCTAGAGGAGATTGGGGAGGTCGAAAACGTCCGGGCCTACGTCGATACCTGCCTGCAGAAGCGCTCTAAAATCATGGGCTTCGGCCACCGGGTCTACAAAGTCAAAGACCCGCGCGCGACTATTCTGCAGGAGCTTGTCGAACGGCTGTTTGACCAGTTTGGCCGCGATAAGTACTATGCGATCGCCACCGAGCTAGAGCGGGTGGTCGAAGAAAAGCTGGGCGACAAGGGCATTTACCCCAACGTCGACTTCTACTCGGGCTTAGTCTACCGCCGTCTGGGTATCCCCTCTGATCTGTTTACGCCGGTGTTTGCCATCGCCCGCGTGGCCGGATGGCTTGCCCACTGGAAAGACCAGCTTGCTGAGAACCGAATCTTTCGCCCCACGCAAATCTACACCGGCAGCCATGGCGTCCCCTATATCCCCATTCGCGATCGCGAGCTAGCGGTAGAGCACCGAGAACTCGCTGAGGTCCAGCGCCCCTCGGCTTAGGGCAGATTTAATAAGACAGTTCATCTACATAAACATAGTGCAATGAGGGGTGACGCCCCCTTGCATCTCTCTGAATAAATTGCCAGCATATATGCAGTGACGATTTTCAGGAACTCCAGCCCTTGGGCCATTATGGCTTAGGGGGCTTTTACTTTTTAGGCTATTTTTACTGCGCTGGCCTTGTCCTTTAGAACAGCGCTATTGGCTCAAGGCCTCAAGATTATTTAGTCCTAGGCTATTTGCCATGGGCGCTGGCCGTGCGGCTATAGACAAAGGTTTAGGCCTAGCGCACCGGGCTGTCGTAAAGATATTGGCAGTGCTGGCCTTGTTCTAAAGCCGGTGAGAGATTGCCGACGTTCTAAAGGATCAGCGGAATCAGCAGGGGGTGGGCTAGTATAATCGCCCCAGTGCCTCCTATACTGCTGTATGTCGTCAAACTTGGCTAAACCTGTGATTGCTGTCTATCCAGGCAGTTTTGATCCGATTACCCTAGGGCATCTCGATATTATCGAGCGCGCGAGCCGTATCTACAATCACGTTGTCGTGGCGGTACTCACCAACCCTAGCAAGACGCCGCTGTTTACGGTGCAGCAGCGGCTGCGCCAGATAGAGCTTTCAACAGCGTCTCTCTCTAATGTAGAGGTAGATAGCTTTAATGGACTCACTGTTGTCTACGTCAGGGCGCGGCAGGCTCAGGTCATTCTGCGAGGGTTGCGGGCTGTGTCAGACTTTGAGATGGAGCTGCAGATGGCCCACACCAACAAAACCTTGTCCGAGCAGATTGAGACTGTTTTCTTAGCGACCTCTAACGAATATAGTTTCCTCAGTAGCTCTGTAGTTAAAGAGGTGGCTAAGTTTGGTGGACCCGTCAACCATCTGGTGCCTCCCCCCGTTGCCTCAGATCTAGGTCAACGCTATGCCTCAACAGCGTCTAAGCGCTGATTAGCCTACCCTTATCATCTCTAAGCCCCCTTAAATGCACAAGCCGTGTCACATCCTGAACATTTGTCGTCCGCTGATTCTGTTGATGCCAGCTCCGCCGATGGAAACCCGCTCGATATTCAACGTCAAATTTCGAAGCTAGAAGACATTATCTTTGAAGGCGTTCGCATTCCGCTGAGTCGCTATACCCTAATTGACGAAGAGGAGGTGCTCGACCAGCTTGAAGAGGTGCAGCGATCGCTACCTTCGGCCTTTCAGGAGGCCCTGATGATTATTCGGCAGAAAGACGCCATTCTTGCCGAAACGGAGCAGTACATCCAGGAGATGCTCGCCGCCGCCGAGCAGCGGGCCGCTCATATGCTCAATCAAACGGGCATTGTGCGCCAGGCTGAAATGGAGGCGGCCCAGGTGCGTCAGGGCATTCAGCAGGAAGGCGACGCTATGCGAGAGCAAATCCTGCAGGAGATTGAGCAGCGGCGTCAGCAGGCCCAGCAGGAGATCGAGCAGATGCAGCAGATGGCGATCGCCGAGTGCAGCGACATTCAGCAGGGCGCTGATGAGTACGCAGAACAGGTGCTCAGCAGCGTCGAGCGCCAGCTGACGGACATGGTTCGCATCATTCACAACGGTCGGCAGCAGCTTCGCAGTGACCCATCTACCTCAACGCGCCAGCCGCCACCCCAGACGCGCCAGCCCGGCCAGCGCTACGCCCGATAGGAATGCAGCAGGCCCTACCCCTACTCAGCCGCTTTGCGCTCTCGCAGCTTCAGCATAATCTCCTCGTGCACCTCTCGGGTCAGCGGGTAGAAGTAGGCCAGTACCAGCCCCAAGATCAGACAAAGGGTCGGAAATGGACCGATTGCCGCCCGGATAGCAAACAGCGCAGATTCGGGCTGTACAGGAATCGGTTCCCCCGGCGTTGCCGGAATGAAACCCGCCAGCTCCAGGGCCTGCCCCACCAGGAAGATGCCTACCGCCAGCCCCACCTTCTGCAGCAGCGTCATAAATGAATAGAAGACGCCCTCCCGCCGCTGGCCGGTCTGCAGCTCGTCTAGCTCGATGACGTCAGGCAGCATGGACCAAGGCACCACGTAGGCGGTGGCCACCCCGAAGCTTGCGGCGATCGCCAGACCGTAGAGTAGCCCGACCTGGCCCGGCTGCACCAGCATCAGGCCAATCTGAATGATAATCCAGCTGCCCATGCCCAGGAAGTAGAGCCCCCGCTTACCTAAGCGGCGGCTGATGAGGCTACAGACAAACAGCATCGGAATCGCCGTACCCTGCACTGCCAGCGCCACCAAAAAGTAAGACTCTAGGCCAATCCAGCTGACGGCATAGAAGGGGATAATCGTCGCGGTAATTTGCAGCGCTAGCCAGGAGGTGAGGTAAATGCCGATGACGAACAGAAAGGGGCGATTTTGAAATGCAATCGGGATTTGCTCCCAGAAGGGCATCGCCACAGCGGCGGGTGCCGCCCCTTTATCAGTGGATTGGTCTGCGGATTGGTCTGCGGCCTGGTCTGCGGCCTGGTCCGTAGACAGGGCGGCCTGGGGCTGCACCCGATGCCGCGTCCCCCAAATGCACCAGTAAAGGGGCAGAACAGCTGCGATCGCCCCAATCAGGCCCAAGAGCTGAAACTGTCGCTGGGGATTGGTGATTAGGCTGCTCAAAATTGCCCCTAAGGCCAGGCCCGATACAGCCCCGCCTAGGGAAAAGGCCAGACGAAAGCTGCTGAGGGTGGTGCGCTCGTCGTAGTCTTGAGTGAGTTCTGGGGTGAGGGCGGCGTAGGGTAGATTGACCGCGGTATAGCTGGTGAAAAACAGAATGGACACCACCAGATAATAGGCAAACTTGAGCCAGGTCTGCTCAAAGCCCGGCACTATCCACATAAGCGCAAAGCTGACGCCAAACGGAACTGAGCCAAACAGCATCCACACGTGGCGCCGCCCCCAGCGCGACCGGGTGCGATCGCTCAAAAAGCCGACCATGGGGTCGCTGATGCTGTCCCAAACCTTACCCAGCAGCAGCACCGTACCGGCAAGGGCCGGGCTCAGCCCGGCGACGTTGGTGAGAAAAATCAGAAACGAGAAGACGACGAGGTTGGCCGTTAGCCCCGCGCCCATATCTCCAGCACCGTAGGCGAGCTTTGTGGGGATGGAGAGCGGGGCTTTTGGGGCAGTGGGGGACATAGCAAGAGGGCAAATCTGTGCCTTCAAGCATGACATGAATGCTGCCGCCGCGGGCGGCGATCGCAGGCCAGTTTTAGACCTGGTGAGCGGCAGGCTTGCGCGCTCCAACCCTGCAGTCAGGGTGGACAGGGTTGCCGCAGATTGGTAGCGCAGATTGGTTATCGCCCACTGACGCTAGACCTCTGAGCGATAAGACTGGCCCCTAAAGCGCAGCGTCACTTCGGAGCGCTGTACCCCGGTTGAGGGCTTGGACTGCCAGGCCGTACCGCGGTAGCGACCGGTGAGGCTGTTGTCGAGAGCGCTGGAGCTAGTGCGCACGTATTCTACACCTAGAAATTGCAGCTTCATTGTAGACGTCCTTAAATAGAGAGGGTTTTCAAGAAGAGCGGGCGATCGCCCGCCGCGTGAGATTAAAGCCGATGAGGGCTATCGTTCGGGCTTTAACCGGCAGAGCTGTGCGGAACCGTCACTGACGCTTTGCGCCATGCCGTGCCGGTTTTTCGTCCGGCCTATTGTGCACCGCTCTTTTGAAAGGATAACCAGTCGATGTTAAGGATTGATGATAAACAGGCTAAAATGTAGCAAAAGCTACAGAATTTGCAAATGCTGCAACAGACTTTTTGTAGGTGGCGATCGCTAGAGGTCCAGAGTGACCTGGGCTGTTTTGGGTTTAGAGACGCAAATTAGCACCGCGCCGTCGTCGGGCGTCCCCGTCGGCTCCTCGTCGTAGGCCACTTCCCCTGTTTCTAGGCCGCACATACAGGTCAGACAGACGCCCTGGCGGCAGCTGTAGTCGGGGTTGATGCCCTGAGCCTCTGCAAATTCTAGAAGAGTGCCGGCTTCCGGCGTCCAGGTGGCGGTTTTTCCGGAGCGGGCAAACGTGACCTCGGCGCTGTCGGCGGCGCTACTAGCGGCGCTGCTGTCGCCTTTGCGCTCTGTAGTCGCAGCCGCCTTCGAAGGCTTAGAGAAAGATTCGAAGAACACCTGTGTCTTGGGCACGCCGATGTCGTCTAGACCGCTGCGTAGGTCATCCATGAAGCTGGGAGAGCCGCACAGGTAATACTCTGCCTCTTTCGGGGCGTCTTCTATAGCCTTTTCTGGGGCGTGGTGCTCTTTAATTTTAGGGATGACGATGTTCGTCAGCATCTCGGTGTCGACGTAGCCCTGGCTGTGGTATTTGCCCTCATCTTCGGGGCGCGGACGGCTGTAGCGATAGTAGGTGTGCAGGTTGGGGTGCTCGATGCCGCCCACTTCCTGGTCAAAGGCGTGAAACTCGCCGTGGCGCGCGCCGTGGAGGAACCAGACGTGGCGCTGAGGGTTGAGGCGGCCTATGGCCTTCGCCATGGCAATCATGGGGGTGATGCCGACGCCGTTGCTGATCAGCACCGCAGGGCGAGAGGCGCTTGGGTCCACGACAAATTTGCCGCTAGGGGGCTTTGCAGGAATAACGGTGCCTTCTTCTACCTGATCGTGCATAAAGTTTGAGGCGACACCGGGCGGTACGTCCAGATCGCTAGGCGATCGCTCTCGTTTGATCGACAGCCGGTAGTGGTCTGGAGACTGGCCGAAGTCGGATAGCGAGTAGGTGCGGATGACGGGGCGGGGCTGATCGGGAATGTCGAGCCGGATGGTGAGAAACTGACCGGGCTTGAAGTTAGGCAAGGTGCCGCCGTCTTTGGGTTTTAGATAAAAGGAGGTGATTTCGACGCTCTCCGGCACTTTACGGGTGACAACAAAGTCGCGCCAGTCGGTCCAGCGGTCTTCTGTAATAGATGAGGAAGGCTTAGCCGAGCCGCTAGAACCCGCCAGCAGCCCGGCCAAACCGCCAACGACGGCGATCGCAATGGCCCCATAGCCCACTTGCCTGTAAGCGTCGTCTTCTTTTTGCTCAAAGCCTATAAACGCGCCACCAAGCATGGTTGCGGCGGTGAAGCTGATGCCCGCCGACAGCGCCGCGCGAGCTAGCGGATTTTTGATTTCGCCGATGCCGTTAAACATCCTATGTATTTCTCCTGCAGTTGAAGGCGGGTCGGTTTCTGAGATGTACCTTAACGAGCCTAGATGAGCTGTAGATGAGTCGCTCTTAAGCTCATCGGAAGCGAGGGGCGGCATTATCGGCCAATAGCAGGAAGCGCAGCGCTGCCGGCTTTCAGAACTGGCCCAAGGCAACCCTCAGGACACCATCATCTCGCGCTAAGCTAGACAATATATATTAAGTAATTGAAATACAAGTTTCCTGACAACATGATGAATCGGCGATCGCTCCTTCAAGCCGGCGGCCTGCTGCTGGGTACCAGCGCCCTCAGCCTACTGGTCAAAGCCAGTGAGGCTACGGCCTCTGGCAGCGAATCTAACGGTGAATACGAGGTCACCAAGACCGAAGCGGAATGGCGTGAACTCCTAACGCCGCAGCAGTTCCGCATTTTGCGGCAGCAGGGCACCGAGCGGCCCGGCAGCAGCCCCCTTACCCACAATCACGAAGCCGGCAACTACACCTGCGCGGGCTGCGGCAGCCCCGTTTTCTCCTCCCAAACCAAGTTTGACAGCGGCACGGGCTGGCCCAGCTTCTACGCCCCCATCGAGGGTGGCGTCGCCACCTCGGCAGACCGCTCTTTCCTGATGGTGCGCACCGAGGTTCACTGCGATCGCTGCGGCGGCCACCTGGGCCACGTGTTTGACGATGGCCCTCAGCCCACCGGCAAGCGTTACTGCATTAACGGTGCGGCGCTAGAGTTCGTGCCCGCCAGCTCCCAGCAGGTTGCTATTTAGGTTGAGGCGTCTCGGCCCGGAGTTACCGGCAGCTCAGGGACGGGCGGCTCGGCTGCAGCCGCCTGCTCATGCTCAGCGCGCCACGCGATCCAGTAGCGCTTAACCCGCTTTGCAAAAGCTTTGGGCGACTCGGCATATAGACGCTGCCCTAAAGAAATAGCCTCGGTCTGCAGTTCGAGCTGACGCCGACGAATCAGGGAGAGCAGCACCCCGAGCTGGTCTTCTTCGTCTTCGAAGCGCGTCGGATCTTCCATTAAGTAGTCCCGCAGCATCACCAGGTCGTGATCGTCACCCAGCAGCTCCGCTAGCCCATTGGCCTCAGACCGCCAGGCTCTAAACAGGTCGGGCCACAGGGGCGCCAGCAGCCGCAGATGATACCACAGGTCTTTCACGCGCTTGCGCCAGTCGTGTAGGTTCTTGGGACTAGGGTTCTCTGCTACGGCTTCTAGGGCGCGGCGGCCGCGGGCATAAATGCTATACAGGCCATTTCCCAGGGCGTTCCAGCTGTCGTCAATCTGCCAGTCGTTGACCCGGCGATTTGCCTTCTTCAGCGCGGGCAGTACCTTAACGGTGATGTCGCTGCTGCTCTGGTGATGGACTGAGGTGTAGTCATCAAGCAGCACGTCGCGGACGCCCTCAAAGGCGAAACCGTCGGCTTCAGCTCCGATTGAGTCGCTGTAGTGGGACAGCAGGGCATCCAAAGTCTCGAGGCGCACCTGCGAGTCCCGCAGGGTCTCAAGCTGATGGCTAGCGTCTTGAAAGCAGCCGTTTTCTCGCCTGTAGGTTTTGTTTCCGATTTCGCCTCGGATGAGCCGTACAAGGGCTCTCAGCTTCTTAAAGTGCTTACGCGCCTGGTGAACTACCTCATCACGGCGCTCAGGCGTCTCCTCAGAGAGGATGTCAATCGAAGATTCGATCTGCTCGTGGGCAATTCGCTTGATTGCCTGTGGCACAGTTTCGCGCGGTTTGAGTCGATAGGCCATTTTAACCTTCTCTTAACGCTGTAGCACTCAAGCGTACCGGCCCAGGGAGCGATCGCCATCATGCATTGGGATGATTCGCCTATACCAAAAGCTGCAGGCGCGAAGGTCGGTAATCTCAACTGAGCTACGAGGCATTAACCGGGACCCAACGCGCAATAATGAGAAGCAGGTACCCCCACATGCTGATAGGAGACCCGCAGTTTATACTCGCCCCCTAGCTCGATTAATTGAACAGCTCCAGCGGCTGCCAGGCGTGGGTCCAAAGACGGCTCAGCGCCTAGCGCTTCATCTGATTAAGCGCCCTGATGGTGAGATTGAGGCCCTGGCCCAAGCGCTGCTTGACGCTAAGGCTCAGGTGGGCCTGTGCTCCCGCTGCTTTCACCTATCGGCAGAGCCGGTTTGTACCATCTGCCGGGCCACCAATCGCGACAAGGCCACCATCTGCGTGGTGTGTGACTCCCGCGACGTAATTGCCCTCGAAAAGACCCAGGAATATAAGGGCCTCTACCATGTTCTGGGGGGCTTGATTTCTCCCATGGAGGGCATTGGCCCTGAGCAGCTCACCGTATCGCAGCTGGTGCGCCGCGTCAGCCTGCAGGAGGTAAAGGAAGTGATCTTGGCAATTAGCCCCAGCGTCGAGGGAGAAACAACGACTCTCTACGTGGGGCAGCTGCTAAAGCCGTTCACGACGGTGACGCGCATTGCTTTTGGCCTGCCTATGGGCGGAGATTTGGAATATGCAGATGAGGTGACGCTGGCGCGAGCGTTGGAAGGGCGGCGAGAGCTAGACGCGTAGCGCCAGCGCCGGCCTTTGGCTATTTATTCAGCTTCTGCTTAATAAACGTCACCAGCTGACCCATTTGCCGCTTCAGTGTGGCCACCTCTTTTTCCAGAGCGACTATCCGTTGGGTGAGCGCCTGCGCCTCAGCCGAGCCGTCCCCGGCGGCGGTCATCGCCTGACGGGGAAGCTTCGCCTTCGTCATCGCCGACTTAATCGCCCCGATCAAGTCTCGCTGCTCGAAAGGCTTCTCAATGAACTCAAAATACTCAAACGGCTCCGAGATCTTCTCGGTCACCTCTTCTCGTCGCCCCGACATCACCACTAGGGGGATCTTTTGTAGGTTCTGCTGCTCCTGAATGGTCTGGAATACATCCCAGCCGCTCATGCGGGGCAGTAGGAAGTCCAGCATAATTAAGTTAGGCCGCTCTTGCTGAATGGCGTTCAGGCCTTCAATGCCGTCCTTGGCTTCTATAACCTGAAAGTTTCCTTTGGGCAGCATGTCTCGCACCATGTTGCGAATGACTCTGCTATCGTCGATCACCAAGATTTTGTGAGCTGCCACGGTAGACTCCTCCAGCGATGAATGGGGACTAGATTCAGGTGCAACACTAAAGCCATTGCATTAGCATGGACTAGTGTAGCCTCTGACGGGTGCGATCGCTAGACTGGGCTCCGCCGCACGGCTTTCGTGTCTGTCGTAGACTGAGGTCTATCGTCTAGATCGAGTTGGATCGGTCTCACGCTAAGCGAAAGCACAGCGTTTATCGCCCTTAAAATAACAATTCCCCACCGAGCGGCACGCATTACAGCTATGGTTTCTTCCTCTCCTGCTCAACCGCCTGCGCGGGAGCGCCTACCCCAGTGGCTCCGTCGCCCTGTGGGCAACGCCAGCGATCTATCCGCAGTACAGCAGGTGATCAAGCGGCGCGGCATCCACACGATTTGCGAGGAGGGGCGCTGCCCTAACCGAGCTGAATGCTACGCCAATCGAACGGCGACTTTCCTGCTCATGGGTCCGGTATGCACCCGGGCCTGCGCCTTCTGCCAAGTAGATAAGCGCCACGCGCCCGTACCGCTCGATCCCGATGAGCCTGAGAAGGTGGCGGAGTCAGTGCGCGTTCTGGGTTTGAGCTATGCGGTGCTGACGTCGGTGGCGCGGGACGACCTGCCTGACGGCGGGGCGAGCGTCTTTGTCAAAACTATGACCGCTGTTCGGCGGCTCAGCCCCCAAACCCAGGTGGAGGTCCTCACCCCGGACTTTTGGGGCGGCAAGGGGGCCGAAGCGAGCCAGCGCGATCGCGTGGCGACGGTGACCGCTGCCCAACCGGCCTGCTACAACCACAACGTCGAGACCGTAAAGCGTCTACAGGGCCCGGTACGGCGGGGGGCGACCTACGAGCGATCGCTGCGGGTACTCGCGCTGGTGAAAGACCTAGACCCCACTGTTCCCACGAAGTCGGGGCTGATGCTGGGTCATGGAGAGACGCGGGATGAAGTTCTAGAGGCGCTGGCAGACCTGCGAGCTGTGGGATGCGATCGCCTGACGCTGGGGCAGTATATGCGGCCCTCCCTGGCCCACCTGCCGGTGCAAAAATACTGGACGCCAGAGGCGTTTGACTCCCTAGGGGCAGCGGCGCGCCAAATGGGCTTCTCCCACGTGCGATCGGGGCCGCTCGTGCGAAGCTCATATCACGCGGGGTTAGAGGGCTAGCGCCAGCGGCTGCGGCGATTTCCCTCGCCCGATAGAGTTTATCTTGTGGATTTATTGCGCAGGGACGCTGACGGAAGCGCCGCTCGTGTTTAATAATGTTTTAATGATCCCGTTTGATTGGGCGAGTGCCGCCGGTGCTGTGGTCTGAGGAGCGGGGTGTTAATCATCTAGTTTATTTGGAGCTTCTATGACTTCTAAGCAAGAACAACTCAAGGCTGATGTCCCCACCACGGGCAATCCTCCCTATCCGTTCCGCTTTGGCTGGGCGCTGCTGCTGCTGGCTGGTAACCTTCTCGTGGCGGCTTTCTATTTCGGTATTTTGAAGTAGCCCTATCTGGCTTTGCGCTCGATTGATTAGCCGCATCGTTAGATTCATTACGCAGCTCGGCAGGGAACATGCTGTGTCCCTGCCGAGCTGCGTTTAAAGTACGCTGCGGGGTGCGGGTCCTATGGCGTGGTGTCCCCACGAGTCTACAAATCGCGTCATAATGCAGGCGTTGTATACCGCCTAGAGCTATGGACCAGTACTATGACCCCGAGCATTTGCCTCGATTTGCCGACATTGGTGCAGGAAACCCTGAGCTAGCAGAGAAGTTTTTTGCCTATTACGGGGCGGTGTTTGAGGAAGGGGCGCTCTCTAAGCGGGAGAAGGCGCTGATTGCGCTGGCTGTATCCCACGTGGTGCAGTGTCCCTATTGTATTGACGCTTACAGCAAGGCCTGTCTGCAGGAGGGGTCGGATTTGGAGCAGATGACGGAGGCGGTGCATGTGGCGGCGGCGATTCGGGGTGGGGCAGCGCTGGTGCATGGGGTGCAGATGGTGGACCACGTGAAGGAAATTGCCATGTAATAAGCCAACCAAAACCCCGTAGGGGCGAATGGCCATTCGCCCTTTGCCGGATAGGGCACAAATTATTTGCATTCAAATTGTTTGTGATTGGGGGGTTGGTTTGTTGTCAGCGGTTTTGTCGAACCGCAAGAATTGGGGGCGCTTGTGCCCCAACCCCAGCTGAGGGGGGATTTCCGCCCCCCGCCCCCCAGGAAAAGTGATGTGGGTGGTTTGGGTGGGGTTTTTTGTTCTTTTGGGTACGAGGTGAGG
>JBHJHD010000095.1:0-47675 GCA_050331115.1 Elainellaceae cyanobacterium
AGTGTCTTTGTCGTACCTGGACTTGCGGTATTTGTAGTCTAAGATGGAGGGGCCTTCTTACCAAGAGTGGACATTCAGCTGAGCGTCGTAGGGCGACACCACTATGGGCGGGCGCTGCATGATGCCGTTCAGGTGGCCCACCTGCTTTTCCCGGTTAAACATGAAGTTGCCGGCGTGCTCCGCTGCCTTCTCCCGCGCCCAGTAGGGGTCGTACCAGTCTTTGTCGTTTAGGCCTAACCCCTTGCCCGTAATCTTGTGGTATTTGATGCCCACGTTCTTGCGCTGGCCGTTAGGCATCACGTAGGGCTTGATATAGTCGTACTCCGCGTCCCAGCCCAGGTCGCGGTAGAACTCGCGGTACTCCGCCGCACCGGGATAGCCCACCTCAGACGACCACACTTGCTGAGAGGACTCGTGGTCCCGCCCAAAAGCCGCCACCCCCGTCTCTGTAAAGATGGGGGCGTAGGTGCCAAAGCGGGGCCGGGGGCGCGCGTAGAGGATGCCGTGGCCGTCGGTGAGGAAGTAGCGCAGCCCGGCATCCGCCACCATGCGCTCGACGCCTTCATAGTAGGCGCACTCCGGCAGCCAGATGCCCCGAGGCGATCGCCCAAAGGCCTCTTCGTAGTGCTCACAGGCCACCTTAATCTGCGCCCACACCGCCTGCGGGTACATCTTCATTAGCGGAAAGTAGCCGTGGGTCGCACCGCAGGTGATGATGTCGAGGTTGTTGCTGTCCTGGAACTTCTTAAACGCCTTGACGAGGTCGCGGTCGTAGTGCTCCCAGGTGTTGCGCACCTGGTTGAACTCGGTGGCGTAGTGCTCAGCCAGATAGCGCAGGTGACCGTTTTGCGAATTGCGATCGACTTCCAGCTCCGCTAGCTCCTCCAGCTTAGAGAGATGCTCGTCGTAGCGATCCTGTAGGAGCGGGTCCTGTAGCATCGACACCAGGGGCGGCGTCATGCTCATGGTCATCTTAAAGTCGACGCCGTCCCGCTTTAGGCCCTCAAATGCGAGCAGGAGCGGCACATAGGTCTCGGTAATCGCCTCAAATAGCCACTCCTCCTCCAAAACAAAGTCGCTCTCGGGGTGACGAACGAAGGGTAGGTGGGCATGCAGAACTAAGGCAACGTATCCAATACTCATGGGCTGGCACTCGTCGGGGTCGGCAGAAATCCGGTCGATGCCAACGATTGTAAAGCAAAAGATGACGCAGCCACACGACTAAATTACGGCAAAAAAAGCCGCGCTTCCACGGTGAAATCGCCTGTGCGATCGCCAATAATGCGATCGCCAATAAACTGCACCAAAATATTGCTATTCTTCAGGCTAGGATTGGCGAAATAGTGCCCCTATGGTGATAATACTTAAGTTGCTGCCAGCCGCAGCGGTCAATCGCCGCTGAGCTGCGCCAACGTTCGGGCGGTATTTAGGATGTCTTCAGTAGACTGGTGTTTTTAGTATGGCAAACTCCACATTGATAGACCGGGCACGCAACGCAGATCCTGAAGCGATCGCCGCGCTGATGAATCATTCGCTGCAGTCGAAGGGCATTACGGCGTCGGTTGAGCGGCAGGGCGATCGCCTGAGCGTCGTAATGGATTCAAATAGCGATACTAATCCATCGCTTTTAAAGGCGTTTGTCAGCAACGGCCTTAAAAACCTGAATTTGACCTCAATCCAAGCTGCCGTAGTGCGCGGTCGGCAAAATGACACCATCACTTGGGAGGAGACGGTTACCTTAGGCTCCAGGACTTCTGCCCCTGCCGCCTCTGCCCCTGCTGCCGCCCCACCCGCCGCTTCCGTTCCGGTGGTGCCGCCGCCGCCGCCGGCTAGGCCCGTGCCGCCCCCGCCCATATCGCCAGAGCCTGCTCTCAACTCAGACCCTGTACAGGGGCCGCCATCAGCGTCACCGTCTCTCGAGGCGCAAGCCGATCTCGGCGAAACATTCCCCGAAGCATCAGCGCCCCAAAACCCGAAATTCTCTGACTCTGACGGCTTTAGCGCTGGGGAAAATTCCCCAGCAGATTCGGAGCAAAACTCGGGTCTAGAGGCCAGCTCACCAGCTGAGGATCTAGAAAGCTTCGGAAACTTTGACGCGGATTCGTCTGACGATCTAGAGGAGCCAAGTCTGCCTGTGCCACCAGGTGCAAACTCCGTTGCACCGAACGCCGTGCTGTCATCGTCTGAGGTCTTGGTTGAGTCCTTGCCTTCGGTGCCAGAGGAGATGCTGGAAGAGCAGGCCCGCACCGCGGAAGCCAGCGATTCGTTTGTGCTTGTGCCTAACCCAGACTCAGTTGAGGGCTTTGATGATCGGGATTTTGATGACGAAAGCAATTCTGACGTTGATTTGACCGCAGACTTTGACGCGGACGACTTGCGCAATGAGTCTGATCAGTCATCGGAGTTAGATGAGAGCGATCGCAGCTCGGGCGAAAGCGCTGGCTCCGAGCGATCGCCGAGCCGAATTCTGGTTGCCTTAGTGGCACTTCTGCTAGCGGCTACTGCCGGTGGGCTGATTGGCTACGCAGCATGGACCTACTTTACGACAACAAGCCCAGCGATCGATGAAGAGCTACCGCCGCAGGAGGTGCCAGAAGAGTCTGTGGATGAAACGCCCGTAGAAGAGCCTACAGAGGAGCCGTTAGAAGAACCGGAAGCAGAGACCGAAACTGAGTCAACGGACGCTGAACTTGATCCAGTCCCGTCTCCTGAACCCGCCCCTGCCCCTACACCGGACCCTGCCCCCGCGCCGGACCCTGCCCCCGCGGAGCCAGCTGAGCCTGCTCCAGCGCCGCCAGCGGATGGTGCGGTGAATTAAGTATGGCGAATTGAACCAGTATCAGCTTCACCACAGCTTTGGAGAGCTTTACTGACCCACCATCATGTCACATGATGTTGCAGGTTTCGGGACTGTTCGTGCGTTTTTGTGAAGGGATAGATATAACCCCTTAAACTAAACGCGAGGATTTGCGTCATGTCTACGCTCTTTACGCCAGACGTTATCGATAGTTTGCTGGTAATTAGCATCATCGGCGTTGCTAGCATGGTACTTTGTCCACTCGTGATCTGGGCATTGTCGGTGCCGATTCATAGGACCCCCGCCGCCAAGGCTTAGCCGCTTACGCTTCAGCTGCAAGACTACTTTTAAAGGGGCAGGCTCACAGCTACAATACGCGTACAGCTCGCTCAGTTATTGCCCTTTTGATGCTTACTATAGGCTGGTCGCTAATAGCGTCGGGAATTACTACGCTTTTCCTAAAGCTCTTACCAGGCGACTCTTTGTGGTGGGGAGTCTTGTTTCTCTTGATCTCTTGATCGGCGGTGCCGTTCTGCTTGTTCGTGAAAGTCATAGGCAGCAAGCCTAGATCAATTTAAGAAGCACACTATGGCTCACCCCCGGCTGTCGCCATCCCCTACGCCCTTCGGGCAGGCTTCGCCAAAAGCAAGGGAGATTATAGGGGGACTCAATATGTGCAGCCACGTACGGAATTGGTATTAGACCAGTAATTTCCTCAGGCAAGCCGACCCATGCTGCTCAAGGAAGTCTAGCCCTAAAAACGCCAGCAATGTCAGTAGCTGTTTGGGGGGCTGACGGGACGCTCACGTAGCGTGTCTTGACGGAAACGAGCCCGTCTTTACGTGGGGACGCGTTCCCACGTAAAGACGGCGATCGCCTTTGCTCAGCCTCTATTACCCGTTGACCGGCTTTTTGGGATGACGACGTTTAAGCTGAGAGAGGCTGAAACACAATGATTCAATCTACTCAAATTAGGGTTGGACAATTGTCCTAATGCCCTATAACATTGCTTTTTAATTCGTGATTTTTTGGACGGAAGAACAGGGAGATAGATGCCCTCAACGACCTACATTAAGCACCGCTGGAAGGTCTACCGGCGCGATCGCTTTCGCTGCGTCTACTGCCGAAAGCGGGTCAAGTATAAGCAGCTCACGCTAGACCACGTCATTCCTAGAGCATTGGGAGGAACCAACGATATAGACAACTTGGTGACGGCCTGCTTTGAGTGCAATAGCGCAAAAGGCTCGATGGACCCAAAAGCCTGGATCTCACACTTACAAAGATTAGGAGAGAATCTAGAGAACATGGGTCAGGTCGACGGTGCTGTCGCCCGCGCGATATCGTCGGACGCTGACTATCGCAAGCGAGCGCGGCAGTCGCTAGAGGAGGCGCTGCAGGAATGCTGGCAGCAGCAAGACTTGCCCGCTTTAGACGATCAGTGGCAAGCTGCTGAGAGCGGCTGTTGATATTTTCTATATCTGACGGGTCCGCAGAAGCTCAGCGTGAGCCATGGCGACATCTTTCATGTTTTGGTATTCCGCTCTGACTTTCCTATGTTTATGGTCGATTACAAATCTATTGTCTGGCAGAGCGTTTGGGTCGTATGAAGCGACCTGCCGACCAATCAAGATCTCTCGAATCGCACGAACGTAGACAAGCTGTAATTCCTCAGCCTTGTCAATCAAATCTTCAACCTGCAGCAGCGCCCTTTCGTAAATCTCTTGGTGCCCACGGTAGACCTCCGAGGTTGCGACTAGGTTGAGCAGCCCATTAATTTTATGCTTTTGCTGCCTTAAGCCAATAATCTCTGGCTCAACAAAGCGGACATGGTCACGCACTAGCGCGGAAAGCTCTTGGGCCGCTGACAAATTAATTTTGTCTTGACTGCTCATGCTATCCAAGGGTGGAACGTGAACAGCGTGAATATCGTGCCAGGAGTAAATGTATTCAACCTTACTTCTCGGCGTCAGCATGGGAAAAATGGCCTGAATTCTGTGATTTCTATCGGCGCTAGAAAATATGCCGATATTGCCCAACGGCAGATCGGGATAGCGCTCTTCTGCCCCGCTAACCTTAATCACAAAGCCGCGCTTCATCCGCTTTATCTTTTGGTACGGATAGAAGATGTAGTAATACGCACCGCCTAAGACACCAAGAATAAAACAAAGGGTTAAGAGCATTTATCCGTCACGATCTGAGCTAAGGACTGTAGATACTTGAGCCTGATGCGCTTGAGATGCTGTGAAGAGAGATTGAAGTGGTTACCGTCAGCTAAATTTTATCCTCTAGGTCCTATGGAAGACAAATGAAGCAGCGGCTGTGCGCGCGATCGCCCGATGCCTACTTGAGGGTAAGCGCCGCCCCCAATAAGCAGCCCCAGCCCAGCAAAAAGGCCGCGCCACCCAGCGGCGTGATAGCGCCTAATATTTTGATGCCCGACAGGCTCAAGGCATAGAGACTGCCCGAAAACACAGCTACACCAGCAACAAACGCCACCCCCGCCGCCGTCAGCCAGGGGCTCGGCCCGTTGCGCAGCAGCAGCGCCACCAGCAGCAGCGCCAGCGCGTGGTACATCTGATAGCGGGCGCCGGTTTCGAAAATTTCTATGGCGCGATCGCTCAACCGCGACTCTAGGGCGTGGGTGGCAAATGCCCCCCCGGCCACCGACAGCCCGCCTAATACGGCGGCAATAGCTAAAAAGAGTTGGGCCATGGGTTATCCTCATCTTGGTAACTCTGATTGTAAGGGGGCCCACCGTGGCAATCGCGACCGTCAAACTCTACGAACTAGCTGGTAAGCACGACGACTATCGCTTTAGCCCCTACTGCTGGCGGGCGCGGCTCGCGTTAGCTCATAAGGGCATTGATGTCGAGACCGTGCCCTGGCGGTTTACTGAAAAAGATGCGATCGCCTTTTCGGGGCAGGGCAGGGTGCCGGTGCTGGTGGACGGCGAACGGACGGTGACCGATTCCTGGGCGATCGCAGAATATCTCGATGACGCCTACCCCGATAACCCAGTGCTAGGCAACACGAAGACCCAGGCGCTCTGCTACTTCATCAAATGCTGGGACGAGACGGCGCTGCTGCGCAACCTCGGGCCGATTGTCATGCTGAACGTATTTGAGCATCTACACCCCAAAGATAAAGATTACTTTCGCGAAAGTCGGGAAGCTCAGATTGGGCAGTCTTTAGAAGAATTCTCGACAGACCTAGACGCCAAGCTAGATGCCTTCCGTAAGGCACTGTCGCCAGCGCGACGCACCCTGGCGAACCAGCCCTTCATCGCGGGGTCGGCCCCTAACTTTGCTGACCACATCGTTATGGGCCGACTGCAGATGGCGCGGGTTGCCTCACCGATGCCCCCGCTAGCGGAGGATGACCCCATACTGGAATGGCAGCAGCGCATGGTAGAGCGCTATCCCGTTTTGAACCTGTGATCTTGCCGCTTGCCCTGAGCGAAGCCTCTAGCTCGCTGTCAGGGCCGCCTCGCTCGTTAGGGCGGCAGCACCGTGCCGCTGCTTCCAGCTGACCAAATCCGCTAGGGCGCGATCGCGATATTTCCCATAGCGCTCCTGCTTCTTGCGCACCCGCTGCGGCAGGCCAGGAATAATGCCAAAGTTGGGCGGCATGGGCTGGAAGTACTTTGGCTCAGCGGAGCTAATAAACCCAAACAGCGCCCCCATCATAGTGGTGTCAGGCAGCGCGAGCGGCGCTAAGCCCCGCGCCACTCGCGCTGCATTAGTCCCCGCCAGCCAGCCGCCAGCCGCCGCTGCCGTGTAGCCCTCAGTGCCCACGAGCTGCCCTGCCGCTAGCAGCGTGGGGCGAGCGTGGAACTGCAGAGTGGCCCCTAAAAGCTGGGGCGAATTGATAAAGGTATTGCGGTGCATTACCCCCATGCGCACAAACTCCGCGTTCTCCAGCCCCGGGATCATGCGAAACACCCGCTTTTGCTCGCCCCAGCGCAGGTTGGTCTGAAAGCCCACCATATTCCACAGCTGCCCGGCCTTATCTTCTTGGCGGAGCTGCACGACGGCGTAGGGGCGCTTATCGCGGTTTCCCGGGGCGCGGAAGTCGCCGTGGCGGGCGTCAAACAGGCCTACGGGCTTCAGCGGGCCGTAGCGCATGGTATCTTCGCCCCGACGGCCCATTTCCTCGATGGGCAGGCAGCCCTCAAAAAACTTGGCGGTCTCTCGCTCAAACTCCTTCAGCTCCGCCTGTTCTGCCGCACAAAGCGCTTCGCGAAACGCCAGGTACTGCGCCTTGTCCATCGGGCAGTTGAGGTAGGCCGCTTCCCCGCGGTCGTAGCGGGAGGCGAGAAAGACCAGGTCGCGGTTGATGCTCTCCCCTACGACAATGGGGCTAGCGGCGTCGAAGAAGCTCATATACGCCTGGCCCGTGAACCGCTGCAGGTCTTCAGCCAGCGCAGGGGTGGTGAGTGGGCCAGTGGTCAGCACCACCACACCCGCTTCGGGAATGCGATGCACCTCGTCGCGGCGCAGCTCAACGAGCGGGTGATGGGCTAGGGTGTGGGTCAGCTCAGCGCTGAATACGGCTCGGTCTACCGCCAAGGCTCCACCCGCCGGAACTCGGTGCTGGTCGGCTTTGCCAATCACAATAGAGCCGAGCTGCCGCAGCTCTTCGTGGAGTAAGCCGGAGGCGCGATCGCTCGATTGAGCCCCAAAGGAGTTGCTGCAAACCAGCTCGGCCAGATGCTCGCTGTGGTGGGCGGGGCTAAGGCGCTGGGGCCGCATCTCGTGCAGCACCACAGGAATGCCCGCCTGAGCCACTTGCCAGGCGGCTTCGGTTCCGGCGAGGCCGCCGCCGATGACGTGAATGGGCCGCTTATTCTCCAAGTCCATGTTCCCCAAAAATCCTCATGCCCAAGCGTGACGGTACTGTCACGCTATTCTAACGCCTAGCCCCACATCGCTGACGTTGGCGGAGTCGGCGATCGCCCAGCGTTGGCATTCGCTATCCCCAAAAAACGCGGTAGGGACATGGCGTGCCATGTCCCTACAAAACGTATGGGTCCCGTTCAATTGACCGGCATTACCCGTCCGGCAAAGCGCATTTGCCCCAATAAAGGGGCGATCTCGCCGTACCGGGTTAAATTGGTGCGCTAAGCACCTTACGCCGCCGCTGCGCCCTGCACCGCTGCACCTAAACCCTGCGCCATCTCATCGGGGCTGATCTTGCCGTCGTGATCGATATCGAGGGCGTCAAACACCGCATCGGTGCCCATCCACTCTTCTCGGGTGATGAAGCCATCGCCGTCGAGGTCATAGACCAAGAACACATCCTGAGCGGCGTGGCTGAGAGTGCTCTCGCCCTCAAGCCGGGCCAGGCGGGAAATCAGCAGCGACTCTAGGGTCTCGATCGCCTTCGAGAAGCCGTTGATGCCCTCGTCTAGCTTCTCATTCGCCATGCGATCGCTCTGGTGCATCTTGTCGAAGGTGGCTTTGTCCATCGACATTTTCTCAATGTCCATCGACTGAGCCGCCTTAGGATCGAGCTTACGGGGCAGCGCCTCGGTAGTCTCGTCTAGGACCTTCAGCAGCTTAGGCGAGATGGTCAGCAGGTCACAGCCCGCGAGCTGGCAGATTTCGCCAATGTTGCGGAAGCTAGCCCCCATGATCTCAGTCTTGTAGCCAAACTTTTGAAAGTAGTTGTAGATGCTGGTGACCGACTCCACCCCTGGATCTTCCTCGGGGGGATATTCCTCGCGGCCGGTTTCCTTTTTGTACCAGTCTAGAATTCGGCCAACGAATGGCGAGATCAGCGTCACGCCGGCCTCTGCGCAGGCGATGGCCTGGTGCATGCCAAACAGGAGCGTCAAGTTGCAGTGGATGCCCTCTTTCTCTAGGATCTCAGCGGCGCGAATGCCGTCCCAAGTCGAAGCGATTTTGATGAGCACGCGCTTGGGGTCAGCGCCCGCCGCCTTATACTGGGCAATGATAGAGCGGGCCTTCTCTAGGGTGGCGTCGGTGTCGTAGGAGAGCCGGGCGTCTACCTCGGTGGAAACCCGCCCCGGCACGATGTCGAGAATGCGCAGACCGAAGGCTACCGACAGCATGTCGATCGCCTTGCGCACGACATGCTTGGCGCTGGCATCTTTCCCTGCCGACTGACGGGCCTGCTTGAGGGTGCTGTCAACGATATCCTGATACTGCTCCATCTGAGCGGCGGCGGTAATCAGGGAGGGGTTTGTGGTGGTGTCTTGGGGCTTAAAGGACTTAATGGCTTCGATATCGCCAGTATCGGCAACCACGACCGTCATTTGGCGAAGCTGTTCTAAAAGGCTTTGAGTCATAGTAACTCCTTGGTTAGGTATACGTTTAAGGTGTGGGCTATAGCGCAGAGCGCGATCGCACTTATTGGTCGAACCTATTGGTCGCGCCTGTTTATTGGTCGCGCCTGTTTATCGCACTAATTGAGATCGTACTCAGCTTGATCTTACTTATCGGTCGTGCTGTATCTGTGCTCTGCAGTAGGTCGGCCTGCAGTAGGTTGGTCTACAGTAGGTCGGTCACAGTAGGGGTCGTCTCCAGGGTAATCGCCCCAAGGGGGTAATGAGATTAGGAAAGCATTAACATTCCGCCCGATCATTTCGCCGCCGACCGGCCGATCGATTTGCCAAGGCCGCTAGCGAGACGACTGGTTGGACCCATCGATGATTGATCGCATTCCTTCTACGGTAGCGGGAATGCTTGTGGGGTCCATAAACATCACCTTACTGCTGTCGCTAAGGCCAATCTGCGTGCCCATCTCCATGTACTGCTGCGCCATCAAAAACTGCAGCGCCTCCTGGGTCGTCGGGTCAGACTTGAGCTGGTCTGCGATGATTCGCAGGGCCTCAGCGATCGCCCGGGCCTTGAGCACCCGCTCTTTCTGCTCTGCCTGGGCTTTGAGGATAACGGCCTCCTGGTCTGCCTTGGCCGCCAAGATATGGGACTCAGCTTTACCCTGCGCCGAGTTGATGGCGGCGCCTTTCTCCCCCTCCGACGTGAGAATCGCAGCCCGCTTACGGCGCTCCGCCGTCATCTGCAGCTCCATAGAGTCCTGCACATCTTTGGAGGGCGCAATGTCTCGCAGCTCCACGCGCGTCACCTTCACGCCCCAGGGATCGGTAGCAATGTCGAGCTCCCGCAGCAAAATCTCGTTGATTTCAGAGCGGGCCGTAAACGTCTCATCGAGCTCTAGCTGACCCACCTCAGAGCGGATCTGAGTTAGCACCAGATTCACGATCGCATCCTGCAGGTTTTCGACCTTATAGATCGCCTTTTCCAGGTCCATGATCCGCCAGTAGACGACCGCATCTACGGAAATGCTGACATTGTCTCGGGTAATGCACTTTTGAGGCGGAATATCGAGCACCCGCTCGCGAATGGTCTGCTGGTGCACCGCCGCATCCAAAAAAGGAACCATGACGTTGAGCCCTGGCTCCAGCTTGCGGCCCGAATAGCGCCCCAGGCGCTCAACCAAGACCTGGTCTCCTTCTCGCACAATCCGAATTGACTTGAGCAGTACTGAGCCGCTCAGCGCTAAAAAAACTAGAAAACCAAATGTGCTGCCCATAGTAGTTTGCTGTAAGTAGTTTGCTGTAAATAAAGCTAGAGGATAAGGGGTTAGCCGTGGGTCATCGATGGCTGAGAGAATTTGCCATGGGGGCAGAGGGCCTGAATCGATCTACGTTCCGATATCGCGCTTGGGCTGCGATGCCCCAGGCTCACCGCCATAAAGCAGCCGCTCTGGCAAAACAAATAGAGTGTTCCCCTGACGAGATACGATATAGACGGATTCGTTGAGCGCGATCGCCATCTCAGGGTCATCACAGCGGGCTTGCCAAGAAGAGCCCTCGTAAAGTATCCGTCCGGCTGTGCCGGGCGAAATCGCCGTCAGCGCCCTCCCCTGGGCGGCATCTTCGATGGTGCGGGCTTTGCGCTTCGGCATCATGCGGCGAACCAAGAGCGTCAGGCCGACAGAGCTGGCTAGAAATAGAGCAATCTGCAGCGGCAGCTGAGGCACCACGAGGGAAAATAGGGCCACGATTAGCGCGCTCAGCCCTAGCGTAAACTCAACAAACGCGGTTGGGACCGCCACCTCCATGACGCAGAGGGTGACGCCTACAACCAACCAAAACAGAAAGTTAGGGTTTACCGTCATCGAAATTCCGCGACATTAACATTCCATGGCACAACGTTTAGCAGTACGACGTCTTGCAGGACTATCGCTGGCGGGCTATCAGGGTCCAACGTCCCGCACAGTTTGCATCCAGCAGCCTAGTATCTGCAGTGCTAGCTCCACTCTAGCTCAGCTCTCAAAAACCTGACTATGCGCCCCCCCTCCCACCGTCTACCCCGATCCTCGCCCTACCGCTGGGCGATCGGTGCCCAGCATGTTTCTCCGGGCCAAACCGTCGATAATCGCTATATCGTTATATCCCCCAACATTTGGCGAGATACCCAGCTTGGCCATCCTAGCCCCAAGGTCGAGATGACGATGCTGACGGCTGACGGCGATATTGCCGATTCGACCTTGGGGGCCCTGCGCCCAACCCTGGTCCCCTACCACGGGCTGAAGCGGCTGCGCTATGCGGCCATCCAGTCGCACCTCCCCGCGCTAGACACCGTCGTCACCCTAGACGGCAAGCCGATTCCGCTGCTGCGCGGCGGCTTAGATTTGGTGGGGCAGCCCTACCCTACCCTCTATTCGGTCTGGAAGCAGGCCACCTCAGCGCAGCAGCTCAGCTGGCTCTGGCAGCTCTGCACGCTTTGGGAGGCCCTCGCCGCTGAAGGGGTCGCGACCAGCCTGCTCCAGGCCAACAATCTACGGGTCGATGGCGATCGCCTCTGCCTTTTATCCCTCGTGATTGATTCAGATCCAAAACCAACTTCAGCGGCCCTAGGCCGGCTTTGGCTCCCTTGGACAACCTACGCCGGGGCGATCGCCGCACCGCTGCAGCGCATCGCCCAGCAGCTCCAGAGCACGCCGTCCCCCCAGGGCCTATTCTTTGCCGAATACCAGCTCAATCGCTGGCTCCTCCAGACCGCTGCTCAGCCTTTCACGGTGCGGGCCGCTCAGGCGACAAGGGCCGTATCATCTGCGCCGCTCGCCAGCTATGGGGCGACGGCGGGACTGCCCCTCGCGGCGGTATGCTGTCGCGCCTCGGCCGGCTCTGCAGCGGCTCAAAAGGCTCAGCCTGCGGCCGAAAATCTTGCCTCACAGCTGGTGCAGGCCCTTGTCCTGCAGGTCAAGGTGATGGGAGAAGAGCTAGACCGCTGCGGACTGCTCTCCCCCCGCTGGGTCGTGCCCCAAATCTCAGCGATGGTGCGGGTGCTCAACAATATTCTCTCGTCCCAGGAAACCGACGAAAGGCTGTCTCTGGCGTTTGCCATCGCGGTTCCACAGCCAATTCCCCCCGCAGACGAGGTGACCGAGCCGCCGGACCAGGGCCCAGAAACTGGCCAACAAAATAGCCCAAGCACGGCTCAAGAGATCTACGCGTTCACAACCGGGGCCTGCTTCATCTACCAGATGCGGCACCAGGTCTGGCGGCGCGTGGTCCCCATAAAGCTGCAAACGGCCTCGTTTCTCGGCGAGCAGGATGGCTTAAAAGGGCAGATCCAGCGGCTAATCGTCGATACCGATCAGCTGCTGCTGCTGAGCAGCTATCCCCTCGATGACCTAATCAACCAGCGGCAGCAGGCTGCTCTCAAGGCGCTCGAATCTGACGAGGTTGACTTAGACGCCATCGCCCAGTGGGTGATGAGCAAAACCACCTCTCAGGGAAATGTGGCGATCGCCCTGATGCACCATCAAAGCCCAGTATCTGCTGTAGCATCTGGGGAGATATTTGGGGAAGCCTCTCAAGCCGAAGCCCCAGCTGAGCCGCCCCAGTCCGCACCCCAGCCTACGCCAGAGATGGAGACCGCCCGACCCACGATCGCTGACATAGAGGCCTCTGCGCCGCAGGTCAGGCCAAGGGTTCAACCCCCTGTAGTGCCTTCAACAGCGGCCGCCGCGGAGCCCGCCCCACCTGCCGACTCAGCGGCGGCCAACGCCCCGCCTGGCGAGCCCTTAGTCACAGAATCCGACTTTAGGGACGACGAAGTAGATACCGCTGCCTTTGAGGACGTGCTGATCGGCGGCGACCCCGCGCAGCCGGCTCGAGACGACAGCATCAGCCGCTATATCGACGCTGAAGTGCGCCCCCCTCAGCCGGCCTTCAACACAATCCTCGATCAAGACATCGATCAAGGTCTATCGACGCTGATATCAGCGCGGGCGGACGATGCCCAGGGCAATCATCCCGCTCGCCCTGGGCCGCCGCAAGAGGAGCAGGAGAAACCCCGTGAGAAAAAGCGGCGAGAGAAGCAGATCCGAGAGAAGCAGGCGCGCGAGAAAAAGTCTCGCGAGAAAAAGCGGCGGGACGCGCCTCAGCGCGAGAAAAGCCGGCGCAGTCTCTTCAAACGCAAAGCCCCGAAAACCCCACCCCGGCGGACAGCCTCGCGGCAAACCCAGTCTCGCAACCGCGGCAGAAAAGCCCGCACCGCTCGCAGACGTCGCCCCCAAAACCGGCCGCTGCTGATTCTGATGTTTTTAGTGTTTGCCCTAGCCGCCACCAGCGTAGCCCTCCTGTGGCAGCACAATCCCGAGCGGTTTGAGCAGTGGCTGCCGCCGCGTCAGGAGTAGCCAAAGCGCCATAAGAAAGCGCGCAGGTGGTACCATGTTGCTCTAAAAGCAGCCATAACAACGCTAAATTTTTAAGGTCACATGAAAGTAGGCGATCGCGTTCGAGTCAAAGAGTCTGTAGTGGTGTATCACCACCCTAAGCACCGCAACGAAGCCTTCGATCTTCAAGGTCAAGAGGGTGAGGTCGCAAACATCGCCAGTGAGTGGAAAGGCCAGGCTATTAGCGCTAACTTGCCCGTCATGGTCAAGTTTGATAAGCGCTTCAAGGCTCACTTCCGCGAGGATGAGATCGAAGCCATTTGAGATTGAAGCGTCTCAACTGCTCTCTGGGCTGGTATTGCGAGCGCCGCTACTCCCGAGAAAACCAGCCCAAGATATTGATATCGCCGCTCATCTGCGCTAGCTCTTGCTGGTGACGCTCTGCCGTCTGGCGGTAGCGCTGACAGTACGCTTCAAAGGCTTGGCGAGACCTGACCTCTTGGTGAAATTGATAGGTGGCCCAGGCTGCTTGTAGGTCGCTTTCGTTGGTGACGCTCTGGGTGGAGGGAAAGGGGCGCGCGTAGAGGGGCTCATTCATCAGACCCACCCCCGAAGTTTGTAGATCACAAGTCCGACGTATTCTTTCATCGCGCGGGTAAAGTTGTAGAGGTGCTGAGCGGTGGGCAGCGTCTTCAGGATTTTAGCCTCGGCAGACGGGGTCGCTGCGCCCTCGTTGGTGATCAGGAAATCCGTTGGCGCGGCAGCGGCGTCTATGCCCAAGCGCCGAAAAACGGCTAGTGCCCGGGGCATATGGATCGCCGAGGTCACCAGCAGAATTTGCGCCATCCCTTCCTGCGCCATGAGCTGCTGGACGTTGACGGCGTTTTGACGGGTGTTTAAGCTGTCCGGCTCTTGAAGGATATCGGCCCTTGGCACGCCTAGGGCCTCTGCCAAGGTGGCCATGTCGGCTGATTCAGGCTCCGCTACCCCTTCCCAGGCAATGCGGCCGCCGCTAAAAATAATTTTCGGCGCTCTGGCCTGCTTGTAGAGCCTGACCCCGTGCAAGATGCGATCGCCCGACTCCATGACGTCTATCCAGGGGCGTGGCGGCAGCGGCGGGCGTAGCGCCCCGCCCAGCACGACGATGGCATCCACGTTCGGCAGCGCTTGGGCGGGCCGGTAGCGCCATTCGAGGGACTGCACCAGCCCGTCGGAGACCCAGCCGCTGCTGGGCACCAGCAGGACGATGAGCGCCAGCGCAAAGGGTATCACCGACAGTCGGGGCCGCCACCAGATAATCGCTAGCCCAGCCCCCAGCAGCAGGCCAGCCAGACCCACGGGGTAGATCAGCGTCGGCAGCAGCTTCGATAAAAATAGGAACATTGTCTAACCTGCACGTCTAACCCGCACGTCTATTCTGCTGGACCCACTGCATCCATGGCCGCCTCTAGGGCGATCGCCGCATGGGTCCAGTGGGTGCCCCCTTGGCAGAAAACAATGTAGGGCGATCGCAGCGGCCCGTCTGCAGACAGCTCAGCAGTGCTGCCGTCGATGAAGGTGCCGCCAGCCATCACCAGCTTACTCTCATAGCCTGGCATGTGGTCAGGCACCGGCTCTAGATAGGCCCCAACCGGGGACCACTGCTGCACCGCCCGGCAAAAGGCGATCACCTTGTCCGATGAGCCCAGCTGAATCGCCTGAATGACGTCTCGGCGAGGCGCCATGGGCAGCGGGCTGACGGGGTAGCCGAGGCCTTTAAACAGGTGGGCCGCCAGGTGGTTTCCCTTGACCGCCTCCCCCACCATTTGGGGCGCGAGAAACAGGCCCTGAAACAAGAGCCGGTTTTGGTCAAAGGTCGCGCCACCGCTGCTGCCGATGCCTGGGGCCGTCAGCCGGCAGGCCGCCGCCTCAACCAGGTCCGCCCGCCCCGCAACGTATCCCCCCGCTGGCGCCACCGTGCCCCCCGGATTTTTAATCAGCGATCCGGCAATTAGGTCTGCCCCCACGGCGGGGGGCTCTTGGCCTTCTACAAATTCGCCGTAGCAGTTATCCACAAAGCAAACCGTATCGGCGTTTTGGGCTTTGACCACCGCTACAATTCGGGCGATGTCGGCGATCGCTAGGCTGGGCCGCCAGGCGTACCCGCAGGAGCGCTGAATCGAGACTAGCCGAGTCTTCGGGCCCACTGCCTGCTCCAAGGCCGGCCAGTCGATCTCTCCCGCAGCCGTCAGCGCCAGCTGCCGGTAGTGAATGCCGAACTCCTTGAGCGAGCCCTGACCCGTCCCCCGCAGGCCGATAACCTCCTCCAGGGTGTCATAGGGGCTGCCCGCCACAGCCAGCATTTCATCGCCTGGGCGCAATACCCCGAAGAGGGCACAGGCGATCGCGTGGGTGCCCGACACAAACTGAAGCCGCACGGCTGCGGCCTCAGCGCCCATGACCTCGGCAAAGACGCAATCCAGGGTATCTCTGCCCAAATCGTCATGGCCGTAGCCGCTGACCCCGCTAAAATGATGAGGCCCGACGCGGTGATTCCGCATCGCTGCAAGAACGTGGACGAGATTCTCCTTGACCTGAGCGTCGATTCCAGTAAAAATCTGGAACAGTGCTTGCTGCGCCTGCTGCAGCCGATGGGAGCTGTTCATTTTGAAGTTTGCCCATTTCTGTCGAACTGGGTGCTCATTATCGCGCACAATCGAACCGCTTGCCCGATTCGGCATGGCTTATGGATTGCCCGCTAAAGCAGACGCCAGTCTAAGATGTTAAGGGGCCATTGGCCAATAATACTTATCGCTTAGAGTTAATTAACGCCTTATCGCTGTATCTCAAGACAACATACATGACGCTCGCAACTTCAAACAAACTTCCTTATTCTTGGATAACCATAGTCTTTATGGCCATCGTGCACAGCGTCGCGCTGCTGGCGCTGCTGCCGCAAAATATCAACTGGCAAGCGATCGCCGTAGCGGCGTTTCTATATTGGCTCACGGGCTGCGTGGGCGTCACCCTGGGGTATCATCGTCTCGTAGCTCACAAGAGCTTCAAGGTGCCCAAGTGGCTAGAGTATTTCTTGGTTTTCTGCGGCACGCTGTCCTGTCAGTCGACGCCCATTGAATGGATCGGTCTGCACCGTCATCACCACGCCTACTCCGACTACGACAACGACCACCACACCTCGACCCGAGGCTTTTGGTGGAGCCACATGGAGTGGATGTTTTACGAGGTGCCCGCCAAATCTGAGGTTCCTCGATTCACGAAAGATATCGCCGACGACCCGTTCTATCAGTTCTGCAGCAAGTACTTCATTCCCATTCAGGTGGCTTTAGGGCTCGTGCTGCTGGCGCTCGGCGGCTGGCCGTTTGTGCTGTGGGGCGTCTTCATGCGTCTAGTGCTGGTGTATCACACCACCTGGTTTGTCAATAGCGCCACCCACAAGTTTGGCTACCGTACCTATGAGTCTGGCGATCGCTCGACCAACTGCTGGTGGGTGGCCGTACTGGCGTTTGGCGAAGGCTGGCACAACAATCACCACGCCTTTCAGTATTCGGCGCGCCACGGCCTGAAGCCCTGGGAATTTGACCTCACTTGGCAAATTATTCGCGGGCTGAGGCGGCTAGGCTTAGCTACCGACGTCAAGCTGCCCGATGAGCAAAAGCTGGCCCTGGCAAAGATAAGCCGCTAGCTCTTCGCCGCGCCGCCGATCGGATTTTGAACCCGTAGGGACATGGCAGTGCCATGTCCTTTCCAATTTTCATCGTTTCCTCAAAGAACAATTCTTTGACGGAAAATGTACAAACGGCCAGATCGCCCACTACCTTTTAATCTTCCCAAGCCATGGTTCTTTCCTTCTCAGGGACGCGTCCCAACAACTTAGGCCTTCAGGGCGACAAGCTGACTGACTGCCCCGGCAGCCCCAACTGCGTCAATAGCCAGGCCCCTCAAAGCGACGGTGAGCACCATATCGAGCCTATTGCCTGCGGCGACGTTGACACCGCCATGGCGCGGCTCAAGTCTGTAGTGGGCAGCATGGCGCGCACGACCATAGTCACCGAGTCAGAGAACTACCTCTACGCCGAATTTAAGAGCGCCCTCATGGGGTTTGTCGACGACGTCGAGTTTTATCTCGACAAAGCGGCTGGGGTCATCCACGTCCGGTCCGCCTCTCGCCTAGGTAAATCTGACCTAGGGACCAACCGCAAGCGGGTTGAAGACATTCGAGCGCGGTTTGCGGCCTCTTAGTCATTAAACTTGAATAACGGACGACAGCGACCTGAATGACAGCGCTCAAGTCTCTCCTAAAGTCGATTGATGTTCAGCGGCGATCGCGATCGCTGCTGCTGTTTTGCGCGGTAGCCCTGGTATTTGGCATCAGCTACACCCAAGACGCCATCTACCACTCTCCCGAAAACCAAAACACCAAGTATCTGCACGGGCTAGCCTTGGCGGGTCACGGCTTCCTGGCCCAAGACTGGACGGCCAACACCCTCAATCCGCTGCCCGCGTTCACGGCTCTGGTGCGCTTCACCTATCAACTGCACCCCGAGTACGCGTTTTACGCCTACTACTTCATTGTTTTTGGGCTGTATGTATTTAGCCTGACCGGTATCGCCGCCTCAATCTATCCGGCGATCGCTAGTCGGGCGCGTTGGGTGCCCTTCTTTGCCCTGCTGCTGCTGGTGCATTGCCTAGACATTGAAATTGGCGACATCGACATCGGCTGGCACCTGTACGCAGGGGTGGCGCAGCAGTACATTCTAGGGCCGGTATTTCAGCCCGCCAACTTTGGCGTATTTTTGCTGGTGTCGATTTGGCTCTTCCTGCAGCGGCGCGGGCTGTGGGCTCTAGCGGCGGCGGCGGCCTGTCTGGCCGTGGCGGTGACGTTTCACCCGGCCTACCTGCCTAGCGTCGGGGCGCTGACCCTGGCATATATGGTCGTTTTGGCGCGACAGCGGCAGTGGATCAGCGCCGCCAGCGTCGGCTTAGTGAGTGGCCTGCTCGCGCTGCCGGTGCTCCTGTACATGCTGATCACCTTTTCTGACACCTCTCCCGAGCTTGCCCAGCAGGCCACCGCCTACATCGTCAATGAGCGCATTCCCCACCACTCGCTGCCGGCTGAGTGGGTAGACAGCAGCGTCTACCTCCAGATGCTGGTAGTGGGGCTCGGGGTCTACCTGGGGCGTCGCCATCCGCTGGCCATTATTCTAGGGGTGCCCTTCGCCGTAGCCATTTTGGGAACGGTTCTGCAGGTGATCACCGGCAGTGACTTCATTGCCTTCGTAGCACCTTGGCGGATCTCTGTATTTCTCTTGCCCGTGGCGACGAGCGTAGCGCTGGGGGCCTTGGTCAGCTGGCTACCGCTGGAGCGCGCCCGGGCCCGGCGGTTTGCCGCCTGGCTGAGCGCCACCGTGATCGTCATTTTAGCGATCGTGGGCGGCGTTGAGCAGTGGCACGAATGGCATCCCCAGGACGGCACCGAGGCGATGATGACGTACGTGAAGCAGACGGTGCAGCCGGATGAGGTCTATTTACTTCCCCACCGCGATAAGCGACTGCGCCGCTTTCGGCTCTATACGGGAGCGCCCATCTACATCAACCGCAAGAGCCACCCCTATAAAGACGTGGAGGTGATTGAGTGGAGCGATCGCCTCGCCCTAGCTAAACGCTTTTACAACACCAAAAAGCCCCAGGCCCAGTGCCAGCTGCTGCGCCGCCGATTTAGCCAGGCGGGGGTGACCCACGTGGTGTTTCCGCAGGAGGTGAAGCAGCGCTGCCCGGAGCTACAGAAGCGCTATCGGGACGAGGAATACAGCGTCTACGAGTGGTTGCCCAAGCGGCGCGACAAGCCGAAAGCCTCTATTATTCCGCCTGCGGAACTGGGGGTTCTACCTGGGGAGCTAGGGTCTCCGTCTGCGGGTCCAGGCGCACCTGGCTAGCGTCGCTGCTGGTGCGAAATACCCAGGTGCGGACGTCATCGGATACGCCTATCTGCCGCGCGTCTGTTACGACGACCCGCCACCCGTCCGTTAGGGCCGCTAGGCAGCTCTCGGCTGGGCCACCCAGCCCCAGACAGCCGTCAGACCAAGTCTGCGGCTCAAACTCAACAACGGCTAGGCTAATAGCGTCAGCGCCAGACTGCTGAGCAGCGGCCTGAATGACGGCGTCCTCAACGACGCTGGGAAGCCCCGCTTCGTCATCGAAGATGCGCTCCACTGTAAAATCCGTGATGCTGTCTTCAAAGCGGCTGAAGGTAACCCGCATCTCATCGTAGGCCCGGGCGATATTCACCCCTCGCGGCGTTGGGCACTGGACCTGCAGCAGCGATTGAAAGCTGCCAAACTCTGCATGGGTATAGAAGGTCTGATCGCAAACTGGGCTGATGAAGCCCTCAATGGCGAGCTGATTTAGGGCCGCTACCCCCAGCGGACTCTGCAGGATGAACCCCAAAATCTGATCTTCTTCCTCTGGGGTGGCAGGCTGCCACGGGTCAGACACAGCGGCGGTGACGCTGGTAGCCGGTGCACCAGCGGGGACGCCAGCCGTCGCCGGTGCAGAGGCGCTGATTTCCATCGCAAGCAGGCTGGCGATCGCTATTGTTGTCTCGACCAGGCGATTTAGCTGAATAAGTGCCATAGGTTTTCTCCCGTGGTGCTGATCACGTCACGATTATGCTACGACAGATATCTATAGAAAATGTCCCAGTGTTCAGGACATTTGCGCACCCAGCTGCCTGCGGGATGTCAAAGCTTTGAGCTAATCGCGGTGCCCTAAGCAGCTGGGCCAATGCAATGTTGTCCCCTAAGGCACATAAGCGGTTCAATGAGCGATCGCAGGCTAGTGAGCGAAGCTTTACACAAGCAGCTTGGCTATCGCGATCGCTCTGGGCTAGGATGTGTTCTAGACCACAACCAGGGCTGCCTTAGAAACGCTGCAGCTTTGGCCGGTGCCCCGACCTACAAGAGGGAGAACTCAGCCCTGCTAGCGATCGATACTTTTCCGGCCACCACACACCGCACGTCCAGCGGCCTCACCCTGATCCACCGACGCCTGCCGACTTCCCCCGTCGTTGCCGTTGACGCCTGGGTCAACGCTGGTTCTGCGACGGAGCCAGCGGCGGCGCTAGGCATGGCCCATTTTCTAGAGCACATGGTCTTCAAGGGCACCGATCGCCTAGCGCCGGGGCAGTTTGACCAGATTATTGAGCGTCAGGGCGGTGCCGCCAACGCCGCCACCAGCTACGACTACGCTCACTATTTTATCCAAGTTGCCCCACCCCACCTGCCGGAAGCGCTGCCCCACCTGGCCGACCTGGTGATGAACGCCGTCATCCCTGAAGATGAGTTTGGGCGGGAGCGCGACGTGGTGCTAGAAGAGCTGAGGCAGGCTCAGGACGACCCGGACTGGCTGGGCTTTCAGGCACTGGTCAATGGCCTCTACCCCACCCACGCCTATGGACGACCCATTTTAGGCACGGAAGAATCGCTGCGGCAGCAGTCGGCTGAAGCGATGTGGCGCTTCCACCGCGATCGCTATCGCCCCAGCAATATGGCAGTGGTGGTGGTGGGCGATGTCTCTTTGGGGGCTGCGAGGGATCTGGTAGAGCGCTCGTTTGTCAGCGCAGAATGCTGTGGCCCAGAATCTGGCCCAGAATCTGGCCCAGAATCTGGCATAGAACGTAGCTCAGGATTTGGCCCAGTAGATGGGTTAGATCCTTCTGAAGTCTGCTTGCCTGCTGCCCTGGCCGCGACTATCCAGCGCCAGCAGCTGAGGCTGCCGCGTCTGGAGCTGGCCCGACTGATGATGGCGTGGCACGGGCCGGGCGTCACGTCAATTCGCGACGCCTATGGTCTAGACCTACTGTCGGTGCTGCTGGGGGGCAGCCGCAGTTCCAGGCTGGTGCGCGAGCTGCGGGAGGAGCGCCAGCTGGTGCAGGCCATCGACAGCAGCTTTTCACTCCACCGTGAAGGCAGCCTGTTCAGCATCAGCGTCTGGCTGGAGCCGCAGCATATCGATGAGGTCGAGCGGATTATTGGCGATCGCCTCGGCAATTTGGCCACGAGTCCGATTCCTGAAGCAGAGCTGGAGCGCTGCAAGCGGCTGCTGTGCAACGACTACGCCTTCTCTACCGAAACGGCTGGTCAGCTCGCGGGGCTGTATGGCTACTACAGCACTCTGGCGGCTGATGCGGCCCTCTCCATGGTCTATCCGCACCACATCAGCTCATTTCAGAGTGAGGACATCCGGCGTCTCGTGGCCACCTACGTCTCTCCGGAGCAGTGCGCCGTCACCATCCTCCAGCCCGCCTAGGCCTAAGTTTTCAAAAGTCGCTCGTTCGATATAGTCTGACCTCAGCAGTATTTTCGGCACGCAGCGACGACACCCAGCAGCGTTCGGTCTAGCCCAGGAAATTGAGCCTATTGCCTGAGGCTGTAGCGATCGGCTACGTTTAGCGGTCCCGTAGCCTAAATCTGGATTTCCATTCCTTAAATCAAACCTTGCTCAATCGTGCGCAAGCGGCATATATCGAGATAGGCTACAGAAGTTTAGATCGGATACCTCGTATAAATACTCACCCTCTCCCCTTATCCAATTGAGACTGCTTACTCTAACGCCTAAAACGATTCAAAACCACAATGATCCGCTCGACCCCCAACCCGACACAGCGCTGCAACACCCACCGCACCACCTTGCCCAACGGCCTAGTGGTGCTCGTCACTGAGAACCCCGCTGCAGATATTGTGGCGACTCGCATTTTGATCCAAGCGGGCGGGCGGCGTGAGCCCCTTGAGCAAAGCGGCGTTTCTGGCCTGCTGGCGTCAGTATTGACGAAGGGAACCGCCCGCCAGTCGTCCCGCGAAATCGCTGAGACCGTAGAGTCGCTGGGCGCATCCCTGGGGGCGGACGCAGCCTCGGACTACTGCATGCTGGGCGCGAAGACGGTTTCTGCCGACTTTCCCAAGATTTTAGAGCTGATGGCCGAGATTCTGCGATCGCCCACCTTCCCCGAAGCGGAGGTGGCTCTGGAGCGGCGGCTCGCCATTCAGGAAGTGCGCTCTATGCAGGAGCAGCCCTTTACCGTAGCCTATCAGCAGCTCCAGCAGGCCCTCTACGGCACCCACCCCTACGCCACCGGCACCGTCGGCACTGAGAAGACCCTAGCGCAGCTGGGCCGCAGCCACATCGAGACCTATTATCAAACCCATTTCCACCCCAACCGCAGCGTCATCAGCATTGCCGGCCGCATCAGCATCGATGAGGCGATTGGTCGCGTTACCGACGCCTTTGGAGACTGGCCCCAGTCTGACGCATTTTCCGAAACGGTTCCGGCGGTCACCCGCAGCGCGTCTCACCAGGTGGCCACGCCCCAGGATACCCAGCAGTCGGTAATCATGTTGGGCTATCTGGTCCCCCAAGTTCATCACGCAGACTATTCGGCCCTGAAGGTGATCAGCACCTACCTGGGCAACGGGCTCTCCAGCCGCCTATTTGTGGAGTTTCGAGAGAAGCGCGGCCTGGCCTACGATGTCTCGGCCCTCTACCCCACCCGCCTCGACGCGTCCCACTTCATCCTCTACATCGGCACCGCAGCCCACAACACGGCGATCGCCCGCCAGGGCTTAGGCGAAGAAATGGAGCGCCTTTGTCACCATCCGCTCACAGAGGACGAGCTGCAGATCGCTCAAAATAAGCTGCTGGGGCAGTACGCCTTAGGCAAACAGACCAATAGTCAGGTGGCTCAGCTCATGGGCTGGTATGAGATCTTAGGTCTCGGCATAGAATTCGATCAGACCTTTCAGCAGCGCTGCCGCGCCGTAACGTCAGAAGATATCCAGCAGGTCGCCCAGCGCTACTTCAGCGCCAGCCCTTTCATTTCGATGGTAGGGCCGGGGGAATCCTTGGCGTAGCGGGACGTCAAATCTAGGTTGACGTCTTCCCTCTATTGCTGTATCCTCCTTCAACACCAGGCTATCCAAAAAAGAGTTAATTTGATCACGGCTTCGACGAGTACACCTTAAAGTTCGTAGGCATTTTCCGTCGATTTCTCTATACTCAGTGCATGACAGCTACGCCCATACCGCCACAACCCATCGATCCTCAGTCATCTGCTCAAACGTCAACCAACGTCTTTGCGCTAAAGGACGTTGTGGCCCGGCTCTATCGAGATCAGAGCAAAATTCAGGATTTGCTGGGCTCTCTCAGCTTTGCGCTGCGCAGCTTCAAAAACTTAAACCAATTTCTAGAGCTGACGCCGCTAATTGCCAGCCGCGTTGCCGATGCGGACGGCGGCACGCTCGTACTGGTGAAAGGGGGGCGGCTTCAGCTCAATCGACTCCACTGCCAAGGCGGAGCACAGTGTCAGCACCTTCATCAGGTGGTGCCCAAAACCGTGCGCGACTTTGCGGCGCTGCTGCCCTCACCCATCAGGGCCGAGGACGGTTCAGCGGTGATGGCGACCCTCGATCAGCAGCTTAGTCATGCCTTGGGCCCAGAGGTGCAGCTCTTCAGCGCGCCAATCTTGGTCAAAGACGCTGAGCGGGGCAGACTCTACCTCTTTAGCCACCAGTCTGACTACGCCTGGACTGAAACACGGCAGAAGCTGACGCGGCTCGTGGCAGACCAGACGGCGGTCGCGATTGAAAATAATAATCTAACAGTAGAGCTGCGAAAGAAAGAGCGCCTAGACCGCGAGCTAGAGATTGGGTCGGAAATTCAGGCGCAGCTGCTGCCCCGCCAATGCCCCAAGATCAGCGGCCTAGGGCTAGCGGCCCGCTGCCAGACGGCAAGCCGCGTGGGCGGCGACTACTACGATTTCATACCGGCGAATTACGACCAGGAGTGGTCGCGAAACCCAAACGACCTAGCCTGCCGCCGCTGGAGCATTACCATCGGCGACGTGATGGGCAAAGGGGTGCCTGCGGGCCTAATCATGACCATGCTGCGGGGGATGCTGCGGGCAGAGGTGCTTAACCAGCACTCGCCTGCCCGTATTCTGCAGCACCTCAACCACGTCATGTACTCCGACCTGGAGAACTCCAATCGGTTCGTGACGCTCTTTTACTCTGAGTACGATCCCCAAACGCGCCTGCTCTCCTACAGCAATGCGGCCCACAACCCGCCGCTGCTGTGGCGGGCTGCGACCCGCTCAATTCATCGCTTAGACACCTCGTCTGGGATGCTGATCGGTCTCGACATCGACAGCCAGTACGACGAGGAGCGCGTGCAGCTCCAGGCCGGTGATACGGTGCTCTACTTTACTGACGGCTTCACCGATGCCGCTAGCGCCACGGGCAGTCGCTTTGGAGAAGAAAGCATCGAGCGGCTGTTTCAGAGCGTCTGCAGCCAAGGCTATAGCCCTCAGGAGATTTTGGATTATCTCTTTGAGCAAGTGCAGGCCTTTGTCGGCCTGGCCCGGCAGCGAGACGACGACATGACGCTGGTGGTACTTCAGGCGCAGCCGTCGCCGCCCGGCTGCAGCTGATGGGCGATCGGGGCATAACGAATGGCTCTCTCAAGGGAACCTACCTGGCGCTGCTGCTGCTGCTATCAGCCTGCTTCGGGGTCCACTTTACAGTCCGGTCCAACGACTGGCTGAGCGGCTTCTCTCTGGATGTAGCGGCCGAAGTTATTGGCATTTTGCTGGTCATATTTTCAGTAGACCGAGTAATCGACGCCGAGCAAGAGCGGCAGCGCCGCAAGCTGGAAAAAGTTGCCCTGCGGCAAATGTATAAACCCCTGCAGCGCCACGTTGCTTTTTTGGCGCGTCTCGGCGGCGAAGCCACGCTTGAGCGAATGATGGCCGACTTAGACGCCGAAAATGGGCCGACCCTGACTCTTGAAGGCGTTTTTAACGAGGCTTACCTAGCCCAAGCCGGAAACATCGACCTACAGGCGCGCGTTCCAAGCGAGCGCAGCCACGTCATTTGGTCTAAATATCTGCTGCGGGAGTGCGCTCAGTTTCGAGAGGCGCTGAACCTGACGATTGAGAAGTATTCGCTCTTCGTCCCCCCAGAGTTTGTCAACACCATTGAGTCGGTCGCCAACTCAGCCTTTCTGTGGGATGCGCTTCAGCTTCCCTACGCCGCCAACTACGCAAGGGCTCAGGCAGACGATAGGCCTGGGGCGTTGGGGGGCCAGACGTCACACCTATCCAAAGACCATCTGCAAACCGAGCTGCAGCTGCTTGTTAAGGAGCATGTTGACGCATTTTTAACGCTAATTGCGCTCTACAATCAGCGTGCCGAGCCCAGTCTACAGATTACCTACGCCTCTGAATTTAAGCAGACCCTAGAGCGGCAGCGCTAGACAAGACACCGCCACGCCAAGTACCAAACCGGCAATCACCTGGGCAGGCGTATGGCCCAAAAGCTCTTTGAGCCGATCTTCGTTAAAAGCGGGATGTTCGCTGAATAGCTCATCGAGAATCTGGTTGATAATCCGGGCCTGCTGGCCGGCAGCGAGGCGTACCCCGGCCGCGTCGTACATCACAATAATGGCAAAAACGCAGGCGATCGCAAATTCGGCGCTCTCCCAGCCCCGGGTCTGTCCAACGCTGCAGGCGAGACCGGTAACCAGCGCTGAGTGGGAACTGGGCATTCCCCCCGAGCTAAATAGGGTTTTGAGATTTAGGGTGCCTTTGAGCGACAGCTCGACAACGAGCTTGAGAAACTGCGCCGTGAAGCAGGCCAGTAGGGCCACTACAAGCACGCGGTTACTCAGAATATCGAGGACCTCCATGGGTATTCCTGCACTAGTGAGAGCGAGCCGTAATAAAATCGGCGAGGGCGATAAGGGGCTGGGCCGCCGCACCAAACGGTTCTAGGGTCTGCTTCGCGTCCACGACAAGCTGCTGAGCCTTCTCTCGCGACTCGTCGAGCCCCCAAAGGCTAGGATAAGTCACTTTCTGCGATTGAAGATCTTTACCTGCGGTTTTACCCAGCTCGGCCTGGGTGGCAGTGATATCTAGAATATCGTCAACGATTTGAAAGGCTAAGCCAATGCACTGGGCGTAGTGGGACAGCCGTTGAACGTCGCAGGGCGAGGCCCCCGCCAGCGCGGCTCCGGAAACGACCGCCGCCTCTAACAGCGCCGCCGTTTTGTGCTGGTGGATAAATTCCAGGGTGCTGGCCGAGACGTCGGGCTTACCCTCGCAGGCGAGGTCTACAGACTGGCCGCCCACCAGGCCAGCCGCCCCCAGCGCCCGCCCCAGGCGCGCCACCACGTTTACTACCCGCTCTGCAGGGACCCCTTGGGTGGCGACCGCCACATGCTCAAAAGCGTAGGCCAATAGCCCGTCACCAGCCAGAATCGCGATCGCATCCCCATAGATCTTGTGGTTGGTAAGCTTGCCGCGCCGATAGTCGTCGTTATCCATGGCGGGTAGATCGTCGTGGATCAGCGACATTGTGTGGATCATCTCCAGGGCACAGGCGGTGGGCATCGCCATCTCCAGGGTGCCGCCGGCCATCTCACAGGTGGCGAGGCACAGAATCGGGCGCAGCCGCTTCCCCCCCGCCATCAGGGAGTAGCGCATCGATTCGTAGATTGTCTCGGGATAGACCACCGCAATCGAGGCGTCGAGGGCGCGCTCGACTAGAGCTTTGCGCTCGCTGAGGTAGGCCTGCAGGTCAAAGGACTCTGAGCCTGAGCGATCGCTGGCGGTAGCTGTGCCTGAGTTACTAAAAGTCATATCTTTACCGTATTGTCTTCTACCTAAGTGCTGCTAGGGCACGCTGACGCTATTTCAGATCCTACAGGTCAGATCCGACATTGTCTTCTGGGAAGCCGCTTCTTGGCCTCGTCCTCCAGGCCTCGCCCCTTCCGACCAGCCAGCTAGAGGGAAAACCGCCGCCGGTAGGCCAAGAGGGTGTTGTGGAGCAGCATTGTAACCGTCATGGGGCCGATGCCGCCAGGAACCGGAGTAATCCAGCGCGCGACGGGCGCTACCGCCTCAAAATCGACATCCCCCACCAGCCGCGTCTTACCGCCGCTGTGGAGGGTGCGGTTGATGCCAACATCAATGACGACCGCACCGGGCTTCACCATGTCCGCCGTGATCGCCCCCGGGACCCCCAGCGCCGCCACTAAGATATCTGCCGCTTGCGTAAGCTGGCCCAGATCCACAGTCTTAGAGTGTGCGACAGTTACCGTAGCGCTCTCGGCCAGCAGCAGCAGAGCCAGGGGCTTGCCCACCAAAATACTCCGCCCGACCACCACAGCTCGCTTTCCCTGCAGGGCTAGATCGTAGGCCTTGAGCAGCCGAATGACGCCAGCGGGGGTGCAGCTCTGCAGGCCGATTTCCCCCCGCATGAGCTGCCCAAGGTTGTAAGGGTGAAGTCCATCGGCGTCTTTGAGGGGGTCGATGCGATGGAGCAGCGCGATGCTGTTGAGGTGGGGCGGCAGCGGCAGCTGGATTAAAATCCCATCGACGCGATCGTCTTGGTTGAGGGAGTCAACGGCGTGCTCAAGCTCAGCCTGGGTAGTTTCGGTAGAGTAATGTCGCCCAAATGACGCAATCCCAAGGCGATCGCAGGCACGCTCTTTGCCGCGCACGTAGGCGGCGCTCGCAGGGTTGTCCCCCACCATAACCACCGCTAGTCCTGGCGGTCTGCCAACGTTTTGGGACACCTGAGAGATTTGCTCAGCCATCTGCGTCTGCATTCGCTTGGCTAAGGCTTTACCGTCGAGTAACTCTGCCATGCACATCGAGAACCGTAGAACTACAAAAAGCAGCTAGCTACAATGCCGGCAGCTTCCATCTAGTCTCTCAGATTTAGCTCAGTTTTAGTCGCCTCCGTTGCGAAGGGCAGCGCAAATCAGGCTCTCGAAAAAGCGCGCTTACGCTTAAATGCACTAAAGACAAAACGGCAGCCATCCCGCTAGGCGCGATCGCCTTAGCGCGATAGCTCCTAAAAGGACGGCTGCCGTTTGTAAGTAACGGTAGATTAACCGAGCGGCCTATCCCTAACAGCTGGGATAGGCTCATAGACTGCATCGATGGCTAAAGAGCCGCATCTACAGCTCGCTAATTAGTAGCGGTAAGAGGAATTGCCGCCCGGCTTGTGAATGATGAAGCCCATCACCTGGCACTGCTTGATGTTGTCGAACCCAACAACGCGCACGAAGGAGTCGCGATACTCGTTGCGGCATTCATTAGCCTCGTTGAGGACTTCCTGCACGGAGCCGGCACCAAACAGCGGCAGCTTCCACATGGTCCAGTAGGTCTCAGTAGGCTCTGCCGTCTCGTTGAACTCAATGGCAGGAATGAAGCCCTGGTCGATGATGTACTGAATCTGCTTAGCGATCTGCTGATCCGTCAATGGGGGCAGATAGGACAGGGTTTCGTAACGGCGCTCTTTGGGTAACGTTTTCATAATGTCTCGGGTATTGTCTTGTAGATTAGAGTTGGATACGGTCGGCATCAAAGACGACCTAGTCATTCAGAGGCAGGCGTCCCATTGTCTGGACTGGCGTCTGAATCAGACGCCGCTGAACCGCTGTCCTGCTGCACTTGCCCATCACTTAAGCCCCTATCCTCAGAGCCGTTGGCTTCTAACCGCGTAATTCGCTCTAGGTACTGACGACGATGCTCCATGTTGGCCTGCTGAATCCCAGAGCAAACCATCTCGGGCAAGAACTCCGTAATTTCTTCGGCCAGATGGGCCCGGACCGTCATAATGCGGAAGGCCAGCGCCTGATTCTCCTGCAGCAGCTCTCGCAGGTAAGCCTCTCCATCCTGGATTTTACCCGTGGAGGAGAAGCCATGGAGCCACATAGAGAGGGCCGGGTTGGTTTCCCGCAGCTGGGCCACAACGGTGCGAACGGCCCGATAGGTTAAGTAGCTGGTAACAGTCTTAGCGGTGTCTTTAGCGATCTGCTTCAGATCCATTGGGGACGCTGGCCCTGCTGAAGGTCGGAACAAGCTGGTTTGTTAGGGTAGAGAAGTGCCCCTACCCTAACAAGCTGAATCATCAGACGGTATCGACCGTCTCGAATTCGAACTTAATTTCCTTCCAAACTTCGCAGGCTACCGCCAGCTCGGGGCACCACTTGGCCGCTTCGCGGATGATGTCGCCACCCTCGCGGTTGAGGTCGCGGCCTTCATTACGGGCCTGGACGCAGGCTTCAAGAGCAACCCGGTTGGCGGTTGCGCCCGGCGCGTTGCCCCAGGGGTGGCCCAGGGTGCCGCCGCCGAACTGCAGCACGGAGTCGTCGCCGAAGATTTCCACCAGCGCGGGCATGTGCCACACGTGGATACCGCCGGAGGCCACGGCCATTACGCCAGGCATAGAGGCCCAATCTTGGGTGAAGTAGATGCCGCGCTCGGGGTCCTTCTCGACGTAGTTCTCGCGCAGCAGGTCGACGAAGCCCATGGTGACGGCGCGATCGCCCTCAAGCTTACCCACAACCGTACCGGTGTGGATGTGGTCACCGCCGGACATGCGCAGGCACTTGGCCAGGGTCCGGAAGTGCATACCGTGGTTCTTCTGGCGGTCGATCACCGCGTGCATGGCCCGGTGGATGTGCAGCAGCATGCCGTTGTCGCGGCACCAGTGCGCAAGGCTGGTGTTGGCGGTGAAGCCAGCGGTGATGAAGTCGTGCATGATGATGGGCATTTCGAGCTCTTTGGCGAACTCGGCCCGCTTAAACATCTCTTCGCAGGTGGAGGCGGTAACGTTCAGGTAGTGACCCTTGATCTCACCGGTCTCAGCCTGGGCCTTGTGGATAGCGTCAGCCACAAACAGGAAGCGATCGCGCCAGCGCTGGAAGGGCTGGGAGTTGATGTTCTCGTCGTCCTTTGTGAAGTCGAGGCCGCCGCGCAGACACTCATACACCGCCCGGCCGTAGTTCTTGGCGGACAGACCCAGCTTCGGCTTGATGGTGCAGCCCAGCAGCGGACGACCGTACTTATTGATTTTGTCGCGCTCAACGGTGATGCCGTGGGGCGGACCTTGGAACGTCTTCAGATAGGCTACGGGGATGCGCAGATCTTCGAGGCGCAGCGCCTTTAGGGCCTTAAAGCCAAACACGTTACCCACGATAGAGGTGAGCAGGTTAGTAACCGAGCCCTCTTCGAACAGGTCTAGAGGATAGGCAATATAGGCGATGAACTGGCTGTCTTCACCACGAACCGGCTCGATATCGTAGCAGCGACCCTTGTAGCGATCGAGGTCGGTAAGCAGGTCGGTCCATACAGTGGTCCAGGTACCGGTAGAAGACTCTGCCGCTACCGCCGCGCCGGCTTCCTCAGGGGGAACACCGGGCTGAGGCGTCACCCGAAACGCGGCCAGGATATCGGTATCCTTTGGCGTATAGTCCGGCGTGTAATAGGTTAATTTATAGTCTTTAACCCCAGCCTCATACCCCGACTTCGACTGAGTTCTCGATTGAGAATATGACATATTTCGCTTCTATCTCCCTTCGTTAGATTAATCAACGCTCTACAGCAGCGCCCTACAGGTGCAAAGTCTTACAGTGTAAAACGTCATTCAGTGTAAAACGCTGTTGGAACAGATGGCCGCCACAAAGCACAGCGCCAGACGACACATATCTCAACACGCCACTGCCTGAAAATGACAGCTCTCGCAGACTAATTTAGTCAACTAAATCGGAGAAAATTAACCCATCGCGATAGCTTAATCCGCTCTACTTTGATGACCTAGTCTACTCAAAAGCCTGCCTTCAAATTGCTGATTTAGGAAAACTATATCAGGAATCGGACACTACTCCATAAGCTCAACTTTCAATCTTCTTTGAGTTTGCATAACCAATGTTTATGTTTTGAGTCAATTGGTGAAGAGATATAACAAATCCGTTCAGACTAGGCACAACCTGTATCTACATTAAGGTTTTTCTGTCCGAAACAATGCTTCGTCCAAAGCAAATCAGCTATTCTCCCTGACCCCCTTGCCTATTGCAACGTCGTCCTCGAGCCGCCGCTGGAGGTGATATCTCCAGCGGGCTGATATTCAGTGGCCCTACAGGCTAGGCGTCTTTAGGCTAGGCGTCTTTAAGCTAGGTGCTGTGGGGACAGGGGGGACATCTAGCGCCGTCGACTCTAGAAAATCGGGGTCAGCATCCACCGGAGCCTTTAGCGAAGCCGAACCGGACTCCGGTACGGACTTTGAAGCCGCAGCGCCATCGACGCTTTCAGTCGGCGTTGGCGCTGGTTCAGCTTTGGGCAGCAGCTCCGGCAGCGTCTCCTCCGTCAAGATTCCGGGGGGAAAAGCTTTTGTCTCGGGTAGGGCGATCGGCTCAGGGGCTTCTATGGTCGGATTATCTATCGGTAGATCACCTGCAGTATTGGCAGCATTTGCGCCTGGGGCGTTTACAGGGTTCTCTTTCCCTAGCGGCCCCGCTGTGCCTGGAGCTTCGGTATCTAGAGCTTCCGTATCTAGAGCTTCAGTACCCAGCGCGCCAGCATCCAGCGCTTTTTTAGGAGGTTCATAGCCCGCAATAATCATCGGACGGGCCTCCTGCAGCGATAGCTCATCGCGGACCAGCTTTGATAGCGCGTCGTCGCCGCCGGGGGCCAGCGTAATTAAGCGAGCGGTGTTGTTATAGGCGTTATCGATAGGCTGATCGTTCTCATCGAGGAGCTCTAGCTGAATCCAGTTCTTACCGGGCTTGAACCCTGCCAAGTAGAGTGGCTCCCAAGCGTCAAAGGTAAAGGTCTGTCCATTAATGGTGCAGCGAACCTTCCAATCAGACACCTCGTCAGTAATATCCTCTTGGGCGACAAGGTGCAGCGGCGCATTCTGCAGATAGACATCGAGCATAATTGGCTCAGCACCATAGCTACCCTTAGGACGGCTATAGGTCAGCAGCGGCGCATCTAAGTCAGGGCCGGCGGGCGTTTTTGTAAAGACGTGGAACTGAGTCTGGTCATAAGCCCCGGCGGTTTTGAAGCTCTCGTGCCAGGGCCTTGAAGCAAAGGCTTGAACGGTGTGGGTCCCGGGCTCTAGGTCTTCTAGAATAAGCGGCTCACTAGGGTCATACAGGGCGCGGTAGGGCTCGTTGTCAACAATGACGTTGAGATGCGGCCCCATGCCGAGCGCTTCATCTTTAAAGGTAGGCAGGTCAGAAACCTGAAATTGAACTGACACCCGATTGTCCTGCAGCACTTCACCCCGCTTAGGACTAGTAATGCGGACCTGGGGGCGCAGGTCGAGCTCTCGTTTAAGGGCTTGGAGAGTAGCGGGAGGCGAAACTTCCTGCAATGTTTTGGGTATGGCAACTAGATCGTTGGGGCCACCGGGTATGAAGCGATCGCCTCTAGAACCGCCACAGCCGGTCAGAACCAAACTGAGCCCCATCAGAAGGACTAGCGCACCTCTAGTGGGCTCTAAACTGATGGGCCATAGACTGATGCGTCTTAAACTACGTGCGGAGCGCCGCACGAGCTGATGCAGCTGATGCCAGTCATTCACAGTTAGACCTCTCCTAAATTTTGCTGAACCGGGTAGAACCTATAGTCAACCTCCATTACGGAGTATAGACCACCCCACCATACCGTTTCATCAACGGGGCTGAACGACGGGTCCGCCTCTAAACTTAGCCATTCACTTAGCCATTCAATCGATAAACTCTTAGCTTAAAAATGCAAAATTGACCAGCTATATTGAGTTTTGTATAGTTTTGATTCGTCGTATCTGAGCATTCCAGGAACCCAGAAACACACAGGTCAGAAAAATCAACGTCTTCCGCTGTTTGAATTATTGTTAAATCGGATTCAGATGACGTCTAATACAGCACTATAATGCTCGAAAGACCTAACCCCGAGGCGGTCTAAACCTCTGAACTCTGGCTATTTCCAGGCTTCAGGCCACCCTCTTCCAAAGCCGAGGCGAATCGGATTCACGTCTGATTTCAGCCGGATGTGGCGGAGCGGTGGGTATGGATGCCGTGTCCGGCGTCGGTTCTCTCTAGCGTTTTGTCATTTGATACTGTCCAACTGGCCATCATCCAAAGTAAGGCGCTCAGAGAAGACCCCGACCCCTAGCGGCGGCTGGCCTCAGGTTCTAGGTCAATCGTTCCTTGTCTACAGAGAGGAGAATCTCTAATGACAACTACATCACGGGAGCGAGACGCGAAGGCCAAGATTCTCGTTGATAAAGATCCGGTCCCTACCTCTTTCGAGCTGTGGGCTAAGCCGGGCCACTTCGACAGAACTTTGGCTAAAGGTCCAAAAACCACCACTTGGATTTGGAACCTTCACGCTGACGCTCACGATTTTGATAGTCATACCAGCGATCTCGAAGATATTTCTCGGAAAATCTTCAGCGCTCACTTCGGTCATTTAGCCATTGTGTTTATCTGGCTGAGCGGCATGTACTTCCATGGCGCTCGGTTTTCTAACTACGAAGCTTGGCTCACCGACCCCACAGGCATCAAGCCTAGTGCACAGGTTGTGTGGTCCATCGTTGGCCAAGAAATTCTGAATGCAGACGTCGGCGGCGGCTTCCGGGGCATCCAGATCACCTCTGGATTCTTCCAGCTGTGGCGCGCCTCCGGTATTACAAACTCAACTCAGCTCTACGCGACCGCTATTGGCGGTCTCGTGATGGCGGGTTTGATGCTGTTTGCGGGCTGGTTCCACTACCACAAGCGGGCTCCGAAGCTCGAGTGGTTCCAGAACGTCGAGTCCATGCTCAACCACCACCTGGCAGGCTTGCTGGGTCTGGGTTCTCTGAGCTGGGCCGGTCACCAGATTCACGTTGCGCTGCCCATCAACAAGCTGCTGGACGCGGGCGTTCCCCCTGAGGAAATTCCGCTGCCCCACGAGTTCATCTTGAACTCCAGCCTGATGGCAGAGCTATATCCCAGTTTCTCGAAGGGTTTAGTACCTTTCTTTACCCTCAACTGGGGCGAGTATGCCGACTTCCTCACCTTTAAAGGTGGCCTCAACCCCGTCACCGGCGGTCTGTGGCTGTCGGATACAGCGCACCACCACCTAGCGATCGCCGTGCTCTTCTTGATTGCGGGCCACATGTACCGCACCAACTGGGGCATCGGTCACAGCATCAAAGAGATTTTGGAAAATCATAAAGGTCCCTTCACGGGCGAAGGCCACAAGGGTCTGTATGAAATTCTGACCACCTCTTGGCACGCGCAGCTGTCGGTGAACCTAGCGCTGCTGGGCTCGCTTACGATCATCGTGGCGCAGCACATGTACGCGATGCCGCCGTACCCCTATCTGGCAACGGATTACCCCACTCAGATTTCGCTGTTTACCCACCACATGTGGATCGGCGGATTCCTGATCGTTGGTGCAGGTGCCCACGGCGCCATCTTCATGGTTCGGGACTACGACCCGGCCAAGAACGTCAACAACCTGCTGGACCGCGTTATTCGTCAGCGGGACGCAATGATTTCCCACCTCAACTGGGTCTGTATTTTCCTCGGCTTCCACAGCTTTGGTCTCTACATTCACAACGACACCATGCGTGCATTGGGTCGCCCTCAGGACATGTTCTCTGACACGGCGATTCAGCTGCAGCCGGTGTTTGCCCAGTGGATTCAAAACCTGCACACCGCCGCACCGGGTGCTACTGCCCCCAACGCGCTAGGTCCTGCCAGCTATATCTTTGGCGGTGACGTGGTAGCAGTGGGCGGCAAAGTCGCCATGATGCCCATGGCCCTCGGCACGGCAGACTTCATGGTGCACCACATTCACGCCTTCACCATCCACGTGACGGTGCTGATTCTGCTGAAGGGTGTGCTCTACGCCCGCAGCTCTCGCTTGGTTCCCGACAAAGGTGAGCTGGGCTTCCGGTTCCCCTGCGACGGTCCGGGTCGAGGTGGCACCTGTCAGGTTTCTGGTTGGGACCACGTGTTCCTAGGCCTGTTCTGGATGTACAACTCCCTGTCGATTGCCATATTCCACTTCAGCTGGAAGATGCAGTCAGACGTGTGGGGTACTGTCGCGCCAGACGGCTCGGTGTCCCATATTACAGCGGGTAACTTTGCCCAGAGCGCGATCTGCATTAACGGCTGGCTGCGGGACTTCCTGTGGGCTCAAGCGGTTAACGTAATCGGCTCCTACGGTTCGGCACTGTCCGCCTATGGACTGCTCTTCCTGGGCGCTCACTTCATCTGGGCATTCAGCCTCATGTTCCTATTCAGTGGACGGGGCTACTGGCAAGAGCTAATTGAGTCCATTGTCTGGGCTCACAACAAGCTGAAGGTTGCGCCCGCAATTCAGCCTCGCGCTCTGAGCATCATTCAGGGACGTGCGGTTGGCGTGGCTCACTACCTCCTGGGAGGAATCGTCACCACGTGGGCGTTCTTCCTGGCCCGAATCATTGCTGTGTCTGGATAGGCATGAGGAGGACATAACTAACAATGGCAACTAAATTCCCAAAATTTAGCCAAGCGCTAGCCCAAGATCCGACCACGCGTCGAATCTGGTACGGAATTGCCACGGCCCACGATTTTGAAAGCCATGACGGCATGACGGAAGAGAATCTTTACCAAAAGATCTTCGCTTCCCACTTCGGCCACATCGCGATCATCTTCCTCTGGACCTCGGGCAGTCTGTTCCACGTTGCTTGGCAAGGTAACTTCGAGCAGTGGATCCAAGATCCGCTCAACGTCCGTCCCATCGCCCACGCGATTTGGGACCCCCACTTTGGCCAGCCCGCTGTCGACGCCTTTACCCAAGGTGGCGCGGCCGGTCCGGTCAACATCGCTTACTCCGGTGTGTACCACTGGTGGTACACCATCGGGATGACCACGAACACCGAGCTTTACAGCGGCGCAGTCTTCCTGCTGCTTTTGTCTGCCGTGTTCCTGTTCGCGGGCTGGCTCCACCTGCAGCCTAAGTTCCGCCCTAGCTTGTCCTGGTTCAAGAACGCTGAGTCCCGGCTGAACCATCACCTGGCCGGCCTGTTTGGCGTTAGCGCCTTGGCTTGGACGGGTCACCTGGTGCACGTCGCTATTCCCGAGTCTCGGGGTCAGCACGTGGGTTGGGACAACTTCCTCTCCACGCCGCCGCACCCGGCGGGCTTGGCACCTTTCTTCACCGGCAACTGGGGCGTATATGCCCAGAATCCTGACACTGCCGACCATATCTTTGGCACGGCGCAGGGCTCGGGTACTGCCATCCTTACCTTCTTGGGTGGCTTCCATCCCCAGACTGAGTCCCTGTGGCTCACGGACATGGCCCATCACCACCTGGCGATCGCGGTCCTGTTCATCATTGCCGGCCACATGTACCGCACCAACTTCGGCATTGGCCACAGCATCAAAGAGATGCTGAACTCCAAGTCGGGTCTGCTGGGCGGCAGCACTGAAGGTCAGTTCAACCTGCCCCACCAGGGTCTGTACGATACGCTGAACAACTCGCTCCACTTCCAGCTCGCGCTGGCATTGGCGGCGCTGGGCACGATTACGTCCCTGGTGGCTCAGCACATGTACGCCCTACCGCCCTACGCCTTTATTGGCCGGGACTACACCACCCAGGCGGCGCTGTACACGCACCACCAGTACATTGCGGGCTTCCTGCTTGTCGGTGCGTTCGCCCACGGCGCTATCTTCCTGGTGCGGGACTACGACCCTGTGCAGAACAAGGGCAACGTGTTGGACCGCGTGCTGCAGCACAAAGAAGCGATCATCTCTCACCTCAGCTGGGTCTCCCTGTTCTTGGGTTTCCACACCCTAGGCATCTACGTCCACAACGACGTCATGAACGCCTTCGGTACCCCTGAGAAGCAGATCCTAGTTGAGCCGGTGTTCGCCCAGTTTGTGCAGGCGGCCTCGGGTAAGGCGCTCTACGGCTTCGACACTCTGCTGTCGAACCCCGACAGCATCGCCTCCACCGCTTGGCCCAACGGCGGCGCGGTGTGGCTACCAGGTTGGCTCGACGCTATCAACAGCGGCACCAACTCTCTGTTCCTCACCATCGGTCCTGGCGACTTCTTGGTTCACCACGCGATCGCTCTCGGTCTGCACACTACCACCCTAATTCTGGTGAAAGGTGCCCTAGACGCTCGCGGCTCCAAGCTGATGCCCGACAAGAAGGACTTTGGCTACAGCTTCCCTTGCGACGGCCCTGGCCGTGGCGGCACCTGCGACATCTCCGCGTGGGACTCGTTCTACCTAGCGATGTTCTGGATGCTGAATACCCTGGGCTGGGTGACCTTCTACTGGCACTGGAAACACCTGGGGATCTGGCAAGGGAACGTGGCTCAGTTCAACGAGTCGTCCACCTACCTGATGGGCTGGCTGCGCGATTACCTGTGGCTGAACTCGGCTCAGCTAATCAACGGCTACAACCCCTACGGCATGAATAACCTGGCGGTCTGGGCGTGGATGTTCCTGTTCGGCCACCTGGTGTGGGCGACGGGCTTCATGTTCTTGATCAGCTGGCGCGGCTACTGGCAAGAGCTGATTGAGACCCTAGTGTGGGCTCATGAGCGCACTCCCCTGGCGAACCTGGTTCGCTGGAAGGATAAGCCGGTTGCAATGTCCATCGTTCAAGGTCGTCTGATTGGTCTAGCTCACTTCACGGTGGGATATATCTTGACCTACGCGGCCTTCCTAATTGCCTCGACAGCGAGCAGATACGGTTGACGTCGCTGCTAGGTAATTAACTGAAATGCTCCCCTGCCGGAAGGTGGGGGAGCTTTATCGTTAGATTGGGCTGAGCCATTGAAACTTGAGGAATGCTCAACCTAAAAACTATGAGCTATCGAGAATTTACTTGGGCTAGGGCAAAGCAGGATTTTGATCTGACGACGGTTGAAGGTCAACGCTTTTTCCCGCCATTACCCGATGTAACGCCAAGCCCGCTGCTGCAAGAGACGCTAAAGCGAAACGTGCCCTGGGCGATCGCGGTGGGTAACGAGAAAGCCCGCTCAGAGGCGATTATTAACCCAATTTTGCTAGAGGTGAAGGATAGCCTCGGCGGCAAGGTGAGCGTGTTTTCCGGAGAAGAGTTCAATATCGATGCTGAGGTGGGGCTGAACGGCACCTGCGATTTTTTGCTGAGCCTATCGCCGGAGCAAATTGCAGTGGAAGCGCCCGTACTGGTCGTTGTGGAAGCGAAGAAAGACGACCTCAAGCGGGGCATGGGGCAGTGTTTAGCGGAAATGGTGGCGGCGCAGCGGTTCAATCAGGCAAGTCAACGGCCCATTGCCGGTATTTATGGCTGTGTGAGTACCGGGACAATCTGGCGGTTTTTGAAGCTAGAGGAGAAGACCGTGACGGTCGACTTGACGGATTATCCGGTACCGCCAGTAGAAGGGGTATTGGGAATTTTGATGTGGATTGCGAGGCAGTAAATTGAAGTTGGGCTGAGCGAACTCTCTAACCCGATCTACAATTCTCTGGACTTACTGAAATACTCAACTTCCTCCCGTCCATTGAAGTCGTTGATGCTGCGATCGCCCTTGAGGGCCGGTCTTTGACCATCGCCTTCCACCATACCCATCGCGCTGTAAAACGCTCTCGATTCATGATTGTCCGCCGCCGTTTTAAGACTGAAACCGGTTGGGCATTTCGCAGTTGCCCATTGCAGGAGCCGCCGACCAATGCCTTTACGCTTCCAGCGCGGCGAGACGAAAAGCTGCGATAGCACGCAGGTTTGAAGGTTTAAAGCGGCGAAGGCGGTAATCTCGCCATGGTGCACCACAACGACAACCTCATGGCCCGCTTCGATGTCGCGCCAGCGCTGCTTCCAGTCGTCAATTGGTCTATGGTGCTGATACCCTGAGGAAGAATGCCAAGACTCCCACCAGAGCTGTATCACTGGCTCGAAGTCGCTGTCTTGATAGTCTCGAAGGTTCACTTAGAATTTTCCTTAGTTTAGGCAGATACGCTATGTCCTACAGCAGCTTCACCCTCAGCAAGGTAAAAAGTGAATTTGGCATCAGAACCATCGAGACTGAAGTTCTCTTCTCGCACGTTAAGCCTAGCCCGCCCAGTGAACTGCTGGCGCTCAGCCTCAAAGAGCACCTTTCCCTCGCCACGGCCATCAATACAGAAAAGGCCCGCTCAGAGCTAATTATTATGCCCACCCTTACGGACGTGCGACGCAGCTTCAGCGGCAGCGTGAGCTTGTTCTCCGGCGTAGACTTCACCGTGGATGTCGAAAGAGGCCTCAACGGCGTCTGCGACTTTATCTTGACGCGATCGCCAGAGCAGTTTTTTATCGCGCGGCCCGTCGTCACCATCGTAGAAGCTAAGCGAGAAAACATACCCTCAGGGTTGGGGCAGTGCATTGCCACCATGATTGCTGCCCAGCGGTTCAATCGGCAAGCCGGAGAGCCAGTAGAGACGATCTATGGGGTGGTTACGACTGGCACAGAGTGGAAATTCCTGACGCTGAATCAGGCGATCGCCCATATCGACAGCAGCACCTACTTCATTAGCGAAGTGGACAAAATTCTAGGCGTTCTTCGACAGATGCTACATCCTCAAACAGCGCTTGCTGAAGCGACCTAGCCTCGCCAAGCCAAAGCCCTTCTTCGGCAAACGCTACCCCTAGAAACGATTTGCCTACTGCGCGCCAGATATAGTCGTGGAGCCTGTAGAATAGCGCCTACACTAGAGTTATCAAGCAGTGGCCTAGCAACAATCATTTACAATGCTGTTGTTTTCCCAGGTGCTGCTTGATAATCTAGTACAGATATCCTAGCAGTGCTCCATGGACAAGCAGACAACACCCGCCCTAGATAGGGAGACATTGCCTAGGGTTACTGTTTTTGCGCGCCACGAGACGTTTCATCCTCGGTTTGGTTGGCTAAAAAAAGGATTTGATAGCGCATCCCACAATCCCGGCATCTTCTTGGCGGAAACTGCCCCCGTTCAGCTTGGGGTGGGCAAGAACATGGTGCGCTCCATTCGCTACTGGTGCAACGCTTTTAAGCTCTTAGCAGAAGATCGGCCTACTGATTTTGGTCGCGACCTTCTGGCGCCGGAGGGATGGGACCCCTACCTCGAAGACCCGGCCTCGCTGTGGCTGCTGCACTGGCAGCTGCTGCAGCCCCCTTGCACCGCGACTGCCTGGGATTTCACGTTCAACACGTTCAACCGCGTAGACTTTACCTACGAAGATTTGCTCTATGCCCTGGGCGAATATCGCGATCGCACTGCCATTCGCATTGCCGACTCTTCAATCAAGAAGGACGTCAGCTGCATTTTGCGCACGTATGCAGGGCAAAATACCGCAGGGCAAAATACCGCGGGGCAAAATACCAAATCATCCGCGAGCGAAGATTCGCTCGACTGCCCGTTCACCGAGCTGCGCCTGATCCAGACCGCTGGCGATTCTCGGCACTATAGCTTCCGCGTGGGGCCAAAGCAAAATCTACCCGCCGAAATCATCGCCTACGCTGCGCTAGTGTTTGCCCACCGAACCTATCCAACGGCCCGGACCATCCCCATTGCCAACCTGCTCTACGACGTGGGCAGCCCGGGCCTCATCTTTCGGCTCACTGAATCTGCCCTTTGTGATGCGATTGAGACTGCGCGCGACCCCTTCCGGGAGCTGAGCCTAAGGGACGCTGCCGGCAAAATGCAGCTCAGCTTTCAGGCCGATGACCTTGAGGATTTGGCGCTGGACATTCTGAAAAACTACTACGATGAGCGGAGTCTAGCGGCATGACGGAAACCACGCTCTCGAAATATTTCAGCATCAATCGCCGCTATTATCGCTCCGTCAATCTGGTCCGGGATCTAGACAAGCTGAACTCGGCACAGGGATACATTCCGACCGAGCGCTCTGCCGATGCCCTGCGCCGCATCCTAACCGCTCTAGCACAGCCGCGATCGCACCGGGCCTGGACCATCACCGGCGTCTATGGAACCGGCAAGTCGGCGTTTGCCCACTATCTGCTGGCGCTGTGCGCCGACAAGGACAATCCTGTGAAGCAGGAGGCCCTGGCCGTTGCCCATCAGGCGTTCTCTGAGGGTGGCCCTGTGCGGCAGGCGATCGCGAATATTCCGGGGCGGGGGCTGCTGCGGGCGGCGGCGACCGGGCAGCGGGAGCCCCTAAGCTGGACTGTTACGCGAGCTTTGGTTGCGTGCGCAGAGCGGTTCTGGAAGGGCCGCGAAAGGCCCAATTTCTGGTCGGACCTGGCCGATTATCGGGTCGAGCTCAACTCCAATAGCAAACCCAATATCAGCAATCAGCAGGTGCTCGATTTGCTCGAAACCATGGTGCGGGCGGCTGAGACGCCCCTGTTGTTGGTCATCGACGAGCTGGGTAAATCGCTAGAGTATGCGTCCCATAATCAGGGGGTTGACGACCTGTATTTACTGCAGCAAATTGCGGAGCTAGAGATTGAGGGGGCGCACCAGGTCTATTTCTTGAGCCTGCTGCATCAGTCGTTTGCGGGCTACAGCAAGCGGCTGGCCGCAGTTGAGCAGAGCGAATGGAGCAAGATTCAGGGGCGGTTTGAAGATCTTCCCTTTGCCGAGTCGCCCGGCCAAATGACGCGCCTAATTGGGCAGGCCATCAGCCAAGCCCAAGCCGGGCCCGTTCTTTCTGTGGTTCATCGCCGCACCGATGACTGGGTCAGGGCCCTGGCCCCGATGCTGGCCAGCGATATCTCCAGCGAGGTTCTGGCAGCGGCCTATCCCCTGCACCCCGTCACCGCCCTGGTGCTGCCGCTGATCTGCACCCGCTACGCCCAAAACGATCGCTCTTTGTTTACGTTTCTCACCAGCGAAGAGCCCTATGGGCTGCAGGCCTTTTTAGCCACGGCGACAGTTGAAGGCGATCAAATCCCTACCCTGAAGCTGCACCAGCTCTACGACTACTTTGTCGAATCGGTCACCGGGCTATCCTCTCGCATCAATCTGCAGCGCTGGGTCGAGGTTCAGGGCCTCATCGAAGACGCCCGCGACCAGAGCCCCCAAACGCTGCAAATTTTGAAAACCATCGGCGTCCTCAACCTAATTACAACCACGGGCAGCCTCAGGGCAACGCCCAAACTCGTGGCCCTAGCCCTGTGCGACACCCCCCAGGACAAAGCGCTCAAGACCTGGAAAAAGGCAATCAAGGACCTGCAGCGATCGCTGTTGACCTACCGCAAGCAGCTAGACGAGCTGCGAATTTGGCAGGGGTCGGACTTTAACATCGAGGCGGCGATCTACGAGGGACTAGAGCAGGCGCGCTTTCCCGTGGCCGAGCTGTTGGCGCACACCTATCCGCTCAAGCCCCTCGTTGCTCAGCGGCACTACGTGACCACGGGAACGCTGCGCTATTTTGAGCAGCGCTACGGCGACAGCCGCTTTACCCTCAACGAATTGACCTGTCGCTCGGCGGACTATGACGGCTTGGTGTGCTACTGGCTCGACCAAACCCCGCCCCCAGCCGTCCCAGCAGCGACACCAGACGGTAAACCCCTGGTGGTCATCGAAGTGGCCAAGCTCGACCTGCTGCAGACCCGCGCCCAAGAGCTGCAGGTGCTCCGCAAAATTTGGAAGACGGCCCCCGAGCTCACCAGTGACGGCATCGCCCGGCGAGAGGTGAAGCAGCGGTTGGTGGAGGCGGAGCGGCTGCTAGACGATACGGTGCGGCAGGCGCTGGACTGGGGCCGCGGCGGCAACCGCTGCTGGATTGACGGCGCTGTGGTGAGCCTCTCTAGCACCCGCGCCTTCCAGAGCGCGCTGTCGAACCTGTGCGATCGCACCTACCCCCAGACGCCTATCCTAGACAATGAGCTGATCAACCGCCGCGTGCTCACCTCCCAAGGGGCAAAAGCCCGACGGGAGCTAATCGAGGCCCTGCTGGCGCATGACGATCGGCCCCGGCTGGGCCTCGAAGGCTATGGCCCCGAGGTGGCGATGTATTATTCGGTGCTGGAGGCCAGCGGCATTCATCGCCCAAGCGATGACCAGAACTCTGGCCGAGACAGTGGGCAAAGCAGTGAACAGAACTTTGACCAGAACTTTGACCAGAACTCTAAACAGTGGGGCTGCTTTCCCCCGGCCCCAAGTTCCGGTATCGCCCCCCTGTGGGACGCGGTTGAGTCGTTCTGCCTAGAAGCCAAAGACAAGCAGCTTTCCCTAAGCGACCTCTACGCCCGGCTGGAGCGTCCGCCCTACGGCGTTAAGCAGGGCATGGTGCCGGTGGTGCTTGCGGCGGTGCTGCTCTACCACATGGACGACGTGGGCTTTTATAGAGACGGCACCTTTGTGCCGGTGATGGGGCCAGAGCACTTTGAGCTACTGGTAAAAGACCCGTCTCGGTTCTCGGTGAAGTATTTCGAGATGGTGGGGCTCAGGTCGCAGGTGTTTCGGGAGCTGGAGAGCATTTTGCGATCGCCCAGCGCCAAGACCCCCACTGGCGTTCGCAATGCGTCTTTGCTGATGGTGGCCAAGCCGCTGTTTAGCTTTGTGTGCAAGCTGCCCAAGTATACGCTCACCACCGAACGCATCAGCGACGCGGCGCGGCAGGTTTTGGCGGTGCTGCAGGACGCGCAAGAGCCAGATGCGCTGTTGTTCAAGGCCCTACCGCAGGCCTGCGGCTTTGAGCCGATGGTCACGGGGGAGAGCGACGGGGCGGGTGGCGCTGATAATGAGGGCGCGATCGCAAAGGCATTCCGAAAGCAGCTTGTGCAGTGCCTTCACGAGATTCAAACGGCCTACGATGCCCTACTGAGCGACTGCCAAACCCGGCTGTATGAGGGCTTTGGCATTAGGCGGGAGGCTAACCTGCGGGAAGACCTGCAGGTGCAGGCGACGCCGCTGGTGGGCCAGTGCATTGAGCCGGTGCTGAAGCGGTTTATCTTGGCGGCGGTGGACAGCAGCGCCGAAGACAAAGCCTGGCTGGAGGCGCTGGTAATGATTGTGGCCGATAAGCCCCCCAAGTCTTGGAAAGACAGCGACATCGCCCGCTTTGAGCTAGCCCTGAGCGACGTGGTGCGGCGGTTTAGAAATTTGGAGGCGCTGCAGAAGACCGTGGAGGCGAGGGGCGTCGGCTTTGTGGCCAAGCGGGTCACCATCACCGAGCAGGATGGCCACGAGGTGAACCAAGTGATTTGGGTGGACGCTGACCAGGAGGCCTCCCTAGAGGCAGTCGTCGATAGGGTATTGAATGAGGTCGACCCCAGGCAGCAGCAGGCGCTGCTGGTTAAACTGAGTGAGCGGATTTTGGGCAATCAGTCTTACTCGGAGTTAGAACAGAAGCGTCGTGCGAGGAAGCGTGCCTTATGACCATCAGACATATTTTGGGCCTTTCGGGGGGCAAGGACAGCACGGCCCTGGCGGTGTTTATGCGCCAGATGCACCCGGAGCTAGAGATCGAGTACTTCTTCTGTGACACCCACAAGGAGCTGCCGGAGACGGAGGAATACCTCGACCGGATTGAGGCCCGTCTGGGCATTCAAATTGTGCGGTTAGAGGCGGAGCGGGGCTTTGACCACTGGCTAGACGTATACGGTGGGGCGCTGCCGTCGCCCAGGATGCGCTGGTGCACCAAGCAGATGAAGATTATTCCCCTGGAAAAGTACATTGGCGATGACGCGGCGGTGAGCTACATCGGCATTCGGGCTGATGAGCACCGAGATGGGTATATCTCGAAGAAGCCGAATATTACGCCGGTGTTTCCCTTTAAGGAGCACGGTCTGGTCAAGGCGGACATCTACCGCTTGCTCGAAGAGAGCGGCATCGGCATGCCCGACTACTACCGCTGGCGCAGCCGCTCGGGCTGCTCCTTTTGCTTTTTTCAGCGCAAGTATGAGTGGGTGATGCTGGCCCAGGAGCACCCGGACCTATTTGCTGAGGCGATCGCCTACGAGCGAGACCATGCCGACGGGCGCACCTACACCTGGACGGAGGGGGAGACGCTGCAGGAGCTGCTGGCGCGTAAGGACAAGATTGTGGCGGACCACGAGCGGGCGGTGGCCCGGCAGCGGCAGGAAGCGCCGGACCAGCGGCTGGCGGATGTGTTGACGGATGTGCTGGACGCGGAGGATGAGACGCTGCCCTGTTTGGCGTGTCATTTGTGACGCGGGATGTTTGGGGGTGCGTTTGCCTGACGGCGACATACCCTACTCTCGAATTACTCGGGGCAAAATCTCTTGATAGATCGGATTACCAACAACAAGTCCCCCTTGGGGGCTAATGCGGCACAGCCCCAAATCAATGAGAAATTGAATATCGTCTTGAGGAATGTCTCCTAATTCCTGGCCTGACAGAATCGGCTCAATGATGGCTCTGACCCGATCTTCTTGCAGCAGGCTCGTCAGGCTATCGAGGTGAGTATCCTGGCGCTGAATCAGGTTCTCTTTGGCTTGCTCAATGTGGTTCAGGGTAATAGGCCAGGCCGGATCGGGTACCAGCTCTTCTACGGCCTCCTTCGCCAGCGCATTCACGAGCCAGGGCTGCCCCTGGGTAAGTACGAACGCTTTTTGCACCGCCTCTAGCGTAAAGACCTGCCCGGTTTCGGCAGCGTGCTGCTGGTAGAGCTGGGCCACCTCGTCTGGGGTGAAGTTCCGCAGGGTGAGGGACTGAACCTTGATGACGAGGGGGCGAGGGGAGGCTTTGGCCCAAGCGTTTAGGGCTTGCCCAATGTGGCGTCCGGGCTCAGCGCTAATCCACGGGGGGGGCTATAGCTCGGCAGGCAGCCAAACCGATGCGGCCTCCCACCAGTCGCTGAGCATGGCGCGCTCGGCGAGGCCGGGGTCGTGGGGGAAGGAGTCGCCGACTTCGGCAGAGACCATGACGGCGGTGTAGTCGCCGCTGGCGGTGAGCTGCTGGGCGAGGGCGAGCATGGCGGTGGTTTTGCCGGTTTGACGAGGGGCGTGGATGACGAAGTAGCCCTGCTGCGCAACGAGGCGGGTGAGGTTGGGAAGCCGGGCTAGGGGCGGCAGCATGTAGTGGAGGTCGGCGCGGCAGGGACCGGCGGTGTTAAACCATTTGGGCATGGGGGATGCGGGGGCAAGATATGTTTTCATTCTAGGAGCATGGGATGGATGATCTGGGATACTTCGACCTTGGCCGTTCAACCCGAGATCGCTGCTCCTAGTGGCAGGGTGGTTGGTGTATGTTTTGCAGGGTTACGGCTTTGAGCTTGGGCTGTGAAGCTTTTTGCTCGAATCGTGGCGCTTTTTGCTCGGAAGTTGAGGCTTTGTGCTTGGACAGCGAAGCTCCGAGCTCGAAAGGTGGAGTGCGGCGCTTGAAGCATGAGGCTTTGGGCTTGGATGGCGAGGTTCTGAGCTTGAAAGGCCAGGCTCTGAGCTCGAAAGTTCGGGTTCTGAGCTCGGAGGTTGAGGCTTTTTGCTCGGGAGATGGAGCTTGGAGCTCGATTTGTGGGCAAATTGAGTAGACTGACGACATTTCCGGGCTGGTTCTACCCGTCATTTTCTTTATGGGGCGATCGCAATCTGGGTTACTGTGGCATCTTGTAAGAGCGAGGCTGGGGCTTTCTGGATGACTTGAGATTGCGATATGGATAAACCGGCTGAATCAGAAATTGCGGCGCTGAATGAGCAGATTCGCTTTACTCGGGTATGGGCGCGATCGCCTGCGGGGGCGCTGCGGATTGTGGCGGGGCATGGAAGTGTGGTTGCTGATGCCTAGCGGGTGGCTTTGTATTTTGGTCGGCTGTAGCTGTACTCGGGCTCTGAAGGCTTGAACTGAGGGGCGATCGCAGTGGGCGCGTTGCTGAATATGAGCGATCGCGGGCGCAATCTGGGTTCATGTGGCATCTTTATAGGAATAGGGCAGGCTGAGGGCAGGCTTTGGAGGTGCTATGGCAACTGGAACGGCGAGAAAAAAGAATTTTTCCAGTTTCACAAAGGCAGAGGCGTTTAAGCTGTTGGGGTTAACGGAGCTGTTGCCCTGGGTCATTGAGGCGGAGCCAGTGACGCCGAGCGCGTTTTTTACTGAGCGGCTGCAGCGGCTGCAGCGGCATTTTGACTTGGAGAGCGGTGAAGAGGCCAAGAAGCTGCTGATTGATGCGGTATGCGATGAGGCCCTAGAGGGGGTTGAGCGCATCAAGGTGTGGAAGGCGGCGAGCTTGGAGGGGGAGACAGTGACAGGGGTGGCGGACTATTTGCTGGCGGAGCGGAGGCGGTATTTGGAGGCTCCGTTCGAGTGTGTGGTGGAGGCGAAGAAAGACGACTTTGAGCAGGGGATGGCGCAGTGTTTGGTAGAAATGGAGGCTTGCCGGTGGAGTATTCGGCAGGTGGGGCGGGAGATGGAGATTTTGGGGTTTGTGACGATTGGGGAGGGGTGGTTGTTTTTTGGGCTGGATTGGCGT
>JBHJHD010000096.1:0-30738 GCA_050331115.1 Elainellaceae cyanobacterium
GGCTGCGACAAAAATATGCCCGGGGCCATGCTCGCCATGGCCCGCATGAACATTCCCGCCATCTTCGTCTACGGCGGCACCATCAAACCCGGCCACTTAAATGGTGAAGATCTCACCGTTGTCAGCGCCTTTGAGGCGGTGGGGCAGCACAGCGCCGGTAAAATTGACGCGGAAGAGCTAACCGCAGTGGAGCAGAACGCCTGCCCTGGCGCGCGCTCCTGCGGCGGCATGTTCACCGCCAACACCATGTCGTCGGCCTTTGAGGCTATGGGCATGAGCCTCATGTACTCTTCTACCATGGCAGCAGAAGACGCTGAGAAGCTAGAGAGCACCGAAAAATCGGCTTACGCGCTGCTAGACGCCATCCGCGAGCAGCGGCTGCCCCGCGACATCATCACCCGTAAGTCTATTGAGAATGCCCTATCGGTGATTATGGCGGTGGGCGGCTCCACCAACGCCGTGCTCCACTTTTTGGCGATCGCCCACGCCGCCGAGGTGCCCCTGGCCCTAGACGACATTGAAACGATTCGGGCCCGGGTGCCTGTGCTTTGCGACCTCAAACCCTCGGGCCGCTACGTGGCCACCGACCTGCACAAGGCGGGCGGCATCCCCCAGGTAATGAAAATGCTCTTGGCCCATGACCTGCTGCACGGCGACTGCACCACCATCACCGGGAAAACCGTCAGTGAGCTGCTGGCCGACATTCCCGCCGAGCCCCGCTCAGACCAAGACGTGATCCGCCCTTGGGATAACCCCATGTATCCCGCCGGTCACCTAGGCATTCTCAAAGGCAACCTGGCCTCAGAAGGGGCGGTAGCTAAGCTCACGGGCATCAAGCAGCGCGCCATCAGCGGCCCGGCCCGCGTGTTCGAATCTGAAGAAGACTGCCTAGCCGCTATCCTAGACGGCAAAATCAGCGCCGGGGACGTGATCGTGGTGCGCTACGAAGGGCCAAAGGGTGGTCCGGGAATGCGAGAGATGCTGGCCCCCACCTCTGCCATCATCGGCGCTGGTCTAGGCGATTCGGTGGGTCTGATTACCGACGGGCGCTTCTCCGGCGGCACCTACGGTATGGTAGTGGGCCATGTAGCCCCAGAGGCTGCCGTGGGCGGGGCGATCGCCCTAGTGCGCGACGGCGACACCATCACCATCGACGCCGACGAGCGCCGCCTACACCTCGACGTGCCTGACGAGGAGCTGTCCCAGCGCCGAGCGCAGTGGCAGCCGCCCGCCGCCCGCTACACTCGGGGCGTGTTGGCGAAGTACGCCAAGCTGGTATCTTCCAGTAGCGTCGGAGCCGTTACCGACCTCAACCTGTAGATCCACAATCTACAAAACCCCCATCGGGACAGGGCACCGCCGCGTTCTCTCAAACACTAGTCGCCCCTCCGAACGCCAAATCCTATCCAAAGGTGTTTCCCCAGCATCCCCTCACTGGCGTAACCTGGGTAATTGAGTCTCCCGAGGTAATACTGTGCTACTGACAAAAGGGTTTGAGGTTGAGGTCTACACCGGTACCCCCGACGGCGAGGTGGTGGGTCTCTCGGACCGCATCGTCAGAGACCTCAGCGGCTTTGTGCGAGAGCCCGACAGCCGCAACGTCGAGTACACCACCGCCCCGTTTTGCCGCTACGAGCGACTGCTGTGTGAACTAGTGCAGCCCCGGCTGCGGCTGCGGAAATATCTCAAAACCCTGGGGCAATATACGCTCATTCCCGGCAGCACCCTGTCGCTTGGCGGCAGCGATCGCTTCCAGCGCTCCGACCCCAACAATCCTTACCACGACTACATCGAGCATACCTACGGGACGTCGGTGGTCACCGCCAGCATTCACATTAATATCGGCATCGACGACCCTGAGGTACTGATGCGGGCCTGCCGGCTAGTGCGGGTTGAAGCTCCGCTCTATTTAGCCCTTAGCGCTTCGTCGCCTTTTCTGGACGGTGAGCCGACCGGGCACCACTCCACCCGCTGGTACACCTTCCCCAAGACCCCGGCGCATGTGCCTCTGTTTGAAAACCATCGTCATTATATAGACTGGACCGCTGAGCAGCTCGCTGTAGGCACCATGCAAAACGTCCGCCATCTGTGGGATTCGGTGCGGCCCAACGGCGATCGCCGCCCTTATCAGCTCAATCGCCTCGAGCTAAGAATTTGCGATCTGGTCACTGACCCCGTTTCCCTGCTGGCAATTACGGCCTTGCTAGAGACGCGCATCACGCAGGTGATTGCTAATCCAGACCTAGATCCGCTGCAGTTGAGCAGCCTGCCCAAGGCCAGCCGCGCCGATGACCTAGTTGCGCTGACAAACCAAAACGAGCTGGCCGCCGCCCACAGCAGCCTAGATGCAGCGCTGCGCCACTGGCAAGATGGCCGCTCGCTCAGCGCCCGCGACTGGATTCAAGAGCTCTACCAGCAGGTTTGGCCCACCGCAAAGGCTCAAGGGATCGGCTGCTTTTTGCTGCCCGTCCAGTCCATCTTGAAGCGCGGAAATGAAGCGCAGCAGTGGCTAAGCCACTATGGGCAGACGCAGAATACCCCGACTGTCCTGCAGCAGAGCATTGAAGAGATGATCCAGCAGGAGCAGATGCTAGAAGATCAGCTTTGTCAGCAGCTTGTAGCGTAGTTAGATCGGGTGCGCGAGCTAGTATGACATCTGCCTCTTGCCCAGATTGACTTCGGTGCCGCCCGAGATGAGATGGCGGAGATGGGCGTCTACATCGCGCGCTCATATTGTATTGATTAAAGATTTATATGGCTAGACGACAGTAGCGATAATCTATGCTTCACGTAGCGCTGATTAATCCAGAAATTCCTCCCAATACCGGAAATATTGCGCGCACCTGCGCGGCTACGGAAACGGCGCTCCACCTTGTGGGTCCGCTGGGCTTTGAGCTGAGCGATCGCTACTTGAAGCGTGCCGGCCTAGACTACTGGCCCCACGTTGACTTGCACTACCACGAGTCTCTAGAGCAGTTTTTCTCTCTTAGGCAGACTGAACCAGGCCGCTGGATAGGATTCAGCACCTCCGGAGCCCTCAACTACAGCACATTTCAGTTTTACTCTGACGATTGGCTCTTGTTTGGCTGCGAGACCCAAGGCCTTCCCGGTGCGGTACTTCGGGCCTGCGATGCGACGGTCTATATTCCTATGTCTCAAGCCCATGTTCGCAGCCTCAATCTCTCCGTCAGCGCTGCTGTTGGCCTATTCGAAGCTCGGCGGCAGCTAGGCTATCTTGCGTAGGAAAAGCTTTGTTTTCTCATAAGAAATTCGTATATGGGCTCGCCGTGGCGGGATAGTAACGGCCCAAGTGGGGAATTCAGCTTAAAGGAAAGTAAGCAAAGCTCTAATTCGCTTGTTCCTTGATATGAGTGAATTTCAGATGAAGTTTAACGGCGATCGCCCTTCCACTTTTGGGATAGCTAGCAGGTGTGAAAGCTACGTTCAGCTTGCACGTAGGTGCTTTCAATTTGCGGTCGGGCCTAATGTACCTCGGATTACATTTTAGGTGATCTGGGCTAGACTGTTTGCTGAGCTAATGGGCAGTCTAATCCAGTGGCTCTGTACAGTTCTATGTGTCATGCCGCCATCAGAGGCTTTCATAGACCTTCTGAGTCCCCTCGGCAATCTGTGCACGCTCTATCCAAAACGACGTCAAGCCTGATTTCAAAACCTGATTGTTAGAAATCTCTAGGGCAGGGGAACTATCTTGTGTATTTTAGTAAAGCAGGGTAATCTAACCTACGATAACCAGATCCATCAGTGACGTTGTTTTCTGGTCCAGGTGATCTACATCATTGACTAATGCGGGTTTAATAACTTGAGCAGTTGGACGATGGTTGTTTTAGGAGGTCGTTGTTTGAAACGCGTATTTCGGCAAGAGGAAGAGTTTCCTATGGGCTTATCAGAGTCTGCTACGGCAAGTTCATCAAAGCGTGGCGGGCAAAAGCCCGCTGGGGCCAAAGCATCTGCGATGACGGTATTGGGGTTGGCGGTTGTCGGAGCATCCAGCGCGCTCATCCCATCCCAAGCTGCATCTGCAGCGGGCCTCCCTAGAACGGCATCTACACCACTTCCACAAGCTAGCGATGATGTCCAGGCGATCGCCGATGAAGAGCAGACGCTGAGCGCTGTCCCACAGATGTCTGCGCCCGTTCCCGCCTCTAGCGTTCAGGCTATTACAGTTTCCCACGTGGTGCGCGAAGGGGAAACGATTTGGAATCTGGCCAAGAGCTACCAGGTCGCACCGGACGATATTGTTCGCAACAATGGCATTGAAGCCGACAGCCTTCGAGTCGGTCAGGTGATCAGTATTTCAACCACGGAACGCAAGCGACAGATCCCAAAAAGTGCGCCCAATTTTCCGTCGGCGTCATCTAAGGCGATCGCCCCAACCCGGAATCTGGCTCAGCTCCAGGTGCAGCAGGCCGCCACGTCTCTAGCGATAGGTACTCCTGAGAGCGGCGCTGCTGAACTGCAGGCTCTGCAGAAGAAAGGTCCATATCTGCCGGTATCACCAAAAGCTGGTGAGTCTCTTGAGCAAAGGGCCGAAGCGGCATCCGGCCTCGACGAAGCTTCGGCTACCGCAGGGCTGCTGAGCAATGCCTCTACCGAAATTCAGCTGGCGGATTCAGCCTCACGAGCCTCGGAAGTTGAGGGTGTGCAAGACCCAGAGCAGCCTGATTTGGCGAAATCTGAGCAGTTAGTTGCCGATTCTTCGGTTATTTCCGCTCTACCCTCAGCATCCCAGGGCAACAGTTCGCTACAGCCCGGCGTTCATAGGATTGGCCTTGGCGAAACGGTGTCGACCATTGCCAGAGCCTACGGCATCTCAGCGCAGGAGCTGATAGAGCTAAACAATATACGTAACCCGAATCGGATTTTTGTGGGGCAAACGCTGAAGGTTCCCGCCGTTCAACCGCCGGAAGTCACCCCACCGTCAAGCGCGCCCAGCGAAGCCGTCCGTTTGGCGGCAGCGCTACCTATATCGCTACCGGCGTCGGAAGCCCCCGAGCTGCCAGAGGCGGCGCGTAATGCTGCAGAGCCCGCTGCGCCCGTAGAGCCTGCAGAGCTTGTCGAGACCCCTGAAGCCGAAGTGCCACAGGCTGACGTCTCCATTCAAGGTGACAGCGAAGAGACCGCCACCTTGCCTGAGCCTGAAGCTGCGATCGCCGCAGCGAATCCCTACGCTGAAGACCTGATCAGCGATATTGAGGATATTGCTGATGATGAGATTGCTGGTGAGGAGATTGCTGGTGAGGAGATCGCTGGTGAGGAGATCGCCGCGTCGACGATCTCCGACCCGTCTGCAGAAGCTTCACCGGACGAGGCCGACACCGGCGTGTCTGCTCTTGCAGACCTCGATGATGCTAACCCGGAATTTGTTGCAGCTCGCGCAACGGGTGATGATGCATCCTTTAGAAGCGAATCGGGCCAGAGCGTGACGACGGTATCTGAGCCAACAGTATCTGAGCCAACAGCATCTGAGCCAACAGCATCTGAGCCAGCAGCATCTGAGGAGCAAAGTACCTTAGTTGCGAGTGCGCCGCTAGGCGCCGAGAACTACGTTCCGCTGGCTGAGCCGGTGACGGGACGCATGGTTTCTCCGGAGCTACCGCAGACCTCTAACCCTGAGGATCATTTGCCGGGCGTCTCTGCGCCAATCAGTGGCTATGTCTGGCCGGCCAGGGGACTCCTGACGTCGGGATACGGCTGGCGCTGGGGAAGAATGCATAAAGGGATCGATGTTGCTGCCCCCGTAGGCACCCCCGTGATCGCGGCAGCGCCGGGCGTAGTCGAATTTTCGGGTTGGAACTCAGGCGGCTATGGCAACATGGTTGATATCCGCCATCCGGACGGCAACAAAACCCGATACGCCCACAACAGCCGTAACCTAGTTCGCGTGGGTCAAAAGGTAGACCAAGGTGAGCAGATTGCCGAGATGGGCAGCACGGGCTATAGTACCGGTCCCCACGTTCACTTCGAGATCCACATTCCGGACCAGGGCGCGATTAACCCCGTTGTGATGCTGTCTGAGCGCTAAGCCCAGGCTTTGACAGTACGCATTGGCTTAGTTGGGACGGGGTACGCGGCGCGCCGGCGTGCGGATGCCTTCGCCAATGATCCGCGATCGCAGCTTATCGCTGTCGCGGGTCGAGACGTGGCGCGGACATCAGCGTTTGCCCAGGCCCATGGCGCTGAGGTGCTACCCTGGCGCGATCTGGTTCAGCGGGACGACGTTGATCTCGTCGTGATAGCGACCGTCAATCGCGATCATGGACCGATGGCCCAAGCGGCCGTGGACTGCGGAAAGGCTGTCGTGGTGGAATATCCCCTGTCGATTAGCTTAGAGGAGGCCAGCGCTGCCGTTGCGGCGGCCCGGCGTCAGGGTACGCTGCTGCACGTCGAGCATATCGAGCTGCTGAGCGGCATTCACCAGACGATTCGAGAGGCCCTGCCGGAAATTGGCGCGCCCTTTCACGCCCGCCATGTGAGCCTTGCACCCCAGCGGCCCGCCCCCCAGCGCTGGAGCTATGCCCCTGATCTATTCGGCTTCCCGCTTGTGGGGGCGCTATCTCGCGTCAATCGCCTGGTCAATCTATTTGGTGCGGTAGCGCAAGTCACCTGCCAAAGCCAGGTGTGGTCTGCCGACGGCGGCGTTCTGCCGCCCGACACCTCAGAGCCCTTTGGAACGGTGTTGTGCAGCGCCCAGCTTCGGTTCACCAGCGGGCTTTTGGCGGATGTGGTTTACGGGAAAGGGCAGGCCCTATGGGACAGCTGCCGTCACCTTGAGGTACAGGGTAAGACGGGGCGGCTGCGGGTCGACCCGAAAGGGGGTGAGCTACTGCTGGCCGATCAAAGCCGCAGCTTGACGGTGGGCAGTCGGCGGGGCCTGTTTGCCCGCGATACGGCGATGGTTCTAGACGCCCTTCTGAGCCCGGAGCAAAACAATCTCTACATTACGGCAGAGCAAAGCCTCTATGCGCTGCGGATAGCGGATGCGGCGAGGCGCTCAGCGATCGCTCAGCAAACGATCACCCTGACCTAGTCCCTCAAGAAATCTGCTGAGAACAGCAATTACGGCGGTGCTAGAAGCGCTCAACGCTGGAGGAGAAAACGGGTTCGATGCGAATTGCCACGACGCGGGAGGGGCGAACCACCATGTGCTCCCCCTGAACTGTCTTTAAAGGAACGCTAACGAAGTCGTTTGAGTTCGATTTGGCGACAAACTCGCTGCTATACCACTTTTGAAATTCCTGAATTTCACTGAAGCGCACCTCTTCTCGGTGGCCCCCTTCCATAAACAGATGAACGGCGTATTCGCTGGGTTTTCTTGGCATCGCTGGTCTAGGTTACGGCACTAACGCCACTACGAATCAAGTCTCAAGCGTGAACAGAGCCACCGCCTCAACAGGCGATCGCCTAGCTATCATAAGCCCTGGCTGGACGACTTAAATCAGTATAGGCAGAATTGCGGGATATATTGATATTTTTGCCTCAAGAAGCGGCGGCCACCTGCTGGCGAATTTTCTCGACGTACTGATGCATCCCCGCCTGGTCAAGGCGGTAGCTGACCGGGTTGGCGATCAGTCGCGCCGTGCTCTCGAACAGCTGGTCAATTTCGATGAGGTTATTTTCCCGCAGGGTTGTCCCTGTGGCTACCAGGTCAACGATTGCCTCAGACATGCCCGTGATGGGGCCTAGCTCAACCGACCCCTGCAGCGGCACCACCTCCACCGGCATGTCGAGCCGGTCGAAATACTCGCGGGCGCAGGTGACAAACTTGGAGGCGATACGGCAGTGGGCCGGCAAATCGAGGGTGCGGCGATACGGGCTGTCGCGCTTCACCGCGACGCACATGCGGCAGTAGCCAAACCCCAAATCCACTAGGTGAGCCACGGCAGACTGCTTTTCCCGCATCACGTCGTATCCCACCACGCCGAGCTGCGCCTGGCCATATTCCACATAGATAGGAACATCGGAGTTACGGACCAGCAGCGCTCTGGCAGTGCGCGTGGGGTCCCAGACTTCGAGCTGACGGTTGGCCTTGTCGAGCAAAATGTCAAAGTCGAGGCCAATTTGCTTAAACAGCGCAACACTGTCTTTTAGGAGTGCCCCTTTAGGGAGAGCAACGGTTAGCATAGGCAGTCATGGAGTAGCGCCTAGCCTAGGGTATCGCGTCTTGGGACCGCGGTGGCACCTGGGGTAGACTCGTCTCTCCCTCCACGACTCTTACATTGGGCATCTGCTCGATGGTTTCGTCAGCCTGCGGGGCTAGCTCATCTGACGCAAACAGCGTCAGACCCATCGGGACGCAGGTAATCTCCACCGGGGTATGGCCAACAATCTCCCCGTCAAGAACCACCTTTTGCTCAGGTTCAGCGGTGACCTTGATGCGGCGCGATCGCATGAAGCCGATGTCGTCGCGATCTTCCACCGCGTCGTCGTTCATGGCGGAGCGCAGCAGCCTAAACCCCGCCGATAGCGCATTGGTAAACCCCTCGGTCGTCATCACTGTCAGGTCGAGGTAGCCGTCGTCCGCTAAGATGCCGGCCGGACCCTGGGCCAAAATTGAGGTGGGAGGAGCCGCGTTTGCCACGGTGATTGCGGTTGCGTCTAGCTCAATGGTCTTGTCGTCCGTCTCGATCGTCGCCTTAAATTTTTCGATGTTTCTCAGTTCGCGAAAGCTAGAAAATACGTAGGCCAATCGCCCCAAGCGGTTTTTGAGGGTGCGGTCGGCCTTCTCAATCGCCTTGGCCTCGAAGCCAATGCCCGCCAGCAGCACCATAGGTTTGTCGTTGCAGGTAGCTACGTCAATTCGCTTCGTCTTGCCCTGCAAGATTGTTTGGCACGCCTGCTCAATCCCTTCCGGAAGGCCTAAAGCATTGGCGAACGCGTTGGCGGTTCCCCGAGAAATGATGCCCAGCGGTGTATCGGTGCCGATGAGGGCATTGGCGGCGGAGGAGATAGTGCCATCACCGCCGGAGACTAGGATTGCCTCCGCGCCCGCCTCTAGGGCCTCGCGTGCCAGCTGGTCGGCGGTAATTTCTTCTGTGGTCTCGTGAACGGTGAGGTCTATCTCTGGCTCAAGCGCTGAGCAAATGATGGATAGATCTTGCTCGGGGTTTCCTTGACCGGCAACAGGGTTGAAAATTAGATAGGCCGATTGAATCATAGCGATGGCTCGTGGCTAGGTTGAGAATCAGAGGGCAGGCAAGCCTCAAGCGGGGTCAGCGACGCTGAGGTCTGAAAGATTATCAGGGTCAAACAGAGGCAGGGAATCGACTTGGCGCTGCTTCTGAATGTAGGACGTGACGATGCACTGCGAATCGAGATCGATGCGACAGTGCTTCATGGACAGGAGCCGCTGCTCGGTGGAGAAAGCACCCACGTCGATGACGAGATACTTAAACTGGTCATCGCTGTCGACTAAGATGGTGCTGACGGTGCCAACGGTAGCGCGATCGCCAGACACCATGACGTTAAGACCTACAACCTCGCGACCATCGAAAAAGCGCTCTTGATAATTTGGATAAGCATCCTCAATTTTCTTGAGCATAGGTTGACTCTCTCTAAACGCCTAAAGGGCTCACTTTTACTAGGCCAATTTATCCAGTATTTAGATAAGTAATCAAATTTAACCGGCGTAACGACCGACTTGCCTCTTCCAGGCGACTGACATATTTACTGTTTATTGCAGAACGTCTCTCTAGGTAGAGGATTGAGCGCATCGAATCCTGTTTATTAGTAACTGTAGAGGCGCTAGAGATATGGTAATGACGCGAACAATCACTAAAGCGACGCTTACTTTGCTGCTGCTAGGGCTGATTTTTGCCCCTCTTGCAGGTCTGGCTCCGCTTCTAATTGTTCTGCTGATTGCGGTTGTCGCCTGGAATATTGCGTCCCTATTTTCCGACGATTCTAGAGACGTAGAGCGCAACAGCTAGCGTCAGCCTCCACGGGCTAATTTTCTTGCTAAGCCGCCTTGTTAAGCCACGTCATCACGGCCTGTGGGCCGCAACAGGTAGGGCCGGAAAACCCGCAGGGCCACTATGCACAATGACCGGAGGCCACTAGACTTGTTTTAGATCAATTCATCGGGGGACCGGCAGAAAAGCATGCGCATTTTATTTGTCGCAGCTGAAGCAGCGCCACTGGCTAAGATTGGCGGCATGGGCGATGTGGTGGGTTCGCTTCCTAAGGTGCTTCGAGATATGGGACACGATGTCCGTATCTTTATGCCTTACTACGGCTTTTTGCCAGATAAAGTGGATATTCCCGATGAGCCTGTATGGCGTAGCGGCGCGATGTTCGAATCCTTCGCCGTTTATGAAGCTATACTGCCGGGGTCAGACATCCCTGTCTACCTGTTTGGTCATCCGGCCTTCTCTACCCGTAAAGTCTATGGAGGCGAGGATGAAGCCTGGCGCTTCACGCTGTTTGCCAACGGGGCTGCTGAGTTCGCCTGGAACTACTGGAAGCCCGAAATAATGCACTGCCACGACTGGCATACCGGCATGATTCCAGTGTGGATGCACCAGACGCCCGACATTTCTACGGTGTTTACAATCCACAACCTAGCCTACCAAGGCCCCTGGCGCTGGAAGCTGGAGCAGATGACCTGGTGCCCGTGGTACATGCAGGGGCACAACACCATGGCGGCGGCAGTCCAGTTTGCGGATATGGTGAACACGGTGTCCCCCACTTACGCCCAGCAGATTCAAACGGCCGCCTACGGCGAAACCCTAGAGGGGCTGCTCTCCTTCATCAGCGATAAGCTAGTGGGCATTGTCAACGGCATCGACATGGCCTCGTTTGACCCTGAAACCGATAAGCAGATTGCCGCTAATTTTAGCGCCGATGCATTGGATAAGCGACGCAAGAATAAGGTAGTAATTCAAGAAGAAGTGGGTCTGGAGGTGAACTCCGGCGCGTTCCTTGTGGGCATGGTGTCGCGGCTGGTGGAGCAGAAAGGCCTCGATCTGATTTTGCAGATGCTTGAGCGGTTTTTGGCCTATTCCGACGCGCAGTTCATCGTGCTCGGGACGGGCGATCGCTATTACGAGACCCAGCTCTGGCAAATTGCCTCCCAGTTTCCGGGCCGAATGGCGGCCTATTTGCTCTATAACGACGGCCTCTCCCGCCGCATTTATGCCGGGTCGGACGCCTTTTTAATGCCCTCTCGATTTGAGCCCTGCGGCATTAGTCAGATGATTGCCCTGCGCTACGGCTGCGTGCCCATTGTGCGGCGCACCGGCGGGCTGGTGGACACGGTGCAGCACCACGACCCGGTGGCCAAGGCGGGCACGGGCTACAGCTTCGATCGCTACGAGCCGCTGGACCTCTACACCTGCATGGTGCGGGCCTGGGAGGGCTATCGCCATAAAGAGGACTGGCGAGCCCTGCAGCAGCGGGGGATGGCGGTGGACTTTAGCTGGGATAAGTCGGCGCGAAAGTATGTGGAAGCCTATCAACGGCTGCTGGGGCTGCAGGAGGAGGCAGCGGTTTAGCGATTGGGCCAGCCACCAAAAAGCCGAGGCATGACCCCAGCTTTTAAATAGCCGGCTGAGTTTTGAATCAGAACTTGTGCGCGTGCAGTACCTCCATCACGTTACAGAGATAGGCGATGCCCGAATAATCGTCGAAAAACTGCGATGCGACCTCATCCGAAATTTTCACGGCCATCTCCCGATTGCGGGTGAGCACCTCGAACTTTATATTTGCGTAGGTATCAGAAACGGTGGGTCGTCCCGACGAGCGCACGTTGCGGCTACCTTTACCGCCAGCGTCCACCACCGTATAGCCGGTAGCCCCGGCTTCGTCGATGATCTTGGCGATCTGTTTCAGCAGCACCTTTTCCGTGACGATGACGAGCTTGCTAGCTTGCTGGGTCATGTGGGTTACCTCCAGGTATGTGTATTCATTGAACGATATAGAATCAGCTGCCCATCAGCGCCTGGGCAAGCCCGATGAAGAGCGGTATTCCTATGGCGAGCGCAACCGGCGTGCCGACGGCTGTGGACGAGCCGATGTAGGCGGACGGATTGGCCGACGGGATACCGGCCCGCAGGGTGGGCGGCCCTGAGATGTCTGAACTGGAGGCGGCGATCACGGCCAGGATTACGACGCCGCCAGGGCTGAATCCCGTGATGGCGTGGGCAACCATGCCGAAACTAAAGGCAATGAGCCCATGCAGAAGCGGCGCTATAAAGGCATATAGGGCATACCACTGGCCCACCTTTCGCAGCTCGCCGATCCTTGCCGTGGCCTCCATCCCCATGACCAGCATCAGTATCGAAAGCAGGCCGCGGAAGAGGGGGTTGAAGAAGCTCTCATATACACTTTCTGACTGGGTTAGAATGCCCAGAGCAAGGCCGAGCAGCAGTGCCGATAGGGCGGAGCCTTGGAGACTTTCCTTCACGATGGGCCATATCTTGACTCGCTCGGGCTGCTTGCTGGGATACCCGCTTGCGGTAATGCCCTGCCCATCGTGATGCTTGACTACGGCACCGCGCTGCCTGCTGGGAGACCCACCTGCGGCAACGGGCTGCTTGCTGAGCGCCTCATCTGCGGTAGCGCGCTGCTTGCTGACGTAAACACTGGCCAAAACGATCGCAGTCACGAGCGCTGGGATGTCCATGAAGGGATAGAGTGCGGCGGCCCAGGGTTCGTATCCGATGCTTTCGGTTTCCATTAGCGTCAGGGCGGCTGCGAGGGTAGAGCCACTCACGGCACCAAACAAGCCCGCAGTTGCAATGGCATCCACGGTTTTGACGTTCGGCAGCTTGGCCAACGTATAGCGCCCGATGAACACGATAAGGACTCCCGTTGCCATGGCGAACACTGCGGGCAACAGCATCTCCACTAGGTTGGCATTGCGAATCGCAATGCCGCCGCTCAGGCCGACTTTTATGAGCAGCATGAAGACGATGAACTTATAGACCGGATCTGGAATTGTCAGCCGACTATTGACGGCGGCAACGACCATGCCACCAATCAGAAAGCCGAGCGTCGGGGACTGCAGCTTCGCCAGGAAGAGCGTCAAGAAATCGGACAAAAAATCCATAAATACCTCCTTCCGCCTCCTCTGCTGAGGAGCGGTAATTGTGATAAATAAGTGAGTCGTTAAAAGGTCGAGGAAAGCAGGGGTGAAGCGCTTCACCCCCACAGCACGGGCGCTACGCGAGAACCTGTCAATAGGGTATTCAGAGGTGGCCGCTCTCCGAACGGTGTTGAAAGGCGATCGCTGTTCTGTACCGCCTTCCATAGATAAAAGTCTATTAAGGCCTCAATCTTTATATAGTTAAGTCTATATTGAAAATTATCTAGAAACACCCTGCAAAGCGCAAATTTGCAACACAATGCTAAATCTAAATCATAAGTTTTCCTTTTGTTTGGCGATCTTCGATATATCTGTGGTTAATGTAAATTGCGATCGCAGATTTTTCTTCATCCGTTGCTGCTGGACTGAAAATGACTCCTTTCTCCCCTGTGCTGGACTACACCTTCTATAGCCATCGACCTTGGGGTTCTGAACTTGTCCGCCCAGCACCAGCCCTGAGCCCTATGCCGGTAACGGACCCATTTAGAGGTTTTCTGAGTGGTGCGAAGCGCGCGCAGAGCTAGCACCCAAAATGGCCTATACGGTCGATCAACGCCCAACGATTACTGGAGAAGATTGCGTCGCGGCGGTAGCCCTATTGAACTAGAAAGAAGCTTTGTTGCTGGAATAATGAGACGCTGAAAGACATTCGCCCCCAGCGGGCTTTAGTCAACTCATGTAGCTATCGTTGAGTGAGAATCTAAATCGAGGATGCCGCTCCGCTGCGATCACTGACCAATCTCAAACACCTGTTTATCGTTTCAGTAAGCGTAGCGGAGTGCCGCCCGTTCTCTGGCGTCTAGTCCCTAAGCTCGCTCAGCTACCAGCGGCGATCGCCGCGGCCTCAGCGAGCAAAGCGCAGAACAAATCTCAACCTCGCGGCCCAGCGCCTGGGCCAAAACCTGCCGCTCCCGCTGGGCTGCCCAAATCTCTAAATCCAGATTGTCCGCACCGGCCACGATTATTGCTAGGGTCTCCTCCGAAACCTGGCAGGTTACCGTCACCGCTCGCTGATTCTTAGTCTTATCCAACGCCACTGCGATTCTGAGCATCCCTGAGAGAATCTGTACCCTGTGGCGGTGGTCTTTCGGCAGCCGCCTAAATTTCTTATGCTTCTTCGTCGGCGCAGCCTTGCAGTGGTAGCGCGCTAGATGCCCAATCAGCAAAATTTCCTCATCTGTAAACCCCCTTGGGTCAGTGCGATTGATGATGTAGCGCGAATTTTTGTGGTGCTTGCTAAACGAAATAAACTGCCCAACGTCGTGCAGCAGCGCCCCAAACTCTAGCAGCTCCCGCTCAAACTTACCGTAGCCGTGCACCGTCTGGGTCTGATCAAACAGCTGCAGCGCTAGGTCCGCGATATGGCAGTTGCGCTGCCAGTCAGACCGATATTTCTGCGCCAGCTGGGCCGCCCTACGGTAGCGCAAGCTGGCCGGAATCGGGAAGCTGCCCACTTTGGAGGCGTTCCGCTCCAGATAGTCTAAAATCATGCCCTCCCGCAGAGAGGCCTCGCAGAGGGTAATCTCCCGGACGCCCACCGCCGTTAAGAGCTGCCCCAGCAGCACCCCACCTAGATGAATGGCGTCAGCCCGCTTATAGCTGATGCCTTCGACTTTGGCGCGCTCGTCCATTTCCTTTTCTAACAGGCGCTCGGTCAGGGCCTCAAGATCTTCGAGCTGCACCACCTCGGCGTTCAGCGATCGCAGGGACCTGCCGCTCGCTTTGAGGGCTGCCTCGCCCAGGGTACGTATGGTGCCCGAGGTGCCGATCACCCGATGGAAGCCCATGTCTCGGACGCGCTCTAGCGTCCCCTGCGCGATAGAGCGAATGTGCGCCTCTAGCACGCTCCGGCCTTCGCGGCCCACCGGGCCTTTGTCTTCAAACATATCCAGCAGCCGCAGGACGCCTAGCTCCATGCTGTCGCCAAACAGGACGTCGCTTCGGTTGCCCACCGCGGCTTCCGTACTGCCGCCGCCGATGTCGAGCACCAGGGCAGTGTCGTCTTCTAGGGCGATGGAGTTGCGCACCGCAAGGAAGATCAGGCGGGCTTCTTCCTTGCCGGAGATTATCTTGGGCGAAAGCCCCGTTCGCCGCACCACTTCGTTGAGGAAAGCCTCGCCATTCTGCGCCTCGCGGATGGCGCTGGTGGCGGCGGTGATCACCTCATCCACGCCAATTTGCTCTGCGAGCTCCACATAGCGCTGGATGGTCTTCAGCCCCAGCTCAAAGGCGCGATCGCTCAAGCGGCTGGTGGCAAACACCCCCACCCCTAGCTTGACCATTTCTTTCTCGCGCTCGATCACCTCAAAGTTACGCTGGGCGATCGCCTCCACAATAATCATGTGGATGGAGTTGGTGCCGATGTCGATGGCAGCGAGCTTCATAATTGTGCCGGGTCTCTAGCTTCAATCATCATAGGCCGCCGGTTGCCCCATCTCCCCACCTCTGGCAAATAAAGTCTCGTGGGGCAGCGGCCCTGGTAATCGTTGCAAAGAAATCTGGCGCAAAAGCTACGAATTATGTACAAAATTTAATGGGCGTTGCTTTTAACAAGCGTTAGTTTCGCGAGCATCTGCTCCTGATACCGCACCGCTAAATCGAGGCCGCTATTTCAATCACGCTTTTCAATCCCACTATTTGATGAGTCACTATTTATGAGCAGGGCATTGCTATTACAGGCCGCCATCGCTATCGGGCTCGGGCTGGGCTCCGTCGTTTTCGTCGAGCTCGTCCGCGACGTCTACCACGTCGTCAGCCACTACTGGCCGCCCCTGCTGAAGCTACACAAGCTGCACCACCAGCTCTACCGCAAAGATTTCAGCATCATTAACCTCGAAACCTACCGCAAAGCCCAAATCTACAACGACGCCCCCGAGGCGATCGCTATGATGGCGGCAGGGGGGCTGCTGTGGTGGCTGGCCCAGTTCTACGCCACGGGATGGGGGGCTATGGCCACCGGGCTGGGGGTGCTCTACGCCTTTGGCTTCTTTGTCGGGGCGATCGCCCGCGCCCAGGGCTGGTGGCTAGAGAGCGACCTCACCCACAAGCCTGGAACCTTAACGGCGCGGCCCAACGTCTGGCGGGTGAACCGCGCCTACCACTGGCGGCACCACTTCGACGAAACTACGGCCTACTACGGGGGGCACTTTACCGTGATAGATAAGCTTCTGGGGACCAGCTTGGCCCTTAAGAATAAGACGGTGGCGGTGACCGGAGCCTCCGGCACCCTGGGAAACGCCCTGATCGATCAGCTCGTGGCCCAGGGCGCGCGGCCCATCGCCCTCACCTCCTCTGAGTTCAGCCATCCCCGCGCCAAGGTCGTCACCTGGGCCGTTGGGCAAGAGGATGCGCTGCGCGACTGTCTGCAGCACACCGACATTTTGATCTTGAACCACGGCATCAACGTCCATGGCGATCGCACCCCAGAGGCCGTCCAGAAATCCCTGGAGGTGAACGCCCTATCGAGCTGGCGGCTAGCGGAGATCTTCTTCTCTACAGTGACGGGGCAGAGCGATCGCGCTACCAAGGAGCTGTGGGTAAACACCTCGGAAGCCGAGGTTTCCCCGGCCCTCAGTCCACTGTACGAAATCTCAAAGCGGCTGCTGGGTGACCTGGTGACCCTGCGGCGGCTAGACGCCCCCTGCATCGTGCGCAAGATTGTGCTGGGGCCGTTTAAAAGCCAGCTCAACCCCTATGGCATCATGAGCGCCGTCTGGGTCGCTAAGATGGCGATCGCCCTAGCGAAGCGAGACGTACGGCTGATCATCATTACGGTGAATCCGCTCACCTATTTGCTGATTCCGCTCAAGGAAATCTTCAGCGTCCTCTATTTCCGGCTGTTCTCCCGCCCGGCGCTCGGCACTGTGGGCGCTGGCACTGTGGGTACTGGCACTGTGGGCACTGGCACTGTGGGCGCTGGCACTGTGGGCACTGGCACTGTGGGCACTGGTGCTGTGGGCACTGGTGCTGCGGTCCCCAAACCAGAGGCCCGCGCCACTGAATCCGCTAAGTCTCGCAGGTCATGAGCGGCACGCTGAGGCAGACGACGCTGCGCGCTGCCGACTGGGCAGATCGGCATTCCGAGGCGCTCATCGTCCTGGCGCTGACGGCGGCCTCGCTGCTTATCTTTACCCTCAACTTGGGCGGCCCGCCCCTGCGGGACTGGGATGAGGGCACTATAGCCAGCGTGGCCCGCGAGCTGTCGCGATCGCCCCTATCTCAGTGGCTCTACCCGACGCTGCACGGCGAGCCCTACCTCAACAAGCCCCCTCTAGTGCATAGCCTGATTGCCCTCAGCTACCGGGCCTTTAAGATCAACGAATGGGCGGTCAGCGAATGGGCGACCCGGCTGCCGGGGGCGCTGCTCACCGCCCTGTCGGTGCCGCTGCTGTATCGGCTGGCCCGCGAGCTGTGGCCGGGGCGCAGTGCGGCGCTGTTGGGCGCTGGCGTTTATCTGGCCTCGCTGGCGGTGGTGCGCCACGGGCGGCTGGCGATGCTAGATGGGACCGTGGTGTGCTTTTTTCTAGTGACGCTGGTGAGCCTGCTGCGATCGCGGCATCACCCGCGCTGGAGCTTTGGCGTGGGGCTGGGCCTGGGCCTGATGGTGCTCACCAAGGGAATTCTCGGCGCGCTGCTGGGGGCCATTGCCCTGGGGTTCACGCTTTGGGATGCGCCTCGGCTCTTGCGGTCGGCCTATATTTGGGCGGGGCTGCTGCTGGGGCTGCTGCCCGCGATCGCCTGGTACGGGCTGCAGGGGGCGCGCTACGGCGGTGAGTTTTGGGCGGTGCACCTGTTCGACCAGTCCCTAGAGCGGGTGTGGACAGCTGTGGAGCAAAACCAGGGGCCGCCGTGGTTTTACCTGGTAGAGCTGCTGGAGACGAGCTGGCCCTGGCTGCTGTTTGTGCCATTAGGGCTGCGAGCGGCCTGGCGCAGTCGCGACCTGAGCTGGGGCAAGCTGCTGCTGGTGTGGACGGCGGGCTATTTCGCGGTGATTTCCGCTATGGGCACCAAGCTGCCCTGGTACGTGTTTCCCCTCTACCCGGCCTTGGCCCTGCTGGCGGGGGTGGAGCTGCAGCGGCTTTGGCAGACGCTATCGGGCTCTTCGGCCAAGCTGCGGCCTTCGGATCGCTACTGCTTGCTGTTAAGCCTAGGACTGGGGCTGCTGGCGCTGGCGGGCTGGGCCGGCTGCGCCTACTTCGTCACCTCAAGAAGCGGTGCTCCCCTGCTGGCGTTCACCCTGGGCAGCATTGGCCTTACCCTGAGCGCCGCCCTGTGGCGGCTGGGCCAGCGCGACCCGCTGTTTGCACCGGTGCTGGTGTGGGGCATGTATGTGTCGCTGCTGCTGTTTGTCGCGTCGGATCAGTGGGTGTGGGAGCTGGGGGAAGACTATCCGGTGAAGCCGGTGGCGGCCTTAGTCCAATCCCATACGCCGCCTGACGCAGTGGTGCTGACCTCCCACCCCCACCACCGCCCGTCCCTTGATTTCTATAGCGATCGCCGCGTGGTCTCGGCAAATAATCAGCGGCTGCGGCGTATGGGGCGGCAGGGGGGCTATTTGCTGCTGGATGAGGCGACGCAGCAGCGGTCTTGGACGAAGAAGAGTCGGTTAGGTAAAGCTGAGGGCTGGATTTTATTAGGGCCGATTCACTAGCTTCGGGGTTTTGAAACGCTAGCCTACTTTTGAGGAAGCCTGCCCTAAGCGATCGGGCCACCGCTATACAATATGAAGGGCCGGACTGTACAAAGGGCAGGACTACAGGAGAGATAGGGCATGAACGTCGGCATCATCGTATTTCCGGGGTCAAACTGCGATCGCGACGCCGCCATGGTAACGCGCGACCTGCTGGGGCTACCCACCCACATGGTGTGGCACCAGGAAGAAGACCTCAGGGGCCTAGACCTGGTCATCGTGCCCGGCGGCTTTAGCTACGGTGACTACCTGCGCTGCGGTTCACTGGCCCGCTTCTCCCCGGCCATGAACGCCACCGTCGCCCACGCCAAAGACGGCAGGCTGGTGCTGGGCATCTGCAACGGGTTTCAAATCTTGACTGAAGTAGGGCTGCTGCCCGGCGCGCTGATTCGCAACCGCGACCTGCATTTTATCTGCGATCGCGTACCGCTGCGGGTAGAGCGCATCAATCTTCCCTGGACCAGCAAGTACCGGGCCGGAGAGGTGATTACCCTGCCGGTGGCCCACGGCGAAGGCTGCTACTACACCGATGAGTCAACGCTGGCGGATTTAGAGCGCCACCACCAGGTGGTGCTTCGCTACTGCACCGCCGAGGGCGAGACGAACTCAGAAGGCAACATCAACGGGTCTTTGAGCAATATTGCGGGGATCTGCAATCGTAAGGGCAATGTGTTGGGGATGATGCCTCACCCAGAGCGGGCGTCTGATGCAAGCCTGGGGCTGACTGATGGACTAAGGCTGTTTAAAGGGGTGCTGGAAGCGATGACCGCTGCAGCGTAGCGTTCACGCCGGCAATACTGAGGCTTTGCACCTTTTGAGCATTAGCCCCGCTGTGATATGGCACTTCCAGCACCAGTGAAGTACGGGTGATGCACCGCGCCACAACACCACCTAAATCCTTGCCTCACGCGCTTAGAAATTGCTATGGCGCGGGCTCAGAACTCACCGATTGATAGATAGTAAGACCGGTGCCTTAGAAGTAGTATTACACTGCCCTAAAAATATTAGATTAAAATGTTCAACGACGTGCCGTCTCTACTTCACACGTTTTTAGCTGGAAGCTTGGGATATGTTGCTATTATTCTCATGCTGCGGATTTCGGGTAAGCGAACGCTCTCGAAATGGAACTCTTTTGATTTTGTTGTGACCCTTGCTTTTGGCTCAATTCTAGCGGCAATGCTCTTGTCTAAAAGCACGTCACTAGCCCAAGGTACACTCGGATTTGGGATGCTCGTGCTCTATCAGTTTATTTTGACAAGAACTGCGTCGCGCTCTTCGGTCGTCCAAGATCTAATCAAGGCAAAGCCAACTCTGCTGCTCTACGAGGGGCAGTTCTTAGACAAAACGCTCAAGCAGGAGCGCGTCGCTAGGGGCGAAGTTTTGGCTTCAATTCGCAGTCAAGGCATTGGCGATAGCAGCAAGGTTGCTGCGGTGGTGCTAGAGACTGACGGTAGCTTCAGCGTAATCAAAGACCTAGAGGACAGCTCTGCTCTAAAAGATGTCGAAGGGTTCGATAAAAGTTGAGTTCGTCAGTCATATTAGCTAATCTAGAATCTTGGCCAATCCAAACAGTGAGCGATGGCAAAAATTCTCTACTTGGCTAATCCCTACGGCTTCTCTCAGCAGCAGCGATCGCTACTGCCGCCCCTGATGGATATTCTTCATGGGCTGGGGGCCGAAGTTTGGGAGCCCTTTGAGCGCAATAACCAGGTCGATCTATCTCAGCCCGGTTGGGCCTATGAGGTTGCCCAAGCCGACCGCCGCGACGTGGAGCAGTGCGACGGCATTTTTGCTGTGGTCAACGGCACGCCACCGGACGAAGGCGTAATGGTGGAGCTGGGGATGGCGATCGCCCTTCGTAAAGCTATCTTCCTATTTCGAGACGACTTCCGCCGCTGCAGCGACAGCGAGGTTTACCCACTGAATCTGATGCTGTTTGCCGGTCTGCCTCAGCGCAATTGGCGAGACTACTACTACACCAGCCTGGCGGAGATTTCGCAGCCGCAAAAGGCGCTGTATCGGTGGTTGAACCCATCGTAGGACCATATCCCTATAAAACTTGCCTTGCCCTACCGCAGCCCCAGCCAAGTAAAAATATCCTTGCGGGTCACCAGCTCAATCACCAGGAGCGCAATAAAGCCGATCATGGCAAAGCGGCCGTTCATGATTTCGGCGTAGGGCGTCCAGCCGAAGCCAGGCTCAGGCTGACGGGCGCGCTCGGGCAGAGCGAATACATCAGGGGAGGCCGCGTTGACCGGAGTGGACTCGGCGGCTGGGGATATCTCTTCAGCAATAGGCTTGTCGGACGGGCCAATAGACGCTGAATCAGTCGGCGCTGGATCAATCGGCGCTGGATCAGTCGGCGCTGGATCAGTGGACGATGGATCAGTAGACATAGTAGGCAGCCTCAGTCAGTCTCGAGCGGCTCAAAAATCATACTCCAAGACAGCGCAGCCCCGCCGGTAAATTTCCTCAGCGTAGCCAGTCCAGGCCCCTTGACCCCAGTAGCGAAAGCAGCTCGTCTGCAGCAGCAGGTTGTGCAGCAGGGCGTTGCGGTAGCGGTGCTGACGGGTGAACTCTGGGTCCGACAGATGGGGCGCGATCGCCTGGTGAAAGCGAGCGCTCAGCTCATTCATGGGAGAGAGTACGTTTTGGTAGCCCTCGGTCCAGCTAATGTGGTTGGTCCAAGAGCCCCCGTCCATAGAAAACTGGGGATCGTCCTGCTTCACGGCGGCGATCGCCTCCTCTACAGCCTCTGGGGAGGGCGCGTCCATTCGCTCCCAAATGCGGCGCTGCCCCACGGCCTGACACTGGGGGTAGGACTCGGATGAACAGCCGGCTGCGGTAATCAGCTCTAGGTACTCGGTGCCCGTCATGCCTACGGTGCCTTTGCGACTCTGACCCATGTCGTACCAGGCGTTGCGAAAAGCCGCCGGGAATTCGTTCATCATCACGCCGCCGTTTTCCCCATCGCTGATCTGGGTGACCAGCGGCGGAATGGAGACCCCACCCAGGGTCTGCTGCCCTGAGGTTTGACCCAGCGTTTTAGCCTCATAGTAGGGCTGCATCTGGCCCACCAGCTTGGTGTCAGACCCCTGGGTTTTGATCAGGGCAGTAATAGTCAGCTCGTCGCCGCGAGAATTTTTGGCGACCAGCCGGTGGGGAAAATGAGGGATATTGATAGGACCGCCGGTCAAGGTCTCCACCGTGTGCTCCTGCAGGAGCACCCAGCGATAGCCGCAGTCCAGCAGCGCCTCCACAAAAGCGTACAGCGCGTCGGGGTGGTTGGGCAGGCCCATCTCCGGGGGCGAAAAGCCCTTCACCCGCGCCAGGGCCTCCCAGCCAAACAGGCTAGCGAAGTGATGCTGCCAGGCCTGGATGTGGAGCTTAACGTCTGGGAGCGGCGTTGTGGGCACCACAGAATGGCTCCACATCGTGCCGAGCCACTCCACGTAGGGCTGGTAGTCGGGGTCGCAGGTAATCCGCCGCAGATTGTCGAGGATGTCGGTGCGGCCCATATCCTGAAAGCCCCACAGCAGGTTGCCCGAGTAGTCCAGCATCACCCGGGGATTGTGCCCTTGACTGACGAGGTCGGGGATGAAATCTGCTATGCGGCTGTAGCAGTAGGCGAACGAGCCCGCGTTGTGGTTGTCCCCCTCGTGGGTGTGCTCGAACATGTACTGCAGATGGCTGATCAGCTCGCCGTTAGCCCCGGCGGGAATCGTCGGCTGGTGCATGTGAAGGGCGATCGCGAACCCAGCGGAGATTTCGCCTAGGTCTAGGTTGGTGCGGGGTAAAAACACCGGCCCCTGCTGCTGGGTCACGCGGCGGACTTCCCCGTCCCAGCCGCAGATATTGGGTAAGCCTTCTACGGTCTCCTGAAGCGCAGAGCCCCCTAGATGGGCCGCTGCGGCGGATGGCGCTGGCGTAAATGCTGTCATAGATGACCTCTAAATGACTTGGGCAGGACGGCCTTACGTGGCGAACCCCAGCGGTGGACCCCAGCGGTAGACCCAAGTGGGACCCAGGGGCTACTCTAGGGGCGGACTCAGCGGCAAGCTTGATAGCGGGCTCAGTTGCCTTGCCGATGAGATAGGCTGGTAGGAGACGTTCAGATATGTGTGAAGCCAGAGCTTGAAGGAGAACTCGTCCACCAACTGCAACTCCAGTTTAGAGTACGGCCATTCAAACCGTCCTGCTCGCTTAAAGCTGAGCGAGCGGCAGGGTCTCTCAGACCGTCGAGTCCACCCCGACCCGGCCAGCGATCGCCACGCCCCGAGAGCGGGTGAGCCTGGCCCCAGTACAGCCAGCAGCTCGGCCCTGCTGTCCTCAACCTGGCCCTTTAGCCTAGACGATCTGCCTGAGGCGGCGTACCTAGTCGGCGGCAGCGTGCGGGACGGTCTCCTCGCGAGGCAGACGACCCACCTCGATTTAGATTTTGTTCTAGCTGAGGGCGCGGTCGATACGGCACGGTCGATTGCCCAGCGCTACGGTGCGGGCTTTGTGCTGCTCGACGCTGAGCGCGCCATTGCTCGGGTCGTCTTTCCCGATGCAACGGCGGATTTTGCCCAGCAGATGGGAGACTCCCTCGAAGACGACCTGCGGCGGCGGGATTTTACCATCAATGCGATCGCCTACTCTCCCCACCGCAATCAGTTCGTTGATCCCTTAAATGGTGCGTCCGACCTGAAGCAAAACCGACTCTGCATGGTCAACGCGCAGAACCTCAAAGACGATCCGCTGCGGCTGCTGCGGGCCTACCGGCAGGCGGCGCAGCTTGGGTTTTACCTCGACGCCGAGACTCAGCAGTCCATCCGCGAGCTGGCCCAGTCGATCTGCACCGTGGCTCCCGAGCGGGTCTACGCCGAGATTAGCTACCTGCTCAATGCCCCCAATGCTGGAACGGACCAGCTGATTCAGTCTTGGCGCGATGGCCTCCTGCAGCCGTGGCTCCCCGACGTCAGCGCCGATAGCCTTGCGGAAGTCGCCCGCATCGATGGGGCAGCCCGCACGCTAGCCACCGCTAACCCGGCATTTGGCCGCAGCCTTGACGGCTGGATTCGCGATCAGCAGCAGGCCGCTGGCGTGGGCCGCAGCTGGATCAAGGTGGCCAAGCTTTCCTGCCTGACCCCTAACCCAGCTCGGGCAGAGAGTCAGCTTTGGCGACTTAAGTGCAGTCGCGCTGAGGTGCAGGCGGTGCTGCTGCTGCTGGAGCTGCGGGGCCCTCTGCGGGAGGCAGCGGCCGACGGCGCGCTTTGGGCAGGGCTGACGCGGCGACAGCAGTACGAGCTGTTTAAGCAGGTGGGCGCAGCCTTTCCCGCTGTCGCCCTTGTGGCGATCGCCCTTGGCGTTTGCTGCGACCGGGTGATAGAGATGATGCAGCGGTTTGTGGACGCAGACGACCCGGTGGCGCACCCCAACCCGCTGCTAACGGGCCACGATCTGATGGCCGAGCTAGACCTCAAGCCCAGCCGCCAAATGGGCTACCTCCTAGAAAGCCTGTCTCTGGCCCACGCCGAGAGCAAGATTTTCGATGCTCAGACGGCGATCGCCTTTGCCCAGGCCTGGCTGCAGGATGCAGATAAAAATCAGCTGATGTGAAACCCTGTGGAGTACTGTAGAGCCCTAGCGCCATCGCCCAGAGCTAGGGCTGTTGAGCCATCTGACCATTCAACGGCCAGCGATGCTCCACCGACAGTCGCTCCCGCTCACAAGTCTCCTCTAAGCGCTTCTGCAGCGAGAGCGCTTTGCGCAGCGTGATGATGATTTCTTGAACCTGCTCTCGCTGAGGTGAGCCCTGATCTAGGGTAGATAGAGTCTGCTGCTCTAGCAGCTGCAGCAATACCTCATAGTGCACATGGGACGGCAGCGGAATTGTAGTCATTTGACGCCAACTAGTAAGGTGTGCAAGAGCAGAGTAAGTTTAGAGAACCTCGTTTTTCACCTCGATACCTTGACCAGAACTAGAGCCTCAGGCCTCAAAGAGCGCCTGAACGCCCTGCTCAAGGTTAGCCTGCTTCACTAAAGACTCGCCAACGAGCACTGCGCCCGCACCGCTAGCTCGAACACGAGCTACATCGGCCGGGACGTGCAGCCCAGACTCGCTAACCACCAAAATGTCTCGGGCCGTGAGGGCATCTCGGCGAGCCATCATGAGCGCTTCAGTGGTCTCTAGGTGCACCGAGAAAGTTTCCAGGTTGCGATTGTTGATTCCCACCAGGGAGACCCCTGATAGCGCCAGCACACGGTCTAGCTCGCCTAGGGTATGAACCTCGACTAGTGGCGTGAGGCCGAGCACGTGGGCAATTTTGATGAAATACTGCAGGTCTTCATTCGATAGGATAGCGGCAATCAGCAGCACCGCATCCGCCCCATGGACGCGGGCCTGATACATCTGATAGGGATAGATAATGAACTCCTTACAGAGCACGGGGCAGCCCACCGCCCGACGCACCTGCTTTAGGTTCTCAAAGCTGCCCTGAAAGAATTTTGCATCGGTGAGCACCGAGATGCAGGCTGCCCCGGCCCGCTCGTAGGCGGTGGCGATCGCCACCGGGTCGAAATCCTCGCGAATCACGCCCTTGCTGGGGGATGCCTTTTTTACCTCAGCGATTAGGGCTGGCTGATAGGTGCTCTGGCGCAGGGCAGCGCAAAAATCCCGTGGGGGCGGTGCGGTGCGGACCTGCTGCTGCAGATCGGAAAGCGGCAGACGCTCGCGCTGTTGCGCAACTTCCTTCTCTTTTTGCCAGACAATTTCTTCAAGGATGTGGCGAGGCTCCGCATTGGGAACCTTGACCTGATAGCGCAAGCTCTTGACGTCGACAGCAGGGTTGGGAGGACGACGGCGAATAGACATAGATAGAGATAACCGCAGATGAATGGTGGGGTGCGTTCGTGCCGCGAAGGCTACACCCCATCCATGGTATCGCACTCACAGATTGATACCGTTAACCCCAGATGAGGGCTGACGCGTATTGCGCGTAATCTATTCCAGAAGTCTATTCTTATACTGACCCTATATTGGCAGGGGCACTGCCAACAGCACCGACTCTGAAGACACCCTTACACCATTGCGGCCCGCTTATAGGCGTCATCCAGCACCTCAGACAGGGTTGGGTGGGTGTGTACCGTGAAGGCCAGCTCGTTGACGCTGCGGCGCTCGGCGATCGCGTTGGCCGCCTCCTGAATCAGATCTGAAGCGTGGATGCCGATGATATGCACCCCCAGCACCTCGCCGCTGTCTTTGCGGTAGATGACCTTGGCAAGTCCGTCGGTCTCCCCTTCTGCGAGCGCCTTAGAGTTGCCTTTGAAGTAGGCCCGCACTGAGGCAACGTCGAACCCATGCTCCTTGGCGTAGTCTTTGGCAGCGGGCTCCGTCAGGCCCACAAAGCTAATCTCTGGGTGGGTAAAGGCGGCGGCGGGGATACTGCGGTAGTCTACAGCGCGATCGCGGCCGCAGATAGTCTCCACCACGGCAATGCCCTGGGCGGAGGCGGCGTGGGCCAGCATCATTTTGCCGGTGGCGTCGCCGATGGCCCACAGGTGGGGTACCGGGCTGTCTTCGGAGAGCACCGCTAGGTGGTCGTCAACGGGAAGGTAGCCGCGGCGGTCGGTCTCCACGCTCACCGCCTCTAGCCCTAGGTTCTTGGTCGCGGGGACGCGGCCCGTGGCGACGAGGCAGGCGTCCACTTCTAGCACGTCTACGATTTCTTTGGTCTTGGCGTCCGCTAGCTCGATGGTCACTGGGAAGCCAGGGCGCACCGACATCGCCAATACCCCAGTGCGGGTCTCAATGTCGCGCGGCTTGATTAGCACCCGCTGGGCCTGCTTGGCAATGTCGGGGTCGAAGCCGGGCATCAGGTTATCTAAAGCTTCGATTAGGGTGACCTCAGACCCCAGGGCCGTATAGACATCAGAGAACTCTAGGCCGATGTAGCCGCTGCCGACAATAGCAATCCAGTCGGGGACCCAGTCAAGCTTGATGGCGTCGTCGCTGGTGAATACGGTCTTGCCGTCTAGCTCGATGCCGGGGGGCACAAAAGGCACGGAGCCGGGGGCCAGGATGATGTCCCGTCCGGTAATCGTCGTCTCGCCTGTGTCGGTGGTGATGGTAACCTTCTGCGGGCCGGCTAATGAGGCCCAGCCGCGAATGGTGTCGACCTTGAGCTTGGTGAGGCTGTTGGTGAGGTCGCCCCGCAGCTTAGAGACCATGGTGCTGGCATGACCGGCGATCGCCTCCCGGTCGAAGCTGACGTCGCCGACGTGGACCCCGAGGGACTGCAGGTGATGCTTATCCTGCAGCTCGCGCACCCGCCCCGACGCCGCCAGCAGGGCTTTAGAGGGAATGCAGCCTCGGTTGACGCAGGTGCCCCCCATATCTGCCGCTTCGATGATGGCGGTTTTCAACCCGCAGGCGACGGCGTGCAGCGCTGCGCCGTGACCGCCGACACCTGCGCCGATGATGATTAGATCGTAGTCAAAGTCACTCACGTCTTTATTGCCCAATACTTTTTTTCTAGCTTATCCCAAGGTCTTCAAAAATCAGCCTAGCGGGCGCTCAGGATTGGGTAACGCAGACGAGAAAGGAGAATCAAGCATGCCGCGATCTAGTCTCCAACCCAACCTAAGCGGGCTATACGGGCTACGGTTTGGCGATGCGCTTGGTAAGGATGCGCATGATGTCGCCGGGGCGGGCGGCGCGGATGACCTCGGTGCTGCGGATGATGGGCAGCGGGATGGACCAGTCGTTGGGGTCGGCGTAGCCCAGCTTGTGCAGCCGCAGACGGCAGTTGTCTACGGCGTAGGGATAGCCCAGGGCGAGGATCTGCAGGGGGTAGAAATTGGGCTCGGAAATTGTGTAGGGGGCGACTGGCCAGTCGCCCGTACGGGGGGCGGGGTGGCCCTCTATGAATTCGCTGAGGCGTTGTCCGGATAGGCTGAGCGGTGCCGCCCCGAGCGCGTCGGGGGGCAGGATGAGGTATGTCATTGGTGTGTCCTGTGGTTTGAAGGAAGACGCCCAAATCGTTCAGCCACCCGTTGCGTCATGAAACGAGGTGGCTGCCACAGGATAAGATCAAGGGCAGCCTCCGCGCTGCGGATATCAGCTCGGGGCTAGTCCCCTGGTTGTGTTGACGTCACTTCCAGGGGGCGCGCTAAAGTATTGGGCGTCGTATATGCAGGGCGCGTTTTGCGTCCCTGGCTAAGAACTGTAGCGGATGTTGGAAACGATGACAACCGTACTAGCGGAATTTCTCTGCAGGGGCAATTTGGGGGGCGATCGCGCACAATTTCGATATGTCCATGTGACAATTGAGCGATGACGATTGACTGTAGTTTACGCGTGGCGCTCTTGAGTTTGCTTACAACGCACTGCCAAAGGAGTCGCTAATGGTAGCCATTCTAAAAAAGGACAGTAGCTATACATTTCGCTCCTACTTTGAGCTGCCTCATGATACGGACGAGATTGTTCAGGCGCTAGGGTACCGCTATGCTCAAGCGCGAATGGCGCTGCCTAAAACAACTGACGAGCTGCCTGAGCTAGAGGGGCTGAAGCGCAGGATTGAGCGGGTGCTGCCCCACGTGCAGCTTACGAGTGAGGTGGCTAAGCGGGAGGTGCTAGTCGCCCCGATTTTGATGGAGGTGGCGGCAGCTTGCAACCAAACCCTGCGGTTTGAGTATTCGCTGAAAGTGAACAATTGGCTGCAGGGCAGCCTGGATTATTTGATTCGCGCTGAGACGCAGATTGTCGTTGTGGAGGCGAAGCGCGACGACATCACCCGAGGGTTTAGCCAGCTAGCGGCTGAGATGGTTGCGCTAGCGATGACAGAGGACGCACCCAAAAAAATCTATGGCGCGGTGACGATTGGGAGCCTCTGGGTGTTTGGGGTGTTGGATGGGGACGCAAAGTCAATTACTCAAGATATTGGCGGCTATCGGGTGCCAGATGATTTAGAAGATCTGGTGCGAGTTTTGGTTGGGATTTTGAAGAGGGAAAATTGATAGATTTGCTGGGTTACGCTGGCACTCCAGCCTAGCTTACGCATCGGTGAACGGGATCACGTCATTTGAGCCCTCACCCTGAATCCCTCTCCCAAATCTGGGAGAGGGGCTTGGATCACTTGCACCCCTTCTCCCAGATTTGGGAGAAGGGGCTGGGGGATGAGGGCATTCGGTGGCGTCTATAAAAGTGACATGCTTCCTCGGTAAACTGGGTTTTTTGGACAAAGACTACAGCGCGAAAGCACCCATAATTAGCGGCAGCAGCTTTTCGCAGGCGATCGCGAGTTTGGAGGCATCCGACAAACCAGAGACGATGCCCTTGAGGGCGTTGAGCGATCGCTTAGCGGTTTTTTGGGCGGCGGGCTGCTGGGGGGCTTGACCTGCGGCGGCGAGTTCGGAGACTTCGGCTAGGGCGTCGGCTTTGGTCTCGTCGGCTATATCGTCGCCGTCAATGGCAGTTTTAAGCTGGGCCAGCAGCGCTTTGAGACTGGGCTGGTCCGGGGAGCTGTCGGGGAGCTGCTGGATTTGGTTGGTGACCTGGCCGCTGATGTCACGCAGGTTGACGACAGAGCTTTGGGCGTTGATGCTAACGTCGCCTTGGAAGTTTTGGCTTTGGTCGTTTCCTTGCATGGCGGTACTTGTGTTGTGAACGGTGATGGGCTGTTGAGCTTGAATTTCGACAATGTTTCGTAGATCGGCGCTTTGCTGCTGGTGAAGCTGAATGAGCTGGTCTTTGTGCTGAATGTTGGTTTGGTAGTCGCGCTCCATGGCTTTGAGCTGCTTTTGGTAGCGCTGCTTCACGGCTTTGAGCTGCTTTTGATACTGCTGCTGAAACCGCTGATGGATGGCGGCTTTATCGGCAGTGGGGGCGGCGTTGAGCTTGACGACCACCACGCCATCGCCCTTATTCTCAATGGCCTGGATACCCAAATTCGCCCCCTGATGCTCTACCTGCACCTGGTCTAACGTCTGCACAAACGCCTTCCAGTCCAGCCCGTCGCGGAAGATGAGATCAACGGTGTTGAGCACTTCTTGGAACAGCTTGGTGAATTCGCCCGGTTGAAAGGTGCCGCTGCTGGGGCGGCGCTCCTGCTGGTTGCGCAGTAGGTAGACGTGCTCGCAGACCGCGCCGTCTAGTTGGGTGGTGCTGTCGATGTTCCAGGCTTCGAGGCAGGCTCCGGTGAGGTCGGCTTGGCGGAACTGGGTGGCGAGGGCCTGGGTTTTGGTGAGGGTGGCCCTGCTGAGACTTGCCCCGGTGAGGTCGGCTTGGCTGAGGTCGGCTTCGGTAAAAATGGCGTCTGTGAGGTCGGCTCCGGCTATGTTTGCGCCCTTTAGGGATTTGCCGGTGTAGTCTTGGCCGCTGCCGCGATGGGTGGTGAGTAGGGTGAGAATTGCGTAGTCAGTTAGGATGGTTTTGCCGAGGCGGACCAGGTTAAGCTTTTTGGCGAGATGGAAGCTGGTGCGGGTGAGGGTAGCGCCTGTGAAGTTAGCGTTTTTGAGGGTGGCCTCTGTAAAGTCGGCATCGGTGAGGTCGGCGTTGCGGAAGCTGGTGCCGCCCAAGGAGCCGAACCAAACAGCAACGTCGCGGATGAGGCGATCGCGGGGGTCGCCGTTGAGGGCGCGGCGGCTGATGAGGATGTTGACAATAGTGGCGAGGAGGGTGAGAAGGACGGCGAGGGTGATCGCCTTTGAATCAGTGAAAGCAAAAGCACCAGCACCAGCGATAGCGCCAGTAACAGCGATAGCGACAGCGACAGCGCCAGCGACAGCGACAGCGACAGCGCCAGCGACAGCGACAGCGACAGCGACAGCGACAGCGCCAGCGACAGCGACAGCGCCAGCGCCAGCGACAGCGACAGCGAAAGCGAAAGCGACAGCGAAAGCGCCAGCGCCAGCGACAGCGACAGCGACAGCGACAGCGACAGCGACAGCGAAAGCAAAAAGAGCT
>JBHJHD010000097.1:0-15575 GCA_050331115.1 Elainellaceae cyanobacterium
GCTAATCGTCGACAAGTTTATTGACCAGCCCGCCACCGACCATACTGGCACTATCACCCTGCAGGCGGGTCAGAAGTATGACATTCGGCTGGAGTACTACGAGAACGGGGGAGCAGCATTGTCTCAGCTGTACTGGTCAAGTGCTAGCCAACCGCTCGAAATTGTCCCCCAGTCCCAGCTCTACAGCGATCGCTCGGAAAGCAAGCGGTTCTCCCTGCAGTGCATCTAAACCATCTTCGTCAATGTAGCTGCCGTGACAGATTCCGTTACCGCAGTGCGCACAGGAGACCCTCAATCACGAGCGACCCTTGAGTATACGACGAACGAGATCGGCGGAGACGGTGCTGCCGAAGCCGGTGCCGACTATACCGTACCGACCTTCGATGGGCGACCGAACACGGGGCAGATTATATTCGAGCCTGGACAGGCCGAAGCGTCCTTCACGATCCCCATCATCAACGATACCGCCTTTGAAGGGAGCGAAACCTTTGCCGTGGGGCTGCAAAATCCAAGCGTAGGTGCCCTGGGTACCCTCCGCACTGTTTTAGTCACTATTGTGGAAGACGATAGTCCCGCAGAGCTTTCGATCGATGCCGCCCCCGTAACCGTGTCAGAAACAGACGCGATCGCCACGGTTACGGTGCAGCGGAGTGGAGACGTTTCTGGTTCAGCGGCGGTAGACTTTGGCACCAGCGACGGCACGGCTAGCGCTGGTACAGACTACACTGCGACATCCGGTAGGCTCACCTTTGCGGCGGGGCAGACGAGCCAAACAATCGCCGTTCCCATTCTTAATGACACCTCGGTTGAAAGTAACGAAACCTTTGCTGTGACGTTGAGCAACCCGGCGGGAGCGCTGCTGGGAAGCCAAACGACTACCGTCACGATTTTGAACAACGACCTTGAGCTGGGGGATTTGACCCGAACCACAGCAGTCTCTGGGCTAATCCAGCCGACAACCCTCGACTGGACGCCCGATGGGCGCTACATGCTGGTGGCCCAGAAGGACGGCGTGGTCAAAGTTGTCGACGACGGCACCCTGCGGGCCGCGCCTTTGATCGATATCTCAGACCAGGTAAATGGCACTCGCGGCGGTCGCGGCCTGCTGGGACTGGCCGTTCACCCCGATTTTCCTAATACTCCATATATCTATCTGCTCTACACCTATGACCCGCCGGAAACCGCCGGAAACACGGGCTTAGCCGGACCCGACGGCCGCGGCAACCGCCCCTCTCGCATGGTGAGGGTGAGCGTCGACCCCGGCACGATGGTTGCCGACCCGGATAGCCTGGTCGTTCTGGCAGGCACCAACAGCACCTGGGAATATACCAGCAGTCCCGATGGAAATAGCACAGGCAATACCGCTATTCCACCGTCAGGCATCATCGGGTCAACGGTTCCCGCAACTGCGACCATTGACCTAGGCAATCAGGACAATGACCCCGACCGCCCCGGAATCCAAAACCAAAACATCCGTGACTACCTTGCCACCGACAGTGAATCCCACTCCATCGGCGATTTAGAGTTTGGGGCTGATGGCTACCTGTACCTCTCAAACGGGGACGGCACCTCCTACAACTTTGCCGACCCGCGCACCGTTCGCGTTCAGGACGTCAACAACCTCTCGGGTAAGGTGCTGCGCATCGACCCGATCACAGGGGACGGCGTTGCCAGCAATCCTTTCTACAATGGCGATGTCGACAGCAACGCGTCTAAGGTATTCTACTACGGCATGCGTAACCCGTTCCGGGTAGCGATAGACCCCGTCACCGACCGACCTGTGATTGGTGATGTGGGCTGGAACAGCTTTGAGGAAATCAACACAGGCGTCGCGGGCTCAAACTTTGGCTGGCCCTATCTAGAGGGGCCGAATCAGACTGGGAGCTACCAGGATCTACCCCAAGCTATCTCCTTCTACAGCAACGGCAATCGAAATGAGCCAGGAGACGCGGCAGCCGTATTCCCTATCTTGTCTAGAACCCATGGGAATCCAGATAGGGCCAACGCCATCACCGTTGGGGACTTTTACAACGACAATACGCTCATATTCGGTGACGTTAACGGCGGCACGCTCTATGCTGCCACGCTGGACAGCGATCGCCAGGTCACGAATGTTCAGGTGTTCGACTCTGATATCCCCTTTGTCGTTGATATGAAGATGGGTCCAGACGATCGTCTGTATGGCGTTGACCTGCCGTCTGGAGAAATCCTGCGCTGGGATGCCTAGCCTCACCGTTTGATGAAATTTCCGAATAGCGGAGGAGTAGGGCTAGCCCGCTCTTCCGCTATTCATTTTAAGATTGCTAGAGGAGAGATTTTCCGGATGAGAGCCCCTGAAGATCGGATCAAAGTTGAAGGGCTCCCGCAGTTTTATTTCTAACTTCAAATCGCTTATGCCCAGCTCTCGTAAAGCGCTACACACTCCAAAGCTCTGCCGCGGTGGCGGTCTGCAAGCTAACCTATGCTCTGCCGCGTGGCGACTGGCCTACGCCGCTGCGAGTACAGTCGCAACCACGGCCGCGATCGCTGGGATAATCCTACCCCTTGCTGCGCGAGCTGACGAACCCAACGCAAGCGCCTGCCCGCCCCCAGTACTTTCCCGTTTGACAGAGCACCGGGTAACCTCGGGTGAGACCTTAGAGACCATCGCCCGCGACTACACGCTGCTGCCGGCAACGCTCATTGGCCTCAACCCTGACCTTGCCAATCGCACCCTGTCGCCGGGGATGACCCTGCAGATCCCCCCCTACAACGGTGTCATCACCCGCCCTAGCCCCGGCATGACTTGGCAAGACTTGGGCGATCGCTACGGGGTCCGGGCTGACGTCCTGTTCGAGCTCAACGGCTGCCAAGACATCGCCGAGGTCGTCTTTGTGCCCGGGGTAAACTGGTCTCCCCGCGACGGCCAGGCTCTATCCGTTCAGCTGCCGGGCTATCCTTTACCTGAGACCGCCGCTGTAATTGCGGACTACGGCTGGCGCGTCAATGCGGCTCAAGATGACGTAGAGTTTCACAGCGGCGTCGATTTAGAGGCCGCTATGGGGACTCCGGTGCTGGCTGTAGAGGGGGGTGTCGTCGCTTTCGCGGGCAGCCAGGGGAGCTACGGCAACCTGGTGGTGATCAACCATCAAGACGGGTTGCAGAGCCGCTATGCTCAGCTCGGGGAAATTCAGGTGAGTGTGGGTCAGTCTGTGGCGCGGGGGGACGCGATCGCCACATCGGGGCAGTCGGCGGCGACCTCACCACACCTGCACTTTGAAGTTCGAGAAAATTCTGAGATGGGCTGGGTGGCTCGGGACCCGTCCAACTACATTGACAGCCTGCAAATGTTTAGCCGCTAGGCGCTGAGGCTCCCTCTCACGGCCCCCTATTACGTCTGCCCTGCTGCTACTCCTCCAGGGCTTGCCCTGGTCGCTGGCAGCGAAACAGCTGGTAGGGAAAGCCAATGCGGCTGAAGCGCTCGGGCACGATGACGCAGCGGGCGCGCCCTGATGGGGTGTGCAGCCGTAGTCGCTTCGGGTAGTCCTTAGTCTTCATGCCTGGTGAGGCGATAACCCAAAGGTTGAGCGGCAGGGGTAGGTCAGGCTGCAGCTCTGGAAACTGACGCCACACTGGTCCGTAGCCGCCTTTGCGATCGATAAACGCGATGGCCACCGGGCGATCGGTCTCGTCATCACTACGCTGCTGGCGCAGTGCCCTAGCGAAGCTCAGCCCCAGGGCCACCTCCTGCAGCGATTGGTAGCTCACCGCCACAAAGACGGGCGTATCGGCCTCAAAAGCTATATCCTGTGCCACCCTAGCGGGATAATATCCCTTCTGAAAGACGAGACCGTGGACCACAAGCAGGCTGCTGAGCATCCCAGCGATTAGCGCTACCGTCAGCGGCGCGGGCCCCCAGTTCGGTGGCCTTGATGGCAGGATTACCTTGGGGGCGTCGCTGGGCTCAGGCGCTGCTGTCAGCCCAGCCGCGACCAGCACCACCAGTCCTGGGTAGTACACGAAGTTGTAGCGGGGGATGGCGGTGATGTCTTTATCCAGGATGTAGACGATCGCCAAGAACTGCAGCAGTACCGCCGCCACGAAGGTGGCCAACAGCCCAACCGTGGGAGAGCGACGTAGCCGCCACAGCCCCCGCAGGGTATGCCAGCCAATGATGGCGCTCACAATCAGCATGACAATCGCGGCAGGAGTGGCGATCGCCGCGGGCTGGGCCTCAATTGGGAGGGCGACAACCGAAAGAATCCAGCCGCTGGGAATCTGGTACAGCGGCGCTAGGCGATCGCGCCAGTCGGGGTTGTAGGGCTTCAGCCAGTCGGTCTCGGGGCGGCTGAGGTGGCCTAGCATCGTGGGCAGCCAGGGCAAATAGCTGAGGGCAATGACCAGGATGGCGATGCCGGTATCCCTAATATAGGTGCGCATCGCCACGGCCTGCTCAGGCGCACGGCGCGAATCCGGTATGCGGCGCGGCGTCACTAGCGATCGCCCCAGCCATAGCCCGATGGCAGCGACCTGGGCAATTACGGTCAGCAAAAAGAAATAGTGCACATAGAGCCCGATGCTGTTGACCAGCACCCAGGCCAGCAGCAGTCCGCGCACCACCCAGGGCTTGGCCCCGCCGCCCATCGCCCGCTGGAGGTGCAGCAGCAGCGCCAGCGCCACGGCAATGAGCGCCATCGGCAGCGTGTAGTGGCGCGCCTCCTGGGAGAGATAGACGGCAAACGGGGAGACCGCTACCAGCGCCGCCGCTGTTAGCCCTGTTTTCGGCCCTGCTTGGGGCGACAATGCTAGCCGACCGAGCCAGTACCCCAGCGGCACCATGAGGATGCCGAGTAGGGCAGGCAAGGCCCGCAGCGCCCATACCCAGTTTTGGCTGTGGGGCAGCAGCCACCCCATCCAGCTGTAGAGCAGACAGAAGAACAGCGGCGGGTGTACTGACTGAGTGGCCACCGTCTGCGCGATCTGTCCGCAGGAGAGGCCGGGACGGTAGGTGAATAAAGTCTCTATTGTCTCTAGCGAAAAGGCCTGGTCGAGCGGCACGTCTTCGAGCCGTCGCCCTAGGCTAAACAGCGCCGCGATCACCTCGTCGAGCCAGAGGGACTTATCGCCCAGATGCCAGAGCCGCAGCCCGGCACCCACTAGCGTGATAGCAAGCACCATTAGCCCAGGCGAGACCGCTACCCACGAATAGGACCTGCGGCGATCGCGGTAATGATGCGGACTGGGGCTCTGGCGAATCGGCATGGTTTAGGGCGCTATGATTTGGGGCGCTAGCTGGACCGAAAACAGGATAACGTGAATAGTGATGTCGCCGTCTTTTGCGCTCTATGCCTTCGGTTCCCGGCCTATATACTCTGAGCGCCCTGCAGCAGGCGATCGCTGCCCAGCCCCAGCGCTGGCGTCCCTTGGTGGTCACCAACGGCTGCTTTGATCTGCTGCACGCCGGCCACGTGCGCTACCTCACCGCGGCCCGAGCCCTGGGGGCTGCTTTAGTCGTGGGCCTCAACAGCGATCGCTCCGTGCAGCAGATTAAGCCTGCTGCGGTCGGTCGGCCCCCGCGCCCTATTGTGCCAGAGCAGGGCCGCGCTGAGGTGGTTGCTGCCCTACGGGCGGTAGATGCTGTAGTCATCTTTCCTGAGACGACGGCCATGGCCCTTGTGAAAGCGCTGCGGCCTGATGTCTATGTGAAGGGCGGTGACTACCAAATTGAGACCCTGCCGGAAGCGGCGGTGGTAATAGAGTACGGCGGACGGATTGAGCTAATTGAGATAGAGGTGCCCTCGTCGACCTCCGCCATCATAGAGCGAATTTTAGAACCGGCTCGCGATCGCCTGCCGCAGTGACCCGCTGCAAGTGACCCGCCGCAAGTGACCCGCCGCAGCGCGGGCAGTGACTTGGAATAGGGGCTTGAAATAGGGCCTTTGGATGCCGCCCTTGATGCTAAGTATTGCGTTAACTGATGCTCTGCGCGTCGAATCGGTATGAATACCCATTAAAATAAGGATTGATTCCCGCAGCCTGCACCTTTGCTTGCGCTACATTGCATAAGCTTATCCTCAGTTGGATAGATATTTCGGTGATAGATCCTCGTCGCCTCGATACTATGAATGACTTGATTTCATCCGTTTCCGATACCGCCACCGGTGTAGCCGCCGAGGGTAAAGCAGGTCTACCCGAGCATATCGTTGAGCAGCTGTGCAGCAGCGCGCTTAAGCGGCAGCTACAGCTCATCGATACCGTTGCGGAAGCGGGGCAGTCGGCGGTGCTGGTGACGTTTCTCAAGCAGCGGTCTGAAGCGAATTCTGGGGCGAATTCTGGGGCGGCTACGCCTGCGGAAGGCTACGCCCTGCAGATGCTGGCCCAACGGCCCAATGTTGACGGTGACCTCAAAGCGCTGACCGAGGCCCTGGTCTCCATGCCCAGCGATCGCAGCATTGACTACGGTCCTTTGCGCCAGAGCCTGATTGCTCAAGAGTTCCAGGCCGCCGACCGCTTCACCCTAGAAAAGCTCTGCGAGCTAGCCGGTGCGGCAGCGGTAGACCGCAAGTGGCTTTATTTCTCAGAGGTCAATCAGTTTCCAGTCGCCGATCTAACCACAATCGACAACCTCTGGCGCATCTTTTCCCAAGACAAGTTTGGCTTCTCTGTGCAGCGCGACCTCTGGCTTGGCTTGGGTCAAAACTGGGATCGCCTTTGGCCCAAGATTGGCTGGCGCAGCGAAACCTGGACCCGATACCCAGGTGAATTTACCTGGAGTCTATCGGCGCCGCGCGGCCATCTGCCGCTGTCGAACCAGCTGCGCGGGGTCCGGGTGATGGCGGCGCTGATGAACCATCCCGCCTGGAATTCGCCCTAGCCGCTGCCAAGGGGAGACAGACCCGCAAACCGGAACGGTATCGCCTGTAACAACCGCTGGGGGAGGGGCGGTGCTAGAAACGGTGAGGCGATGGCGGTAGACTAGCCATCAGATGTGTAGGAGTAGCTAGCAGATGAAGAAGATTGAAGCGATTATTCGCCCCTTTAAGCTTGACGAGGTCAAAATTGCCCTGGTTAACGCCGGTATTGTGGGCATGACGGTGTCGGAGGTGCGTGGCTTTGGCCGTCAGAAAGGGCAGACCGAGCGATATCGTGGCTCGGAGTATACCGTCGAGTTTCTGCAGAAGCTCAAGGTCGAAATTGTGGTGGAAAACGCCCAGGCCGATATGGTGGTCGAGAAAATCATTTCAGCGGCCCGCACGGGGGAAATTGGCGACGGCAAGATTTTTGTCTCGCCCGTGGACGAGATTGTTCGCATTCGCACCGGTGAAAGAGATATCGAGGCGATCTAAACTGCGGCTTAGCCCAGCAGCGCCTTGAGAGCGGGCATCAGCGCTTGAAAGGCCCTTCCCCGGTGGCTCACCTCATCCTTGAGGGCGGGCGGCATTTCTGAGAAGGTCATGCCTTCTGAGGAGACGTAAAAGACAGGATCGTAGCCAAATCCCCCTTCGCCCCGGGGCTGCTCTAGAATTTGCCCAGGGCAGACGCCCTCCGCGTCTATTGCAACGTTCCCTTGGGGATCAGCAATGGCAATGGCGCACCTAAACTGGGCGCTGCGATCGCTTGCTCCCGCCAGCTCTTTAAGCAGCCGCTCGATGCAGGCTTTGGGCGTAGCGGCGTAGCGGGCTGAGTAGATGCCCGGCGCTCCGCCCAATGCGTCCACCTGGAGCCCCGAATCATCGGCGATCGCCCACTGATTCAGGGTTTTAGCCACCTGAGATGCTTTAAGGCGGGCGTTTTCCATAAAGGTACTGCCGGTTTCATCCACCTCGATGTGCTGCGGCTTCAAAAGCAGGGCTATCTGCAGCGGTTTGAGGTAGGCTTCCATCTCAGCCACCTTACCGGGGTTTCCTGTGGCGACCACTAATGTATTGATCATAGATTTACTCTGAGCTTACCTCTAAGCTTACGTGGATTTTAAGGGCCAGGTGAGTTCGCAGTCGGTGCCCTTGCGGCTGTTGTTGGACTGACGCTTAAAGGCTCCGCCCAGGCGAGAGGCAATGCCGTAGGCCTGCTTAGTCCCTTCTCCCTTGCGGCCCGACGAGAAGCCCGGTCCGTTATCCTCGACGCGCAGCACATAGCGGCCGCTATCGACTCTGCCGATGGCCTGGACCCGCGAGGTGCCGATGGCGTGCTTGCCAATGTTGCACAGCATTTCCTCTAAGAAGCGGCAGAGCTCCCGCTTACGGTTAAAATCGAGGTTATTCTCGTCTAGGGGATCAAAGGAGCGCATCTTAATTTTGATATCGCGAAATCCGATCAGGTCTCGCTCCAGAGTTTTGCTAAATACCTGATAGAACAGCTCATGCAGCGGCAGCTTCAGATCTAGCTTGGAGTCGTTCTGCAGGTAGAAGCTACTCTCTTTCGTAAACGCTTCGCTAATCAAGTAGTCGCTGATCTGACGAATTTCTGCGTCGAGCGCGATCAGCTGGTCGACCAGCTGATTTTTTGGGAGGTCCTCATCCTGGGTGGAGCGCATTAGGCTGGCTAAGTTTTGCAGCGGCCCGTTGTGAATAATGTTGAAGGCCTGCTTAATGGTGCGCTGGCGCTCGCTGGCGATGCGTCGCCGCTCGCGGCTGCGGGCCTGCAGGCCTTGATACTCGTTAAGGATGATGCACTCAAACCCATTAAAGGCCACGAGCAGCAGGGGGGGCACGAGCGGAATCCAGGTGCCTGTTAGGATAGCGGCGTAGCTGATGCCGGCAACGAGGCCGCCTGCGGTAAGGATATACAGCAAGATTCGGCTTGGGGCATTGAGCCGTACCCAAACGGCGAGGCCCACGGCGCTCCAAAGCAAAATCCAGGCGTACTCCCAGGGTTCGGACCAGGTTCTGAGCAGGGCCCGATTGTCAAGGGTGGCGCTGAGGATTTGACTGACCGCGTGGGCCTGAATGTCTACGGCGTCAACTCTGTTTTGCCGGGTTCCGTCGGGCTGGCTGACGGCGATCGCGTCGGTTCTGATGGGGGGGCGAATCTGCACATCGGAGACGCCGATGATGACAATTCGATCTTTAATCAAGGCGTCGGCCTGTTCGGAAGAAGCTAGATCCTGGATCCGTAGAACTGGAAACGGGTTGGGACCGCTGCGGAAGTTCATCAGCGTCTGGACGCCGTTGTCTTGAATGCCGCCGACATATCCCCCCGAGCGCGAGTTGAGCCGCGGAATTTCGGCCTCTCCGAATCGCATTGTGATCGGGTCAGCGACGCCGTTGTCTAGCTCATAGTCATACCGCTTAAGGTAAGATTGCGCGAGCCGAATCGCAAATGAGAACTTATAGTTACTTGGCTCTAGCGGGTCGCTTACGCCGAGAATGATGCGGCGCAGGTGGCTATCTTGGTTGTCGACGTAGATGTCGGAGAAGCCCACCTGCTCTGGCGGCACCCCGTCTGGGGGGGCAATCTGAGGCAGCAGCACTTTGTCGGCTGCAAACAGGGTCGGGTTCTTTTGAAACTGCTCACTGAGCTGAGGGGATGAGTCTTCATTCAGCAGGTCGCTGAGGATGTTGACCCCAATAACCGCAGGCTGATATTGCTGGACCTGCTCTACAAGGTTTGCCAGCGTGTCCTGGGGGATGGGGTAGCCGCCCATTGCCTCGACGTCAGCTTCATCGATCTTGATGACGGTAACCCGCTCGCTAGGCGCTTCTGAGGGGCGCGTCAGCAGCAGCCTGTCAAAGGCAAATAACTCTAAGGGCTCTAAGAGGCCCAATACCCGAGCCCCGATGACCAAGCCGGTCACCCCAAGGCCGGGCAGTACGCGGAGCAGCAGGTCCGCTGCTTGTTTAGCGAAGGGAATTTGCCGAGGCATAGCGCGCCTTCCGATGTCAGACTCGCCCTAGTCAATCAGCCCGAGCTCGCGGGCCTTGATTTCAGTTTGAATTCTAATATTTTTTCCGTCTCGACGCCCGTCTTCCGGGTAAATTCCAAGTACATCGTACACCTTGCTCCAGTAGAGGCGGACGGTGCGCTCAGAGATGGACATGCGTTGGGCTATAGCCTTATCCTGCAGTCCTTCCTTAAAGGCGAGGTGCAGCACCTCAAACCACTCGGGCTTGATCTCAAGGCCGGCCCGCATGCCGTCGATGTCTTTGGTGTGGGTGAGTCCCTGTAGGGCCCAGTCTACCCGGGCCAGCATCTCCTGGGCCGGCAGCGTCTTGTTGGCGACGGTAAACCCACCCGCGTGGCTTTCGATGTCGTGAACAACCCTCACGAGCGCCTTGACGTAGCTGCTCTGTACCGTGATGTTGAGCTCTGGGTACTGGGTCATCAGCGATCGCAGCAGCTGTAGCCCCACGTCGACCTGCGCGTCTTCCCCAGCGCTTTGCGGAATAGACAGGTCGAGCAGCACCAGATCAGGTGTCCCCTGCTGCAGATGATTGAGGGTGTCTTCAGCGCTCTGGGCCGTCACAATTTCGGTGTCTGGATATCGGCTCTGCAGTCTGCTGAGAGTACCGTCTAAGACCATATCGTGGTCATCAATAACAAGAAACATGTGCGCAACCTTGGGTAGATCGTGTCCTATCTCAGATAGGGAGGCATTGTTTATTACCATGAGCAACTACGCTACAAAATCACAATACTAAGTGGATACAGACACAGAACTCACATAACGGGATCGTTGAGCGCGATACTCAATGCCTATAGCTCCACGCCTGCGGTTGAAAATTCCTGACGGGATGGTCAAGTCACTTGCAGCGACCGTAAATTGGTTGCCATACCAATTTCTTCACGCATTGTACCAAAAGGCATAGGTTTACATTGAAGAATTCTGCTCTTCATACTCACAAAATTACATATTCTCTGCCTAAAACTTCATTTTACAAACCTTTTGCCGATTTCAACGGGCTTAAGCTAGCCGTCTGTGCAATCTGAAGCCCTAATCACTGGTTGCCATTTTGATACTCTTTACTACTGATGAAGCGATGGGCCACCGTTTCTGGCTGAATTGCCGACAAAACAATATGCCCTGAGTCTGTGATAATTACTGCTCTTGTGCGGCGGCCATAGGTCGCGTCGATCAGCTCACCTCGCTCTCGGGCATCACTAATGATACGCTTAATGGGAGCGGACTCGGGGCTGACGATCGCAATCACGCGGTTTGCGGAGACAATATTGCCAAATCCAATGTTGATTAGCTTAATATCCATAGCAGCTTAAGCTGATGACTTGCAGGTTAAATTTGATACCATTCTGGCGATATTCTGCGTAATCACCTAGGATGTGTGGCGTAGTTTACGGAATCTTGTTCGTGCAGCTGAATACTGCTGATAATCGCTAAACATTACTAGTGCAGACAGTTAGTGCAGACGGTCGACTTCACAACACTGACGGCAATTTGTGCTGAGCTGCGTCGAGATTGGCTGCCGTCCCGCCTAGAGCAGGTTTACCAGCGCGATCGCTTCTCCGTAGCGCTGGCCCTCAGGACCCTTAAAGGGCGCGGCTGGCTGACGGTATCGTGGCATCCCCAGGCGGCCAGGGTGTGCATTAGCAAACCCCCACCCCGTACGTCCGATACATTCACGTTTAGCCAGCAGCTTCGCCATCAGCTGGGTGGACTAGCGCTTGTCTCAATTCAGACATCAGCTTGGGAACGCGTTCTCGACCTGCAGTTTGCCCGTCGCCCCGATGAAGCGTGCCTGTGGCATCTTTACATTGAGATTATGGGCAAGTATAGCAACGTTGTTTTGACCACGGCCGACCAGCAGGTGGTCACCGCTGCCCACCAGGTAGGCACACAGCAGTCGAGCGTCAGGACGATTCAAACGGGACAGCCCTATCAGTCGCCGCCGGCGCTGCGCGACCCTCAGCCCCGGCTCGATGAGTCCCAAGCCCACTGGCAAGAGCGGGTGAGCTTGGTGCCCGGCAAGCTTTGGAAGACCCTGCTGAAAAATTACCGGGGGCTCAGCCCATCCCTGACGCGGCAGATGGCCCAGGCGGCTGGCCTCGACCCAAACCAGTCTACAGATGACCTCGATTCCTCAGACTGGGCGCGGCTGTTTGGGCGTTGGCAAGAGTGGCTTCAAACCCTAGATAAGGAAACGTTTTCCCCCGGCTGGCTGGAGGCGGGCTATACGGTAATGTCTTGGGAGGCGATCGCCCCTGCCCCATCTGCCCAGGCGCTGCTGGCCCAGTATTATCGAGACCAGCTCAACCAGCAGGAGTTTGCTCAGCTCCGGCACCAGCTTCAGCAAAAACTCGCCAACTTGCTAAAGAAGCTGCGGGTCAAGGCGGCTGACTTTCGACAGCGGCTGCAGCAGTCTGACCAAGCGGACCAGTACCGAGAGCGAGCAGACTTGCTGATGGCCTACCTGCACGAGTGGCAGCCCGGCATGACCAAGATTCAGCTGGCCGACTTTGAGACAGGGGAGCCGGTGGAGATACCCCTCGACCCGACTAAAAATGCGGTGCAGAACGCCCAGGCCTTTTACAAACGCCATCAAAAGATGAAGCGATCGCGGGGGGCGATTGAGCCGCTGCTGCGGGATGTGGAGACTGAGATGGCCTACCTAGAGCAGGTGGAGGTGGCGATCGCCCAGCCCGAGGTTTATCAGGCTCCTGATGATTTAGAGTCGCTGCGCGATATTCAGGAGGAGCTGCAGCAGCAGGGCTATCTAGACGAAGCCTCGCGTCAGGTGCGTACGGAAAAAACGCAGTTTCACCGCTACCGGGCTCCCAGCGGCTTTGAGATTTGGGTGGGTCGCAACAACCGCCAGAACGACGAGCTGACCTTTAAGGTGGCGACGGAGTATGACCTGTGGTTCCATACCCAAGAAATTCCGGGGAGCCACCTGCTGCTGCGGCTGGACCCTGGTGCGGTGGCGCAGGAGGCTGATCTGCAGACGGCGGCGGATTTGGCGGCGTTCCACAGTCGCGCCCGGCAGAGTGAGCAGGCGCCGGTGGTGTATACGGATCTGAAGCATGTGTATAAGCCGAAGGGGGCGAAGCCGGGGATGGTGATCTATAAAGAAGAGACGGTGGTTTGGGGGCGATCGCAGGTGGGGAAGGCGATCGCGGACCTGGAGACCAACGTTTAAGGATCGTAGGGTGCCGTCAGCGTAGCGTGACGCCCCGAAGCATAAGGTTTCGGTCGTGCCAAAGCCGATTGCCTTGGGGCTTGCCCCCCAAACCCCCGCTGAGGAACAGTTGTGTCCCCCAGACCCCCTCCAAAAAGTGGTGCTTGTGGGAGCTTGAGGGTTTAGGCACGGTTAGGTTTTGAGGTTGAGTGAGGGCGATCGCTTGTTCTTTGGGCTGTTGGGCTGAGTTTTGGGTTTACGGCTGCGTCTGTAGGTATCGAATCAGCACTTTCATGGCTTCGTGGGGCTGTGGGTGAAGGGTGGACGGGACGTTGAGGAAGTGGGTCCACTCGAAGACTTCGGCGAAGCGAAGCTGGTGGAGGCGGTGGACGATGGTGTTGACGCCGGGGCGGCTGCCGATGATCAGGATTTTGACGGGCTCGCGGCCTTCTTGGGGGTGGGAGTAGAGCTGGAGGGGAGCTTCGAGGGTGGTGGTTTGCGCGCTGGAGAGGGTTTCGGACAGGAAGCTTTGATGCATGACGTTCTCTACTGAATAGTCAACAGTTCGGATGCTGCTATTCTAAACGTCAGTTTGGATGTAGTCAACAGAACGGACGTTCAACAGAATGGATGTTTATCCATTGAGCAATCCTCTGACAGGATTGAGGGCATGGGAAAAGCAGGAAGCGCTCTCAGGCAGGTGCTTGAAGAGTACGAAGTTAGTCAGTATCGCCTTGCCGCTGTCCTCGAAGTGGAGCGCAATAGCGTGTACCGATGGGTGAACGAAAAGCGCGACCCATCAGCAGAGACGGTTTTGGAGATTGTTAGGGCGCTGAAGACGATTAACCCCGAGGCGGCAAAAGCGTTCGCGGAGCGGTATTTGGGGGATGAGGTGTAGAGGGCACGGAAGAAAAAAGACTTCAAAAATTATACGTACCGATTATTGACAAACATGAAAATACATATCTTGAAAATCAAAGCGCTTTTTTCTGCAATATGTGTTCTCTCACTAAATGCTTATCCAGTCTATGCTCAAAACCAAAATACTCAAGGGACGGGCATATTTAATCCTAGCCAGGTAGCGAGCCCAAATGCTGGTTCAGCCTCCGGCTCTTCAGCTCCGTCACAAAATACATCAGCCCAAGCACCAGGACAGCAGATACAGGTATCGCCGGCTCGAAAAGAGTGGTACGAAGTAGCCTCTGTTTTTGCGTGGCCAGCAGTTGCAGTAGTTGCTCTTCTACTTTTTCGCGCTGGAATTGCGGACTTGCTATCAGCATTGGCAAAGAACATGCAGAAAGCTCGCGTAAAAATGCTCGGTGTGGAATTTGAAGTTGCTCACATTCAAAATACAGAGCAGTTTAAGAAATATTCTAGGAGTATCGGTGAAAAGCCAACTATTACCGGTGATCCTGATAACTTTAAGCTACTTGCTAAGGCTTCTAATAGTCGCTTTACAAAAAGTACAAAGGTTATGAATCTTAGAAACGGTTGTTTGGTACAGGTCTCAACCCGAGAGGTTATGGACGATAACTCTATTGCGGTAGCTGAGGCTATCACATTTGTCCCGAGCATCAACATTGACATCAATACAACGTACGAGAATCAAAGACCTGAGCAGTATGAGAAAGTCACATTTGACTTTATTTCGGCCCCAGATGCTTCTTCATAAAAAAAGGATTTTTATAAGTTACTCATCTGTAGACCGAACAGTCGCGATCAAAGCATCTAAATTATTTGAAAATCTTGGTTATTCTGTATGGATAGATTATCAAAATCTAGACTTGCGATTCTGTGTAGAACTGCAGATATACCACGCGCTTCAAGCCTGCGAGTACTTTGCAGTTATTGTCTCATCCTCATCAAAGATGTCAGATTGGGTTCAGCTTGAATGGAGTAAGGCAAGAGAAATGCATAAGTCAATATTTGTCCTTTATGCCGACGCCTTTGTGGGATTGGAAACTAACTCGAAAAATGCTTAAAGTTTATCTTGTCTTTGCTAATATTTGACGTTGCTTGGTCTTTACTCTATCCCTAGAGCTGGTCTTGATTATACTTCTGTGACTCCGGATATTGCTGCTAGGGCCTGGGCGTACTCATTTAAGTTATTGCGTAGTTGTTCTAGCTCACGCCGAATCTGTGGTTCTTTCTCCCACATCTTTTCGTGGTCTTGAGGGCTTATTTCTTCAGACCTACCTGCTTCCCACGTCTGAAGCGCAGAATGCCACTTCGACAAAAACGGTCGCAGGCCGTTGTTCAAGACCGCGATCGCAATCCCGCCCACCGAGTCGTGGGAGGCCCCCACATCTGGCCCCGCCTGACGTAAAATCTCCCGCGTAGAGCCAAATAGACTGTACATTGAATTCATCGCTTCGCGCACCGAGCCCGCCTGCGGGCTGAGCGTCTGCACCGCGACGCGGGTCACCAGCTCCACGTAGAGCTCCCATGCCGCCCTGCGTTCAGTCGGGTCAGCCTCCCAAGCGGCGCCGCCGATACCAAAGGGTAGGTTGATGCTGACGCGCGTGAGCT
>JBHJHD010000098.1:0-8534 GCA_050331115.1 Elainellaceae cyanobacterium
CGCATCCCCAGAATCCATCGTCAATCGCTACTCAACCCTCTCTCTATCTGGCGTCTACAGCGCAATTGGCTACTACCTCCGTCACCAAGGCGCTGTAGAAGTCTATTTGACCCAAAGAAAGCAACTCGCCGAATCTGTTCAGCAGCGCTTGGCTAACATTCAACCCGACTTGGGCCTTATCCGTGCCCGGTTACTCTCCCGACGACATCCGTAGCCGCCAACATGCTGAGCTTATTGAGCGATGAAAACTTTAACGGGGACATCGTTCGCGGCCTGCTGCTCCGCCACCCTGACCTTGACTTACTTCGAGTTCAGGACGTTGGTCTGCGAGAAGCTGATGACCCAGCAATCTTGGCTTGGGCAGCGAGCAACAGGCGCATCCTGCTCTCTTGGGCTGGTTCACCCACTGCTGCTACCGTACCTCAGCAGAATGAAAAACGCTGTATGTGCTTCTATATTTTAGAGACCCCCTGTAGTCCCACTTCGCGATAGGGACGACGACAGCCGGGGGATGAGCCAAAATGTAAGCTTTGAGCCTTACTGGTATGACTTGCCTGCGAGCAAAAGCCGCGCTACGTCCCGCCACGAAGGTGACTGCGGCAGCGCATCTGCATCCGTTCCCCAGGCGTGTATGGCCTCAAGGAAATCAACGATTGTTCCGTTTTCCCAGCCGTGAGTTCCTGAAGGGTAGGTCTTAGCTTTGTCCATTCGGGCGTCCTTCTCCAAGGACTTCACAAACTGAAGGAACGACTCAGGTGAGTCGATATTCTCGATGAGATCTTCTGGCCATACATTCATCACTATTTACTTGACTTGCCTGGCTAACGCTTACCGTAAATTAGATGTAAGCACCCCATCCATACCCTAGATTTGGCCGTCCCTAATCGGAGAGCGCCGCGTACCAGTCGGCGTAGGGCGTATTTTTGGCCAAATACCGGTTGAAATCAGGCGCATCGTCCTCCCACCACACCGGCCCCCGCTCCCCTAAAGCCACCTTAGCCTGGTTCACCTGCGATCGCGCCTCCTTCAGCGCCGCCGCATCCTCCAACTGCTTGGCCTGCTTCACCTGACGGCGGGCGTCCATCAGCTGCTTTACGTAGCGCTGGCGGGCAGCTTCGTCTAGGTTTGGGTTTGTGCAGCGCCAGAGCCGTCCTTTGACGACGAAATAGCGCCCGTCGGGGGTAGCGGGGTAATTGGCCATTGAAGTAGGTAAACGACTCAGATGTACCAGATGTGGCTCTTGACGCGGCAGCGCTGCTTTTCGCCGCTACATCAAGAGTCGATAAATTTCAGCAGATTCCTAGGATGGCGCTAGGCGATCGCCGTCTATTTTAGAGAACAAGCCTAGAATAGGGGCAAGCTTAAGTTGCTCCCTCTAGAGGATGGTTGTGGGTGACGTTTACCTGAGTGGCCTTGAGGCCGTTGACGAAATCAGCGGTTTTACTAACCATAGTGATATGGATTACCGCAGGCTCGCACTGTAGACCGTTTAATAGACTAGACTCAATAGAGCACAACCTGCATCTATGGCACTTTCTTCCGTCACGCCCGAATACAACGAGGCAGATTTTTCTCACTGTCCCAGCGACATTGAGATGCAGATGACGGCGACCGGCGATCGCCACCGTCTCCTGACGGCTCGAATTCTCGTTCCTGCCGCGGTTGAGCGGGTCTGGCAGACCCTGACGGACTACGAGCACCTCGCCGACTTTATCCCTAATCTCTCGGAGAGCCGCCGCATCTACCATCCCGATGGCGGCATCCGCCTAGAGCAAATCGGCAGCCAAAGCCTGCTGAAATTCAAGTTTTGCGCCCGCGTCGTCCTCGACATGATTGAACACTTTCCCCACCAGCTCAATTTCGAGATGGTGGAGGGCGATTTTAGAACGTTCAAGGGCTGCTGGCAGCTACAGCCCGCCGACAGCGACACAAATGGCACCAAAGCCAATAGCACCAAAGCTAATAGCGCCAAAGCTAACAATACTAAGGCGTCCCAAAAGGGCACCTATTTGATCTATCAGCTCACCGTGTGCCCTAGCCGCGTCGTCCCGGTGCGCTTAATTGAGCAGCGCCTCGGCAATAACCTGTGCGAGAACCTAGTGGCCATTCGCGATCGGGCGATCGCCTGAGCCATTTCGCGCCGCTCGCATAGCGGCTCCCAGAGGGATAAAGTCTAGCGCTACAGTCCCAGCGCTACAGCCCCAAATCAACCGCCACCCGGTGGGCGCAGGCAAAGCCAGAAAACGCCACCGCGTTCAAGCCCTGCCCCGGAAACGTGCTGTCTCCTACGCAGTAGAGTCCCCGCACCGCCGTGCGGTTGAACGGCATGCCCAACAGACCCATCAGCTTGCGGCTCGGCACCGGACCGTAGGTGCCATCGGCGCGGCCCAAAAACCGGCGATGGGTGCGGGGAGTGCCCACCTCTTGATAGTCCAGGGCCTGTGCCAAGCCAGGGAAGATTGCCTCTAGCCGCTCAATGAGCTGAGCGGCGATCGCCTCTTTTTTTTGCTCATATTCAGCCTGTGGCAGCGCCCAGCCATCGATCCAGCAGGGGGTGAACGCGTGAATGATGTGGTATCCCGGCGGGGCCAGGTCCGGGTCGAGCAGCGTCGGGATAGAGACGAATAGGGTGCCATAGGGCGACTCTATGCGCTCCCAGTCCTCTAGTAAAATGTGGTGACACTCGGTGCCCGGTGGCAGCAGGTCGGCCTTGACGCCCAGGTGCATGCTGAAGAAGCTGGGCGACTTTTGATAGCGCTGCTCCCACCGCTGCTGACCTTTGGGCTTGCTAGACTCCGGCAGCAGCTTGCCAAAGGTGTCCCATCGCGTCGCGTTAGAGACCACCCGCCGCGCCCGATAGGTCTCTCCAGTCGCGAGCTGCACCCCCACGGCTCGCCTCCCTTCCATTAAAATCTGCGTGACTCGGGCGCGGTAGTGAATCTGGCCGCCCGCCTTTTCTAGGCCCTGCGCTAGCTTTTCGGCAATCTGACCCACGCCGCCTTTGGGGTAGTTGATGCCGCCGTAGTGGCGATCGCTAAACACCATGCCGGCGTTGATCATTGGGGTTTGCTCGGCGGGTACGACCGACCAACAGTAGCACTCCATGTCGATAAACTTCAGCAGCTCCGGGTCAGAGATGTAGCGCCGCGCCACGTCTCCAGCGTTCTGCGGTAAATACTTCGCCAGACCTAGGCAGGCTAGAGGATTTTGGAAGAAGACGCGCGTCAGATAGCGCGGCTCTTCGAGGGACAAAAGCTCCATGGCGTTGAGGCAGTTAAACACCGACCAGCACTCGTCGTAGAACTGGCGGATGCCCTTTGCCTCGTGGGGAAAGCGGGCCGTAAGCTCGTCAATGAACTTTTCGTAGTCGCGGTGGACCTTTAGGGTGAGGTCGTCGGGCAGATGGTAGTGGATCTGCACTGGGTCGGGGATAGTCTCTATGGAGACCTCTACCGCCTCTAGCGCTCGGGTTAGTAGGTTGGTGGTGCCCTGGTCGCCGAAGCCAAAGATCATCGACGCCCCCACGTCAAACCGGTAGCCCTGGCGCTCAAAGTAGCCCGCGCTCCCCCCCGGAATCAGGTAGCGCTCTAAGACCAGCACGCTGGCCCCTTTAGCAGCGAGCTGCGTTGCCGTCACCAGTCCGCCGATGCCCGAACCGATGACGATGACGTCGAATTCTGACTCGGAAGGCCTGTCTATTGAGTACGCTCTTGCTGAATTCTCTTTTACAGGCTGATGTTCTGCTGACGGGTCTTTCGCTCGCTGGTTTACGGACTGCGATGAGGGCACGGCGCAATGCTCTAAATTTCTATAGGCTTGGTCTTTCAGTTTACCTGACTAAAGCATTCTAAGAGAGCATCTGGGCTGAGGGAGTATGATGATGCAGGCCCTTATAGTCATTTTATTTCTCTTCCACTATCGCCATGGCTTCTCAACTTCGCGTCTACGTTCCGCCTCACCCCTTAATCAGACACTGGCTCGGCGTAGCCCGCGACGGTGCCACCCCGTCTGCCCTGTTCCGTAGCGCAATGACGGAGCTGGGGCGCTGGCTCACCTATGAGGCGATTCGAGACTGGCTACCCACCTTGACCACAGAAGTCCAAACGCCCCTGGGCTCCTGCGAAGCCATCTTCGTCAACCCAGAAGTCCCCGTTGCCGTCGTTCCCGTTTTGCGGGCCGGGCTGTCGATGATGGACGGCATCCAGGCGCTGCTGCCCCTATCTTCGATCTATCATCTGGGCCTTGTGCGCGATGAAGAGACGCTTCAGGCGAGCTGCTATCTCAACAAGCTGCCGGAGAAGTTCAATTCTGAGGCCCGGGTGCTGATCAGCGAGCCCATGCTGGCGACCGGGGGGTCAATCATGACGGTGATGGAGGAGCTGGTGAATCGCGGCGCAGATCCGGCGCTGGTGAGAATTATTTCGGTGGTCACGGCCCCGCCAGCGCTGCAGAAGCTTGGTGCGGCTTACCCAACCGTACGTATCTACGCCGCCGCCATCGATGAAGGGCTGAACGAGCAGGGGTTTATCGTGCCGGGGCTAGGCGATGCGGGCGATCGCACCTTTGGCACCTGATGCAGGCGCGCTTAATAACTGTTTAAGCACAGCGGGGCCTCAGGCGCAGTAAAGTTGATCCAGTTTGAAGATTGATGATATTGTCAGGCAATCCTACACCATAGTCCTAGCAGGATAAGTGATATATGGATCAGCAGCAGAATAACTTTATGGGCGGTTTCTTAATTGGCACCGTTGTAGGTGGCGTTTTAGGCGGCCTGACTGGGGTTTTGGCGTCGTCTCGCCTCAAAAATCGGGAGTCAATCTCCGGACAGACCGAATCAGGCCCGCTGCGGTCCGCCAAGCAAGCAAACAGTCGCAGTATTGAGTCTACCCGCCGCAGTCTAGAGGACAAGATTGCTCAGCTCAATGAGGCGATCGACGACGTCAGGGAACAGCTCAACAGCGTCGAGGCTAGCAGCGATAACGGCGATCAGGCCGTGATTAACGATGGCCCTTGAGCGGATAGCCACCCTGAACGCAAGCCGATGGTTTAGATTAGAATGCAGTATAGAAATCCTACGTATTATTCACGCCAATAGCATTTAAGACACCATGGTTTTAATCACTCAAGCAATTGGGTCATTTCTCTCTATTTATTCAGCGCTGCTCATTATCCGCATCTTGCTGAGCTGGTTTCCCAACATCGACTGGATGAGCCAGCCTTTTGCGGCTCTCAGCCAGCTTACCGATCCCTATCTCAACGTTTTCCGCTCTTTTATCCCATCTCTAGGGGGTATCGATCTTTCCCCTATTCTCGCAATCCTGGCGATTCAGTTCGCCCAAGGGCTCGTGGCGCAAGCGGCCCAGGCCGTCGTCTCATACCCCATGGCCTACTAGGCCTGAGCAAGATTGGCTAGCTCGCGAAGACAAATTCTGTTCAATCTGTCTTCGCAAAGCCACCATGCGTTAATATCGACGCACTCGCCCGGTAAATCCTGATGCCTTAAACTGCTCTAGCTTCAGGGGCGCAGCCTGGTTTGCAGCGACGCTAATGCGAACGGAAAAGTCGCTGACCCCCGGCGGCACCTCATCGATTGATCCGAGGCGAGTGCGGTTTTGAAACACAGGGTTATTGTTGGCGTCGTAGATACGGCCAAAGACGTCGGCATTGAGGACGGGCTTGCCCGAGGTGTTCCTTGCCTTACCGACTACGAGATAGCAGTCTGCTTCTGCAACGCTACCTGCGGCGACCATGCCTGTAGATAGCTCTGGAGGGCAGTCGGTGTAGTCAACATCGAATAGCTCAATTTGAGTCAGGGCGCTGGCTGAGGGCATCCAGAAGAAGCCTGCTATCCACAGGCAGCAGGTCAGTAAACTAGCGAGTACGACGCGGCGTAGCGGTGGGTGAGTCGTAAGCTCAAGCATTAGATTTAGTTCCGTCGAGGTGAAATCGGAGATGATGTCGTCATCTCTAATCAGCTTACCGTGCTGATTAACCACAGGCATAGGGGCAGCCAGATTTCCACATTCGCGGCATTTCACAAACGGCTTCTGACGTCGTAAACTGAGGTACCTACGCGCGCTGAGGTAGCGCGCTACCTTAGACGTTCTAGACTTCCCATTGTGGGTTCAGTCTGAGTATGAGTCAGTCTGAAATCATCGCAGCGCTGCAGGCCGCCTTTGATCAATGTCATACGCTGGGTCAAGACCTGACCGCGGTTCAGCAGCAAATTCTCCGTCAGACCCTGCTCCAGCATTTGGGCGTGGCTGACAACGCGTCACAGCGGGGCGATAATTCTAGCGATAATCCGCTAGATGAGCTAACGGCTGAAGAGCGTCAGCGGCTGATACGCTACATTCAGGCCCAAGCCGGATCGACCGCTTGGAAGATAGCGTTACTCAACGACTGGCTCAGCGATCGCAACTCCGGCGATGTGCAGTTTATCCGCGATCGCTACGGGCTGCAGTGGCTCGATCGCGTGGAGCAGCGGCACCTCGCCCCCGACCTAGACGACGGCCAGGTTCCTCTCTCCGTTGGGGATCGCATTGAGGTGTCAAACGGCCTCTGGGAATGGGTGCAAGAGCAGGGGCCCTGCGCGCGGGAGTGGGTCGCCTGTCAGGTGGTTAGCCTTTCGAGTAGCGGCAGCGCGGTAGTGCGCTTCGAGAACGGGATGGAATACGAGATTCAGGGCATTTACGACTGGAACCGCTATCAGTGGCGGCGATCGCGCGGTTAGATTGCGCTTCAGCTAATCATAAGCAGCAGCGCCAACGCAATACGAAAAAACGGGCCTAGCGCAGCTAGGCCCGTTGAATACAACAAAGCTTATTTAGGTAAGAGGATACCTGGAGCGTTAACCTAGAGCGTTAGTCCGACCTACACAACAACAAAGTTTTGAGAGGTCACTATCCCAGCTGAAACATTGGTCAGCGTTGCTAAGCTCTGGAAGCGAGTTTCAGCGCCATTGCCATCCGCATCAATGCTGACGCGGGTATCAATGCCCACCTGCTCGATTCGAATGAACGATTCAAACTGGTCTCGGAGGGAACCGCCCGCAAACGCTGCCTGCCTGAAGATGTCAGCAATGTCGATGACATCGCTATCACTCTCAAAGTCGGTGATTGTGTCACCGCCTTGAGATACGTCCCTGTAGACAAACGTATCGGCACCGCCGCCGCCGGTTAGGGTATCGGCATCGGCCTTGCCAATGAGTACGTCATTACCAGCATCACCGATGAGCAGATCGGCACCGCTGCCGCCCGCAAGCAGGTCATCACCGCTGCCGCCTTCGACTCTATCGTCTCCCTTAGACCCATAGAGGCGATCGGCACCACCAGCACCTCGAACTACGTCGTTGCCATTCCCACCTCGGATTAACTCGCTATCCTCGCTGCCGATGATTTTGTCGTCATTTTGTCTACCAAAGATAACGTTGCCCTCTTCAGCACTCCGTAGCGTGTCCTCTTCGTTACTCCCAAAGACAGCATTGTCTTGCGACAGGTCTGAGACCTGCTCACGCTCAGCCCGACGACCAAACTCAAACTCAGATAGCGGGTCTGAGCCAGTAGGAGTCTCTGCCTCTTCAGATGGGTTGTCCGATCCAGGAGTCTCGCTCGAAGGTGAATCTCCAGCACCGCCGCCTTGAGACCCTGTGACCTCCGGGACGCCATCGCTTAAGGCAGCGATCTGGCTCTCAAGAGCTGCGATTTCATCTTCGAGGGCCGATGTAACGGCGCCCTCAATGGCCGATGCAACGGCACCCTCAATGGTCGATGTAACGGCGCCCTCAATGGTCGATGCAATTTCATCCTCAAGGCCAAGCTGCAACCCGCTGAGAAACTCGTCGATTGTGCCATCGATATTAGAGAGGCTGTTGACGGCGTCAACTACGCTTGCCTGAAGGCCGTCGACCCCGCCAGCCACAGCCGCTACGTCAGCAAGGATAGTGTCAAACTCGTTAGCTGCGCCGACGATGTCGCTTGATAGCTCATCGGCTAGGCCAGATGCACCTGTAAGCGCATTGTCAACGGCGGTATTGAAGCCTTCGACCGCACCCGTTGCGCCTACAAGCGTATCGGCAACAGCAGTGTTGAGTCCGTCGACTGCACCTGTCGCGCCACCAACTGCATCGGTAACGGCGGTGTTGAGGCCATCGACTGCACCTGTCGCCCCGGCAAGCGTGTCGGCAACAGCCGTATTGAGCCCGTCAACTGCACCCGCTGCGCCATCAACCGCGTCGGTAACCGCGGTGTTGAGCCCGTCGACTGCACCGGTTGCATCGGTAACGGCAGTGTTAACGCCGTCAACCGCGTCGGTAACAGCAGTGTTGAGGCCTTCATCTGCTGCAGTTGCGCCGTCAACCGCGTCGGTAACCGCAGTGTTAAGCCCGTCGACTGCACCTGTCGCACCATCAACTGCGTCGGTAACGGCAGTGTTGAGGCCATCAACTGCACCGGTTGCATCGGTAACGGCCGTGTTAACGCCATCAACCGCCTCGGTAACCGCAGTATTGAGCCCGACAACTCCTCCGGTTGCAT
>JBHJHD010000099.1:0-59440 GCA_050331115.1 Elainellaceae cyanobacterium
TAGTGGTTTGAAAGGTGTAAGTCTCCGAGAATCTCGGTTCGATCTGACCGGTCCAGCGGGCCGAGAAGGTGTTAGAGCCGATGCTAGCGGCAGGGGGCCCAAATCTCCAGTCAAAATCAACGGTGGCATCAGTGCGAGTCAGCCTCAGGTTGGTAAAGTCGATGTTGTCGTAGTACTCCGCCTTAAGGCCATCACCGTTGCTGGACGGTAGGGGTGGGGCATCTTGCTCAATTTCGATGATGCCGCGGAAGGTGCCGGCGTAGCGATTGGGCATGTCGTTCCACTGCCCTGCGCCGTTCCAGTTCATTAAACTGTAGTCCTCCCCAGCGGTGAACGCCCCCCCAAACTTGTAGTCATTGGGCTCACCAGCGGCCCAGTTGCGGTAGGTCGTCGTGTCGCCGTTCACCCAGCGAAAGGTACCCTCTTGAGCGCGATCGCTCAGGCCAATCCACAGGCGTTCACCACCGCCGAAGGTTTGCTTCAGCCAGCGCTCTTCTGCCGCATCGTTGATAGCCACCAAGTTACCCCCTAGGCTCTGGGCTTCGGCCTGCGCCGCTTCCCAAGATTTAGCGCCGCTGGTGAGCTGGTAGGTATTGCCGCTGTAGATGGGCAAAGTGCCGTCATAGGCCTCCACCGAGAGCGTTGAGGCGATCGCTCCCGTACTCACTTCTAGATCCCAATCGCCCCCGAGGGCTGCGCTACCCGTAAGGTCATCAGAGGCCGCCACATCCGCCTGAGTAATCTGGCTAACTTGCTCTATAAAGGCCGTCCCATTGGCATTAGCTGCTAGGTTACAGCCGTAGAACAGCAGATCGCCACTTTCGCTGAGCGCACTACCCCAACGTGCAATATCGGGCTGGTAATCTGCTAGGGCAACCTGGTCTAGCGTTACATTGCCGAGCTGCAGGATACCGCTGGCACCATGAGAGATGATGTGTACGCTCTCGAGATCCTGATACTGACTCAACTCTTGGGTAATTTGGTCAAGATTATTACCTTGGTCTATTAACATCGCCACCCGATCAACCTGAAGACCCTGCAGCAAAACGTCTGACTGATTAATGCTGCTATCAACAAAGGCCAGCGACGTCGTAATGCCTGTATCGGATTTATTTATAGAGTCAATATTTGTATTTTTCATGCCAGGTGAAGATTGACCTTTTTCCAAAGGGGTTCATTTTTATACTTTTATTGTAATTATTTATACTTATGAGTCGGGAGCATCACCCGGTCTTCATATGTAAATTTACTTAGGCTTAAAGAAGCACGCAGAGCTCGGTCAAGTTTCCGGATCAGCGGCAGCAGCGAGGAATAGGCTTTCGAGGAAATCTCAAGATTTTAGGCAGGCGAATGCCGCAGGACGCAGATGCAAAACAGCCTAGAGCCAGCGCAATAGATGTATTGCGCTGGCTCTATTACTTGGAACATTTTCGATGCCTTCCTCAACTTCAAGCAGCGAACGTAGCCCACACTGAGCGTTTAAGCTTTAGTCCAGTCAAGAAAGTTATCGGTGACGAGTCGACTTCTAGAATCGCTCAGCTACACTGAAGTAGAAGGGCAATAGAATGCTGCTGAATAATCGGTTTAGGGACGTAGTTTAACAACCATGGGCATTTTCTCGAACAAGCTGCAGATTTTAGCCGCATTCTTAGTTGGCGGCGGCGTCGGTTTGGGGGTGAGCCAGGCTCAGTGGCTCCCGCAGCAGACGCTTCAGCCAATAGCGCCGCCAACGGCATCTTTAGCGGCTAGCCCAAACCCGCTTCTTCAAATCCCCGACGCCCAAAGCAGCACTTCCAACTTTATCGCTACCGCTGCAGAGCTGGTGGGGCCTGCAGTGGTCCGCATCGACTCCTCCCGCACCGTTTCCAGCCGTCTGCCAAACGCGTTCCAAAATCCTATGTTTCGCCGCTTCTTTGGGGAAGAGGCCCCCACCCCGGAGCGGGTTGAGCGGGGTACGGGGTCGGGCTTCATCCTCAGCGCTGATGGCCAGGTGATCACCAACGCCCATGTGGTTGACGATGCCGACAGCGTTGAAGTGACCCTTAAAGACGGACGCACCTTTGAGGGTCAGGTGATGGGCACCGACCCGGTTACCGACGTTGCCGTGATTAAGATTGAGGCCGACAGCCTGCCCGTAGTTACTCTGGGCAGCTCAGAGAGCCTGGTACCAGGACAGTGGGCGATCGCCATCGGTAACCCCCTCGGCCTTGACAACACAGTTACGGCGGGCATTATCAGTGCCTTGGAGCGCTCAAGTTCCCAGGTTGGGATTCCCAACAAGCGGGTGCGCTTCATTCAAACCGATGCCGCCATTAACCCCGGCAACTCCGGCGGGCCGCTGCTAAATGACCGAGGCGAGGTGATTGGCATTAACACCGCCATTCGGGCCGATGCTCAGGGCCTGGGCTTTGCCATTCCCATCGAAACGGCCTCGCGCATTGCCGAAGAGCTGTTCTCCAACGGAGAGGTTCAGCACCCCTACATTGGCATTCAGATGGTTGAACTCTCTGCAGAGACTAAAAGGCAGTTCAACGAAGACAATCCTTGGGATCTCAAGATCAATTCTGAGGAAGGGGTATTGATTCTTCGCGTTATGCCTAATACGCCGGCCGATACAGCCGATATGCGCATCGGCGACGTTCTCCTATCCATCGATGGCGCCAAGGTCGCAACGGCTCAAGACGTGCAGGACCGGGTTGAATCTAGCAACATCGGCAAGGCACTGAGTATCGAGATCGATAGGGAAGGAGAGGTGATGACCGTTGAGCTCCGGCCGACGACCCTCCCCAACTAGGCGCACCGCTGATCCAATGGGCGATCGCGCCTAGATATTGCTGTACTAGGCCTGCATACTAAGCCTGCACAGCAAGACCTTAGCGCTGGAGATTCAATCTTCAATATCGCAGGCGTCGCTGGGCTCGCCAGTGGAAAATCGCACCGCTCCAGCCACGCCGTCCTCTAGCTCCATGCGCTGCTCCATCCGCCGCAGAAAGTAGCCCGTCATCATGGCAGAGGCTAGCAGGCTAGCTAGGTTTTCCTTATCCGTGGTCACCTGAATGTCGAATGCCTCGTTGGGAAGCACGCCAACCAAGCCCTGAACATTTTGGGAAACAATCTCCTTGATGTCTGCCGTCACCGTCTTGGCGACGCGGGCCAAAACCTCGGGCGACTGGTGCTGCATATACTGCAATAGCTGGTTAGCCTGATTCTCGTCATCAGACTCGTCAAAGAAGCTGGCGCTATTGGAATGAAAGACCATGAGTGCCTATCTGCTCTACACTGAATACCTATTGTTACATCTATATAGACGAGTCTGCCCACCCGAACAAGGAGAAAATCCCAGCCTCATCGTTTTTTCACACCGCTAAGCCGGACGATCAAAGGGCGCTGGCAGCTTGTCCACCTGGAAGTATTGATAAAACTTCTCGGTAACCTGGAGCCAGAAAGAGCGTCCGTCCGACTGCCGCCGCTTGCGCACTAACCCTAAACTCACAAGCTCCTGCACGTGCTGGTAAGCCCCCGAGCCCCGCAAATCAATTAGCTCCGTCTGCACAATCGGCCCGTTGAGGGCGATCGCCGCCAGGGTGCGCAACGCCCCGACGCCCAGATCTACCGGCACCAGCGTCTCCACTAGCCCCTGGTAGGCCTCCCGCAGCTGCAGGCAGTATCCCGACTCGACCTTCGCAACCTCTAGCGCCCCCTCCTGCTGGGCATAGCGCTCAATTAGCTCCGTCAGGCTGGCCTTAGCCTGCTTGCGATCGCATCCCGCATACTCTGCAATCTGAGCCGCCGATAGGGGCTGCCCCTTCAGATACAAAATTGCCTCTATCTTGTCCGTTAGCGCCATAGAACTTCAGCCATTCAGTGCTCAGACGGGAAACCGTCAATCGAGGTTCCGTCCCGTCAGCTCTACAAAGATGTCCTCCAGATTAGAAGCCCGCACCATGCGGCCTGACTTATCGGGCTGCTCGGCCAAATGCTGCTCGGCCTCCTCTAGCGTCGGAAAGAACTGATACGTCCAGCGATCGCCGCTTTGGGTCATCACCAGCCCCGCGCCATGGGCCTGCTTCAGCTCAGCCAACGTACCCTCCTCGATTAGCTTACCGCTGTCCATGATCCCAATACGATCGCACAGGTACTCCACCTCCTCCATGTAGTGGGTGGTGAGCAACATGGTCATACCCTGCTGGTTCAGTCCGCGGATGATTTCCCACAGCCGCCGCCGCGTCTGCGGATCGAGGCCCACCGTTGGCTCATCTAGAAACAAGATCTCAGGCTCGTGCAGCAGCGCCCGGGCAATTTGCAGCCGCCGCTTCATGCCGCCAGAGAGCGTCTTCACCAGGTCGTCTCGCCGCTCCGCCAGCTCGACAAAGTCCAGCCAACGCCTGATCTCCCCCCGCCGCTTGGGATTAGGGATATGGTGCATGCGGCCATGGAACTCCATGTTCTCCCACACGGTGAGGTCGCCGTCGACGCTGGTCTGCTGCAGGACAACGCCAATCTTTTGCTTGACGCCTAGGGGCTGACGCACCACATCGTAGCCCGCCACCACCATGTCTCCTTGGGTGGGTTCGGTGAGGGTGGTGAGCATGCGAATGGTGGTGGACTTGCCCGCGCCGTTGGGGCCGAGCAGCCCAAAGATTTCACCGGGCTTAATCGCCAGCGACAGGTCGTCGACAACTGAAACGTTGTTGTAGACCTTGTGGACGTTTTGCAGACAGACCGCATCCATACCCGCTAACCCAACAGCATCATGAGGACTAAGGTAGCACGGCCATAGGAAATAGACCGCCCTTACAGAGAAAACATCGGTGGTTCTGCTAGAACGGTCAACGGTCAAATCGGATGACCGTAGAGATAGCGACAACAGGATCAGCAGTAGGCCCGTTCCATAGGTCTAGTTTACTTGGCATTCTCTCCCAACTGCTACCCCGTCGAAACCCGCTGACGCGATCGCCACTGCCGTAAAAAGCACTCTTTATCGGACAGCTGCGCCCACAATTTGAGCCACTGCCGCCGCAATAATGGTCCAAGAACCACAGCGCAGCCTAGACAAGGATTACCGGGCCTTTGTCGCTGACTCAAGGGGTCGCAATCCTGCTGTGGAGCGAGATTACCGCCTGACGGGGGGAATAAGCTTGTACAACTGTTGGTAGCTGTTGCCGGTGCTAAAGCTCGTTCTGGTTGCTCTTGAGAAAGATCTAATTTTTCTTCACCCCCAATTAGAGTCTCGTCACTCTGCCGATTTAACTGAGAACCAATCGCTTCTAGACAATCTGGGTGCCAAAGCTCCTTATGTCGGTAGAGAGATCCTCCTCCAATACCGTAAGTGAGCAATGCTTTAAACCGGGCAGTTGCAGCAGTGGGCAAGCCTCTTTGAGCCAGATCCTCAACAGCGGCCTTAATCTTCTCTGCTGTCTTAGAAAACTGCTCCTGGTTCCAGTCTCGCTGCTTTGCTGGCGCTTCTAGTGGCTTGCTGAAACCATAGGGATAGTACTTACTGTTCTCAACGCACCGCGCCCATTCTTCAGCCCGCTGTTCAATTTCATGGCGATGCTGGCACCAGTCTTCAAAACCTGGAAGTGCACAAGCGATCGCCACAATCTGCTCCGTCAACGCTGTATCTGTAGGTGGTGGTCCACCTGAAAGCACATGGCCAAACACGTAAGTGCGTAGCGCAATGCGTCCCAAAAGGTAATTTGTCTGCGATCGTCCGGTCCATCCCGGCTCAATCTCAGCGTTGAGGTCGTTGAGAAACTTGTTGGCCTTGCCTGAGACGACATACTGCCGCCGCTGCTGCTTTAAAGCCCGCCTCAGCCCTGCTGCCGTCACATTGTTTTGGGCAGCGCACTGGTGCCACTGACTCACAAAGCGATCGCGGCTGGTCCAGATAGGCTGAAAGTCAGCGTTGAGGAGATAGCTGCCGGTTTGTAGGGGCAGACGGTGGCCGTTGAATAGGGTTTTGCTTTGGGAATAGGGCCGAGGGTTGGGGAAAAGCTCTAGCTGTCCGGAGGCTAGGGTAAGCCCAGCCTGTTGGAGCAGCCCCTTCATGGCGTGGGACAGCTTTTGGCAGGGCTGGACAGCCTCAAATGGAAAGTAGAGGTGCAGACCGCCACTGTAGCTAGACGTGCAGGCAATGTATGAGACAAGGCCCAGCGGCTCTAGGGCGTCGAGAATCCTGGAAATACCTTGGGGGTCGTGCCGAGGGTGGTACTGGCTACCACTATCGATGTCCAGCAGGCTATAGCCAGTGGCTGCGCCGAAGCGGATGCCAAAAAGCTCGTAGCCCTGGTCAATGAGGCGATCGCTTAAAGGATAGCGGTGCTCGGTTCTCCAAGCAGGCCGCTGACCTGGAGTGGGATGCTCGGCGTGGAGAAAGTCGTATCGGTGGGGGAACAGAGACAAAAAGTCGCTGCTCTCCCTGACGTAGGTGCTTACAGTAGCGGCGGCACCGTTGATACGACTTTCTCCTTGGTCATGACGAATAGAGCGTCACCATTCTGTCAAAGGAGAGTGAGACGAGTGTCCAGCAAGCTTTCTACTTTCTAATTAGGTTGTCTCGTATCGCTGGGACGATTGCAGAATCTGGGTTATGGGGTGAGTTTGGTGATGGGATCAAGACTGTGCAGTGACGGGATCAAGGGCGCTAGTGAGAGCGAGAAGAAGGATTTGTCTTACAGTGCGATCGCCCAGAGGTCGGCGGTTACGGCATCAATCTAGATAAAAGTTTGCGCGAGACAAAGCAGTTTACCTGGGAAAGACTGGCGCTTTTTGAAGGCTATGGAGGGCGAGTAACCCCAAAAAGGAACCTATCGTTTCTTAGAAGTGATGCGATACGGATAAAGCTGTCTCACTAAGCGATTACACCTCCAGGGAAACCGCTGTACCTGAAACGACAATGCCCCCGGTTGCCGGAATCTCGACCATGATTTGGCTCGGGCGGCCCATGGCCTCGCCCTGACGAATCGTGAGGGTAGACGGTGCCGCGATAAGGTTGGCCTCTCGGAGATACCCTCCCAAAGCTGCCGCCGCCGCCCCCGTGGCGGGGTCTTCGACCACACCGCCAACGGGAAAGGGATTGCGCGAATGAAAAACGTCAGAGCGCTCTTTCCATACCAGCTGCAGCGTCGTCAAACTATCGCGAAGCATGATCCCCTTAAGCCGCTCAAAGTCGTATTCGAGCTGATTCAGTCGCTGTAAGTCGGTCACGGCGAGGACTAAATGCCAAGCCCCGGCGTAGGCCCTAGCGGGTGGAATCGCCTGGTTTAAGTCACTGGTGGCCCAGCCCAGTGCCGACAGCGCTGCGCTGACCAGGGTCTCGGAAGCGGGGGTATATTTAGGCGCGACTGACGTCAGGGAAGCCTCGCGGCGGCCCCCACGCGTCCGGACGTCGACCGGCACCTCACCGACGGGAGTGGCTAATCGATATAGGCCGTCTCCCTCTAGCTCCCCCATCACCACGCCCGTGGCAATCGTCGCGTGACCGCAGAACGAGACTTCCGTTTCAGGGCTGTAGTAGCGAATGGTGCGGTCTTGACCACTGGCAGGAGCGATAAAAGCCGTTTCCGAAAAGCCGACCTCAGCAGCGATGCTCTGCATCACCTCAGGGCTTGGAAGCTGTTCTCCAATCCAAACGCCAGCAGGGTTTCCCCCTTTAGGATTATCAGAAAACGCCGAGAAGCGATAAAGCGATTTGGAGGCCATATCGTCTCCTACAGTAGCTAATCTATGGTTTGCTCTAGCTTGATTGTATGGCTCGTCTGGAAGTGGAGCTATACGGATGAGCTTGTCTGATGTTGTCTTGGTTGATTAGGCTAGGGCTCGCGATCGGGGAGGATGCCTATGGGGTGATGCTATACGGCGATCGCTGTCTCATAGAAAGACAATTCCTCAACGGGAGTAAACGGCCTTTAATCCTTCGCCCTCAACAAATTTCCGCCAGAAGCTTACTGCCCAGGTGAGCTAATACGGATAGTTTTGTCTGAGCGACTTCTGGCCCCACAGAGCAGGACTAATAGCGCGGTGCTGCCACAGGCAATCAGGGAAGCTAAACTATCTTCTGATACCCTCCATCCACGGCCCCACGGCAAGAGAACCCCTAATGGCCCCACCCGCACCTGAGCAGCGGCCAGAGCAGCCACCCGAACAACGCATCGTCGAACTGCGATCGCTCCTGCAAAAGGCAAGCTACGCCTACTACAGCCTCGACGCCCCGATCATGGAAGACAGCGTCTACGACGCGCTTTACCGAGAGCTACAGGAGTTAGAGACAGCTCACCCCGGTCTCATCACCCCCGATAGCCCTACCCAGCGGGTGGGCGATAGGCCCGCCGAGCAGTTTGTCTCAGTGCGCCACCGCATCCCCCTCTACAGCCTTGAAAATGCCTTTAACCTTGAGGAGCTGCAGTCTTGGGACGATCGCTGGCGGCGAATCACCGACGCCGAAGCTGTGGAGTACGTCTGTGAGCTGAAAATCGATGGGTCGGCGATCGCCTTGACCTACGAGAACGGCGTGCTGGTGCGGGGGGCGACGCGAGGCGACGGCGTCACCGGCGAAGACATTACCCAAAACGTGCGCACCATTCGCTCCATTCCTCTGCGCCTCAATGTGGCGGAGCCGCCGCCTGCCCTAGAGGTGCGGGGGGAGGCGTTTTTGCCGCTGGACGTCTTTGAGCAAATCAACGCCGAGCGTTCGGGGGCTGATGAACCCCCCTTCGCCAACCCCCGCAACGCGGCGGCGGGCACCCTGCGGCAGCTCGACTCGCGAGTAGCGGCGCGGCGCCGCCTGGATTTCTTTGCCTACGGCATTCACGCCCCCGACGGTGGGGTGACGCTGTCTGCCCAGGAAGAGGCTCTGAGCAGGCTGCAGGATTTCGGCTTTCGCGTCAACCCCAACCGGCGCACCTGCGGCAGCCTAGATGCGGTGATGGACTACTTCCAAGCTTGGGACACCCGGCGGCTCGATCTGGGCTACCTCACCGACGGGGTGGTGGTGAAGCTCAACAGCTTTCGCCTGCAGACCGAGCTGGGCTTTACGCAGAAATTCCCCCGCTGGGCGATCGCCCTCAAATACCCGGCGGAGGAAGCGCCCACGGTGGTGGAGCGCATCAGCGTCAACGTGGGGCGCACGGGGGCGATTACGCCGCTGGCGGAGCTGCAGCCGGTGCATCTGGCGGGGACGACGGTATCGCGGGCGACGCTGCACAACCAGGACCATATCGCTGAGCTGGACGTGAGAGCGGGGGATACGGTGGTGGTGCGCAAGGCAGGGGAGATCATCCCGGAGATCGTGAGGGTGCTGCCGGAGCTGCGGCCTGAGGGCACCCAGCCCTTCGCCCTGCCCGCCCACTGTCCCGAGTGCGGCGAGCCGGTGGTGGACCCGGAAGACGAGGCCGTGGTGCGCTGCATCAACGCCTCCTGCCCCGCCATTCTCAAAGGGGCGCTGGTGCACTGGGCAGGTCGGGGAGCGCTAGACATTGAGGGGCTGGGGGAGCGGTGGATTGAGCAGTTTGTGGATATAGAGCTAGTGCAGACGGTGGCGGATCTGTATGACCTGACGCTGGAGCAGCTGGTGGCGCTGGAGCGCATGGGGCAAAAGTCGGCCCAAAATCTGCTAGAGGCGATCGAGCGCTCGAAGGCCCAGCCTTGGGAGCGGTTGCTATACGGGCTAGGGATTCGCCACGTGGGCAGCGTCAACGCCCAGACCCTAGCGCGGTCGTTCCCGTCGGTGGAGGCGATCGCGGCGGCTGAACCGGAGGCGATCGCGGCGGTGTACGGCATTGGCCCAGAGATTGCCCAGTCGGTGCACCAGTGGTTTCGCATTCAGGCCAACCAGGCATTAATAGTCCGATTGCAGCAATCCGGCGCAACCCTCGTAGGGACACAGCATGCTGTGTCCTCAAAAGGCATATTAAAAGGCAAAACCGTCGTCATCACCGGAACATTACCCACCCTAAGCCGTGAGGACGCAAAGGCGAAGGTTCAGGCGGCGGGAGGCAAGGTAACTTCGGCGGTGAGCTCGAAGACGGACTATTTGCTGGTGGGGGAAGAGGCGGGGTCGAAGCTGGCGAAGGCCGAGAAGCTGGGGGTAGCGCAGTTGACAGAGGCGGGGCTTCTGGAGCTGTTAGCCGAGGAATAGGCGTCACACCGTTTTCGATCTGCGTCGGCACGGTAGGGATACATCACGCTGTGTCCTTCCCCAAGAGATAAGATAAACCCAGAGAATGGATGTCACATTTTCATACCCAGCAGAAAAGACAATGACCGTTAGCATTGCCATTCAGCGAATTCAAGTACCGCCAGGGCAGCGCGTCTTGCTGCATGAGGTCGATTGGTCAGAATTTGACGCCATTCTGGAGTCGCTGGGTGATGGTCAAAGACCGGTCCTAACGGACCAACGCCGCGCCTCCCGAATTGCCTACCTGGACGGCATTCTCGAAATTATGACGCCGCTGCCTGAGCACGAGTACTTCAAGGAAACCATCAGCGATGCCATCAAGGATATTGCTGAGACGCTAGCGTTAGATTATGAGAGCTACGGCTCGACAACCTGGCGCTTGCGGGCAAAGCAGGCGGGACTAGAGGCGGATAACTGCTTTTATTTTCAGAATGAGGCCCAGGTCCGAGGTCGGCTAGACGTCAGTCTCTTGCAAGACCCGCCGCCCGACTTGGCGTTGGAGATCGACCTGACAAGTAAGTCTCTCGATCGCTTTCCAATCTATGCTCGCTTAGGCGTCCCTGAAGTCTGGTGCTACGATGCGGGTTGCTTGACGATCCATTGCCTGCAGGATAACGCATATGCTGAGGTATCCTATAGCCTGGTGTTTCCGCAGGTGGATGTTCGGGCGCTGCCCGGGATAGTTGAGGCGAATCGCTCGGCGGGGCGGTTGGCCCTGCGGCGGGCGATTCGCGCTTGGGTGAGGGAGCAGTAGGGGCGTTGTGGCTGCAGGCGCGCGGGCACTACCCGCTCGGATAAAACGCGCATCACGTCGTCGGGGTGCTGGCCGCGTCACCTCGGTGGTGTTCGTCACCATTCTAGGCATGATTTAGGGAAGTGCTACGATTATGCCTTGCCGCATTCCAGGTGCGTCTTGACCCCTCCCAACCCCACCACAGCGCCGCCCACAAAAGCCTCAAGTGCCGGCACCCTCTACGCTCTGCTGGCCTATGGCTCCTGGGGCCTGCTCCCCATCTACTGGAAATTCTTTGGCCAAAGCTCCCCCGTCGAGGTCCTCTGCCACCGCATTATTTGGTCCCTAGTCTTTCTCGGCGGCATCCTGCTTCTGCAGCAGCGTCAAGCCGAAATTCGCGCTCTGCTTCAGGCCCGCCAGCGCCTGGCTCTACTGCTCCTGTCCGCCCTGCTGCTCACCTGCAACTGGGGCCTCTACATCTACGGCGTCAACACCGATCGCGTTGTAGAAACCAGCCTGGGCTACTACATCAATCCCCTAGTGACCGTGTTGCTAGGCTTTGCGGTGCTCAAAGAGCGGCTGCGGCTGGGGCAGCAAATTGCGGTAGGGCTAGCGGCGATCGCCGTCGGCTACTTCATCTGGCAGTTTGGCGATGTCCCCTGGATTGCCCTAGGGCTAGCGTTCACCTTCGCCTTTTATGGGCTGGTGCGCAAAGTGGTAGCGATCGCGCCCATGGCGGGGCTAGCGGTGGAGACGCTGCTCATTGCCCCTGCCGCGCTGATCTTTATGGTCTACTCGGGGGCGACTGGGGCCGGCAGCTTTGGGGCATCGCTGCCCTTGACGCTGCTGTTTATCGGGGCCGGCGTGATTACGTCCATGCCGCTGCTGTGGTTCAACAACGCAGCTAAGCGGCTGCAGCTCTCGACGCTGGGCTTTTTTCAGTACCTTGCCCCGTCTTTACAGCTGCTGCTTGGGGTGTTTCTGTACGGGGAGCCGTTCACCCCCACCCATGGGGTCACCTTCGGCTTAATCTGGGCGGCGCTACTCCTCTACTCCACCGCGTCGCTGCTAGAGCGCAAGTCACTCTAGCAGTAGGAACTTTTAGCGATCGCACAGCTCTTTAAACGCTCTCAGCGCCACACTTGGGCCTTTCCCCACCCAGCCTTTTCCACATAGGGCGATAGCAACCAAAATTTCTTGGCAAAGAACTTAATCGTCCTGACCTTGGGGAATCATCACCCGTATCCATCCCCCACCGCGTTCAGGATGATTCCTCGCGTCTACGGTACCCTGATGCGCATTCACAATCTGCTTCACGATTGCCAGACCCAGGCCACTTCCCCCCACCGAATACGCTGCCGTCGAGGCCCCCGGCACCACCGGCTGCCGAGAGCGGGACGCGTCTGCGCGGTAAAAGCGCTCAAAAATATGAGGTAAATCCTGATCCTTGAACCCTGGCCCCGCGTCAATAATATCCAGCTTGATGTGGAGTACGCTGTCTTCTGAATCTAGCCCAGGCTCTGGTTCGCTGGACTCTGGTTCGCCAAATTCCGCTGCGTCACCAGAGGCCTTTTCCGCAAGGCAGACCTGAACCGACTCCCACGGCGGGCTGTACTTAATTGCATTGTCCAGCAGATTGACGAGAACCCGGTAAAAGCGAGGCTCATCTAACGTGACCAGCTGCCGCTTGGGGCCGCTGTAGCTCAGCTCGACGTGCTTCTTGCTGGCAATGGGCTCTAGGTTTGCCCAAGCCGCCTGAATCAGCTCGGGAAGATCCGCCGTTGAGGTCTGTAGGCATTGTTCAGACTCCCCTTCCAGGCGGCTCAGCTCTAAGAGGTCTTGAACAATTTGGCTAAGGCGACTGGTTTGACTAATCAGCCGGTCAGCCCAGCCCTGTAGCGAAGGATCTAGCCGCATCTGCAGCGTCTCGGAGACGAGGCGAATCGAGGTGAGCGGCGTCTTTAGCTCGTGGGCGACGTCAGACACCCAGCGATCGCACTGCTGCTGCAGGGTGACCATCGCCTGCTGGTTTTCAATAAATACGCCCACCTGGTTACTGGGTAGGGGAATGCCGAACCCTGCCAAGGTATAAAACTGCTGCTGCTTGACTTTTGACGGGTCTGCATTGACCGGGTAGAAGGTCCACTGGCTCTGCTGGGGCTGCTGCCGCTGGCGCGTTAGGTCGATGAGGCTATCGAGCTCATATGAGCGCACCAGCTCCAGCAAAAGGCGGGGCTGTGGCGCGTCGTCTTGGGTGATGGTGAGCAGGCGGCGCGCCTGGGGATTGCACCACACCAGTCGGTTCTCGTCGTCGACCTGCAAAAAGCCAATGGGCGACAGGTTTAAAATCTGTCGATAGAGATCTATGCGCTGTTCATGCTGCTGCTGAATTTTTTGCTGATAGGCGATCGCCAGGGAGAGCTGAGAGGTGATGGAGAAGGAGGCCGCAGCGCTGTCGGGTTTCAGGTTCTGCAGCAGGGCTCTAAGGCGGCGATCGGCGCGGGACTGCTGCCACTTGAGCAATAGTCCGCCTATGCAAAGGCCCAGCAAGAATCCGACTATACCCATGGGTTGCGCGAATACGACATCTCTAGCCTAGTCCGCCAGGCGGCTGCCTGCTAGTTTGCCAATACACAACAGCAATATTACTTGATCGCTACTGGGCTAGGGCGCAGCCGTCTTTGCGGGGGTCGGAGCCTGCGGTCCGCAGGCCCGTATTGGGGTCAATCCAAACGGCCTGGCCGCCTCCTAGCGGCGCAGGTGCGTCCTGCACCTTGTGGCCCCTTGCCCTAAGGCCACGGGCTACCTCAGGCACGATGCCCTGCTCTAGCTGACAAACCGGACTGCTGCCGCTGAAGACGCGAGGGCAGTCCAGCGCTTCCTGCACATCCATGCCGTAGTCCAGCAGGTTGGTGAGCAGCAGGGCATGGCCCATGGGCTGAAACTCGCCCCCCATGACGCCAAAAGGCATCACGACTTGCCCTTCTTTCACCAGCATGCCAGGAATGATCGTGTGCAGGGGGCGCTTACGGGGGGCGATCGCGTTGGGGTGTCCGGGCTCTAGGGAAAACCCCGCGCCTCGGCTCTGGAAGACAACCCCGGTTTGGGGGCACATTAGGCCACTGCCAAAGGCGTGGAAAACGGAGTTGATAAAGCTGATGGCGTTGCCCGCCGCATCGACGACGCAGAGGTAGACCGTGTCGGGGTGGGCTGGAAACTGTGAGGGGGGTAGGGCTGCCATGGCCCGATCTGGCGAGATGTGCTGGCCTAGCCGGTCGGCATAGGCCGTGGAGAGGAGCGCCTCGACCGGCACTTTGGCCAGCGCCGGGTCCGCAATGTAGCGATCGCGATCGCGGTAGGCCAGCCGGGCGGCTTCCGCCATCAGGTGATAGCGCTCTGGCCCGTGAGGATCGAGGCTGGCTAGATCGAAGTGGCTCAGGATGTTGAGCATCAGCAGCGCTGTCAGCCCTTGCCCATTGGGCGGGCACTCGAAAACCCGGCAGCCCCGGTACTCGGTGCTGATGGGGGTGACGTATTCGCTAGCGGCGACGGCAAAGTCTTCTAAGGTATGCAGGCCGCCCAGCTCATTTAAGTAGCTCACCATATGCTGGGCTGCTTCCCCAGCGTAAAACGCGTCTCGCCCCTCTTGGGCGATCGCCTCTAGGGTACGGGCTAAATGGGGCTGGCAGTGAATCTGGCCTACCTGGGGGGGCTGGCCATTAGGGAGGAAGGTCTGGGCTGCCGCTGGGCTCTGCTGCAGCGCCTTTATCGATTGGCCCCAATCCGCCGCTACCCGTGGGTAGATGGGATACCCCCCCCGAGCGGTTTCAATGGCGGGCTGCAGCAGTTTCCCCAGGGGCAGCTGTCCGTAGTCCGCCGATAGGCGGCACCACGCGTCTACGGCCCCGGGCACGGTGACGGCGTGGGGGCTGTGGCGCTCGATGCGGGTTAGCCCCCGCTGGGTAAAGTAGTCTAGCGTGGCGGCTCGGGGCGATCGCCCCGAGCCATTGAGGGCGATGATTTTGCCTGGCTTTGGCTGAGCCGCCGGCGCGTGCTGTGAGCTGAATGCTGGCGCATGCTGTGAGCTGAATGCTGGCGCATAGAGTGCAAAGCAATCCCCACCGATGCCCGTAGACTGGGGCTCTACCACGCAGAGCATCGCCGAGGCCGCGATCGCCGCGTCGACGGCATTGCCCCCGGCGCTGAGCACCGCCATGGCGGTGAGGGTCGCCTGGGGGTGGGAGGTGGCGGCAACGCCGCGGGTGCCGTAGACGGGAGAGCGGCCGGGAAGATGGAAGTTACGCACGGAGAGAGCCCTGGGTGACGCTGATTTCAGTAACCTACCATCACCGCTCTTGAAACTCCACAACGCTCTGACGCACCGTGATGTCGTAGCCGCTAAAGAAATCCTGACCCAGCAGCCCCGTACTCAGCGCCGGGCCAGCGATCGCTACCAGCAGGTCGCTTACCCTTGCCCCGTCCACCTCTAGCGAAGAGACATAGCCGAGCTGAAACGGAACGTCGCTAGCGCTTGCGGTAGCGACGCGGGCTTCTCCCACAGGCTCAACGTTGAGCGCCCTCGCCATGGGCGCGGTGATCACGGTGCCGCTCGCCCCCGTATCGACAATCATTTCAAAAGGGGCGCCATCATTAAACGTGACGAGAATGACTGGGGTGCCGCCGGCTCGGCGCACAATGGGGGCCTCGTAAACCCGTCCTCCGCTTGCGGCTGGGCTTCGGGATGTAGTGCCTGACGATGTAGTGCCTGACGATGCAGTGCCCGAAGCCGCCGAGCCTGACGATGCAGTGCGGCGGGCGCGGCGGCTGGACGGGCTGCGCGCAGCACGGGTCGCAGCGTCGAGGGCGGTCTGATTAGGTAGGGCTGGCTCTGCCCTGGGAACGAGCACCACGCCCCCCGACTCGACTTCGGGAATGGGAATGTCGGCCTGCTGCTGGGCATAGTCCAAGTTGCGGCGGTATTCTGTCAGCTTTCCAGGCACGGCTCCATAGTCGGGGCTGCTTTCAGGGACAGCTTCGAGCAGGGCGATCGCCTGCGCCCACCGGTTAGCGGTTAGCCGCCAGTCATCCTTGGAGCGGGCCGATTGGCTGAGGGAAAAAGCAGCAGAGCCTCGGCTGATGGCGTCCGCATAGACGGCTGGGGCGGCTGGGGTAGGCGTGGCAGCGGATGGAGCCTCTGTGCTAGAGGTCTCTGTGCTAGGGGCCGCTGCGCCATCTGAGACGACTGCTTGCGGCGCGGACTCTGGAGAGACATCAGGTTCACGAGCCGCGCAGCCTGCGGTGAACAGGGTAAGGAGCAGCAGCCGCGAGAAAAGACGCGCAGAAAAGACGTTAGCCATTGCAAAATTCGCTGAGAGTTTGGCCCTATCGTTTAGGGTATCTAAACTTGCAGGACTTCTGCAGGATAAATAACAACTCCCGACTCAGCTTTTAGTTTATTATCAGTCCTGAACCACGCCGCCGCCCGCGCCGCTGGCCGCATTTTCAGCGATCGCCATCTTCGATCATCTATTATTCTTTGCCTGTATATCGGAGTCCGCCATGCCCGCTTCCCACCACCAGCCCGCACTGCTCGTCCTTGCCGATGGCTCTGTCTATCGGGGCTACTCCTTTGGCGCACCGGGTACGACCGTCGGCGAAGTGGTGTTCAACACCGGCATCACGGGCTATCAAGAAGTGCTCACCGACCCCAGCTATCGCGGTCAAATCGTTACCTTTACCTATCCAGAGCTGGGCAACACGGGCGTCAATCCCGAGGATGACGAATCGGCCGCACCGCAGGTGAAAGGGGCGATCGCCCGCAGCATTACCGACGTACCCAGCAGCTGGCGCAGCGTCCAATCCCTGCCCGACTATCTCCAACAGCACGGTATCCAGGGCATCTACGGCATCGATACCCGCGCTCTCACCCGCAAGATTCGCTCGGTGGGCGCTATGAACGGCGGCATCTCCACCAAGATTCTGTCCCCGTCTGACCTGCTGATGCGGGTTCAAAAAGCGCCCGCCATGGCCGGGCTGAACCTGGTGAAAGAGGTGACCACACCCCAGGTATACGAATGGTCTGAGGCTACAGACCCCGCCTGGGAGTTTGCGCCGCAGGCCGATGCAGGCCAGGGCAGCTCGGCGCGCAGCGGGGCATCCCTGACCGTGGTGGCGATCGATTTTGGCGTCAAGCGCAATATTCTGCGGCGGCTGGCCAGCTACGGCTGCCGCGTGGTTGTGGTGCCTGCCGATACGTCTCCAGAGGAGATCCTCAAGCACAATCCCGACGGCATTTTCCTCTCCAACGGTCCTGGAGACCCGGCAGCGGTTACCGACGGCATTGAGACGGCGAAGGCGCTGCTCCAGTCTCAGCTGCCTACCTTTGGCATTTGCCTGGGGCATCAGCTGTTGGGCCTATCCCTGGGCGGGGAGACCTTCAAGCTCAAGTTCGGCCACCGGGGGCTCAATCAGCCCGCCGGCCTGCGGCAAAAAGTGGAAATTACCAGCCAAAATCACGGCTTTGCCCTCGACGCCGACTCCATTGCCAATGCCGAAGTCGACATCACCCACCTCAACCTCAACGATCGCACCGTCGCCGGCATTCGCCACAAGAGCCTGCCCCTGTTCTCGGTGCAGTACCACCCTGAAGCCAGCCCCGGCCCCCACGACGCCGACTATTTATTTGAGCGGTTTGTGGCCTCCATGCGGGAGCATCAGAGTGCTGCCTCTTAAACGCGCTGCCTCAAAGCTGATAAGGCTCAAGCGCTAACAATACAGGCACGACATGAGGAGCGCTGCGGCATAATGTAGGCGTATCCTACCTGCGATCGCCATGACTGCATCCACGCCACCCTCGACCTCAGCGTTCGATACTGCCCTACGGGACGGTAAAACGACAACGGAAAACGCCCTAAGTCTATTTGACAGCCTGCCGCCCGTCGATATCGCGTTCATGATGGGGCGCTGGTGCGGCTCGGGCTTCCCCACCGACCACCCCATGGACGGTTTCCTAGAGGCGGCGAAGTGGTACGGCAAGGAGTTCATCACCCCCGATGCCGTCCATCCGCTGCTGTTCTCGGGCGGTGGTGGCGATATCTATAAAGTAGCGCCCAACCCTACGCTGATGGACTGGATGCTGCAGCTGCCTCTCCCCAAGAATGACGCGATGCAGCCGGTTTACACGGCGCTCAACGCGCTGCTCAAAACCGAGGACCCCCAGGCGCGGCTGCGGATGATGGAGCACCGGGGTCAGGTGAGCGCCACAATGATTTACGACTACCTGCCCATTCATGATGCGTTTCGCAAGGTGGATGACGATACGGTGTTTGGGCTGATGGACTGGAAGGATCATCCCCAGCCTTTCTTTTTCGTGCTGCGGCGCGATAGAGGCTAGGCTCTTCATTAGATGGACATTGCTAAATGGACATTGATACTTTGGCTGAGCTTCCAAATGCGATCGCCGACGGCTTACTCCCTGGCCTCCTTGGTGATTTCCTAGACACCGTAACGCCCGCCCTTGGCCCCACCGATATTGCCCTGGGCACCCCCCTCGACATCACGCCCATTTTGTCCCTATTTGGCAACGATAGTGGACTGGGTGGCGGCGATGAAGACCTATCATCGCTGGTAGAGATTGCAGACGGCATTTTAGAGCAGGTGCGAGACGCAGGGGCGCTGCTACTGGACACAACCCCTGTGGTGGCAACGCCGCTAGAGATTCCTAGTCTGATAGACGCCGTCACCGTAGAGCGCGATCGCGCCGGGGTGGTCCACATCGACGCTGAGAATAACTCGGACCTGTTCACGGCCCTGGGTTTCGTGCACGCCAGCGATCGCCTTTGGCAGATGGACTTTCAGCGTCGCCTGGCGGCGGGGACGCTGTCGGAGGTGGCAGGGGCTGAGGCTCTAGAGCAGGACGTCTTTCAGCGTACCCTGGGGCTGACTGAAGCAGCGGAGTCGGCCTACGCGGCCCTAGACGATGAGACGCGTCAGGTGATCGGCGAATATACCGCGGGCATCAACGCCTACCTCGGCTTGGGACAGCCGCTTCCCCTAGAGTTTCAGCTGCTGGACTACGAGCCCGAGCCCTGGAGACCGGTGGACATTGTTGCGGGGGTGAAGCTTCGCAGCCTGGGACTTTCGACCAACTACCAAACGGAGCTATTTCGCACGCAGCAGCTGAGTCAGGGCCTAAGCTTTGAGCGCATTCAAGAGCTGTTTCCGAGCTATACCGGTGACGAGACGGTGCTGCAGCCGGAGGACATAGCGGTACTGCCGCTCGAGAGCACAATGGTACTGCCGCTCGAGAGCACAATGGCACTGCCGCTAGAGGACACGGCGGCATTACCTGAGTCCGACCCGCTGGCCGATCTGGCTCTGACCTTAGAGGGGCTAGAAGCCGCAGGCGATCGCCTCCTCCCCAGTCAGGCCCTGTTTGGTTCTACCTTGGCCTCAAATAATTGGGTGGTGTCAGGCGATCGCACGACAACTGGGCTGCCCTTCCTCGCCAACGATCCCCACATCTCCATGCAGATTCCCTCTGTTTGGCATCTGGTGAGCCTAGAATCGCCTGACTACAGCGTCGTTGGGGCCAGCATTCCTGGGTCGCCGGGGGTGGCGATTGGCCGCAACGACCGCATCGCCTGGGGCGTCACCAACACCCAGGCGGACGTGCAGGATCTCTACGCCCTTGCGGAGGTAGATCCCGGCGTCAGCTATTTGTTCAACGGTGAGGCGGTGGACTACCAGACTCGCACCGAGACCATCGCCGTGCGCGGCCAGGACCCGGTGAGCGTCACCGTGCGGGAGAGCGTCCAGGGGCCGGTGATTTCTGATGCGTTGGGCACCTCCTCAATTGGCGGCGACGGGGTGCCCCTGGCCCTGCGCTGGACTAGCCTTGCGCCGGAGGACCCTACCCTTACTGCTTTTTTGGGCATCAACCAGGCTCAGAACTGGGACGAGTTTCGCACCGCCCTCCAGGACTATATCGCCCCCAGCCAGAACTTCGTCTACGCCGACGTAGAGGGCAACATCGGCTATCTTGCGCCAGGGCAACTGCCCATTCGCGCTGAAGGCTTTGACGGCCTCTTGCCCGCCCCTGGCACCGGGGAAGCCGAGTGGCAAGGCTTCATCCCCTTTGACCAGCTCCCTCAAACCTTTAACCCCGAGCGGGGCTACATCATCTCAGCCAATAACCGCATCGCGCCCGACGACTACCCCTACCCGATCAGCTTTGAGTGGGCGGAGCCCTTCCGCGCTCAGCGCATCCGTGAGCTGATCGAGCGGGATGACGAGCTTTCCTTAGAAGATATGCAGGCCATCCAGCTGGACCAAAGGAGTCTGCTGTTTGAGTCCTTTAAGCCCGTGCTGCAGCAAATTGAGCCGCTGCTAGAGGCGATGACGCCTCGCCCTGAGGCAGCCCTTGACTGGCTTGACCGGCTGCTGGTCTGGAACGGCAACATGAACGCCAACCTGCAGCGGCCTACCGTCTTCCAAACTTGGTACACCGAGCTGACGCGGCTGCCCGCTGCGGCGATTGGCGAGGAGCTGCTGCAGGGCAACCTCACCGAGCCCGCGCCCCGGTTTTTGCTCAATGCGTTGACTCAGGGAGACCCGGTGTGTGGCTCCGCTGAGGACTGCTTGCAGAGCGCGGCCCAAACCTTCGTTGAGGTGGTAGACAGCTTTGAGGGCCGCGTGCCGCGCTGGGGCGACGTCCACCAGGCCACCTTCTCTCACCCGGCGCTACCCCTAGAGCGACAGGTGCCCTTTGGGGGCGATCGCTACACGGTGAATGTGGGCACCTACGACCCGGAGACGTTCTTAATGGACGACAACGGCCCCACCTACCGGCAGATTGTGGATCTCTCTAACCCGGAGGATTCGCTGTTTATGACCACGCCGGGGCAGTCGGGCAGCTTGACGTCGCCGTTTTTTGATAATCTGCTGGAGCCTTGGCAGCAGGGAGAGTATTTGCCGATGGGGGAGGCGATCGATGTGGCGCTGACGCTGGAGCTGGTGCCGACGGGAAGCTCCGGGGTGGCGGGGCTCGGTAGCGAGTCGGTCTCCTTTGAAGCGGAGACGCTTGCGCTGGTTACTGACTCAGGTCTTCTGGCTGTTTAGCAGCGGTGCGGTCATCTCAGTAGGCTGTAGACATGGGTAAGCCGAACGCGACAGACTCTAGCCTAGGATTAGCGAAACCGCCCAGCTGCTGCGACCAAGCTAGACCTCTCGACTTTTCCAGAAGACTGTCCCTATCGGCCCACGCAGGTGTTGGCAGAGGATTGGCTTCCGGAGGCCCATTAAGCCGCTGCAGATGTGAAGGGCGATCGCGTTTCAGGTCTGCTCTGTGCAAGAGGCTGCTCCCGCATTTCAGAGATTTCGATAGACCCCGCCACGATGGCCTAGGGTGACGACTAAGATGAGCAGTTCTTTGTCTTCAACGGCATAAATGATGCGATAGTTACCGACGCGAATGCGGTAAAGGCTTTCTTCCCCAGATAGCTTAACGGCCCCTGTAGGGCGAGGTGTCTCTGCCAAAGCGTCAATTTTGGGCCTCATTCGCCGTTGTTCTTGCACTGGAAGTGTCTTGAATGCTTTCGCAGCCTTTTTGGCGAACTCGATGCGGTAGGTCACAGCCCCGCATCGGCCTTAAGATCTTCCCAGCTTACGGTGCCTTCAGTGGCTACGCTAGCCAGAGCTGCCCGCGCTGCTAACAAGTCTGTAGCGTCTTCGTCTAGTTCAATTTCATCATCGTCCATGATAGGACTCGTAAGGTGGGTCTCAACCTTGAGGATAGTCAAGCTTGCGAAAGCCCTAAGCTGAGTAATCAGACTAGATACTTCAAAACCATCCTCAAAATAGGATGCAACATCGCGAATAGAATTAGAAAATATGTTCTTACAGCCACTACAAATTTGCCGTAGTTCGGATTCGGAAAAGAAGGAGATGAAGACGTCAACCGTTTCAGACAACCTTTGCAACCCCGCTACTATTCTCTCTAAATCCGGTATATATTTGCCAGTTCTATCTTCGTTGATATCAGCAAGACCGAGACACAGGTAAGTGTAGGCTATCGAATAATTACTCAGGTGATTAAGAGACTTGAGTAGTTCCATAGCTTCCGGAATATCTCTGTATAGCTGATAGACATCAAACCAATTATTAGTTAATTCTTGAAAAATGTAAGCCTTTTCACGAAAAGACTTTGAACCGGTGTCTACCTGCGCTAAAGAAAATTCAGCATGTTGAAAAAGATTGTTAATTAAGATTCTGTCCGATTCGCGAAGAATATCATCAAAGTGCTGCTGAATGTATAGAATATCTTCTCGGACAGATTCAATATAAGTGCTGTCAATTTTATCGATCTGAATACTATCCATGTGAGTATCCCTGGTAAATTTGAGAAGACTGACATACTTTCAGGAAAATACAAGGCACTCTTATTGTATCTAGCTTATATCCAGCCTCAGTTGATTCAAGAGTGAATTTTAGATGGGCGATCGCTAACGCCGATTGCCTGCCCGTGCCTAATAGCCTTTCCCAGAGCTTCAGGAGAACGTTTGAAAATGCTGTAAGAGAACCCCAGGATCTAATCCTGGGTACTCACCGCCTTACGATGCCGTTGCCTCGTTATAGAGCCGCTCGTTGTGCTTCACCGACTTGTACAGGTCGACAATCGGATTTGGGTAATCTACACCGAGCCGCACCCCGCAGCGCTTTTGCTCCTCGGACGACAGCTTCCAGGGCTCGTGCACCTTGCTCGCCGGCACATCCTCTAGCACCGGCAGCCAGTGCTTCACGTAGCGCCCCTTTTCGTCATAGTCCTTAGACTGCTTTGGAATGTTGAAATAGCGAAACCCACGGGCGTCGTTGCCCACCCCTGCGGTGTAGTTCCAGTTGCCGTAGTTGCTGCACACGTCGTAGTCTACCAGCAGCGACTCAAACCACTCGGCCCCCATGCGCCAGTCGATACCCAAGTTCTTAGTCAAAAAGCTGGCCACGTTTTGCCGCCCTCGGTTAGACATGAACCCTGTTGCGGCCAGCTCCCGCATATTGGCATCCACCAGCGGAAAGCCCGTCTCTCCCTTTTGCCAGCGCTCAAAGCGGTCCCAGTCGTGCTCCCAAGGGATATCGACGCCCTGAATGCCCGCGGGGCGAAACAGCGCGTCGCCGTACTTGAGGGCCACAAACCGGAAGTAGTCGCGCCAGCGCAGCTCGAACACCAGCCAGTAGGTCGAGTCATTCTCCACCCGCTCGGTTTCGTAGCGCTGCACTTCCTCATAGACGTAGCGCGGCGATAGGCAGCCCAACGCCAGCCAGGGCGAAAACTTTGAGGAGTAGTCGGCTCCCAGCATGCCGTTGCGGGTCTGCTTGTAGCGGCGCAGCGCATCCTGCTGCCAAAAGTAGTCCTTCAGCCGCGCCTGTCCCGCTGTCTCGCCGCCCTTGAAGTTAAGTACGCCTCGCTCGTCGAATGCTCTGGTCTTTACGCCCAGCTGCTCCGGGGTCGGCAGCTCCCCGAGGTCAACCTCTGGCAGGCTGGGCAGTGCATCAGGTCGCGCAAAGGTGGGGTAGACCGTGGATTCCTTTTCTACCGCTTTACGAAAGCGGGTAAACACGTCCGGCAGCTTGCCAATCTCAAACGGCAGGTCGTCCACATGGTGAAGCGTCGCGCCCCAAAAGCTCTGAACTCTGATGTCTAATGGCTCTAGCGCTGCGGCCACGGCGTCTTCTACCCGGATTTCCTCAGAAGTGACCTCCCGGTAGTAGTAAACGCTATCAATTTCCAGGTCTCCCACCAGCGCCGGAATCACCGTCTCAGGCTCACCGCAGCGAATCACGAGGTCGCTGCCCAGCGATCGCAAATTTTCCCGCAAATCTGCCGCGCTCTCTAACAAGAACCGGGCGCGAAACGGCCCCGTTTTCGGAAAGCCAAACGCCGTCGTGCCAAACTGGCGCGGGTCAAAGCAGTAAATCGGCACGACCTGAGCGCCGGCTTTGAGCGCTTTGGCAAGCGGTTCGTGGTCGTGGAGACGGAGGTCGTTACGGTACCAGATAAGCGTGCGGTTGGCCAAAGCAGTTCCTTAAAGACTTTTGACTTGTGTCCAATAGCGATCGTAGAGCTCAACCGCATCCCCTACGGGCGCAATTCCCTCGCATTTATCCAAAATTGACTCAGGGGGAAATAGGTTCTCGTTTTCCGTGAGGTCGCTAGGGAGCAGCTCAAAAGCCGCCTTGTTAGGGGTGGCGAACTTGAGTCGCTCTACGGCCCCTGCCGCCACTTCAGGGTTGAGCGTGAAGTTCATCCAGGCATAGGCCGCATCGGCGTTGGGCGCATTCTTGGGAATCACCATAGTGTCGGTCCACACCGAGGAGCCGCTCTTGGGAATCACGTAGGTGAGCTTTGAGCTTTTCAGCGTCGCCTCGATCGCATCCACCGAATACACCATCGCCAGCACGCTATCGCCGCCAAACATCTGGTCCTCCCAGCCAAAGGACTTAAAGGAGGATAGGGCGGGCTTGAGGTCCGCTAAGCGCCCGTAGGCTTCCTCTAGCTTGTCTTCATCCGTCGCGTTGTAGGAATAGCCCAAGGACTTGAGCATCGCCCCTAGGGTCTCCCGCATGTCGTCCAAGAGGGTCATGCGGCGGGACAGCTTACTCTTGTTGTCCCACAGGTAGTCCCAGTCCTCAGGGGCTTTGGTGAGGACGTCAGAGTTGTAGATTAAACCTGTGGTGCCCCAGCTCACCGGGACGCTGTGGGCGTTTCCGGAGTCGTAGCCGGGGTCTTCCCACTTAGGCTGTAGGGTGTCCAGGCCGCGGAGCCGGTCGTGGTCAAGCTCGCCGAGAAGGTTCAGGTCAATCATCTGCGCCACCATGTAGTCCGACGGATACATGACGCTATATTTATCGCCACCGCCGGCCTGCAGCTTTGCCAGCATGGCCTCGTTGGATTCGTAGATATCAACCGTCACCTCAACGCCGGTTTCTTCAGTGAACCGATTTACCAGCTCTTCGTCGCTGTAGTCGGCCCAGGTATAGACATTCAGCGTGCCTGACGCCTCGCCGCCCGCCGAGGGCGTAGACGCCTCGCCCTCCTGCACGTCGGAGAGCTGGCGACTACAGTTGGACAGGGCGATCGCCGAGAGGGCTGCCGCGGAGCCCTGCAGAAAATGGCGGCGGCTGGAGCGGCCTAGGGCGGGCCGAAAGCGGGAAGTTCGGTAGGGCATGGAAACTTTGTGTGCCGATTGCGGGGCGCGGGTCAATTAGGCGCTGGTCAATTGGGTCCAGTATTCTTCGTACAGCTCGGTGGCCTCGCCGACAGGAGCAATGCCCTCACACTCGGCAAGCACCTCCTCTGGCGGAAACAGGTTCTTGTTTTCCTTCAGCTCGTCAGAAAGCAGGCCGTAGGCGTCTTGGTTGGGGGTCGCGAAGTACAGCGTCTCTACCGCCTTGGCTGCGACTTCTGGGTCCAGCATAAAGTTCATCCAGGCGTAAGCGGCCTCAGCGTAGGGCGCGCTTTTAGGGATCACCATGGTGTCGGTCCAGACGGAGGAGCCGCTTGCAGGGACGATATACTCTAGGTTGTCGTCCTCCAGGGTGGCGGCGATCGCGTCCACCGAGTAGGCCATGACCACCAGCAGGTCGCCGCTCAAAATTTGATCTTCATAGCCGAAGGACTGAAAGTCGGTGATGGCGGGCTTGAGCTCCAGCAGACGCTGATAGGCCTCTTCCAGCTCCCCTTCATCCTTAGAGTTGTAGGAGTATCCCAGAGACCTGAGGACGGCCCCCAGGGTTTCTCGCATGTCGTCGAGCAGCGTCAGGCGACCCGAAATGGCGTCGGTGTTCTCCCATAGGTAGTCCCAGTCTTCAGGGGGCGTTTCCAGCTCGGTTTTGTTGTATAGCAGGCCGGTGGTCCCCCAGCTTACGGGGACGCTGTGCCGGTTCTGGCCGTCGTATACGGGGTCCTGCCACTTCTCGCGAATCTTATCCATCCCCTCAAGCTGGCTAGGGTCCAGCTCGCTGAGCAGGTCCAGACCGATCATCTCCTGGACCATGTAGTCTGACGGGTAAATGATGCTGTAGGTATCCCCGCCGCCGGCCTGCAGCCGCGCCAGCATCGTTTCGTTGGAGTCATAGATGTCAGACACCGCTTTGTAGCCCGTGCGCTCGGTAAATAGCGCCAGCAGGCCGTCATCCACATAGTCGGCCCAGGTATAGATGTAGAGGGTGTCCGGGTCAGCGCCCGCAGAAGCGCTCTCTTCGGTGGACGTGGCCGCGTCTTCACCCGTTGAGCTATCGGATAGGGTGCGACCACAGTTTGCCAGAGCTATCCCAGATAGGGCCGCGCCGGAGAGCTGCAAAAAGCGGCGGCGATTGGGCGTCAGACGACGGGAGCGTCTGCTAGGGTATCGGGGATTTCGTGTCATGGCGAACGAGAGCCTCCTAGAGAATCTGCAACTGGTTCTAGCGTGAGCGGTCTAAGCGATCTTTGTTGAGCGACTTATGCCTGAGCAATCTAGACGGACGCGCGGGTCGATGGCAGACGCGAGCATCTTGTGATTTAAATCTAGATGTTAAGGAGTATAAGCTTTGATTTGCCCCTGTCAATAAATCTGTGGAGAAATAAATTAGGTGGCCAGGGCCAGGCCATCCGTTTCGCGCCACCAGACGTAAACCGTTGAATGTAAATTCAAAAGCTCGCTGCCCTTGGGCTGCGTCACCTGCAGGCGATCGCCTGACTCTAGCTCCACCACGTACTGCACGTGAGCGCCTAAAAACATGATGTTCGTCAGCCGGCCCGCAAAACAGTTCCTCTCTTGCTGGGGCTGAAGCGCGAGGCGGACGTTCTCAGGGCGGATGCTGACGACGACCGCGTCGACCCCTGTGGCCGATGCTGTAGCCGATGCTGTAGCCGGCGGCGTCAGCAAGGACAGCCCGCTGTCCGTTATCACCCGCAGCGTCGTGCTGTCTCCCTGCTGGACGCGCCCTCTAAACAAGTTGGTATCGCCAATAAAATCTGCCACAAAGGCCGTGCTCGGATGGTCGTAAATCTCCGTAGGGCTGCCCACCTGCTCAATGGCGCCATCGTTCATCACCGCAATGCGATCGCTGAGGCTGAGGGCCTCCTCCTGGTCGTGGGTGACCATTACGAAGGTGACCCCTAGGCCCCGGTGCAGATTCGACAGCTCCATCTGCATTTCCTTACGCAGCTTGAGGTCCAGCGCCCCCAGCGGCTCATCGAGGAGCAGTACGGCCGGGCGGTTGACCAGCGCTCGGGCTAGGGCGACCCGCTGCTGCTGCCCCCCCGAAAGCTGGCTGGGATAGCGCTGGGCAAAGGTTTCCATTTTGACTAAGCCCAGGGCCTCATTGACGCGATCGCGCACCGCAGATTTAGCGTAGCGCTGAATCCGGAGCCCGAAGGCAACATTGTCCCAAACCGTCATGTGGCCAAACAGGGCGTAGCTCTGAAAGACGGTATTCACCGGGCGGCGGTAGGGCGGCACATGGACCACAGACTGCCCCTGAATGAGCAGGTCTCCCGCCGTGGGGGCCTCAAACCCTGCAATCAGCCGCAGCGTCGTGGTTTTACCGCAGCCGGAAGGCCCTAAAATACTGAAAAACTCGCCGGACTGAATGGCTAAATCGACGCCGCGCACAGCCGTATCATCATCAAAAACTTTAAATATCTTGCGGAGTTCAACGTCTGGGGTGGAGCTGCTGGTTCGCGTTTGCCCATCTCGAACAGCGGTTTGGGACATAGTTTTTCTCTAATGCTGACTAAGACGGGTCTATGTGAAGTGAATGGGGTAAATTAGCATGCGCGCCAAGCGCGTTAGGGAGGTTGTGGGTGTCATGACTCTAGGTAATAGCGGGATAAATTGAGCCGTAAAAAGCGGGCCGGGAGCATAAAGCCATCCGAAAGGGCAGTAGATTGCTGAATCAGACTGCCAAATCAGACTGCCGAATCGCCGCTGAGATTGCTACACTCAATGTCTAGCAGTCCCTTCAGCGAAAGGCCGCTACGTTAGATACAAGTCTACAAGATCACGTTTGAATCAGGTGCGGAAACGCGCCATCTCGGCCCGAATAACGTTCAAGCGAGGGCCACGTGCCCTAGCCATAAAGCGGCACCTCAGCTATTGTGCCCTCTAGCTTTAAGCAAGCGAATAGCCGTAAGCAATACGACCCCCCCCCGATAAGCCTATGGCCATCAGTCAGCCTCCAGCCCGAACTAGGTTCTACAGCCGTGCGCCCCGCGAAACTGGGCGTACTGTGGGCCAGCAGTTTCAGTCTGTGGTGGCGATGGCGATTATTTCGCTACTGCTGCTGGGGGGAATTGGCGGCCGGCTGGCATACCTACAGCTGCTGCGGGGTGAATATAACCAAAAGCTGGCTGAGGACAACCGGATTCGCCTGCTGCCCCGACCGCCGGAGCGGGGGCGCATCCTCGATCGCAACGGTCAGGCGCTGGTGCAGAACCGACTCTCCTACTCGGTCTATCTGTGGCCATTTAAGCAGAAGGATGTGGATTGGGAGCCGACCTTTATCCGGCTGTCTGAGATTTTGGATATTCCGGTGGAGGACATCCGCCAGCGGCTTGAGCAAGCCGGATATAATTCTCCCTTGCTGGTGCGCATCGCCCGCGACATTACTTCCGCGCAGCTTACAGCGCTGATGGAGTTTAAGCCGGAGCTGCCGGGCATTCAAGTGGAGGCGGAGACGGAGCGGATTTACCCCAACGGCGACCTGGCCGCCCACGTGCTGGGCTACACCGGAGAACTCAACGACGAGCTGCTGGATGACCTCACCGATGACGGGTACCGACTGGGGGACGTGGTCGGCCAGATGGGCGCTGAGTCTGCGTTTGAGGAGAAGCTTCGGGGCGAGTGGGGCGGTCGCCAAATCGAGGTAGACGGCATTGGCCAAGTGCTGCAAATTTTGAGCGAGAAGCCCGCTGAGCCCGGACGCGACGTGCAGCTTACCCTTGATATTCCCCTGCAGCAGGCGGCTGAAGCGGCGCTAGGGGACCTCAAAGGCGCGGTGGTTGCTATTGACCCTCAAAACGGCGAGGTTTTGGCCATGGTCAGCCGCCCGGCCTTTGACCCCAATCTCTTTTCTACCCACATCACCAGTACGGAGTGGGAGCGGCTCCAAAGCCTAGAATTTCCCTTCGTCAACCGCGCGCTGCAGGGGTATGCCCCCGCAAGCACCTTCAAAGTGGTGACCACCAGCGCCGCCATTGAGTCGGGTCGGTTTTCGCCCCGCGCCGTGCTGCCGACCTTTCCCTATATTCAGGCGGGGGGCATTCAGTTTTGGGACTGGAATAAGGCCGGTTTTGGGTCCCTGTCGTTTCCAGGGGCGATCGCCATGAGCAGCGACACCTTTTTTTACCAGACGGCCATGCGCATGGGGGAGGTGCCGTTAGTCGAATGGACCCGGCGCTATGGCTTTGGGGAGAAGACCGGCATCGAGCTAGGGGTGGAGGAGTTTGCTGGCCTAGTGCCCGATGAGGCCTGGAAGCTTGAAAACTTAGACGAGCCCTGGTACATCGGAGACAGCATCAACATGTCCATTGGCCAAGGCTACCTGCAGGCCTCGCCCCTGCAGGTGGCGGTGATGTTTGCCGTAGTGGCCAACGGCGGCGATCGCGTCGTGCCCCACCTCTATAAAGACCCCGACACGACGCGCCAGTGGCGGCGACCCATTGGTCTCTCCGATGAGACGGTGCGCGTGCTGCAGCAAGGCGTCCGCCAAGTGATTACCAGCGGCACGGGCCGCAAGCTCAACGTCGCCCATCTGCCGCCGCTGGCCGGCAAGAGCGGCACCGCCGAAGACCCGCCCCGTGAAAATCACACCTGGTTCGGGGCCTACGGCCCGGTTGAGAATCCCGAGGTTGTTGTCGTGGCCTTCGGCGAAAACTCCGGCGGCGGCGGTTCTGCCATCGCCGCCCCGATTGTGCAGGAGGTGCTAGAAGCCTACTTTAAAAGCCCCAACCCTGCTAATCGCAGTAAGTAAATGCAATAAGTAAGCTATGACTCCGTCTACCGCCGCACTTTCTCAGCCCGGTCCTTACCTAGCGCAGCGACCTGCAGCGGCCGGTCTAAGACCGATGCCTTACCCCGTCAGCGTGGCCCCCATGATGGACCGCACCGATCGCCACTACCGCTACTTCATGCGCCAGATCACTCGGCGTACGCTGCTCTACACGGAGATGGTGACCACCGGGGCCATCATCCACGGCGATCGCGATCGCCTGCTAGGGTTCTCTCCTGAGGAGAAGCCCCTGGCGCTGCAGCTGGGGGGAGATAGCCCCAAAGCTTTGGCCGACTGCAGCCGCATCGCCTACGACATGGGCTACGACGAGGTCAACCTCAACGTGGGCTGCCCCAGCGATCGCGTCCAGAACGGTCACTTTGGGGCCTGCCTGATGGCGCAGCCGGAGCGGGTGGCGGCCTGCGTGGCTGCCATGAAGGCCGCTGTGCCGATTCCGGTGACCGTGAAGCACCGCATTGGCATCGACAACCGCGATCGCTATGAGGATATGGCCCACTTTGTGGAGATGGTGGCGGCGGCGGGCTGTCGCCACTTCACGGTGCACGCCCGCAAGGCCTGGCTGCAGGGGCTCAACCCCAAGCAAAACCGCACGGTGCCGCCGCTGCGCTACGACGACGTATATCGGCTGAAGCGAGGGTTTCCCCAGCTGACCATTGAGATCAACGGCGGCATCACTCAGCTAGAGCAGATTGGCGCGCACCTAGCGCAGGTCGACGCGGTGATGGTGGGCCGGGCGGCTTACGACGACCCTTATCTATTTGCGGCTGTAGACGGGGTGTTTTTTGGCGGGGGGAGTCAGCTGCGAGGGTCAGAGGACGGTCCCAAGGGTCCCTCGCGGCGCGAGGTGGCGGAAGCGATGCTGCCCTATATCGACTATTGGATAGCGCGCTGGGACGGACGGTTTAAGCTGAATAAAATTACTCGCCACATGCTGCAGCTGTTTACAGGACAGCCGGGAAGCAGGGCTTGGAAGCGACATTTGACAGAGCAGTCTTGCCGTGGGGGAGCGGGCAGTGAGGTGGTGCGGCAGGCCCTAGAGCTGGTGCCCTCTGCTTGATGCCCCGCTTGCGAAAGGTACCACTTTACAGGCTCTTACCAGCAGCCTTCGCGACTTTTACGTGGGTTGCCCAGCCCAGCGCTCTAAACAGCCGCACGACCTGCCAAGTGAGATCTATCTCCCACCAGCGCGTGCCTGCCTGAGCCGATGCCTGATAGGCGTGGTGATTGTTGTGCCAGCCTTCGCCAAACGTCAGCAGGGCGACCCACCAGCAGTTGGTGGAATGGTTTGAGACATCGTGGCTGCGGTAGCCCAGCATATGGCAGACGCTGTTCACGCAGCAGGTGCTGTGGAACCCGACAAACAGCCGCACAAAAATGCCCCAAGTCACAAAGGGTAGCCCGCCTAAGAGATAGAGGAGTACCGCCAAGCCCAGCTGTAGAACAATGTAGTACCGATGGCAGAACCGATAGAAGGGGTCGTCGATGATATCGCGGATTTGCGGCGTCATCGCCTTGGTCGAGGGCACCTCGTGCATCAGCCAGGCAATGTGGCTCCACCAAAAGCCCTGGGTCGAGTCGTGGGGGTCCAAGTTCTGGTCGGTGTGGCGGTGGTGGAGGCGATGATAGCCCACCCAGCCAATCACCCCGCCCTGGGCAGCTAGGGTACCGCAAAAGATTAGGCTGTATTCTAGCCACTTGGGAAGCCTGAGACTGCGGTGGCTGGCTAAGCGGTGAAACCCCAGCGAAATTCCCAAACCGATGGTAATACAGTGTAGGGCGATCGCAACGGCAACAGCGCTCCAGCTAAAGGTTTTTGGAAGAAAAGCGAGTAAGACCCCTGCGTGAAGACCGATAGTGCTGAGAATGACAGGCCAGCGGCGGCGGGGAGCGGAGAGCGTAGCGATGGTCATATAGGCAGGGTCCTAAAAAGTGGGCTGAAACTCCACACCTCAGCCTGGTCAGCCGAGCCTGTGGTGGCCTCTGTGGCCTTCCCTTTGAACGATTTGCTCCAAGGATTCACCTCACAGCGCATAAATCTTAAGAAAAGTAAATTTGCCGGCCTACCTATTAAAGCAGCCTTTGCCGCGTTTGGTGGCTTTGATACAGAATTTCTATGTGCCCTCAAGAGCTGCTCTGCACCACGAATACCCCGCTGCGCTGGGACATTTGTGCGCTGTTGCCTAGGCAACATGAGCCATGCCGGCTGCTCGCAGAGATTTTTATGCGGCTGCGCTACCTGATTCGCTGGGCCCTCGCGTGGCTAAATAGGCTTCAGCATGTATTGCAGACAACAGAGTTTCTGAGCTGCCCTTCAAAGGCTCTAGCACATGAATTGCTTCGCACAACTGCGAGCTGGCAGTTGCCACACGAAGGCATTACTTGCTTTTATACTTGTCCCATGGCAGCATCTATTCTTTTCTGAAGGTATTTATTGAGCGGCTGCTGAAACCCATAAACCAAACCTCCAAGAGCAGCCTCAATTTCTAGGAGTTCACTGATGCCTGACGAGAGCTTGTTGATTCGATTGAAGCGTTTACCCAAGCGCGTTATTCGTAGCTATATCTTTAAGTTAAGAGAAATTAGCGAGCTATACGGTAATGACGTCAAGAGCTTCCTTATTCCTGAAGCAGAAATCCCTGTTCCTGAAGTTGAGGAAATGCGCCTTCCTGAGGAGGCAAAGTTTTTGGGTAAGTCGCCTTATCCCTTTCCCGGCGGGTATACGGCTCTTTTGGAAAATGTGATGTACGATACGGTCTCGGGCGTCTTGATGTCTAGCCCTAACGTCATCATTGAGGATTCAGTCAATGCCGATAAAACTCCTATTGAATTTAGAATTCGAAGGTTTTTTCTCACCAGATCGCCGGAGCGTCTGCCGGACTCAGAGGTTTACAGCGTTTTTCGCTCTAAATGCAACAGCTATTATCATATGCTGATTGACAATATGCCTCGGCTCTACCTTTTGGGGAAAAGCGGGTTTTCTGATATAAAATTGCTGTGCCCAGGGACCTTGAGTCCTCAGGAATCTTTTATAATGCAGCGGCTTCTGCCTGAGAACGTTCAGGTTGAGCACGTGGAGCCTGGAAAAACTTACCTCTTACCTAAGCTACTCTTTCCATCCATATTTACAGATCACTTTTCAGGATATCTTCCAAAGGAATACCTTGATTTTATGAGCGATAGGCTTTTGCCAAAGCGCCCCAGGAAAAGAAATAAGCGTATCTTTATTTCGAGGGTTAAAAACGACAGGAAATACGCAAGGTGTATTTTAAATGAGAAGCATTTATACGATGCGATTCAAGGCTATAGATTTGAGAAATATTGCCTTGAAAAGATGAGCATGGAAGCGCAAATTGAGCTCTTTTACGATGCCGAGATTGTTCTAGGGGCTCATGGAGCCGGGTTGAGCAACGTAGTATTTTCGGATAAGATAACGCTTCTTGAGCTCTATCCTTCCCAAAAATCTTTGCCTTATTTCTACTTTATCTCAAAGGCCTTGGGCCATCAGTATGTATCGCTGCATGGCAGTGAAAGATTCTACAACGCAAATTTTGCTGTAGATGTTGAAGCCGTTGTGGCTCAGCTAGACCGCTTACTCAGCAGCGAACCTGCAGGTCTATGAACCTATACGCCTGGGCAGCTTGGGCGATGCGCTGTTGAGGTATTGCTTCAACAGCGGTATTCGATCGCAGTATCCAGCTTGCCGTCGATGAGCTTAAGGACGCGATCGCCGAGATGAAAATAGTGGTCGTCGTGGCTGATTACCAGCACGGTCTTGCCCCTTGCCTTTAGCTCTGGTAAAAACTGCTTGTAGAACACCGCCTTAAAGACCGGGTCCTGATTGGAGGCCCACTCATCGAAAATATAGAAAGATCGATCTTCAAGGTAGGCCGCCAGCAGCGCGAGCCGCTGCTGCTGACCGCGAGATAGCTCGATTGTAGAGAGCTGACCTGCTTGAATCGTGACTTTGTGATCTAGCTGGAGCTTTGCCAGATAGTGCTGCGCTTGGGCGTCTAAATCTTCGGTCCTTTTGTCGTTGAGGCCCGATAGGCCGCCAAATAGGTGAAAATCAGCGAATACCGCCGAGAAAAGCTGGCTATACTGAGCGCGGGTGCGATCGCAAATCTGCGTTTCATTGAGGTATATGCCTCCCGACTCCGGGGCATAGAGGCCCGTAATCAGCTTCGCTAGGGTGGTTTTACCGCTGCCGTTGCCGCCAACTAAAAAAACTAGCTCGCCTCGCGTAAAGGTCAGGTCGATGGGGCCGAGGGCAAAAAAGTTATCCTCACGCTCCCGGTAGTAGCGGTGGGTCACGCCAGCCAGCCTCAGGGTCTGCCAGGACGCCAAGCCCCTCACACTGTCCCTACTGTCTGCCCGAGCCAGTTTTGGCTCAGCCGACAGGCTCAAGCCAGCGGACTTAACCTTGTCCAAAGCGACGGCGGCTTCCGCTAAGTTGGGTAGGGCATCCATCACGGCGAGCAGCGACGAGCGCACGTATAGCAGCACCAGCACATAGCCGGTGAGTACCCCCGGCTCTAGGGGCAGATAGCGCGGCAGTAAAAACAGCATCAGTCCCACCACCACCAAAATTAGGAACCGTCCCCAGGCGCTGATTACGGTGTAGGCCACGTCCCACAAAAATAGGTATTTCTGCACGGCGCGCGCCGTGGGCTCTAGCACCTGGTTTAAGAACGCCTGAGCGCGGCTCTGGTTGAGCTTTAGCTCTTTGACCCCTGCCGTCAGATCTTGAAAGTAGCGGTACAAATCATCTACCCTGTCCCGACCGCGTTCTAAAACCTTTTGCTCACGCCGAATCAGCAGCCGGTAAGAGATGCCGCCCACCAGTAGAAATACCAAAGTTGACGCAAACGCCTGCCACGAGAGCCAAACCAGGTAGCTGAAGCAGGCGATCGCCGTCACTAAGTTGATGATCAAAGGCACCAGCTCGGTGACGGCATCGCTGATACTGTCTACATCTTCTGTGAGGATAACTAGCAGGGGGGAGGCCCCGACTTCTTCAAGCTGGCGCAGTGGCGCTTGGGTGATTTTGCGGGCCAGCTGCATTTGCAGATCGAGCAGCACCTTGCGGTAGAGGTAGGCGATGACGATGTTGGCGGCGATTGCACTCACCAGCGTCAGCCCAACTAGGAGCAAGAACCAGAGTCCAAGCTGAGTAGAAACCAGGTTTTGCTGATCGAGAACGCGATGAATCAGCGCAATTAGGCCGCCGCTGAGCAGGCCGCTGAGCAGCGCCGTCACCAACGCAATGCCAGTGATACCGGGAGAGTGCCTGACCACAAACAGCAGCAGCGTCATGGCCGGCTCTCCGACGCGGCGGAGCTAAAAGGGCGATCGCTCATTCTGCCGACGCCAAAAGCTGCTTGAGGGCCTGGGCAAGCTGCTGCACGTGGGGCTCTTGAAACATGCCCACATGGGTTCCCGGAATATCGTATCGCTCAACCCCGCCCTGGGCATAGGAGCCCCAGCCATAGTCTGACGCCACCTGATTCCACATGTAGTCGCCGTCATCAACGGCGCACAGCAGCATAATTCTGCCGGCATAAGATCGCGGCACATAGGTCTCTAGCGCGTTCAAATTGGTTTCCCACACGTCTTCCCAAACCCTCAGCTCGGGGGATGAGCGATCGGGAAGCTTCCCAGTCGCCCGATAGAACTCGACGGCAGAGTCGAGGGCAAATAGCTTTAGTACTCTCAGCTGCACTCGCTTCCAGGTTTCCGCTAGTCCGTACCTGGGCATATATCGAAACCCGTTAATAATGCGCCGATGTATCGGCAGCGGCTGACTATAATCGTCAAATCCACCGGTGTCAAAGATAATCAGTGGCGCCGTGGCTTGCCCTTGGCTCCGGAGCTGCTGCGCAATTTCAAACGCCACAATACCGCCGAGGCTAGCGCCACCAATTTGATAGGGGCCTTCAGGCTGCACCTTTCGAATGGCTTTGACGTAGCAGCTCGCCATCTCCTCGATCTGGGTGTGGGCCATATCTGGGTAGTCGTTACCCTGGGCCCGCAGGGCATAGAAGGGCTGATTCTTACCCAAGCGGTCTGCTAGCGCCTGGTAAAACATGACCTCTCCGTGGCCACCGTGAATTGCAAAGAAAGGGCGCTGTGACCCCGCGGACTGTAGGGGGACAAGCGGAGACCAGGGGGCTTTTGCGCCTGAGTGAGCCAGTACGCGGGCCATATCTTCTACTGTGGGCGCTTGAAACAGCCTTGATAGTGGCAGCTCAACTTCCAAATCGTTCAAAATTCGAGCAACGATCTGCGCCGCTTGAAGAGAGTGGCCGCCCAATTCAAAAAAGCTATCTCGAATGCTGACCTGCGGCAGCTCTAGCGTCTCTGCCCAAATCTTGGAGAGGGTGCTTTCCAGGGGAGTGCGCGGCGCAATCCGTGTCTTGTCTTCAATCGCCACCGGGGACGGCGCAGGCAACGCCCGCAGCTCTATTTTACCGTTTGGCGTCAAAGGCAAGGCCTCTAGCGCGACAATCGCTGTAGGCACCATGTAGTTTGGTAAGCTTTGGCGCAAAAAGCCCTGCAGGGTCCGAATTGACAGAGGCTGATCGGGATGCGCGACGACGTAGGCCGCGAGCTGCGGGTTGCCGGGACTAGTCTCACAAACAGTCACAACAGTCTCGCGGACGCCAGGATATTCAAGTAGGGCGGCCTCGACTTCACCGAGCTCGATGCGGAAGCCTCGAATCTTGACCTGGCTGTCGACTCGGCCTAAAAACTCAATGTTGCCATCGGGGAGATAGCGGGCGCGATCGCCCGTTCTATAAAGCCTCGCGCCGGCCTGAGCGCTAAACGGATGGGGAATGAATTTGAGCTGGGTTAGATCGGGGCGGTTGAGGTAGCCCCGTGCTAGGCTGCTGCCGCCGATGTAAAGCTCCCCTGGAATGCCGATGGGCACTGGCTGATGGCGATCGCCTAGGATATAAACCTCAGCATTGGACAAGGGCCGCCCGATAGGGACTTCTCGAGAAAATTCGGTACTGCTGGTCACCTGCAGCCCCGTGGCGGTAACTGTCGCCTCTGTAGGACCATAGGCGTTGATGAGCTGAGGATAGTCTCCAACCCGCCGCTGCCAGTCCTTGACTAGACTGGGGAGGGCTCGCTCGCCGCCGATGATAACCAAGCGAATGGCGGGGGGTAGATAGATTTGGGCAGCAGCGATTTCGCCGACCAGCTGATGCCAGTAGGCAGTGGGTAGGTTGAGCACCGTCAGCTCCCAGGCCCGGCAGTCGCGCAAGAAACGGGAGGCAGAGCTCAACATATCGTCGTTGCGCAGCTGCAGGGTGGCTCCAGCCGCCAAGGCGGTGAAAATTTCCTCAACTGCTACATCAAAGCTGATAGAGGCAAACTGTAGGACGCTATCGTCAGCGGTAATGCCATAGCAAGCAATAGCGGCTTTGACAAAGTGAGAGGCCGCTCGATGCTCAACCATCACCCCTTTAGGCTTACCCGTTGAGCCGGAAGTGTAGATGATGTAGGCCAAGTGGTTTGGCTTTACGGCCGCATCGAGATTGGCCTCATCTTCAGACGCGGCGGTGCGCCCATCTATGCAAAAGCAGGTGGAAACGCCTGAAATCCTGAATTTTAGATGCTTTTGGGTCAAGGCGACGCTGACCTGCGCGTCTCTGAGGATATAGTCTAAGCGCTCTTGGGGATAGGCCGGGTCTAGCGGCAAATAGGCTCCACCTGCTTTGAGTACGGCCAGCAGGGCCACCACTTGGTCTAAGGAGCGCTCGAAGCAGAGTCCCACTGGTGTATCCGGCGCTATCCGCTGAGCCACCAGGAGGCGAGCTACCTGATTTGCTCTAGCATTGAGCTCAGCGTAGGTGAGCTGCTGCTGCTGATCGCGCAGGGCGACTTGATCGGGGGTCTGTCGGGCTTTGTCTTCGACATACTGGTGCAGGCACTTTATCGAGCTTTCCGCCTGTGACCTGTCGGCGAGATGGCTCCAGGTTGTCCGAACCTGAAAGGCCGGGTCGCTGAGCGTGAGCTGTTCCGGTGGACAATAGTCGGGCTCTGCTGCCGCTCGCCGCAGCTCTGGCAAAAATTGCTCAAGTACAGTAGCGATCGCCTCGGCCTTGGACAAGCTACCCGCATGGATAAGCTCGCCCGTTACCTGGGACCCGGTAAGCGTGAGCGATAGGCTTAGATCGGCATTAGGCTGCGCAGAGCCAGTTTGATTGACCGTGCTCGGAGCGCTAGCGCGGCGACTCCAAATTTCTAGAAGCTGGTGGCGCTCCTTGGGCGTGAGAAGGGGTAGCTCAGCAATCGGCTGCTGAGGATAGGCCACAATTCCCTCGAGTAGGACTTTGAAGTGGCCCAACATGCGCTGGACGGTCTCAGGTCGAAATAGATCGCTGCTGTACTCGATCTCCGCAACCAGAGCCGTTGAGGTCTCATGGACCTCTAGCGTGAGGTCAAAATTAGCGGTACGGGCCTCAGTGTCGAGCGGCTCGCAGGCGATCGCTGACGGCTGGGGAGACGATGAGCGATTGTGAAGCTGAAACATCACCTGAAATAGCGGGTTATAGCTCAAGTTGCGCTCGGGCTGTAGCGCCTTGACTAAGCTATCAAAGGGTAGATCCGCATGGTCGTAGGCTTCTAGCGCGCTCACGCGAACCTGCTCTAGCAGGTCTGCAAAGCTCTGCTGCTCAGTGAGGTGGGTTCGGATCACCAGAGTATTGACTAAAAAGCCCACTATGCCTGCCATGTCAGGATTTGAGCGATTTGCAGCGGGGGTTCCTATGGCAATATCCTGCCGAGCCGTATAGCGAAATAGCAGCACATTAAAGGCCGCTAGCAGGGTCATGAACAATGTTGTTTGGCGCTGCTGACTTAAGATGCGTAGTCTATTTGTCAGAGATTCCGGAAGGTCGATGGATAGACAAGCGCCTTGATAGCTCGGCTGAGGCGGGCGAGAGAAGTCGGTCGGAAGTTCTAAAGGCTGAGGGATGCTGCCGAGCTTCTGCGTCCAGTATTTGAGCAGACCGTCTAAAACCTCGCCCTGGAGGTGCTGCTGCTGCCAATGGACAAAATCAGTGAACTGCATTGGCTGCTCCGGCAGCGCGGGACGGCGACCCCGACAGTCGGCGTCGTATAGCATTAGCAGCTCCTTGAAAAAGAGATCTGCTGACCAACCATCGAAGACGATGTGGTGGACGCTGAATATCAGCCAATGCTCCTGTTCCTCGAGATGAATTAGCGAGGCTCGCCATAGCGGAAGGCTCGTCAGATCGAAGGGTAGATTTAGGGTCGTTTCGGCAAGCTTGTGGGCTTCTTCCTTGCTTATTGCGCCAGATAGGTGTCTCAAATCGAATGTGGAAAACCGACAGGCCGCCGTTTCGGCGATCGCTTGGAAAGGCTGCCCGTCAATGTTTTTGAAATATGTCCGTAGCGCTTGATGGCGCTGAATCATCTTGGAGAAACTGCGCTTTAGAGCGCCAACGTTGAGGTCTCCTCGAAAGCGATAGGCATTAGGAACATTGTATTCTGCTCCACCGGGAGTGAGCTGCTCTAGGACCCACAGCTGTTTCTGTGCTGCAGCTAGCGGGAAAAGGTCTTCCTGATGACGGGCGGCTTCCGTGCAAGAGCCCAATGTAGAGGTCGGAATCATCGTAGCTTCATGATGTGAGCTTTATGTACTCCTTATTGGAGGAGCTGAATTTTATACGTGTGAATATCTAACCAGCTCTCCCGAATGGACGGTATCAAGAGTCAGTAAAGATGCTGAAAGCTGCTTCATACTACATCACATAAGCCTGCTTCAGGCTACGTTGCCGTGCTTATACAAGGCCTGTATGCCTGTCCTCGCTAAGGGCTGAAATTGGTGCAGAATGTAGGAGACACCACTCGCAAGTTAGCCCTGAGGAGCGCAGCGGAAGTGATAAAGCCAATACAAGCTTTGGGTTTCGTTGCGGCGATGCTGTTGTGCTGCGTGGCCATAGCTCGGCCCGCGATCGCAGCTGACCCGTCTAGCCTAGCCGCGCCCCAAACGTCGCTCCAAGTTGACTTGGAGGTCGGCAAACCGGACCCAAATGCTGCATTGGCGGATGCAGAATCACCGCCTGAGGGTTTACCAGCGTCCAGCGCGCCCGCAGCGCTAGAGAGCGATCGGCCTCAGGCCAAAACCTACTTTCTACCCGTTATGGCGGGCAGCTCGCGGCGTCAAATCACCCTCAAGCCACCTGCGACTAAGCTCGTGGTTACTTTTGAGTCTGGAGACGCCGCCATTCGCTGCGGCATTAGTTCTAAGGGGTCGCCCCGTCTGCAAGCCTACAGCTGCGCGCTGGGAAAGCCCCTCACGATCGAGCGAGACCCAGACAGCGCCATAACTCGCTTTTGGGCCGAAAACTTGTCTACGGTTACCGATGTCCGCCTGCGGCTAGAGAGCTATTCTGACTAAGGTCGCTCTGATTGGTGTCACGCCGGCCAAAATGGTCTAGCTATCCTGATTTTCGGCGCTCCGCACGACGTGGGCCTATGAACCATCGCCCGTAAGCCGCTCTTCGTGAACTACCGCCAGACAGCTCAGCCAGTCTCTATCTTCGCTCACGTGGGGGAACTTGAGCTGCGCTTCGGTAACGCCGTTTTGGATCATTCGCAGGCGCAGCTTTTCGAAGCTTCCAGGGGCGAGAATGCGTAGGCGAGGTGGCGGAATCTGATCGCGGCGCTTGATGCCGTAGAACTTTTGCCGCGCTTTCATCGTCTCGTCAAACTGTTGAAGAAACTGCTGCGGATTGCCCAATTGCGACCCTGCCGCCACCTCAATATTGACTAAGTAATGGGCCGGAATGACGTCTTTTGAGAGGGTCACGCAAAAGTTCTCGAGTACGACATCGAACTGCTGCTGCAGCTTTTGCATCGCGTCAATTACGTGGGCTTCCGTCGTTTTCTCGGTCGATGCTGAAATTACTCTGCCTCTCCGGTGCTTAAACGTCATCAGCGGAGCCTGCTCAAAAAAGCCGCTAATTTCTACGACATCGCCCAAGTCATAGCGGTAGAAACCGCTGTAGTTTGTAAACACAATTCGATATCGCTGACCCAGTAAAACCTCTTGGGGCAGCACTGTTTTAGGATGTTGCTCATTCCACTGATCTTCCGGAATAAATTCTATGAATGCGCTGGCGATCGCCGGAATAACGCTATCGGTGTTGAAATCGTGGGAAATTCCCAGCACGCCTTCAGCGCAGGAATAGGTGCCGCCGAAAACCGGCAGGTCGCCGAAATACTCTGGAAATCTCTCGAAATAGAAATCTGACGTACCGCCCCGCGCGGTGACCATAAACGAGAGATTAGGCCAGGCCGCTTTGGGCGTCAATCGTCCCTGGGTTGAAAGCGTCCGCTGCAGCGCTAGGGCTCGCTGGGGCGCTGCCGACCATTTTCGCTCTAGAATTCGTCTCAGCGCCGGTTCGAGGGTCAGCCAGTCTGCAATCTGGCCTGTCTTAATGTCTTGAACTAGGGACTCGGCGTGTCTTTCAAGGAATGTGCAGAGCTGCAGCGCCAGCACCGGAAAGGTAGCTCCGATGGTGCGCAGGTGCTGGTTTCGCAGCGCAAACAGCAGGCAGACGTAGTATCGCGCTGTCGTGTCTGAGATTTGAAACGCTTCAAATGGGTAGGCAAAAATCTGCCGGGACAGCACATCCATCAGCCGCATGTCGCTGGTGCTGACCGGCGCAAAGGCAATGCCGCTCGGCGTCTGTCCCATAGAATTGCTGGAGATGGGGAACAGCATCTTGCCCGGGGGGCGCTTTTCCCGCACGGCAGCGCCAAAAACAAAGCCGACCGCGGCGCGGCTGGAGCGAGAAAGGAAGCGGCGCGATCGCTTCGTCACCGGAATCAGCTTCTTCTTGCCGGTGGACCCGCTGCTGATGTTGAAATAGATCAGCGGGTCGGGGACGAGGACGTTGGCCTCGCCGTGGGCCATGCGCTGCACGTATGGCTCGAAGGCCGAATAGGGCCGCACCGGAATCCGCTCGCGAAACTGCTCGACGGTGCTGATGTCGGCCAGGCCGTGCTTGCGGCCAAAGGCGGTGTCCTTATGGGCCTCTAAAAGCGATCGCAAAAACGCCGCCTGCGTCGCTTCAAGCTGGGCCGTTTGGGCGACTAGCTTGCTTCTAGCCCGTAAAGCCACCGCCGACAGCGCCGAAAAAGCTAGATCTTGCACAGGTTCCTCCCGAGCCGCGCTTTCACGATCTCTGGCCGTATGTCTCGGGGTAAAAAGGTCAGCGCAGGGCGGAGGTAGTGGAGCGAATACGTCTGCCTGATGCGGTTCACGCCACCGCTGGTGATGTTGAGCAGCACGACGTCTTCGCGCCCGATGCAGCCCGCGGCAGCTGCCTGCCCCAGCGCCGCCACCGCCACCCCAGACGCGGGGCTGATATCGATGCCCTCCAAGGCTTCAAACAGGTCTTGGGCGCGGCGGGCTTCAGCGTTGGTGACGCCGTACATCTGCCCGTCCGTTGCCGACAGCGCATCATAAACCCCTCCGGCGATCGCGTAGGCGGGGCTGCGGTTGGTGAGCACTTTGGCCGCGACGCCGTCAATCTGCGCTTTTGCGGCAGCTTCGCCAAGTGGCGCAATCTGGCGCTTACCCTGCTTCCAAGCCGTCACCATAGGCGTGAACGGAGCATTCTGGGCCAGGTGTAGCTTCATCTGATGGCCGCCAAACCGACCGTCCTGCCGCAGGCGTAGGTTCGCTTCCCAAGCCGAAACTCCCCCCGTACCGGAGCCCACCGCCTGAAAATAGTGATCGGGAATGCGTCCTAGGGTTACGGCGGCGTCAACGACGGTGAGCCCCATGCCGTCGCGCCGGGCGACGTTGGCCGCGCCGCCCTCCGGAAAGTACCCCTCCAGCTGGCTGATGAGCTGGGCGAGGGCGATCGCATCGGAGTAGTCGCCGTCCCCGCCCACGACAACGAGCTGGACGCAGGGGTGAAAGGGCTCCTTTGACCAAATGGCCTGCAGATTTTGCTCTGGAAGGACCAAGCACAGAGGAATTCTTAAGGTTGAGCAGAGCGTTGCAAACGCCCGCCCCGTATTGCCGGCCGATGCCAGCACTAGCGTCTGCTGACAGGATTCAGGAACGTGGGCCAGCACTGACGGGGCCTCTAGCTCTTTGAACGAGCCTGTCGACAGGTAAGCATGGCGCTCGGGCCAGTAGCCGTTGAAGCTGACGTACAGCTGCTCTAGCTTGAAATGCTGGGCTAGGCGATCGCTGGCATAGGTGACCGGTTTACCGGCAACGTCAAACCAGCGCTCTACCGGAAGCCAATCGCTGAATTGAAAGATGCCGGGCAGATGGGGCTTGATATTCAGCCTGAGGTCATAAATTGCTCGAAGCAGCGCTGGTTCGTGGGGAGTGTTGCACCGTAGCTGAAACGGATCTGGGCTATGTTGAGCGCCACAAAGGGTACATTGCAGCCCGTAATGGGCTTGCTCAATGCCTAAGGAATCTAATTGAACCATGCTTAATACGTTTGCCTCACGATGCCCCTCTCCCAAGAGATTTATAGCGAAATGACAGATGAAATGGCAGCCGATGAAATGACAGCAGAAAACATTAAAGGACGCTACCGCCAGCAGACTCCTGTGACATCGGGTTCAAGACTAAACGATTAATAGACTAAACTCGGTGTAGATAATAGAAAATCTGGCGCGATCTTGGCAATCAGTCGCGTCAGATCCCCAATAGGTTAGAAGTATATCGCTACTTCATAAAGCCTTGCCCGATAGCTTATGACGGCTAGCCAGGTGGCTAGCTACTTAGGAGGACGCCCATGCCGTCGATTCAACCGATTCAGCTTGGTAACCCCATCCTGCGCCAGGTGGCCCGGCCGGTGGAGGCGATCGCCACTGCCGACATTCAAAACCTGATTGACCATATGATCGCCGTCCTAGAGCAGTCTAACGGCGTCGGCATCGCCGCCCCGCAGCTGGGCGTGTCCCGGCGGCTGCTCGTGGTCGCCTCCCACCCCAACCCGCGCTATCCCTATGCGCCTCGTATGGAGCCTGCGCCGATGATCAATCCGCAGCTGCTGTGCTGCGAAGGTGAGCCGGAGAAAGATTGGGAAGGCTGCCTCAGCGTACCCGACCAGCGGGGCCTAGTGCCGCGCTACCCTAAAGTAGAGGTGAGCTACTGCGATCGCCAGGGGCGTCTTCAGCAGCAGATCCTCGTTGGCTTCGTAGCCCGCATCTTTCAGCACGAGCTAGACCACCTAGACGGCAAGGTCTTCCTCGACCGGGTCGAGGGCCCAGAAGATTTGTTCACCGAAGCCGAGTTTCTCACCAAGATTGCAGCGCGGGGCAGCGGGGCTGCTCTCGGGTAGCCTGCGGACGCTAGAGCGTCCGCACCACCATATATACCGTCATCGCCAGCAGCAGTGCCCGAAACGCTAGGTTGACCTGGCGTCCAGGCAGCTTGGGCAACAGCCGCGCGCCGTACTGTGCCCCAATGATGCCGCCCAAGCCCAAGCACAGGCCCGGTACCCAGAGCACGTTTCCCCGGAGCGTATGCTGCACCAGCCCCGAAGCCGCAATCAGCACGATCGCCCCCAGGCTGCTGCGCACGGCGGCCTTGATTGACTCGCCCAAAATTAACATCTGTAGTGGCACCATCACCACGCCGCCGCCGACGCCGAACAGCCCGGATAATAGACCGGCCAGTAGGCCAATGCCGGCGGTGGGCAGCAGTGCATACGGCGAGGCCGCTTCGCCCTCGATCTGGCGCTCATCCGACTGATTGAGCCGCCTGCGCAGGCTCATTAGGTAGATGGTCACTACGAGCAGCAGCGCAAAGCCCAGGGAGAGCAGCCTATCCGGCAGGCGATCGCCCAGCAGCGCTCCCAGCTGAGCCGTAATAATTCCGAAGCCTGCCAGGGTCAGCGACATCTTCCAGTTCAGCGCTCCGGCGCGCCAGTTGCGAACGCTGCCCGAGGTAGCGCTGAGAAACACGCCGATGAGGCTAGTTGCCGTGGCCTGCACCGTCGCCGAGACCCCCGACAGAATCAGGGCGGGCACCAGCAGCAGGCCGCCGCCGATGCCGAGGATACCAGAAAGGGTGCCCGTTAGCACGCCAAACAGCAGCAGCAGCAGCCCGTCTAGTGGGGTGTCTATCATAGCGGTAGATTGCAAAGTGGCTTAGCAGACGCTACCACAAACCGCTAACGAATGGTGATCAAGTAGCGCCCCTGCCCCTCACTGTCCGAGGCGTTGGCGATAGCGCGGTAAGTGCCGGTTTCAGGCAAAACCAGCGTGAGCGATGCGCTGGTTGTGTTCGCGCCGAGATTGTTATTTTGGCCGATCACGCGTCCGTTGGGATCGAGCAAAATCAAGTAAGGGTCAAATTCTTGGCTCTCCATGGCGACGGTGACCGTCTGCCCCGCTCGCCCCTCAAACAGATGCTCTTGGTACAGCGAGCCATCCTGCGGCAGCACAGAGGCGCCCGGCCCCAGGACATTTTCCTCCTGCATCAAAAAGCTGCTGGGGCCTGCCTCATCCGCCTGTACCCGAATTTGGTAGGCTCCCGTCTGCCCCGGCGCGTAGGAGTTTGCCAGAATCATGTAGGTTCCCGTAACGGGGGCGGTGGCGACAAGGCGAGCGTTAGTCCCGCCGGCGCTGTCGTCGTCCTGGGCTAGATCTTGGCCGTCGGGCGCAATCAAAATTAGGTAGGCATCCAGTTCCCGGCTGCTCATATCAACCGTAATGCGCTCGCCCACCTTGGCTTCTACGGCGTAGACGTCGAAGTAGCTCTGGTCGAAGTCGAGCACGTTGCTGTTAGGAGAGAGCTGCCCAGAGACGGGGACGCCGTCGGGGTTGATAGATTTGATATCTGCAAAGCGGGCCCACTCCCCCGGCGCTTCTCCGCTGCGCACGGCGCTCAAAAACGCGCTCGCCCGGGTGGCCGGAATGGCAAATCCGATGCCGATGCTGCCGCCCTGCCGCCCGGTGGTGAAAATAGAGGTGTTGACGCCAATCAGCTCCCCTTGGCTGTTGAGCAGCGGCCCGCCTGAGTTGCCGGGGTTGATGGCGGCGTCAGTTTGGATCAGGTCGCGATCGCGATCGATGCGGCTGATAATACCAACGGTGAGGGTCCCCTGGAACTGACCAAAGGGGTTGCCGATAGCGTAGGCGTTTTGACCCACGCTGATGGGAGAGTCCGTAAGCTCAATAAACGGCAGGTCTGAGACGTTGCGGAGCTGAATGGCAGCTAGGTCGAGCCCCGGTTCCCCGAAGGCGATCACGTCGCCCTCAAACTGACGGCCATCTTCTAAAGAGACAACGGCGGTACGGCTACCCTGAACGACGTGGGCATTGGTCAAAACTAAGCCGTCCGGGCTGATGATGCTGCCGCTTCCAGACCCGACTTCCGCAGTCTCTACGGAGACAACCGCGGGACTGGCGCGGCTATAGACCTGGATACGAACTGACTCGTCTGATGGAGCATCGGCAGATTGGGCGTGGGCCGGCTTAGGCCCTAAACCTGTCGCTAGCGGCGCTGTCATGCCCAGGGCAGTCAACAGGATGGCGCTACCGGCAGCAAACCCAGCAGAACGATAAAATCGATAAGTCATAAGGCGGTGATTAGCAGCTAATTGACCGGCAGATGGGGTTGAACGGTTCCTGATTCTTCGCGGCGCGACCTGGACGACCCGGAGATGAATAAGCTTAGGTGTTCCTTCAGTGAGGCTCCTAAATTCAATGTACCGAATCTGAGAAGCTTCAGCAGGGGTTAAGCTACTCCGATGAGTTAGCCCAGTGGGTTAATCCACTGTGAGCACGCCGATTTGCTTGTTCCTGTTCTCTTGAATTCCTGCTTCTTCTCGTCAAAGCTAGGCGCGATCAAACGAGCATGTTTCAAGCTCACACTTTAGAATAGCCTGCCACTCTCTGACGATGCTCTTGGGAATGTGCAGCTCGCTAGGGCTGTCTCGTCGGCTGGGCCGATTGGGGATAAATAGGGTAACGGCGGCTGGCCGGGAAAGCGGGTTCAAAATAGAGGCCAGTGGATACTGAGCGACCGTGGGAGGCGGCGCTGCGGCCCCGAAGCGAGGGGTCTGATCGGGTACGGCGATCTGGACCCCGATCTGGGTCCCTGCGGCCTGCACGAGGAGCGGCGCTTGGTGGTCAATTGACGGAATGGCTGGAAAACCGACCAGCCTCAGGTAAGCCAGCGGCTCAGACTCAGTCTTAAAGGCAATCAGCTGCCAGCTGTAGCCGTGGTTGTCCTGCAGCGATCGCAGGGATTTGTGCAGCAGCTCGCCGGATGCCAGCGTCTCTTCCATCAGCCGGGCCTGCGCTGGAAGAACAGACGTCAGCATGAGGCAGAGCGCTAGAGCGCTCGTCAGCAGCAGCTTTGTCCAGGTCAGGCGAGCAGTTGACATCGGCGTCATTGATGGTGCCACAGGCTAACGGCATAGACGAGGAGGCTGTGCAAGGTCTGCCCTCGCCGGTAATACAAGACTAGCAACACAAGAACCGTCAACAAAAGATTGATCGGAAAGATTGGATCGGGTAAACAATCCCATTGTTAAAAAGCCATGTAAAAAGCCATATTATGAATACATGAACAGTCTTTCATCTATTTTTTACGTCGTTTTCCCAAGGTAGCCCTATGGCAAACGCCCACCGCGACTGCTGCAGCCATGACCATGGCCACCACCATAGCCACAGCCCAGACGTATTCAGCCTGCGGAAGGCGCTGACGCCAGTCGCAGCCGCCGCGCCCCTATTCTTAATTGGGCTTATGTTTCACCCGGCGCTGCACCGTACGCCGTTTAGCATTGCCGAGTACGCCGTTCTGATTCCTGCCTACTTGATCAGCGGCTGGGGCGTGCTGACAACGGCGGGGCGCAACATCTTGCGGGGGCGCATCTTTGACGAAAACTTTTTGATGACCATCGCCACCCTCGGGGCGATGGTCATCCACGAGCTGCCGGAAGCCGTCGCCGTGATGCTGTTCTTTCAGGTGGGGGAGCTGTTTCAGGGATACTCCGTGGGGCGATCGCGGCGGTCGATCAGGGCGCTGCTGGCGGTGCGTCCCGAGACGGCTAACCTCAAAGTTGACGGGGCGGTGCGATCGGTGCCGCCTCACTCGGTGGGCGTGGGGGCGGTGATTGTGGTGCGGCCTGGGGAAAAGGTGCCCCTCGACGGCGAGGTGCTAGCGGGAGCTTCCCAGGTCGACACCGCCGCGCTGACCGGCGAATCGATGCCGCGCAGCATTGCCAAAGGTGAGACCGTGCTGGCGGGCATGGTCAACCAGTCGGGGGCGCTGACGGTGCGGGTGACAAATCCTTTCAGCGAATCGTCTATCTCCCGAATTTTGGAGCTGGTGGAAAACGCCAGCGGCAAAAAAGCCGACACCGAAAAATTCATCACTCGCTTTGCCCGCTACTACACCCCCGTCGTAGTGTTCCTCTCCCTGGCGGTGGCCCTGCTGCCGCCCTTGCTCCTTACCGACGCGGCCCAGGCGGACTGGACCTACCGGGCCCTGGTGCTGCTGGTGATCTCTTGCCCCTGCGGCCTGGTGATCAGCATTCCGCTGGGGTATTTTGGCGGCGTGGGCGGGGCGGCGAAGCGAGGCGTCTTGGTCAAGGGGTCGATGTTCCTCGATGCCCTGGCCCAGGTGCGCACGGTCGTCTTCGATAAAACCGGCACCCTCACCCAGGGCAATTTTCGGGTGACGTCGGTGGTCAGCCAAAACGGGCTCAGCCCAGACCAGCTCCTGGCGCTCGCGGCGCAGGTCGAGTCTCAGTCTAACCACCCCCTGGCCCAGTCGATTCGGCAGGCCCACGGGCAGCCCCTAGCGGCGGCGAGCGTGCAGGACTACGAAGAGATCGCCGGCCACGGCATTCGGGCCCGGGTGAATGGCCGCAGCGTCCTCGCCGGAAGCGATCGTCTGCTTCACCGAGAAGCGGTGCCCCACAAGGTGTGCCGGGTCGAGGGCACCGTGGCCCATGTGGCGGTTGACGGTGAGTATAGCGGCCACATCGTCGTGGCCGATGAGCTGAAGCCGGATGCGGCGGCGGCGATTCAAGCCCTGCGTATTCAGGGCATTAAAACCGTCATGCTCACCGGGGACAGCCAGTCCGTCGCCGAACGCGTCGCCCAGGCCCTAAACCTCGACGACTACCGGGCCGAGCTGCTTCCGGAGGGCAAGGTTGGGGCCCTAGAGGACCTGCTGCGGGCGGGGCAAGGTGGCAAGGTGGCCTTTGTGGGCGACGGCATCAACGACGCGCCGGCGATCGCCAGGGCCGATGTGGGGCTGGCCATGGGCGGCTTGGGGTCGGACGCAGCCATCGAGACGGCTGATGTGGTGATCATGGCCGACTCCCCCGCCAAGGTGGCCGAAGCCATTGCGATCGCCCAGCGCACCCTGCGGATCGTCTGGCAAAACATCGCCCTGGCGCTGGTGGTCAAGGCCGCGTTCATTGCCTTGGGGGCCGTTGGCGTGGCGACGCTGTGGGAGGCGGTGTTTGCTGACGTGGGGGTGGCCCTGCTGGCGATTCTCAACGCCGGCCGGGTGCTTAAGGGCTAGCCGCGCTTGTTTACAAAAGGCTACTCGCCTTGTGCCCTGGCGCACCGCGATCGCGCCTGCTCAATTTTCTGCATCAGCCACCCCGGCACCCCAATGCTGGCCCGCCCGTACAGCCGGTCAAACTCCTGCTGAAAGTGGGCCGCCACGATGGGGCTGGCGATCGCCAGCAGGGCCTCGTCGTTGCGAGCGTTGGCCGCCTCGCTCCAGTTTTGTGAGCCGGTCAGCACCCGCTGGCCGTCTAGTACGGCAAATTTGTGGTGCAGCACATCCCCGTCCGGTAGCGCCGGCACCCCCACCGCAGTTAGCGCCGGCAGCCAGGGGGCGTTGCCCTCGTCGTAGCGGCACTGGGCATTGGGCAGCGCTACGCCCAGCAGGTCTAGCCCTTCGCTGTAGGGGCGGTAGGCAAATCCGCCGTCGATTAGCGCGCGAATCGGCACGCCTGAGCGATGGGGAGCTTGGAGCGCGGCGCTGAGCTGCTGGTCGGAGAACACAAACAGCGCCAGGTCGATAGACTGGCTCGCCCGCTCGAGCCAGCGCCCCGCCAGCCCGTTGACGCTCTCGCCCCAAGGTCGTGTGGGGGAGGTGGGGGAAAACTGTAGCTCAATTTGGGTGTCCCCTAGCGCCACGGTCTGGGGGCCTCGATAGGGCTTTTGTAGCCCAAATTGGCTGTCGGGCTGTCCGCCAGGGCCGTCGCCCCACATGATCTCAAACTCTTGGGTGAAGATTTGGGCCAGCGAGGCGCTGGCGATGTTCAGCAGGTGGTTGGCGTTACCGAGACTGGCGTCAGAATCGAGGTCGCCGTGCAGCCCGCTCAGCGTAAAGTTAGCGGACCCGGTGAGCACCCGCTGCTCGTCAACAATCACAAACTTGTGGTGCATCAGACCGCTGCCCTTTGAGCCATCGGCGGTGTCGTCGAGGACGGGGACCCCTGCGGCGGTCAAGAGGGCCACAGCGTCGTGTTGTGCTAGCGGTGAGGGGCTGCCGGTTCTACTTTGGGCTAGCCTGAGGAACTCGTCGTACTTATGGCGATCGCGCTCGGTGAGCGCGGCGATTTGGGCGGCTGAGAACCCGCTCCAGGTCCGGTGGTACTGGTTTTCGAGGATGACGCGGACGCGCACCCCAGCCCGCTGACGCGCCACAAGGGCGCTGGCGATCGCCGGTAGATTGATCTCCTGCACCGCCAAGTCGACCGAGGACTGGGCGCTGGCGATCGCCTCAACAATTACCGCCTCTAAGTTGTGCCCCTGCCGCAGCTGTCCCCGGTAAGGGTGCTCGTAGCGGGAAGACTCGGCGTGGTTGAAGTAGACCTGAATCGCGGGGTGCTGGGGCAGGGGCGGCGGCAGATCTAGGGACGGCGCGTGCCGCCAGCGCCAGAATAGCAGCGCGGCGACGATGACGACGGTGCTGCTCCAGGTGGTGATTCGGAAGCGCGCTCTGCTGCTGAAATGCCGACGCGATATGGTGACAAGTGGCATACTGTGGTAGATAGTTAGAGACTAGCTGCTAATAAACGTTTCGTCTGCCGATCACCCGTCAGCATTCCCAAGACGTCGGGGCCAACTCAAGTCATACAGATTTATGAGGACTAATACGACAGATTGCCTGATCCTGCTGCACATCATGAAGACCGGCGGCACCACGCTGGCCCGACTGCTAGAGCAAAACGTATCGGCCGATCAGGCCTATTTTCTTAGGGGCGTACAGTCTGCTGAAGATGTCTTGACGATTCCAGAAGAAACGCGAAATGAGCTGCGCCTTCTGCGCGCCGGCCATGCGCCCTTTGGGGCCCACAAGTATCTGTCGCAGAACAGCACCTACGTGACCATGCTGCGCAATCCGATCAGCCGCGTTCTGTCCCTGTACTACTTCATCTTTTTCCCCCCAAATAAAGAGCCTGAGAGAGAGCTCATGCCGCTAAAGCAGTGGGTTGAGACCGCTGTGGTGGTGGAAAATCATCAAACCCAAAAGATGGCGGGCCTCAAGAATGATCAGCACAGCAGCTCTAGGGAGATGTTGGAGAAAGCAAAGCAGAACTTCCACGAGCATTTCTCGGTGGTGGGCATTACCGAGCGCTTTGACGAGTCAGTGATGCTGATGCATCACCATCTCGGCTTAAACCACATTCTCTATCAGAGTAAGAACGTCAACAAGAATCGCCCCAAGAAGACCATCGATCCTGAGATTATCTCGATCGTTAAGGCGCGTAATCAGCTCGACTTAGAGCTGTACGAATACGCCAATCAGCAGCTCGACAGCCAGATTGCGGAAATTCCCTCGTTTTCTGAGGAACTGACGCTCTTTCACGAGCTGAATGCTCAATTTACCGCCGCTGCCTCCGCCTCCGAGGAGAAAGGGCAGCTTCTAAAGCGAACGCGCCATCGCTTGAAAACCCTGCGCAAGAGCCGCGAGGAGTTCAAGCTCAAACTCTCCCACGCTGAGGAAAAAACCCGCCGACTGTCAGCCAGGCAGAGGCTCTTCGAAAAATCTAAGCTTGCCCAGCTTAAGCAGCTGCTCAAGGTATCTCCCTTTTGGAAAAAACCCTAAGCGATGTATCGCGAATGTCCCAATGCATTCGGACATTTGCGCGCCTAGTTGCCTACGAAATATCAAGGCTCTGGGCTAATCGCGCTGGCGTTTACAAAAGTGACATGCTCCCATCGCGCTGCCTTAAGCAACTGGGCCAACGCAATTGGCGTTTAGCATCTTGGCAAGACTCCCTCTAGCTCCCCCGTCCCCCCGTCAGGCTGTCCTACGCCAGAACCTCGACGGCATCCCCGACCTGCACTGTGCCTGCCGTCTCCTGAACTAGGTTTTGGCCAAACCAAATCTTTCCCCTCCAGCGGCGAAACGTCCCCAGGGTGCGTAGCGGCTCCGGGCTGCGCTGACCGGTGACCTGGTCGACGGTGGTGATTGTGCAGCGTGAGCAGGGCTTAGCTACGCGAAAGTCTACGGACCCCACGCGAATGCGCGTCCAGCTGTCCTCGGCAAACGCGCTGCAGCCCTGCACCACCAGATTGGGCCGGAAGCGATTCATGGGAACAGGTTGCTCAAGCCGCTGCCCAAGCCGCTGATTAAGCTCGGTTAGGGAGGCCTCTGAAATTAGCAGAAACGGATAGGCATCGGCAAAACTCACCTGGGGCATGGGGCCTTCTAGGCGCGATCGCCCGCGGTCGGCGGGGCGATCGCAGCTGTCGGGCATGTAGACCAGCCGGCAGGGCTTGCCGAGCACGGCGCTAAACCAGTCGCTGACGGCGGCGGGCATGGGCACCGCCTCGCAGCGATCGCCCCAGACCTCAACGGCAGTCGTAGGGGATGACGGCGCAGATGACGGCGGCTGCAGCGGCAGGCGCTGGCCCCCGTGGTCGGGTACTGCGATCACTAGCTCGCCCTCAGCGTCGTCGATAGCCGTGGTGACCAGGGCGAGCTTGGGGCAAGTGCGCTGGCTCATGAACTTTCCGGCGGAGTCCACCAGCATCCAGCGGCGATCGTGCTGAAACCCTTTGGCCTGTACGGTGGCCGACGATAGGGAAATGCCGGCGGCAGATTTGATGGGATAGATATAGAGGCCGCTGAGGGTGACCATGGGACCGCTCCATATTCAAAGAGACGGCATCAGGCTACCACAGACAACCCCGATATCGGCCCGCCGCTGAGAGTTTAGCGGTGGCGTGTTTCGAGCCAAAACCGCACTTCATCTTCCGAGGTGAAGGTATTGGCATAGCCGCTTTGGGGGTCATAGACGCTCCACTTTGGGTTGCCGGCGCGATCGCGGGTTGCCACAATTTTTGGGTCTTGATCTACGGTTGACAGATTGAGAACGAACTCTCCCACGGTTTTGAGGAGGGCGCGAAAGCGATTAGGGAGGGAAGGCTTTGGCGCGATGAGTTCGAGCTTCTCGTACTGAAAGCGTTGCTCGCAAGTTTGCATAATGTTCTCCTGACAAAAGTCTGCGTCGGGGTGGCTCCTGGAGCCGATATATCCACAGTATCGACGCCGTCAGAAATGATCAAAAGCCAGCGGTGATGGGATCTATGAGCAAGATTGATAGGGCTAGACTGTCTTCGATTAGGGGAAGCGATTGCAGCCTATCTTTAGGCGGTGATGCTGAATTCAGCAACGTGGTAGTATCCAGTCAAATTTGTTGAATTACTTAGAGATAAAGCGGTGTCGCGTTTACTCATCCGGCTCGTTATTGGCGCGGCTTTTGCGCTATTTGGGCTATTCAGCTACTTCACCAATATCACCGAAAACCCCGTCACCGGGGAAAATCAGCGCGTGCAGCTTTCTCCAGAAGAAGAGATTGCCCTGGGCCGTCAGGCTCGGGATGAGCTGCTGGTTCAAGGGGGTGGCCTGTACCCCGACCCAACCCTGCAGGACTATTTAGATCAGATTGGCGCGGAGGTGGTTCAAGACTCAGGCGCAGGCCGCTCGCCCTATCCTTTTGAGTTTCACCTGCTGCAGGACCCCCAAACCGTTAACGCCTTCGCTCTGCCCGGCGGCCAAATCTTCATCACGACCGGACTGCTAAGCCAGCTCGATACGGAGGCGCAGCTGGCCGGCGTTTTGGGCCACGAGGTGGCTCACGTTGTCGCGCGCCACGGCGCTGAGCATCTGGCCAAGCAGCAGCTCGGCGCGTTCCTCGTCAACGCCATTGGCATCGCGGCGAGCGATAACCCTGGCGACGCCCGTCAGGCGGCTATTCTCGCCCAGGCCGTACAGCAGCTCATCAGCCTGCAGTATGGCCGCAAAGATGAGCTAGAGAGCGATCGCCTCGGGATTGATTTTATGACGGCGGCGGGCTATAGCCCTGAGGGACTAGTGGAGCTAATGCAGGTGCTGCGGGACGCCCAGGACGGCGCGGCTCCCCCCGAATTTTTTAGCACCCACCCCAGCCCGGACAACCGCATCGACCGCATTAGAGCCATGATTGAAGAACGCTACCCAGGCGGCATCCCCCCACAGCTTGAGGAAGGGGAAGCGAACTTTGAGCAGACCGTCGAGCCTAGGCTATAAAGGAGCGCTGCACGAATGGATCTATTTACCCTGTACTGGATTTTGGTGGCCGTAATGGTGGTGGGGGCTCTGGGAGAGCTGATTCCGGGGATGCCGGGCGCGAGCCTGATTTTAGCCTCGATTTTGGTGTGGGCGGTTGCCACCGATTTTACCGGCATCGGCTGGTCACTCATTATCGTTTTTGTGCTGCTGATTGCTAGCGCCGCCGTGGAGCTGCTGGCTGCCTACTGGGGCGCAAAGCAGGCGGGGGCAAGCCGATGGGGACAGTTTGGCGCGCTCATTGGGCTGGTGGCCGGGGTCGTGGGCCTGCTGCCGGCGCTGCCCTTTGGAGGCCCCCTGTTGGGTATTTTCGTGGGGCCGTTCATTGGCGCGTTCATCGCCGAGTATATCTACCGCAGCGACCTCCAGGGCGGCGATCGCACCCAGACGGCCCTCAAGGCTAGCCTCGGGACGGTGCTGGGCTCTATTGTGGGCAACCTAATCGATGGCCTGCTGGCGATCGCTGCCGTGGTGGTGTTTGTGCTGACCACCTACCCCACCATTAGCAGCCTCTAGGCTTATCCGCAGGCCGTGCCGCACCACTCCCAGTGCGGCCGCCAAAGCCACCGCGCCGACGGGTAGGCCAGATGACGATGCCGCCACAGAGATCAGCAGCGACAAGCGGCAGCGGAACTTCTAGCATGGATGTGCTTTTACTGGTTGAGGAAACTTGATGTCATAATTACCTCTGAGCCCATCTCGACTGAAATAATTTTGATTGAGCGCGCACCACCAGCGTGGGGAGGCTAAGGCGATCGCTATTCTGATATCGGCACTCGCGTTTCTCCTCGGCATTGCCGTGGGCAGTTTTCTAAATGTGGTGGTCTACCGGCTGCCTCGGGGGCAGTCTATTCTCTGGCCGCCATCGCGCTGTCCGCACTGTGGGCAGCAGCTTTCCTGGCGCGACAACGTACCCGTGGCGGGCTGGCTCCTGCTGCGGGGGCAATGCCGCTACTGCAGCGGCCCCATTTCTGTCCGCTACCCCCTCGTAGAATTCTCGACAGGGCTGCTGTTTCTGCTGGCGGTGTGGCGCTTTCCTCAAGCTATCCCGATGGTAGGGTACTGCGCCCTGATCAGCTGGCTGCTGGCCCTCAGCCTCATCGACCTAGACACCATGCGGCTGCCCAATGCCCTGACTCAGCCAGGGCTGGTCGCCGGCCTAGCGTTCCACAGTGCGCTGGGCTGGCAGACTGCGGGTCCAGCCGGGCTGGCCTACCAGCTGGTGATGAGCATTCTGGCGGCGGTGATTGGCATTTGGCTATTTGAGGGCATCGCCTTCGCGGGCTCGCTTGTCTATGGTCAAACCGCTATGGGCGGTGGTGATGCCAAGCTGGCGGCGATGTTAGGGGCTTGGCTGGGGTGGCAGCAGATGCTGCTCGCCAGCTTTTTGGCCTGTGGCCTGGGGGCTTTGCTGGGCGCAGTCGGGATCGCGTCGGGCCAGCTCAGCCGCCGGCAGGCCATGCCGTTTGGACCTTTTCTAGCGCTGGGCGGCGTGCTCAGCCTGTTTGTCGGTAGGCTGCTTATAGTGACCTACCTGGGGTGGTTTTCTTAGCCCGAATTTTGTAGCCTAAAGGAGGCAGCACGCCGCTGTTACGTCTCCCGCCAATGTACGGCAATAAATGTACGGCAATAGTGAATATGACGCGTGCTGGGAACTGGATCACGATTAAAACGGGCTTACGCTGGGAAGTCGAGTTCATGCAGCAAATCTTGGCGGCACAAGAGATTGCGACTCGAATCATTAGCCAGGGCGCTTATCCCCACTTCGGCTGCGGCGCGCTGGCGGCGCTTCAAGTCCAAAGCCAAGACCGCTGGACCGCGCTGCTCTTACTCAGTCCTAGGGAAGAGGAGATAGTGCCCAACCAGTGTTCCCACGAGGATGTCACCTAATGCAGTGGTAAATGTTAAATGGCGATGTCAACAGATTTGTGAAAAGATGAGGATTAGCATCGTGAGGAGACCGTAATCGCTATGTCCCTATTTGACTGGTTTGCGAATCGCCAAAAATCTGGCGCGGCCCCTAGTTCAGACTATCAGCGAGAAATCGCGGATGGGCTGTGGAGTAAGTGCGTTGCCTGCGGCGTTCTAACTTACACCAAGGACCTGCGCGCTAATCAGATGGTGTGCTTGGAGTGCGGTCATCACCATCGCATCAGCAGTGATGAGCGCATCCTTCAGCTCGCCGATGCTGGTACCTGGTATCCTCTCGATGATACCCTCCGCCCCATCGACCCGCTTGGCTTTCACGATCGCAAAGCCTATAGCGATCGCATTCGAGACTACCAGACCAAGACCGGCAAGCTCGACGCCGTGAAGACTGGGCTGGCCCAGCTAGACGGACTGCCCACGGCGCTGGGCGTGATGGATTTTGAGTTCATGGGCGGCAGCATGGGCTCCGTAGTCGGCGAGAAGCTGACGCGGCTGATTGAGCGAGCCACCGACGAGCGGCTGCCCGCCATCATCGTCTGTGCTTCAGGTGGAGCGCGCATGCAGGAGGGAATGCTCAGCCTTTCACAGATGGCGAAAATTTCTGGGGCCTTAGAGCGCCACCGCGAGGCCAGACTGCTTTACGTACCGGTTTTGACCCATCCCACCACGGGTGGGGTCACGGCCAGCTTTGCCATGCTGGGTGATGTGATTATCGCTGAACCCAACGCAACCATTGGTTTTGCAGGCCGCCGGGTCGTTGAGCAAACCCTGCGCGAAAAGCTACCCGACGACTTCCAAACCTCGGAGTATCTCCTAAATCACGGCTTTATCGACAGCATCGTGCCCAGAACGCAGCTCAAAAAGCTTTTGGCGCAGCTGATCTGTCTTCATCAGCCGCATGTTCATACCCCTGATTTCGTCAATATTCCCCAGTCAGTTCCCGCACAGCGCCCATTTTCTCAGACCTAGCGCTTATGTCTTATGCCGCGCTGCTTCTATCTCCACGGCTTTGCATCTGGTCCCCAATCCTATAAGGCGCAGTATCTCCGGGCGCGGCTAGCGGAGGTGGGCCAGACGCTGCTCGTACCTGACTTCAATACTGGCGGCTTCTTGGGCTTGAGCTTAACCCGTCAAATTGAGCAGGTCAGCCAGCTCATCTCAAGATTTCCAGAACCGACGATTTTGATCGGATCTAGCTTTGGTGGACTCACTGCGGCTTGGGTAGCCGAGCGCTGCCCCCAGGTCGCTCAAATCATCTTGCTTGCGCCGGCGTTCGAGTTCTCAAAATACCTACAGCTTCATTTGGGTGAGCGGTACGCACAGTGGCGGCAAGACCGCGACATTTTGCTGTATCACCATGGATATGGGCGGGAAAGCGGTCTAAGCTACGGCTTTGTAGAAGACCTGACGCGCTACCGAGATGCCGCTCTGAAGCGATCGCTGCCAACGCTGATTATTCACGGCCGGCAGGACGAGATTATTCCAGCATCGGTCAGCCAGCGGTATCAAAGCAGCCGGCCTTGGGTGACCTTAGACTTGATCGCGGACGACCACAGCCTTACCGAGTCGATATCCTATATCTGGCGTTGCATAAGGCCAGCGCTGAGTCGTTGACCTAAACGTAGATGACGCGATCTACTTACACAGGTCGTCGTTGTAAATAGATACACCCTATACCCTTGCCCGGACGTTGAGCCGTCGGAGCGGTCGCCTCGCCAGGCGAACTGTGTGAGGGAGCACCCCCACCAGCATGGCAAACGCATCATCCGGAATCTGCGCAATGGTCTCTCGGTCGAAGTAGCCTTCGAACTGGTTCAGGATTTTCTGAGCCCGGTCAAGGGCGGTATCTCCATCGGTGAACTGATGCGTCAGGCGAATCCACTGCCGCCGAATCATGTAGCCCTTTTGCCGCTCTTCGTGGGAAACCGGCTCTATGACCGAGAGGTCACCTACCGGCAGCACATCTTCACAGTCTTGGTCGAAGTAGCCACCCACGGCAGCACCTGGCCCCGCAAATTCCGAATGGTAGGCCTTGTAAAGCAAGAGGCCGCTTCGTCGACGGCTATCTACCATGAGCAGTCGACCGGCTTTGATCTCAGCAAGGATATCGGCTGCGTCGGAGTACTGCATAGGCAGGGTATCAGTCTTAGCAGTAGTGTCACTGTCAGTGCGTCCGCTGTGGTCGCCTGGCTGCTGCAACTGTTGAGTTTGTTTGACCGCTTGAGTCATAGCATCGAAGCAATATAAAACTACTATTTGAGACCGATTAGAAGCGCTCTGTTCGAATGCTAGGCCATTTGGTTGACACGGATTGTTCAAGTTTCGAGAGCTTGATGAGGCCTAGCGCAACTTTTGAGACGTGACGACGGTCAAATTCGGACTGTAGACCCAGCACAATAAGACAGGTTGAAACATTAAGCAAATCTATCGCTTTGGGGGGATACGGTGCTCCGCTTACGCCAAAATCTTTTCAAGGTAAGCGTTGTGACTCAGAAACTCTCTTTCAACCATTTTATGACATTGCACTGGGTTAACTGTTTTAAGAATGAGGATAAATTGTTAAAGACAGGGTAAAGATTACCTAATAGAATTCCTAGAATTTCTATTTCGAACGCTGCCGCTTCTGGCAATACTTCTTCAAAGCAATCGCCATTCCTAGACCAACAGCGAGACCGGTTGTGGGCTCAGGCACTGAAACGGGATCGGTAGGTGTATTGCCGCTGCCCCCATTACCCGGATTGCCGCCGCTGCCTGGGCTGCCACCACCGTTACCTGGGCCATCGTTACCTGGGTCGCCGTTACCTGAGTCGCCACCGCCGCACGGGTCGCAACCGCAGCCCGGGTCGCCATTGCCCGGGTCGCCATTGCCTGGTTCGGCACCGCTGCCTGAGTCGCCACCGTTGCCTGCGTCGCCATTGCCTGGGTCGCCACCGTTACC
>JBHJHD010000100.1:0-41502 GCA_050331115.1 Elainellaceae cyanobacterium
CCCCCCCCCCCCCCAGCCCCACACACCCCCCCCCCCCCCCCCCGCTCTACCACCCCTTTTTTCATACTCTAGAGCCGGCCGTCCTTCCTCTCGACCCGCACGTCTAGCCCCTCTAGCCGCCAATTGAGCCGCCCGTCGAGCCGATTGAGCCGATTGAGCCCATCGAGCCCCTGCCGCCTGAAGGGCCAGCGGGTCCTGAAGAAGGCCCAGGTACCGAAGTGCTTCCCGAAGGGTGATCCGTTCGGAGATGACGGTAACCCCTTCGAAGATGACCAGGGCGAGGACAAGAATAACCCAGGTCAGGACGGGTAGCGCAGTTCCATAATCACCATTGAGTCAATGGCGCTGGGCATCGCCTAGCGCCGCTGGCCTTTATTCTGTATCTGACGAAGACGGCCAGGGCAGCGTCGAGGCTTCTAAAACGGAGTCGTCGTCAGACCAGTCCTCTTCGACGTGGTCGCTGAGCGACTGGTCTACCTCTGGGGAGTCGGACAGCCCGGCTACGGTCAACGAATATCTCTGCAGCAGGACATATAGATCCTTCAGGGCTTCACTCGCTGACTGATACCGATGCTGAAATCCATACCGCGTCATAACGGTCAAAATTGCCTGTAGCTCTGAGCTAATATTGGCCTTATCCTGCCAGAGTAGCTCTCCCGTTTTTGGGTCTTCAGCTAGCTTGTCGGGCGGGTATCCTGTCGCAGCCTGGATGCCGACGATGCCCACGGCGTAGATATCGCTGCTCAGTCGAGGCGTACCGGCGTACTGCTCGTTCGGCATATAGCCCCGAGTGCCGATGCCCACCGTGTGGGCCTGGCTTTGATCCTCCGCGAACTGAGTATGGATCTCTTTGACGGCGCCGAAGTCGATAAGCACTAGCCTTTGGTCTGAATGACGACGGATAACGTTGCTGGGTTTAATATCTCGATGGATGACGCCGCGATAGTGTATAAACTCAAGGATTTCCAGTAGATCCCTCAAGATCTCCACAACCTTTATTTCCGGAAGCGGTCGTCCTAGCGGTAGCTCCTGGCGAAGCTGATGACCGTCGATGAACTCCTGAATAAGATAGAAGTCGCCGCTCTCTTCAAAGTAGGCTAAGAGTTGAGGAATTTGATTGTGCTGGCCCAGCCGCTCTAAGGTTTCAGCTTCTCGGGTAAAGAGGCGCTGTGAGAGGGCAAATAGCTTTGGGTCGTTACTGACCGGGCGCAGCTGCTTGACCACACACAGTGGGTTTCCCGGGCGCTGGGCATCAACAGCGATGTAGGTCTCTCCGAATCCCCCGGCCCCCAGCACCTCAATGAGCTGGTACCGACCGGCAAGAATTCGTCCCAGCAGATCTTCTTCCCGCTCTAGCAAGAGTCCCCGAAGGCTCTCGTGCTGACTGATGATTTCTTTAATAATCGGGGAGCTGGCGTACTGCTTAAGGGCGCTGTGCAGCTGCACGCGGTGAAAGTTCTCTCGAATTAAGCCTACCGCGATGTATGAGAGCCCGCATCCCGCGATCGCCAGCATCGGAACCGCTGTGGGGATGAGGGTCTGAAAGCCAGCAAACGCGATGTAGCTCACCAGCCCGCAGCCGCCTGCGGCGCCGGCCGTAATGGCGCCCTTGTAAAGGGTTGCGCTGGCGCGGCTGATGCCGGCACCGGCCGCCGCTGTAATGACAAGCGCAATCAGCCCATTGAGGTATGGGTTCGGGATACTGCTGATGGTCCGATCATTCATCAGCGTCGCGATCGCATTGGCGTGCACCTCAACGCCCGACATTTTGCCAAAGGCGGTGCCGTGGGAATCTTGAAACAGGGTGGCAGTGGGGCCAATCAGGCCAATCTTGCCCTCGAAGGTGCCGTTTTTGAGGTGGTTGGCCCAGGCCTCCGGGTCTACCAAAGTCCAAAACGGAATTTGTGGGAACGTCTTCTCAGGGCCATAGTAAATAATGTTTTTGGTTAAAACCTCCGCAGGCTTGAAGGGCTCTTCTGCCACCGTAATACCGGCTGCCTCTAGAGTGGCATTGTCGAAGGAGGGGACCGTCTGGGCCAGGTTGAAGAAGTATTCTGTTTGGTCGGGGCTGTGCTGAGCCAGCAGCACGGGATAGACCTTAGACAGCCGGTGAATGCGTCCATCGGGCTCCAGCGGAAAATTGATTGTTCCCTCGGCGGTGTCTCCCTTACGAAGCTGGGGTATGGGCTCAATGAGCTGGGTAACGCCGACCTGGTCGCCAATACCGGTCTGTTCGTAGCTCGACGCGATGACCACGCGATCGCCATAGGTCTCGATTGCCCCCTGAAGCGCGGCATCGTCGGCCGTCAAAGCGCTTGGCTCAGCAAAGACCAGATCGAGGGCGACAGCTTCAGCGCCGCCTGCTATTAGGTTTTCGATTACATCGGCGTACACGCGGCGCTGCCAGGGCCAGCTCACCAGCGGCTCTAGCGCTTTGTAGCGTTCAGGGTCAAGGCTATAAAAAGACCCCTGCTCTAGAGAAGATTCATCAATCGCCACAACGACAATTTCCTCCGGAGGGGATTCTGGCCCCCGGATCTGAAACAGCAGCACCTGCATCTGCCGCTCGAGCAGCTGCGCCGCTTTAGGATTGCCCACCGCCAGCCCAGCGGCCCCCAGCGCCCAGATGACCGCTAACAGATAGCCCAGCCGAATCGGTCCGATCTGCTTTTCGTTGTTCAGTAAAAACTTGCTGCCCTCGTCCAGCCAGCGGCTGAGGGTTAGGTGGGTCGACCGCTGTAGACGAGTGCCGCCGGTGGAGGGCTCTGCGCCAGAGAGGCGACGCTGGGACGAAGCGGTGGAGCCGTTGGCTGGACCGGGCTTTGACTGGCGGTTCATAGACAAAGGTTTCGCGGTGGGTCATAGATAGTGATGCAACCCTAAGCTCGCTTCGTCAGAAGCATTCCTCGATTCAGGCGTTGAGCGTCACAGGTCCCTAGGGCCATAGTCCCGTCAAGGGACAGGCATCTACCAAGTGCCCCGCCAAAATGACGGCGCTTAACTCAGCCAACGCTCAACTCAGTTAAGCCTATCTTTAGACCACTTCTTTATGCAACAGCAGCCGCCGAGATGACGAAAACAGCCCCCCGATGCCGCCCGACTGCGGTTGAACGACGTAGCCTGCTTGGTGATACAGCTGCCTAGCAGGCGCATTGTCCGCCATGACGTGGAGACTGAGGGTTGAAATCCCCCAATCGAGGCTAATAGACTCGCAGGCCGCTAACAGCCTTCGGGCGACTCCGAGGCGGCGACAGTGGCGATCGACCGCTAGGTTTGAGACGTAGGTGCGGCGATCGCCAGGCTGCCATACGAGAGGTTTGCGGGCCGACAGCTCCAAAGTCCCAACGATCTTGGGTAAGCGGGGAGTGACGGCGGTTTTTGCTGTGACATCAGGGCTGCCGCGATCGCCTGGGTCTTCAAAATGCTGCATTGCGGCGAGACAGACGTAGCGGTCTGCAGAGCTTTGTAGCCGGTAGCGCAAATCTTCGCGAATGCTAAATTCCAGTATGGGGTAAACCAGCCCCATAATTCCCTCTCGGGAGTAAAAACTGTCGGTGAGTAATGCCGATAGTTGGCTCAGATCCTGAGATCGCGCAGCTCGAACGCGTAGATTAGGTGACGTCTGCTGAGCCAATGAGGCAAGCTCCAAGTCCCACGGCGTAAAGTCCCACGGCGTAAAATTAAAACGAGGCCGTCTAAAGCCCTAAGATTTATCCTAGCTTAAGCGTCAAAAGATGGGCTGTGGGGACGGCTGGTAGAGGGCAGTGCGGAGGGATGGCAGCGCGGGAGGACGAGGGGGCAGAAATTGGTGATGAGCAACGCTTCTGCAGCGTTGCTCACGGGCGGGTAGGCCTACAGCACGACCCGCGTGACTGGCCTAAGCAGGGTGCTTGAAGAGTGCATCTAGATAGACCCGAGCCGTGGGTCGGTAGTGCTTTGAGGTCTCCACGGCTGTGCTGCTGTTTTGCAGCAGAAATAGCGACAGCGCCGCGGAAAATACCCGGTCTTGATCCCAGTCGGGGTGGTAGTCGAGGTAGCTTTTTAGGGACTCGTGGAGCTCTTCAGGAATTTCAGCCAGGATACTGACGGTTGCGTTCATGGGGTGACTTCTCGTTAAAAGGGATGGGGTCGTTGCCGGCATGAGGGCCGTGGCGCGCATGACGTAAACCACGTGACGCGCTAGAAATCGCCACTCGAAATTTAGGCTGCTGCCCTGCCTCAGCGCCCTCAGGTGGATCGCCGCAGCGATGACCTGAGGCTGTGGAATTTGGGACAGCACCTTGGGGCCGGTCGCATCATTCTGCGCTAGGGGGGTGGGGGTTTGTCAATGCTGGGATACTCAGGCGAAAAATTTACGAAAAGCATAGGTTTACGAGAAATCAAGGGTTACAAGCCAGTCTGCTTAACGTATCTTTACAAAAAGAGGCGAAATTCTCAGAAATGACGGCCCGTTTGCTGAAATCCCCAGAAAGGTAGCCGGGGGGTAATGCTAGCGTTGTGAGCCTGTGGAAAAGAAAGCTCACCCTGTGGAAAACATCGAATACCCTGTGGAAACTCTGTGGAAACCCTGTAGATTAGCTGGGGAAAACGCGCCGCAAAAAATAAGAATTACGAAATCTGAAAAATTCAGGCTTTTCTGGCGCTTCCACTAGAAGCTTGGCTAAATTCTGCGGATTGCAGTACTCTATGGCAACGGCCTCCCGCCGCGCGCTCTCATCCCCCACCCCCAAAAAAAAGAAAGACCTACTCCCCAACGCGATGCCCACCCTCGGTGTCAATATTGATCACACAGCCACAATTCGGCAGGCCCGCCGCACCGTTGAACCTGACCCGGTAGCCGCGGCGGTGCTGGCTGAGCTAGCCGGAGCCGATGGCATCACGGTTCACCTACGCGAAGACCGACGACACATTCAAGATCGGGACGTGACGCTGCTGCGGCAGACGGTGCGCACCCATTTGAATCTAGAGATGGCCGCTACCGATGAGATGGTGGCGATCGCCCTCGACCTACAGCCGGACTACGTCACCCTTGTGCCGGAGCGGCGCGAGGAGGTAACCACTGAAGGGGGCCTAGACGTGGCGGGGCAGCTTGAGCGCTTTACGGATATCGTCACTCAGCTGCAGGCAGCCGCGATTCCCGCCAGCCTGTTCATCGACCCCGACCCGCAGCAAATTGAAGCCTCAGCCCAAACCCAAGCTCAGTTCATCGAGCTGCACACTGGCGCTTATGCCGAGGCTAAAGGCAACCCGCAGCAAAAGCAGCTGGCCCTGCTTGAGCAGGGCTGTAGGCGAGCCCTAGAGGCCAAGCTGCGCATCAACGCCGGACATGGCCTAACTTACTGGAACGTTGGGCCTGTAGCTTGCCTTCCCGGCATGGAGGAGCTCAATATCGGCCATACTATTGTCAGTCGGGCGGTGCTAGTGGGTATGGAGCGAGCCGTACGGGAAATGAAGCAGGCGATCGCCGCCGCCGTCTCCTAGAGCGATCGCCGTAAGAGCGCAGCTCGCGATACTCTAGCCATCACCCCGTAAGGCCACTGACAGCTGTGCCCCAGCCACTCTACTCGCCGTAAGGCCACAGCATGCTGTGGCCCAACCCAACCCCACCCCGGTACCATATCTATATACCAAGTACCCATACCGACAACTACGAACGCTTCCATGCCCACCTACCACTACGTCGCCGCCAGCAAGAAATTCCTGCTCGAAGAAGAGCCCCTAGAAGAGGTCATCGAAGAGCGGATCCGCAACTATCACGAGCAGGAAAAAGAGATTGACTTTTGGTTAATCGAGCAGCCCGCATTTCTTCAGGCTCCAGAACTGGCTCAGGTGCGCGATCGCATTCCCCAGCCCGCCGCCGCCGTCGTCTCTACTGACCCCCGCTTCATTACCTGGATGAAGCTGCGGCTCGAGCACGTCGCCTCGGGTCAGTTCGAAGCGCCCTCTGAGGCGCTTCCCGATCCGCTCGCCTCGCTACTGGCGGCGTAGGGGCTTTTCCCCGCCGGGAGCAGCCTGCGGGGCCGCGTCTTGGCGCATGGAAAGGCCAACGCGCTTGCGGGCCATATCGATTTCTAGGACGCGTACTTTAACGACCTGACCTACGTTAACAATGTCGTTGGGGTTGGAGACAAAGCGGTCTGCCATCTGGGAGATATGCACTAGCCCATCTTGATGCACCCCAATATCGACAAAAGCCCCGAAGTTAGCGACATTCGTCACCACGCCTTCCAAGGTCATGCCGGGGGCCAGATCGGACAGCTCATTGATGCCCTCGCGGAACTGGGCGTAGGCAAACTGTGCGCGGGGGTCGCGCCCTGGCTTCTCTAGCTCGACCAGTATATCCTGCAGCGTCGGTAGCCCAAGGCCGTCATCGACGTAGCGGTTCAGATCGCGCTGCTTAAGGGCGGCGGCCAGCTCGGCGGGCGCTTGAACCGGTATCCCCACATCGGTGGCGATCGCCTTCACCGCCCCGTAGCGCTCAGGGTGCACCGCCGTTTGATCTAAAGGATTGTCGCCGCCGCGAATGCGCAGAAACCCCGCCGCCTGCTCGAAGGCCTTGGGGCCGAGCTTGGCCACCTTGAGCAGCTCTCGGCGATTGGAGAACGCACCGTGCTGATTGCGGTAGCTTAAGATATTGCCGGCGACGGCAGGGGTCAGCCCAGAGACAAACGTCAGCAGCTCCTTAGACGCCGTGTTGAGATCTACGCCCACGTAGTTTACGCAGCTGACGACTGTCTCCTCTAGCTTTTGCTTCAGCCGCTTTTGATCCACGTCGTGCTGATACTGGCCCACGCCGATGGACTTGGGGTCAATCTTGACGAGCTCCGCTAGGGGGTCCTGCAGCCGCCGCCCAATGCTGATCGCCCCCCGCACGGTGATATCTAAATCAGGAAATTCGGCGATCGCCGCTGGACTGGCCGAATATACCGAAGCCCCCGCCTCGCTGACGATGACCTTAACCGGCCGCTGCGCTAGCGGGGCAAGCACCTCACTGACGAAGGCGTCTGTCTCCCGGCTCGCGGTGCCGTTGCCAATGGCAATCAGCTCAATACTGTGTTGAGTAATCAGATGGGTTAGGGTCTGTGCCGCCTTCTGCCGCTGCGCCGACGACCCGTGGGGAAACACCGGCTGATACTCCACAATCTTGCCGGTCTCATCGAGCGCCGCCACTTTGCACCCGGTGCGAAATCCCGGATCTATGCCTAGAGTCGGCTTCATGCCCGCGGGGCTGGCGAGCAGTAGATGGCGCAAGTTGACCTCGAAGGTTTGAATCGACGCCTCATCGGCCTCTTGCTTCTTTTGGGCCAGTACGTCGCTCGTGATGGACGGCTTCATCAATCGGGTAAAGGCGTCCTGAACCAGATCCTGGTAGAACTCCCGCACCTCTGGGGCCTGGGCGCGGATCTCCTGGCGCTCTAGATGGGCTAGCGCCGCCTGCTGATCAATATCTAGCCGAAAGGTCAGCACCTTCTCTGCCGCTCCCCGGTACAGCGCCAGCAGGTTGTGGGGCGCAATGCTGCGCAGCGGCATTTGGTAGTCGCGGTACATCTCAAATTTGGTGCTGCCGGCGGGTTTTTCACCGTCCCTAGCGCCGCTGCCCCTAGACCCATCCGAGATACGCGACTTAATTATCCCTGCCTTAAGGAAATGCCGGCGGCACCAGGCGCGGTAGGCTGCCGTCTCTGCCACCCCCTCGGCCAAGATGTCGGCAGCGCCCTGCAGCGCCGCTTGAACCGTGGAAACCTCATTGCCTACATAGCCCTGAGCCAGCTGAGCTAGGGAAGTTCCCTTTCCCCCCCGCTGATTCAGTGCCTTAATGCCCTCAGCCAGCGGCCCTAGCCCCTTGTCGCGCGCGGCCGTCGCGCGGGTGCGGCGCTTGGGACGGTAGGGCAAATAGAGGTCCTCTAGCTCGGTTTTCTGGCTGCAGTCCGCGATCGCCTGCCGTAGCGCCGGCGTTAGCTTGCCCTGAGCGTCGATGGAGGTCAGAATTGCCTGGCGGCGATCCTGGAGTTCGGTTTGGTACGCATAGGCCTCAGCCAGCGATCGCAGCTGGGTCTCGTCCATCTGCCCGGTGCGCTCTTTGCGATAGCGGGCAATAAAAGGAACAGTGGCTCCCTCGGCCAGCAGCTCAAGCGCTCGGGCAACTTGCTCTGGCGAGAGGGAAAGCGTTTGGGCAAGTTGTAAAATCAGATCGGACATGAAACGCGTTTGGAAAAGTGGGGGGACAAAGCAGTAGAGAGCCGGCTAGCTCCAGCATACTGGCACTAGGCTTTGAGGGCACATAGGTTTAAGGACGCCCTTAGGCTCAGGGGGTACAAAACCTAACGAGAGCAGGGTAAGGGCGATCGCTCTTACCCTGCTCCTGATCACATACTTTTTACTTAAGCCACAAACAAGGCCATACATTAAGAAAGAAGCCTTTTCTGGTCTAGTACATTTGAGAAAAAATTCTCAATCAGTAAACGATAGTTGACGCTATCGATCTACCTAAAGATACAAAGTGGACCTCCAAAGCCAATTTCTTAATCTTTTGTTTACTTTAGACGTTTATGCTCTACCCGACACAGTGCTTAGGTGTGTCACGACTTAACATTGAGTGAGAGCGTACAAGTATGATGTTTTACAAAAGAGCTTTGTATGCAGCCTTCAGCCTTTCCCTAGTGGCTGTTCTGGCTGCTTGTAGTGGCGAAGAGACTGCGTCAACTGAGGGCGGTGTAGAAGGGGAAACCACTGCTTCTGCTGAAGGTGAGGGCCTCAGCGGCGACGTCCTCGTCGACGGTTCCAGCACGGTATTCCCGATCTCCGAGGCCATGGCTGAGGAATTCATGGCGGATAACCCCGACACCCGCGTGACGGTTGGCGTTTCGGGTTCTGGTGGTGGCTTCAAGAAGTTCTGCGCTGGCGAGACCGACATCTCCAACGCATCCCGCCCCATCAAGCAAGAAGAGATGGATCTGTGTGCCGAAGCCGGTATTGAGTTCATCGAGGTTCCCGTTGCATTTGACGGCATTACTGTTGTCGTCAACGACGAGAACGACTGGGCTGAGTGTTTAACTGCTGATCAGCTGGGTCAAATGTGGGCTCCCGACGCCGAGGGCACCATCACCAACTGGAACCAGATTGACCCCTCCTACCCCGATGCGGATCTAGGCCTCTACGGTCCTGGTACTGACTCCGGTACCTACGACTACTTCACCGACGCCACAACTGGCGAAGAAGGTGAGAGCCGTGGTGATTACACCGCGAGTGAGGACGACAACGTGATCGTTCAGGGTGTTCAATCTGACTCCGGCGGTTTAGGCTTCTTCGGCTACGCTTACTTCGAGGAAAACGAAGATACCCTCAAGGCAGTCAATATCGAGAACGCCAATGGCGAGTGCATCACCCCTGCTTCTGAGGTGATTGCTGACGGTACTTACAACCCGCTGTCGCGCCCCATCTTCTATTACGTGAAGACGGAGTCCTACGAAAATAAGCCCCAGGTGGCAGCATTCGCGGAGTATCAGATCGATCAGTCCAACGGCAACCTGATCTCTGAAGTCGGCTACATTCCCCTACCGGGTGACATTGTTGAGAAGGCAAACGCACGTCTCAACGACACTACGACCGGATCTATCTACGAAGGTGGTTCCTCCGTTGGCGTGAAGCTGTCCGACAAGCTCTAGGCACCTCGCTTTTTTAGTCTTAAGCCTGAGTTAACCACGGCTTCTGCTAAGTTTATGCTGTAGGGGCGGCATTGCTCCTACAGCTTTTTTCAGCTTTAGCCTGTATCTTTCGGTATAGTCCTATCGGAATATGCCTGCCTTCAGTGTGATGAATCATCACGCCACCTGAAACTACTGGACTTTAGCCCATGCCTACTGTCGATCTTTCCTCTCCCACCGTCTCGGAGATGTGGCAGCCTAATCGTCAAGCCTCAAAAATATCGCAAACGGTCATCAATGGTATCACCGGTACGTTTGCGTTCATCTCTGTGGTCACAACGATTGGTATCGTCCTCACCCTCATCTTCGAGACCATTGCCTTCTTTGGCGAAGTTCCCATAATCAACTTTTTGACCGATACCAAGTGGACGCCGCTGTTCAGCAGCGCCCAGTTCGGCATTTTCGTTCTAATTAGCGCTACGGTTCTCACATCAGGTATCGCCATCCTTGTTGCGATGCCCTTAGGCCTCGGGGCCGCGATTTGTTTGAGTGAATACGCCAGCCCTAAGGCCCGCAGCATCCTCAAGCCAATCCTTGAGATTCTGGCGGGTGTTCCCAGCGTGGTTTTTGGCTACTTTGCGCTGCTGCTGGTGACGCCATTTCTGCAGGCCATCTTCGATTTCTTTCGGCAATTTCTGCCTTTTATTCCAGAGCTACAGGGCTTTAACGCCCTCAGCGCCGGCATTGTTTTGGGCGTTATGATTACACCACTGGTGGCATCCCTAAGTGAAGACGCCATCTTCGCCGTGCCCCGCAGCCTTAAGGACGGGTCCTACGCCCTAGGTGCCACCAAGCGCGAGACCATTATGTCGGTAGTTATCCCCGCCGCGCTATCCGGTATCGTTTCCGCTATTATTTTGGCTATTTCTCGCGCCATTGGTGAAACCATGACCGTGACCCTAGCCGCCGGGCAAAACCCGCAGCTAGGCCTCAACCCGCTGGTGCCGGTAATGACCATGACGGCCTTTATCGTACAGGTCAGCTTGGGCGACACCCCTGCTGGTTCCTTAGCATACAGAACGATCTATGCGGTCGGCATGACGCTGTTTTTGATCACCCTGGCGCTCAATATCTTTAGCTTCTGGTTTGTGCGCCGTTATCGAGAGAAGTACGAATAATGACGACTCAAAATACACAGCCTTTGGAAACAATGGACGCGGCCGATAACGGCTTTAGCGCCAATCTTGAGAGCCGCTACCGCTTAGACAGCATCTTTAAAGCCCTCACCTGGGTCACCATTGTATTGCTGGTGACGGTTCTAGTGGTGTTGTTGATCGATGTCTTAATTGACGGCGTAGAGTTTTTTGACTGGCAATTCATTACCAGCTTTCCCTCCCGTAAACCTGAGGACGCAGGTCTTTTCTCGGCTCTGGTTGGAACAATATGGCTGCTGTGCATTGTTGCCATTGTAGCGTTCCCCATTGGTGTCGGCGCCGGTCTCTATCTGGAGGAGTTTTCTTCAGATAATTGGTTTACGCGGCTAATCGAGATCAACATCAACAACCTGGCGGGCGTACCGTCTATCATCTACGGTTTGCTAGGCCTCCAGGTGTTCGTCCGATGGTTCGGTGGCTTCACGGGCGGTCGCAGTGTGCTCTCTGGCTCACTGACCATTGCGCTACTGATTCTCCCCATCATCATCGTAGCCACCCGGGAAGCCCTGCGATCTATCCCCGACAGTATGCGCTTAGCCGGGTATGCGCTAGGCGCAACCCGTTGGCAGGTGGTGCGCTCTCACGTGCTGCCCAACTCCATCGCAGGCATCTTAACCGGCGCGATTCTTGGACTCTCCCGAGCGATTGGAGAAACGGCACCTCTAATTACAATTGGTGCATTGACGTTCATCTCCTTTTTGCCAGAAGGTCCGCAAAGTCCATTTACGGTACTGCCCATTCAGATCTTTAACTGGGTGGGTCGTCCTCAAAGAGAGTTCCATGACCTGTCAGCAAGCGGCATCATCCTGCTGATGATTGTGCTGCTAGTGATGAATTCAGCTGCTATTTTTCTGCGCAACAAGTTCCAGCGGCGGACTTAAGCGCCCCCATTTACTGCCCAATCACTACAAGGAAGGTTCCTATGGTTGATTCTGTTGAGCAAGCTACCCAGCTTACGTTCAAGGCTGAGGATGTTGACGTCTACTACGGCTCTAACCTCGCGGTACGGGATGTCTATCTTGATATTCCACAAGAGAAAATTGTGGCCTTCATTGGCCCCTCCGGCTGCGGTAAGAGCACCATCCTGCGCTGCTTTAACCGCATGAATGACCTGATTCCCAGCGCTAAGGTCGAAGGTCGCATCACCTACAAGGGCACCGACATCTACGCCAAGGGCGTAGACCCGGTGGAGCTGCGCCGCCGCATCGGCATGGTGTTCCAGAAGCCTAACCCGTTTCCTAAGTCTATTTATGACAACATCGCCTTCGGGGCCAAAATCAACGGCTATCAGGGCGACATGGATGAGCTAGTGGAAGACTCCCTGCGGGGCGCGGCCCTATGGGATGAGGTGAAGGATAAGCTGAAGGAAAGCGGCCTTTCTCTCTCCGGTGGTCAGCAGCAGCGCCTGTGCATCGCTCGGGCGATCGCCATCGAGCCCGACGTGATTCTAATGGACGAGCCCTGCTCAGCCCTAGACCCCATCTCCACCCTCAAAGTGGAAGACCTGATGGCAGAGCTGAAGCAGAAGTACACCATCATCATCGTCACCCACAACATGCAGCAGGCGTCCCGCGTCTCTGACATGACGGCCTTCTACAACGCTGAGGAGACCGACAAGGGCGGTAAGGTCGGCTATCTGGTGGAGTATGACCAGACTGAGAAGATCTTCCAAGATCCTGCGCAGGAAGCGACTCAGGAATACGTATCGGGTCGCTTTGGCTAACAGTTTGGCTAACAGTTTGGCTAACAACGTTTTGCTGGTTTCGTCTCACTCACACTCTGCTGCTCTACGCCAAGAGCAGCAGTTTTTTTATCTCGCGTCAATACTGCGATCAGATATTTTGTACATCTCGTCAACCAGTCGATCGATCGCCAACGCCAGCGTCTGAATCGAGCATCGTTCGCCTTGAGTGTTGTGGGGCAAGTGCTGCCGATGTTGAACGAGTTGACGGAATCGATCGCTCTCTGGTGCTAGGAAATCTAAGGGGTGGTGCGGCAGCGGTAGCGATCGCACTTGAGGTGGGCCAATGCGCAGATAGCCCCCCTGCAGCGCATTACCCCCAAACACCGCTTTGAAGTAGGCCGTCATTAGTGCGCTGTTCAACAGCCCAAGCAATACCAGCCCTGGTACAGCGGCTTGGTCAGCATCGAGCAAAATCAGCGTCGTAGACTTCCCCGCCATCAGCGCTCCATTGCCGTCCCAAACGCACTCCAGCTGACGGGTCAACCCCGCGATGATCAGCTTAGGGGAGGCCGCTTGATGATAGCGCTTCGGCAGGGCGATCGCTAATCCTGACTTCGACACGACAGGAGCCTGGTAGCGATCGCCCAAGTACCGCAATGGCTTACGGCCCCAGTGGTGAACGTAGCGATCGATGGTGCCGCTATTGACGAATTGAAAGCCGTCTGAAGGCTGGGATTGCTCATAGAGCAAAGGCTGTAGACGATACGCCTCTGACACCGACGCAGCCCCCACCACCTCTGCAACATCGCCTAATTTGGGATAGCGCTGCAGCTGCGATACCCAGGTGAGCGGGCCAGGAGACAGGCACCAGGGCTGCTGTGAGGAGACCCGATCGCGGCCAAGCTGGTAGTGGGCGGCGGGCAGATTGAGGGTATGCATCACCTCATAGGTGAACCAGCTAGTGGGGACGGCCTGCTGCTTTTGCACCACATAAACTTTTTGCACCACGTAGACAATGGGATACACGGCAGCATCGAAGACCTGCGCGCGGCTGTAGTCCCGCAGGTGGTGTAGTTGGCAGCGGCCCAGAAGCGATCGCGCCTCGGTGGCATAGTCGGCGCAGGTGAGCTTATTGGGCACCACAAAGCTTTGCCAGCCGCCATCCCGGCAGAGCTGCAGCGCTCGCTCAATAAACACGCAAAATAAGTCCCAGTTTCCCTTGGCCGTTTGGTAGCGCTGGCCCCCTTGGGCCGTGCGGTCACTGCGGCAGTAGGTGCGCCAGTGGGGAAGCTGGGCGACCATGGCTTCGGAGTCGAGGTAGGGCGGGTTGCCCAGTACCACGTCAAACTGGTTTTCCTGTAGTGGATAGGGGACAAGGTCGGGGGCGATCGGAGGTTCATTCGGATGAACAAGAGCGTTACCACAGCGAATGGTTTTGCTGAGGCTGGCAAAGTATGGATCTCGTAGCGCTTCTGATACTGTGTCACCCCAAGAAGCCCCCCGGCCCCCAATGCTGGGGGAGCGGGATTTTGAATAGGATCTCTGGAAATAGAGTGCTTCTTGTCCGTCTTTTGCTCCCCCCGCCTCTGGCACCCCCCTTTTGAAGGGGGGCAGGGGGGATCCCTTCGCTAAATCGGGCAGGGAAACCACCTCCATTACCGCTAAACATAAAGCCATCCTCGTCACCGCCACCGCATTGGAGTCAATATCGACGCCAAAGACATAGTCCAATAGCTGTGCATAATCTTCATGGCACGAAGAGCCATACTCCCGGATTAAGTAGCGGTAGGCCGAAACGAGAAAAACCCCGCCACCGCAGGCCGGGTCGAGAATTGTCGGCGCAGTTGAGCGATCGCGGCAGGCGGGTCCCAGAGTCGCCTCCACCATGAACTGGGCGATTGCCTCTGGGGTGTAGTAGCTGCCCTGGCGCTTGCGGGCTTGGGTTGCTGTCGTAGAGATTGTTAGTTCAGCTTCGTAGGTTTGCCCCAGCACGATAGGGAGCTGATGCAAGCTTGGCGATTGGGACCAGGATCGGCGTAGCAGCGCCCACAGGTCGATAGAGATATCCAATTCAGCGGTGCATATCGGGGCGATCGCCGTCCACCAGTGGCGGAGGCGTTCCAGCGTAACTTCTATCGCCTGGGTTGACATTAATGAAACCCCTGATGCCGCAGCGGCCCTTTCTCAATACGCCCCCTCAACTCTCAAATCTCTCTATCAGCAGGACCAAGTTGGGGAGCACGGCTTCGCCTGATAGCTCGGTTGGGAGTGGGCGCACTTCTTTCTCTCGCTCCTGGCGATAAATCTCTACCCGCTGCTCCTGAGGATCGATTAGCCACCCGAGCCGAACGCCGCTGTCCAGATACTCCTGCATTTTGTTCTGCAGCGTGGATAGCCGATCTGTAGGCGACCTTAGCTCAATCACAAAGTCGGGAGCGATAGGCGGGAATTTTTGCCGCTGCTCTGGGGTGAGGGCCTGCCAACGGGATAGCTCGACCCAAGCCACGTCTGGGGAGCGGTCCCCGCCACCGGGGAGTGTAAACAGGGTGGAGGAGCTGAAGACTTCGCCTAGGTTGGTACGGCGGTTCCAGAAAATGAGATCGGCGATCAGGTTTGCCTCTTTTTTTCCGCTATCGCCGCCAACTGGGGACATGAAAATTAGGGCTCCTTGGCGATCGCGCTCGATGGCGAGGTCGGGGTTGTTACGGCAGAGCTGATAGAACTGCGCGTCGCTGAGGGGGATGTGGGTGAGGTCGACTTTGAGGGGGAGAGTGGGAAGGGTCATGGCGTAAAGGCTCACCGCTGGGCTGGGTTTATTATCGCAAAATATTCCTACCATCCTTGCTCGAACGGTACGAGTGAGGTCAGCTACCATTGACGTAGCCCCTGCAGGTTACTCATTCCATGCCATACAGCAAATTTGATCTCCTTAGAGTGCAGCAGGACTTCGGGTTGACCGTCCACGAGACGGTTCACTTTCTGCCCGACCTACCTCCCATTGAGCCCGACGATTTGCTCAAAGCAGCCTTAGCCGAAAATTTGCCGCTGGCACTAGCGCAAGGGAACGAAAAAGCTCGCAGCGAGTGGATTATTAACCCCATCTTGACCGCCGTTCGCCGAATTTCTCGTGCCTCGGTCAGCGTATTTTCAGGACGGGAGTTTAATATTGATCCAGCGCGGGATTTGGTTGGCTATGTAGACTTTTTGATTGCGCGGTCGCCTCGCCTGCTAGTGCTGGAGTCACCGGTGGTGATGCTGGTGGAGGCTAAGCCAGAGAACCTGAATGCGGGGCTGGGGCAGTGTGCGGCAGAGATGGTTGCGGCTCAGATGTTTAACCAGCAGCCTGATCAAGCCATCTATGGTTGTGTGACGAATGGGGAGCTATGGAAATTTTTGGTGCTGCGGCAGACGGATTTGACGATTGACCTGGAGGCTTATGCCCTTGAACCTGTAGCGCGGCTGCTGGGAATTTTGATGCATCTGGCTTGTGAGGGGTAAACCATTGCATAGCCGTTAGGATTTTGCGCTGCTGATCCGGGGAGAGAGCAGGTGAGACTTGAGTGATGTTGCTATGGCGATCGCTCGAGGCAGGATAAACCAGCTGGTAGTGAGCTACAAGAGATCGTGTAGGCGATCGCGTTACTTTATATTCCCCTGAAAGCAGCCCCCACTCTCATTGAGCATCACTTCATTGAGCTCTGTGCCATGATTAAATAAACATAGAAAGCAGAGCTGTTTTATGGCAAGTTCAGCGATAGAGGTGCGGGTTGGCGACAGCGGAAGAATCGAGATTCCCGCTGAGCTGCAGCATCAGCTTGGGCTGAAATCAGGCGATAAAGACTACATCTTCACTGGCGTGAACGCCTAGTAGCCCGGATCGAAGAGGGTCGGCTAATCTTTGAGCGAGCAGAAACCACCAAGCAGCGATTAAGACAGCGGTCTGCCCATTTACAGGGTCAAGGCTTAGTAGAAAACCTGATTGCTGAACGCCGATCATCCTGAGTACTGATAACCGATCGCCCCCAGTAGCGCTTCCAGCATCGCTGGCGTCCACATCGTTTCTATAATGGAGTTTGGTAGAGACGTATCCCTACAGCATTTCCCAAAAACGACCCCAGCCCATGCTCCAAGACCTACAAAACGAGGTAGAGACCCGGCGCAACTTCGCCATCATCTCCCACCCCGACGCCGGCAAAACCACGCTCACCGAAAAGCTGTTGCTCTATGGAGGCGCTATCCACGAGGCCGGGGCCGTCAAAGCGCGGCGCGCCCAGCGCCACGCCACCTCAGACTGGATGAAAATGGAGCAGCAGCGGGGCATCTCCATCACCTCCACCGTGCTGCAGTTCAGCTACGACGACTACCAGATCAACCTGCTGGACACCCCCGGCCACCAGGACTTTAGCGAAGACACCTACCGCACCCTGGCCGCCGCCGACAACGCGGTGATGCTGGAAGACGCCGCCAAGGGCCTAGAGCCTCAGACGCGCAAGCTGTTTGAGGTCTGCCGGATGCGATCGCTGCCTATCTTCACCTTCTTCAACAAGATGGACCGTCCGGGGCGCGAGCCGCTGGAGCTGCTGGACGAGATCGAGCAGGAGCTGGGGCTGCAGACCTACGCGGTCAACTGGCCCATCGGCATGGGAGATTACTTTAAGGGCGTCTTTGACCGGCGCAAGCGGCAGATCCACCTGTTTGAGCGGTCGGCCCACGGCACCCGCGAGGCGGCGGAGACAGTCATCGACCTGGGGGACCCGCGCATTGAGGAGCTGCTGGATAAAGACCTCTACTACCAGATGAAGGAAGAGATCGAGCTGCTGGACGAGGTGGCCGCTGATCTAGACCTAGACCTGGTGCATCAGGGTAAGATGACGCCCGTGTTCTTCGGCAGCGCCATGACCAACTTTGGCGTGGAGCTGTTCCTAGAATCTTTCTTAGACTACGGCCTCAAGCCCACCGCCCACACTAGCTCAGAGGGCGAGATTCCCCCCACCTACGACGACTTCACTGGCTTCGTCTTCAAGCTGCAGGCCAACATGGACCCCAAGCACCGCGATCGCGTCGCCTTCATTCGCGTGTGCTCCGGCAAGTTCGAGAAAGACATGGTGGTGAACCACGCCCGCACCGGCAAGCCCGTGCGGCTGTCTCACCCGCAAAAGCTGTTTGGCCAGGGGCGTGAGTCGCTGTCAGAAGCCTACCCGGGCGACGTCATCGGCCTCAACAACCCCGGCGTGTTTGCCATCGGCGACACCATCTACCAGGGCAAGCAGCTGGAGTACGAGGGCATCCCTTGCTTCTCCCCGGAGCTGTTCGCCTTTTTGCGCAACCCCAACCCCTCTAAGTTCAAGCAGTTCCGCAAAGGGGTGAACGAGCTGCGGGAGGAGGGGGCCGTGCAGATTATGTATTCCACCGACGAGTCGAAGCGGGACCCGATTTTGGCGGCGGTAGGCCAGCTGCAGTTTGAGGTGGTGCAGTTCCGCCTGGAAAATGAGTACGGCGTGGAGACGCTGACCGAGATGCTGCCCCACAGCGTGGCCCGCTGGGTCACTGGTGGTTGGGAGGCGCTGGAGAAGGCGGGACGGCTGTTTAACACCGCCACGGTGAAGGACAGCTGGGACCGCCCGGTGCTGCTGTTTCGTAACGAGTGGAACTGCCGCCAAGTCGAGGGAGACCATCCGGAGCTGAAGCTGAGCAATACGGCCCCGGTGGTGTCGGGGCAGGAACCGGCGTCGCTGTAGCGGTATGCCCCGAAAAGCGGCCATTTTCTGAAAGCTAGGAGGGCCAGCGCCCGCATTTCTGCCTTCTGAAGGTTTTTTGTGCCAGGGTCAAATCGCTACGGTTTTGGTAATGCCAATAAACCGCGTCATCTATGTCTATCCCTGTTCCGCCCCGCTTTCCTGGCTATCGCCTTAGTTCTGGCGATGCTTCTGTACAAGATGCTTCTGTACAAGATGCTCCAGTGCAAATAGAGGTCTTTCTCGACCTAGAATGTCCGTTTTCTAAAAAAGCCTGGCCCACGATGCTGGCGCTGATCAACCAGGGCGACCCGCCCGTTGCTATCACGGCGCACATGATCGTGCTGTGCGACCACCGGCAGAGCTGGGATCTGACCAAGGCGTTGACCGAAGTTGCGGGGAACGACGGGCAGCGGGGCTGGAAATTCATCAGCCATCTCTACCAACACCAGCAGGACTTCAACAGCGCAGCCTTTGAGGACAAAACGCGGCAAGACCTATTTCGCCTGATGGGGCGCTTGGTCGAATCGTTTGACCCCGCCCTGCCGGCGTCAGAACTGGTAAAAGACAGCGCAGAGGACGGGGGCGCGATCGCCAGCTGCGCTAAAAGGTCGATTCGCTACGCCGCTGACCGAGGGGTATGGTCTACCCCAACCTTCATCATCAACGGCAGCAAGGTCCCTCAGCTCGAATCGAGCTCTACCCTAAGCGATTGGCAAGCGTTCTTGGCTTCGCTATAGCCGCGTAGGCCAATGTCTTTAGGCTATTCCCCAGCGAGCTCTGTCGTCACCCAGCCCTGAATCGTAGACACCACCTCGTCTAAGGCGACTTCCTGAGCCTCGTGGGTGGCCCGCTTCACCACCTCCACCTTGCCCTGCTTCAGCGATCGCCCTGTCACCACGCGGTAGGGGATGCCCACCAGGTCGGCGTCTTTGAACTTAAAGCCCGCCCGGCTGTCGCGGTCGTCCAGCAGGGTCTCGACGCCCGCCGCGTTGAGCTGCGCGTAGAGGTCTTCGGCGGCGCTCATCTGGGCCTCATCGGTGATGTTGGGCACGATGACGATGGCGTGGTAAGGGGCGATCGCCACCGGCCAGATGATGCCGTCTTTATCATAGGACTGCTCCACAGCGGACTGGGCGAGACGCGAGACGCCGACGCCGTAGCACCCCATGATTAAGGGCTGTTCGTCCCCCGATTCAGCGGTGTAGGTCGCGCCTAGCGCCTTGGAGTACTTATCGCCCAGCTGGAAGATATGGCCGATTTCGATGCCCCGCGCCGACTGGATGGTCTGGCTGGGGTCGTGCACCGCGCGATCGCCTACGATGGCGGTACGCACATCGACTTGAGCCTTGGGCAGCGTGAATTCCTTGCCCCAGCTGGCACCCACCACATGGTGGCCCGACTCGTTGGATCCGGTGACAAAATTTTTCAGGTCCACAGCCGTCTTATCTACCAACCTCAGGAAACTCGGCGCGAGCTTCGGCGTTTTGGAAATGTAGTCGTCTGATAGGTCCGGGGCAATATAGCCCAGGGGCAGCGGCTTCGACGCCCACTTCTGCTGCGCCTCTGCGTCGGGCACCTCCAGGGCAATCACGGCGCTACCGCCGTAGTTCGCCGCCACCTTAGTCAGCTCGTTAAACAGCTTCGTCTCGTTCACGTCCTGGTCGCCGCGAATGCTCACCAGCACCAGCACCGCAGCCCCGCTGTCGTAGACCACCTGATACAGAACGTTTTTGACGATTTGGGTGGGGGAGCACTTTAGGAATTTGGCGAGGGACGCGATGGTGGGGGTGTTAGGCGTCTCTAGCTTCTCGCAGGCGTCAAACGCTGAGGGCACCGCATCGGTTGGCAGGGAAACCGCCTTTTCTACGTTGGCGGCGTACTTGCCGTCTTCGGTGTAGAGCACCTCGTCTTCTCCGGCCTCCGCCAGCACCATGAACTCCTGGGACCCCGATCCGCCGATCGCCCCTGAGTCCGCATCCACGGCCCGGAAGGCTAAGCCGCAGCGTCGCAGAATGCTGCAGTAAGCCTCATTCATAGCGGCGTAGGTTTTCTTTAGATCCGCCTCGCTACTGTGAAACGAGTAGGCATCCTTCATGATGAACTCTCGCCCCCGCATGAGGCCAAACCGGGGCCGAATCTCGTCGCGAAACTTGGTTTGAATCTGGTATAGGTTCAGCGGCAGCTGCCGGTAGGAGCGAACCATATCCCGCGCCACGGCGGTAATCACCTCCTCGTGGGTGGGGCCAAGCCCCATTTCCTGGTCGAGGCGATCGGTGAGCGAGAACATGATGCCCTCGGCCTTGGTATAGGTGTCCCAGCGGCCTGACTCTTGCCACAGCTCGGCAGGCTGAATCTGCGGCAGCAGGCACTCCTGTGCGCCGGTTGCGTTCATCTCCTCCCGGACAATTTGCGATACCTTTTGCAGGACTCTCCACATCAGCGGCAGATAGGCATACACCCCCCGAGCGATGCGACGAATATAGCCGGCCCGCACCAGCAGCTTATGGCTGGGAATCTCCGCTTCGGCTGGATCTTCTTTGAGGGTGACAAAGAGCATCTGGGACAGCCGCATAGTCGTTTCCTTTTAGGGTGACGAAGGTTTGTTGAGGCTACTATAGCTTGTTTCTGTTCTCTCCCTCATCAGGCCGATACAGCGTTTTTCACGCTGATGGAAGCAGATGACTTCAGAGTCATAGGCCCCCGCGCGACTTTCCCTAGCCTTCCCCCGCGCTCCGGTTGGCTATTCACGGGGCGGAATCTTGACAATGGTGAACCAGAACTCTTCTAGCGCGTGAATAACATGGGTAAACTCATCTAAACCCACCGGCTTGCTGACATAGCAATTGGCCCCAAGCCGGTAGCTATCGCCGATGTCCTGTTGAGCCTGAGACGTGGTCAACACGGCAACTGGAATATGTCGCAGCGCTGGATCTTTGCGGATAGCCTGAAGAATTTCTTTGCCGCTCATGCCGGGCAGATTGAGGTCGAGCAGAATCAAATCTGGCATGACAGCCTCCTCAAACGGAGCATGCTGCCGCAGGTAAGACAGCGCATCACTACCGCTGCGGACGGTGCTCAGATGCACGTGCAGCTTCGAATCCAACAGCGCTTCCTGCGTCAGATCGATGTCTGCTGCATCGTCTTCGATAAGGAGGACTTCAAACGGGGATTCCATGGCAAACCTTTTCGACAATTGTCTGTATTGCATGACTCGGCGGGGTAAGGAGTCTATTTATAAGCCTACATTCTCAAGGCTTATAGCCAAGGTGTAAGACGGCTTGCCGCATCATTCGAAAGAACCTTGAAGGAAATTAAAGTACAGCAGCGCAAGGGGCCTGCTCCATCGGAAGCGTAAAGCGGAATGTCGAACCTTTTCCAACCTTAGAGTCGACCCATATCTTGCCCCCGTGGTGCTCTACGATACGTTTACACACCGCAAGTCCGATACCCGTACCCTCATAGGCTTCCCGTACATGCAGCCGCTGGAACACAACAAATATTCGCTCGGCAAACTCGGGGTCGATGCCAATGCCGTTGTCCGACAGCGAAATCTGCCAGAATTTATCCACAGGGGCTGCGTCAATAAAGACTTTAGGCGCTTCGTCAGAGCGGTATTTGAGACTGTTCCCAATTAGGTTCTGCAGCAGCTGCCGGAGCTGGACCTCATTTCCTTGAACCGTAGGCAAGTCGGGGTGGATATGAATTTCGGCCTGACTTGCCTCAATCTGAGACTGCAGATCGCCGATGACCTGACACAGAAGCGTCTCGAGCGGCAGCGATTTCGCCTTGAGCTTGCCGCGTCCCACCCGCGAGTACTCCAGCAGGTCGTTGATTAGGTTCATCATCCGCATCGTGCCGTCGGTGATGTAGCCAATGTATTTGTCGGCCCGTTCATCTAGCTCACCCTCGTAGCGCCGCACCAGCAGGTCAGAATAGCTGCGAATCTTGCGCAGCGGCTCTCGCAGGTCGTGGGAGGCAATGTAGGCAAAATGCTCTAGCTCTTGGTTAGAGCGCTTTAGCTCTTGGTTGAGCTGCTCAAGCTGCTGCTCACTTTGTTTTTGCTGCGTAATGTCTATCGCCAGCATGCCAAGCTGCTCTGGTTCGCCGGCCGCATTGAAGATTGGAAAATAAAAGTCTAGCCAGTGGTGAACTGCGCTCGGGTCCCAAGGAACACAAAATGAAAGCTCGGTTTGAACCGTAGTCTTTTGCTGAAACACCTGCTTGTAGAGTGGGAGCGTCTGTTGGGCGATGTGGGGAACGACATCTATCACTCGCTTTCCGAGATGCTCCTCGGGGGGGAGACCATTGACCGCTGCCAGGGCGTGATTGATCTGTAAATATTGATAGTCTCTATCCAAAATTGCAGTACCAATTTTGGCGCTAGAGATAGCCTCAAAGAAAGACTTCAGGAGCTGTTGCTGGGCTAAGACTTCTTTCTGAAGTCGCTTGTTCTCGGTAATGACTTCGGTCAGCATGATTAGACCGCCTATCTCTCCCCCATCGGTGTACCAGGGGTGAAGCTCCCAGCGCAGCCACTCTATTTGGCCGTCTTCACGCACGAATGAGTCTTCGTCAGACTTTAAGATCTCTCCAGCAAGGCAGCGCTGATGATCGTCCTTCCAGCAATCGGGAATTTCCGGAAACACCTCATAGTGGCTGCGGCCGGTTAGCACCTGCGTTCCTAGGCCATAGTCGTCCAGCCAGCGGTGGCTATAGGTCATATATTTGAGGTTGCGATCGAACATGGCTACGGCAGCCGGGGTGTACTTGACGAACAGGCGCAGCTGGTTTTCCTGTTCCCGAAGCGTGGCTTCAGCCTGACGACGCTGTTTAACCTCAGTCTCGAGCTGCTGATTGGTTTCGATCAGCAGGGCGGTGCGCTGCTGGATGCGAACTTCTAGACTTTGGTTGATTTGCTCTAGGCTTTTCTGGGCTTGCGCCAGCCTCTGCTCCGCTTTCCGCCGCTCCTCTAGCTCGGCTTTTAGCTGCTCTAGCAAGGCGGTCTGTTGAATCGAGATTCCCAGCTGCACTGCAATCTCTATCAAAATGTCATCGTCTTCTGGGCCAGGCTTCGCGGCAGGGGAGTAGATAGCCAACAGCATTCCCCAGGTCGGGCAGCATTGGCAATCGATGTCGCTATTGCGGGTCAGACGGATGGGAACAGCGATTTGCGTTCCCCGACCATCGGTTGGCGGAATGATGACCGCTTCTCTGTGCCCTGAGGATAAGCTTTCGTCCCGCTTTGGGCTGTTTTCCGCCTGTGGGCTAATGACCTGAGACAAGACCTTGCAGCTATCGGCGTCGTTCTGGTAGATCCTGACCACATCGCAGCCCAGCACCTGCTGAATGTCCCCGGCTGCCGTATTCAACATCTCCTGTAGGTCTATCGATTGGTGAATCCGCAGGGCTGAATCAGAGATGAGCTGTCGGCGGCGCTGACTTCGATCCAGCTCAAGCTTTAACTTTCGCTGCGTGAGCACGCGGTGGAGCACGGTAATCAGCTTGGTTGAGGTCAGCTTACTTTTGACCAGGTATTCTGCTGCCCCAGCTTTGATAGCGCTGACGGCGACTTCTTCGTCGCCTTGCCCAGTCAACATAATGACTGCGGGAAAGACGCCAGGATTTAGCAACAGCAGTTTCTCCAGGGTCTCTAATCCTTCAGAGTCTGACAGCCGGTAGTCCAGGAAGATGACATCCGGCTGGTGTGCTTTAGCAAGGTTGATTCCTTCAAGGCTGTCTTCAGCCTCGATAAAGTCATAGCTGTGGGCTTTGTCGGCTTTGAGGTAGCGCCGATAGCTGATGCGATCGCCCTCAAAATCGTCGATGATTAAGACCTTTACCATTTTGGATTCACTCCTAGGCGACCGTCACTTCCAGGGCTTCCACCGGGTCCTCAGCCGGGGGGGCATAGTGGCATGGGCCGGTGAGGGAGGCCGGCATGGCGATCGCATAGCCCTGCATGTAGTCTACCCCCAGCGTCTTGACCTTCTCCAACAGCTCGGCGTCGCTGACAAATTCCGCCACCGTGCGCAGCCCCATGAGATGGGCGACGTGGTTGACGGCCTCTACCATGGCGCAGGCCACCTGGTCGCTGGCGATATCGCGGATGAAGCTGCCGTCAATCTTGAGGTAGTCCACGGGCAGCGTTCTGAGATAAGACAAGGACGACATGCCCGTGCCAAAGTCATCGAGGGCAAATCGGCAGCCCACCTGCTTAAGCTGCTCAATAAAGCTCACGGCCCGCTTCATGTTGGAAATTGCGGCGGTCTCCGTAATTTCAAAGCAGATAATCTCGGCGGGAATGCGGTAGTGCTCAAGCTGCTCTTGGATAAAGCCCAAGAAGCGGTCGTCGTTGATGCTCGCGCCGGACAGGTTGATGGAGTAGACCGAGTTGAGGATAGCGCCACAGGCCGAAGATTCGGCCGGTTTTCCCCAGTTGAGGCGATCGCTCAAATACTCGAAGCTGTGGGAAATCACCCAGCGATCGATGTCGGGCATGAGGCTGTAGCGCTCTGCCGCCGGAATGAACGCAGCAGGCGATACGAGATGGCCACGCTCATCGATCAGCCGCAGCAGTACTTCACAGTGGCAAGCGTCCTCTAGGCTGCCGTCTGACGCCGCGATGGGCTGATAAAAAAGCTGGAAGTGGTCATTTTCGAGGGCGTCAGACAGGCGGGTAAACCACTGTGTCTCGCTGGAGTAGCGAGACATGCCTTGGTCTTCGTGCTGATACAGGTGAACCCGGTTGCGGCCCCGGCGCTTAGCGGCGTAGCAGGCGGCATCGGCAGCGTTCATGACCTCGTCCTTGGTGTGCACCTCCGGGTCGATCATGGCCAGGCCGATGCTGCTGCCAATTTTAAACACGCGGCCCTGCTGCGAAAAGCGAAACTGACTGAGCACGCTGCAGATGTTGTTGGTAATGCGTAGGGCGTGCTCGAGGGGACATTCGTAGAGCATAATGGCAAACTCATCTCCCCCCAAGCGAGCCACAGAGTCTGTTTTACGCACCTGCTCCCGGAGCATTTCCGCCACCTGTCGCAGCAGCTCATCGCCTATCGAATGGCCGCAGGTGTCGTTCACCACCTTAAAGTGGTCCAAGTCGATGTAGCAGAGTATGTGCGATTGAGAGCCCTCTCGCACCAGATCTAGGGCCTCCTCCACCTTGTTGCTAAAGGCCCGGCGATTGAGTAGCCCCGTGAGCGCGTCGTGGTTGGCCTGCCAAGAGAGCTGGTTGGCCCGGCCGCGGGCCTCAGTGACGTCGTGGAACACAATAACGCTGCCGACAATATCGCCTGTATTGGAGTGAATAGGGGCGGTTGAGTCGTCAATGGCAATCAGCCGCTCGTCTCTAGAGAGCAGCATTGGGTGGTTACTCAGGCTAATGACCCGGTCTTCCTGGATGGAAAGCTCGACGGGGTTGGGCAGCGGCTCGCAGCTCTCTTCATCGACCACCTGAAAAACCGCCTCAATGGGCTGTCCTTTAGCGTGGTCGAGGGTCCAGCCAGTGAGCTGTTCTGCGGCGGGGTTGAGAGATTCGATGACGCCGTTTTTATCGGTGGTGATTACGGCATCCCCAATGGAATGGAGGGTAACCATAGCCAGCTCTTTTTCCTCAAACAGCTTCTGCTCTAGATACTTGCGCTGGGTGATGTCGGTCAGCGAGCCTGCAATCCGATAAGCCTGCCCAGCGCCGTCCCAAAGCGCCATACCCCGGCACAGTCCCCAGACATATTGCCCATTTTTGTGGCGGATTTGATGCTCGACCTGCCAGTGGCCGTCCTGCTGGGTAAGGTGGCGGTTCATCGATTCCATCACGATCTGCACATGCATGGGATGAATGCGGTGTAGCCACTCGTCGGGGTGGTTGCCAATTTCATCCTCCTCGTAGCCCAGCATTAGCTTCCAGCGGGGCGAGAAGTAGATCGTCTGCCGGACCAAATCCCAGTCCCATAGACCGTCGTTGGCACCCTGGACGGCGATCGCATATCGCTCTTCACTCATCAGCAGCTGATTGTGGAGCTGCTTTCGCTCGATGGCGTAGTGGATGGTGCGGTTAAGAATGTCTTCGTTGATGTCGCCTTTGATGAGGTAGTCTTGAGCGCCCATGCGTAGCGCCCGGATGGCCACCTCTTTGTCGTTGAGGCCCGTCAGCACAACGATGGGAATTTCGGGGCTGACTGCGGCAACGCGCTCGATGGTGGTCATGCCGCTGGCGTCGGGCAGCGAGAGATCCAGCAGTACGATGTCAAAGCAGCTTTTGACGTGCTGAGAGCTGAGGTAGTTTAGCCCCTCTTGAAGCGCTCGCACGTGGACAAGACCGCAGTAAACCGAGCTAGCCAGCTCAAGATATTCCCGCAGCAGGTCAGCATCACCTGCGTCGTCTTCAATTAGTAATACCTGCAGATATCGCTCTAACACTGGGAAATTGGCCTCCACCACGCACGCGTCACTCTGTTACCGATACTGAACTCCCCCGGTGTTCGGGCATAGCTCATTAGGATTAGAGTTCCCGCTGCTGAAATCTGCAGGGCTAGCGGATATTACGGAAGCTTACGATGGAAGGAAAGTTTGCAATACGTGGCTTACGAGGTTGCAATTTAAGGGCAAAGCCGTTAGAGCTTTAGCCGCTCTTGGAGGGCTTGCTGCTTGGCGACTCGCGCCTGTGGCCTACTTAAGACTAGCGGCCTGTGGCCTATTTAAGACTAGCGGCCCCTGGCCTATTTAAGACTAACGGCCACCTCCCGAACCACCAGCCGATACTGCCCCCGACTTAGTGAATTGTGGGCATTGGCCACCACCAAATACGCCCCATTCTCCGGCAGCGTCACCACAATCCCCGCGCTCAGCGTGGCCTCATCGAAATCATCATTCTGGGCAAGCTGCTGATCCTGTGGGCCGAATAGCCAGACGAACGGGTCAAATTCTGCGCTCTCCATCAAGATACTGACGGTTTGCCCAGCTCTCCCCTCAAACGAATAGGTGTCGTAGAGGCTGCCGTCTTGCTCTAGCACCGCGTCGCCCGTTTCTAGCACCCCCTCCACGGTCAGCAGCGCTGGCGCTGTGGACGAGGCTGGCGCTGTGGACGAGTCTATATCTGGGCCTATGCCCTGAGCGGTAGCGCGATTGGTCAAAGCGGTAGCGCGATTGGTCAAAACTGAGCCACCAAGCAGAAACAGCATCGCCAGGCTGAGGCCAGTGAGGGGAAAACGCATAAGGGGGGAGGGAGAGACATCTATAGAACTTACATCAGCGGGATACCGCCATCAGCCCGGAATAGCGGCCGCGGGGGAAGCGCGGGAGATTGGGCGGTGGACCCGGTGCATCAGTCCTAGTTTAACAAGGAAGCTTTCTTGGCCTAGGAGGTCGTGTGGACGCTATCTGGGGCCTAGCCCCGACCGTAGCGCCCCACCAGCTCGCCCCCCGCCAGCACATGCTCCGACATTGCCTCGATCACCTGTCGCTTCGTCGCCCCCGCCTCTAGCGTCAGAGGCTGCTCCAGCGCGTACACTTTAAATCTGTAGCGGTGGGTTCCCCTCGGTGGGCAGGGACCGCCATAGCCCAGATTGCCAAAATCGTTTTTACCCTGCCGTCTACCCTGCTCAAGCTCTGCTGCGGGGGGCACCGCTGCCGGCAGAGCCAGCTCATCCGCCGATAGGTTGTACAGCACCCAATGCACAAACGTCCCGCCCGGCGCGTCGGGGTCGTCGACGATGATCACCAGACTTTCGGCCGCCGCCGGAACCCCCTGCCAGCTTAGGGGTGGGGAGATATCCTCACCGTCGCAGGTATATTCTACGGAAATCAGTTCGTTGGGCCCGAACGCGGCGCTGGCGATCGCCATAGTCCCTACCCCCGGCTGCTGCAGCGGATCGGGCAGTTCAGGCCGCAGCAGCCGACAGCCTGCCAAGGCCAGCCCCAGGGTAGCGCAGGCTAGTCGAGCGCTCTTGAAAAAGCGGCGGCGCGTCATCACCATGGCTGTAAGTATGAACTCTTTATGAGGCAACATCATTTTACCGCTACGGTGAGCTGCCATCCCTCAGTTCCGCAGACGATAATAGAGTGAGTATTTCTAAGGAGAACACCCATGGTCGCGATCGCTAAAGCCCGGCCCAGCGAACGGGCGGAGTTTATTCAAAAAACCTATCTGCACCTTGCTGGGGCCATCGGCGCTTTCATCGTCGTGGAATGGCTGCTGTTTCAGACCGGCATTGCTGCTGCCATGACTAGTTTCATCGCGGGTAGCCGGTTTAGCTGGCTGCTGATCTTGGGGGCTTTTTCGCTCCTAGGCTGGTTTTCCCGCGGCCTTGCGGCTAAGGCCGACCAGGTGAGCACCCAGTACGCTGGATTAGGCCTCTACGTGGTAGCCCAGGCGCTGCTCTTTGCGCCCATGCTGTTTATCGCCGCCTACTTCTCAGACCCTACGGTGATTCCTACGGCGGCTGTCCTAACGCTGCTGATGTTTGCCGGACTGACGGCGATCGCCTTCACCACCAAAAAGGACTTCACCTTCCTGGGCGGCATCCTGAAGATTGGCGGCTTTGTGGCCCTGGGGCTAATCCTCTGTAGCGCACTCTTCGGCTTTACCCTAGGGCTGCTCTTCTCCGTGGTGATGGTCGCCTTTGCCAGCGCCGCTATCCTCTACGACACCTCTAAGGTGATGCACCACTACTCTAGCGGTCAGCACGTGGCGGCGTCCCTAGAGCTATTCGCCTCGGTGGCCCTGCTGTTTTGGTACATTCTACGGATTGTGATGTCGCTATCGTCGCGCAACTAATTCGCGGCTAGTGTCGCTACGAGCTGCCTGGGGCAGCTTCCTGGTTCGCCGGCTGGTCCTCCAGCTCGCAGGCGGCCTGCGCCTCAATAAAGATTCGCTTTACCTCGCCGTGAGCCTGGCGAATCTTGGCTTCAATTCGGCGCACCGCCGCCTCAATATCATCTGCGGAAAGCTCATCCTTGAACTCAATGTTCATTGCCAGCATCACTTCCCGGGGACCAAAGTGGATGGTGATGGGCGCTCCCATGTCTAGCACCGCGCTATCCGAACGTACGATCGCCTTAATCCCCTCTCGGGTGGCCTCAGAGGCGCTCTCCCCAATCAGCAGATCCTTGGTCTCGGTGACAAGCGCCGTCGCCACCACCGTCAGCAGTAGGCCGATGAGAATAGAGGCGATCGCGTCGTAGCTCGGGTTCTCTAGGGTTTCGCTGAGCCACACCCCTGCAAAGGCGATGGCTAACCCCATTAGCGCTGCGGCATCTTCCACAATCACAATAAAGCTGCTGGGGTCCTTGCTGTCTCGAATCGCGCTCCATAGCCCGTTGTCTTCCTTGGGGCGCATTTTGTTGAACTCCCGAATCGACACGAAGAGCGCTGCCCCCTCAAAGATGGCCGCTGCCCCTAGCACGGCGTAGCTCACCAGCGGGCTACTCGCCTGCACCGGATTCTGCAAGCTCTGAATCCCTTGATACACTGAGATGCCGCCGCCGAGGGCGAAAATCAGCACTGCCACCATCAGCGACCAGAAATAGAGCTCCTGGCCATGACCCAGCGGATGCTGCTCGTCGGGGCCGGCCTCGCTTTTCTTGAGGCCGTATAGCAGCAGCACCTCGTTCACCGAGTCGACTACCGAGTGGATGCCCTCAGAGAGCATGGCTGAGCTGCCGCTAATGGCAGCCCCGGTAAACTTGGCAATGCCAATCGCAATGTTGGCGGCCATCGCCGCGTAGATGGAAACTTTGGAAGAGTCGGAATGGGCCATAAGGGGATTGTGAACGGCGACTGTGAACGGCGACTGCAGGCTGTAAACGAGGACCGCTATTTAAACAGCCCACGAATTATTCTGACAGAAGCGATCGCTGATTGGGCTCCTACAATGGGGATAGCCCCGATACCGTCCCAGCGGTGGCGATGCTTTATCCATTTGAATCCTATGTTTGAACGCTACGTTTGAAACCCACAAAGCTCCACAAGCGCTAACCTGAATGCAATCACCCGCACCAACTCGACCCATCACCACCCTCAGCCTCAGGGATCTGAAGCGATCCTTTGGTCTGGTGCGGGAGCGGAACGACCCATTCTTTGAGCATTGGCTATCGGATGCCAAGGGGCTGTCGGCGTTTGAGCAGCAGGCGCTAGATCGCCTACGGCAAAACTACACCAATATTATCGAGACAAATCCCCTAGAGGAAGTCGTTAAGCTCGTAGTGGTGGCGCCTCTGCTTGATTTAGCTAGCTTCTACCAGCCGCCGTTCTCCATTCGGGCCGAGGCCCCAATCCTGCTAAGTCTATAGCCAGTCGAGCATATACCAAGTAATTGACCGAGAGGCCGACCTGGCGGAGATTTTGCAGGGGTTGAAGTGGATTGACGAATGTGCTAAGCGGGCAGAGGTTTGAGGGGCGATCGCCATAGCGCTGAATCAGCGCCGTCAAGAAGGCCTGAAGCCGCTCGTCTTGCTCAAGTCGCGGGGCCCCTGCTTCAGAGGCTCGATGAGCCCCGGAAAATAAGCGGGCTAGATCTGAGTCGAGAATAATCAGATCGGCAAAAAAGGGTAGATCGCCCTTCAGAGCATCGCCCAGGGCGTGACGAATAACCGCTGAGGGCAGATACATCATGCGAAAGGTGGCCGGGGTGTGGCGATCGCCCACGTCTCGGCCCGTTCCCCCATGCATCTCGCCGGGGTGGATGCTGCTCAAGCTGCGGACAGGGACGTGATGCACCGCTTTGCGGTAGTAGTACTCGCTGGGGTAATTGACGCTAAAGCAGATCTGATAGTGGTCGTGGCAGTGGGGCGGCAGCTTCTCCGGCTGCTGAGGCGCATAGCGGTAGAATTCCAGCAGCGTCTCGTCGAGCGTCCAGGCTTTAACGATGTTGGGCGCTGGTTTGGGTCGCGGAGCGTTACTCATACAATGAACATAGCCCTCAAAATAGCCCTTAACGGAACCCTATACTGCCATGGTCACTGCAAAAGAGGCTGGAACCCAAGATGCGATCGCCCCAGATGCTGTCCAAATAGAATCTTCAAACCCTGAAGGGGTTACACTACCGCCAGTTGACCTTTATAGCGACGAACCCCCCTTGGAAACCGACCTGCATCTGCGGCAGATTGTCCTGCTGCTGACCAGCCTAGAGTGGCTCTGGCAAGATCGCCTCGACTTTTTTGCCTCAGGCAATTTGACCATCTATTTCAGCCCCAAGCAAATCAAATCTCAAGATTTCCGCGGGCCTGACTTTTTTGTGGTGCTCGATACCGAGCGACGCACCCGCAAAAGCTGGGTGGTTTGGCAAGAGGACGGCAAGTATCCCAACGTCATTGTGGAGGTGCTCTCCAGCAGTACGGCCAAGGCCGATAGAGGCGAGAAAAAGCAGATTTATCAGGATACCTTCCGCACCCCAGAGTACTTTTGGTTCGATCCCGATACGCTGGAGTTCGAGGGGTTCGTGCTGATGGCTGGAGAGTACGAGTCGATTCCGCGCAGCGAGGGCGGGACGCTGTGGAGCCGGCAGCTTGGGCTGTATCTCGGCGTGCATGAAACAAAGCTGCGATTCTTCACTGAGGCGGGAGGTCTGGTGCGAACGCCTGAGGAAGCGGCAAGAGAAGCGCAGCAGGCTAAAGAGGAAGCGCAGCAGGCTAAAGAAGCGGCGCAGCAGCGGGCCGACCGGTTGGCGGAGCGGCTGCGAGAGCTTGGCGTGGACCCAGACGCGGTCTAGGCTCACTTCACAACCTCACTTCACAACCTCTAATATCTTGAGGCCAGGGTCGCAGCCCGTGATTACCCCGCCACTGGCGGCGATCGCCCGCAGCTGCTCCAGCACGTCCTTCGAAATCACCTCCCCCGGCAGCAGGGCTGGAATGCCAGGCGGGTAGGGACAGACGGTAGCCTTGCAGATACGCCCCACTGCTCTGCCGGTAGCCACAAGCTCGCCACTTGCAAAGAAAGCCTCGCGCGGCGAGCAGCCCAAAGCTGGAATGGGCAGTGCTATGTCGGCAACTGGGGGAGCGCTGCCCGAGGCTGTCGTCACCAGTTCAGCAAAGGCGGCGACAAGCTGTTCTAAGTCTGCTTTTGTGCTTCCCAGACTCGGAATAAACGTCAGCGATCGCAGCTCCGGCAGCTCCGCGGTCACCCCCCGCTCGTGCAGCCACTCGTCTGCTTCATAGCCGGTGATGCCTAAACCCGATACATCTACGGTAAGGCGCGTTCGGTCTAACGTTAAGGGAGCGATCGCCTCTGAGGCTAAGACTCTCAGCGATGGCAGGGCCACAAGCTGCTGACGCGCCACCGCGCTGAGCTTCAGCGTTTGGGCAAGTAGGGCTTTCCCGCAGGTGACAAGCTGCTGCCGAGCGGCGTCTAGTGAAGCCAGCAGCAGGTAGCTCGGGCTGGTAGACTGCACCAGCTGCAGGGCCTGAGCCAGCCGATTGGCAGAGACCCGCTCGCCCTGGCGATGCACCATAGCACTTTGAGTCAAAGACGAAAGGGTTTTGTGGGTAGACTGCACCGCCACGTCGGCCCCCACTGCCAATGCCGTCGGCGGTAGGTCTGGGTGAGCCACAAAGTGAGCCCCGTGAGCCTCATCGACTAGAAGGGGCACGTTCCGGCCATGGCAGCTCTGCGCGATCGCGCCCAGATCGCTGCAGGTCCCGTAGTAGGTGGGCGACACCAGGAGCACCGCTTTCGCGTCTGGAGTGCGCTCCAGGGCAGCGGCGATCGCCCCTGGAGCAACCCCCAAGGCCAAACCCCAGTCGGGGGCATAGACCGGCGGCACGAATACCGGCCACGCCCCCGACAGCACTAGCCCTGAAACCACAGATTGATGGACATTGCGGGGCAGGATAAGGCGATCGCCCGGCCCGCAGGTGGCCAGGATGGCGGCGATTACCCCGGCGGTGGAGCCGTTGGCGAGAAACCAGGTGTCGTCCGCCCCAAAGGCTTCGGCGGCGAGGCGCTGAGCCTCGTAGATAGGCCCGTTAGGGGCAAACAGGTTGTCTAGCTCCGGCAGCTCCGGCAGGTCTGCCGCCAGCACAGCCGCGCCCCACCAAGTTCTGAGGGGCGAGCTGGCTCCTCGCTTGTGGCCTGGGGTGTAAAAAGGGGCGTGGGCGCGCTGGCTCGCGCGGCGAAGGGCATCGACGAGGGGGGTATCGGTTTGATTCACAGCACCTATCACCGGTATCTATCGCTCAAGTAAAACAGCCGGACATCCTGCCCCCGCGCCTGTAGAAAGAGATGCATTTCTTTTCGGCGCGGCGATCGCTAAGATTTAAGCAAAAGCAGATCTAAGCAGAAATCGAGACAGTGCTGTAAGTACGGGGATTGGGCTTCAATGACAGATTATCAGCCGTCTGAGTCATCGGACGTGATCTATCGTATTCTAGACGCCAACCTAGACCGGGCGCGCGAAGGACTGAGAATTATCGAAGAGTGGTGCCGCTTTGGGCTCAACAACGCCGTCTTTGCCGGTCATTGCAAGGACATGCGCCAGGCCCTCGCCCGCTGGCACACCACCGAACTGCGCGCCGCTCGCAACACCCCAGATGACCCGGGGACCGACTTGACCCACCCCGACGAAGCGCGCCGCAGCGGACTAGAGCAGCTTCTGCAGGCTAACTTTTGCCGCGTGGAGGAAGCGCTGAGGGTCTTAGAGGAGTATGGCAAGCTGTACCAGGCAGAGATGTCGGCGGGCTGTAAGCAGATGCGCTACGACGTCTATACGCTGGAGAGCCAGCTTTTAGGCCACCAGCGCCACCGCAAGCTGCTGCGATCGCAGCTCTACTTAGTCACCTCACCCCGAGATGACCTGCTGTCTGTGGTAGAAGCGGCGCTTCAGGGCGGTCTCTCCCTAGTGCAGTACCGCGAAAAAACCGCTGACGATAAGACGCGCATACATCAGGCTAAGCAGCTCAAGCAGCTCTGCCACGACTACGATGCGCTGTTTATCGTGAATGACCGCATCGATCTTGCCCTAGCGGTGGGGGCCGACGGCGTTCACCTGGGGCAGCACGATGCCCCAGTAGCGCTGGCCCGGCAGATGCTCGGTCCCCACTGCATTGTGGGTAAATCGACCACTAGCCCCAAAGAAATGGAGCAGGCCCTAGCGGAAAACCCCGACTATATCGGCGTTGGCCCAGTCTACGAAACGCCGACTAAAGCGGGCAAAGCGGCGGCGGGTCTTGCTTATGTTCGCCATGCCCAAACCCATTCCACCGTGCCCTGGTTCTGCATCGGCGGCATCAATGCCGACAACCTAGGCCAGGTTTTGGGGGCCGGCGCGACCCGCGTGTCTGCGGTCCGGGCCATCATGGATGCAGAGCGTCCTACCTTAATCACCCAATATTTTTTGTCGCAGCTGGTCCATGCCCAAACTATGCGGTCCCACAGCTTCAATTGAGGCGACTGCTTTAAAGATGGCAATCGGGTTGGCGACTTGGATTAGCGGCTTGGAGGCTGCGAGGCTGCGCCAAAGGGCCGAAGCCAGCGCCGCCGCAGGGCAATTTTCAGCACTACCTGGGCGATCGCAAATAGCCCAACGCTTTCCCCCAGCGTCAGCGCTAGCGCCCACCCAGCTTGATGGCCTATTCCGACTTCCACTAAGGCCAACCCCCGCACCAGCCCAAAGGCACCCACGGCACCGGCTGCAAGCTGCGGGTTATCGTCTTGGCGCACAATGTAGCGATATGTGATGCCAAAGAGCGCGCCCGAAACCGCGCCCGAGATCACAGCGGTGAGGAAAGGGATGGCGCTGAGAAGTAAGGCTATAGCATGAGGCCGCACGTCGGGCCGCACGGCTCCCACGAGTGGATGTTGTAGAAGTGCCGCGTGCAGAAGTTTGAAGCTCAGGGTTACGCTAGCGGCGATCGCCGCCGACAGTGCCCCAGTCTTCAGCGATTCGAGACGCTCTTGGGCAGTGAACAAATAAGATGAAGCGAACATACAAAGCTGCGTAGGCTACATTTATTATCATCGCGCAGTCTGTCGCGTTGATAATGATTTCTAGACTTTGTCCCTGATATGCCTAATTGCTCAGGTAAATTCTGTGATTCAGGCAATCAGCACAGATCTTAAGACTGCTTTGAGGTTCGTTTAAGTTGGCCTAACCGAATGAGTTGCCGCTTGCTCTAGCATCGACTAGGCGAACAGAGAAGATAATGTTACGGAAGATAAATTAGCCACGAAAATTTACAGTGTTTTGATTGTTTTGATGGCCTAATGAAGCAATAGCATTCTGCTTTTTAGAGGTGTTATAATTGTTGCGGCTAGTTTTCGGTTGACCAGACTTGTTGCAAATCCGTTTCAGGTACAGCTCCGTATAACTCGCTTCACATGTTTTGACTGGGAGATGTCCTGATGTCTATTTATGTTGGAAATTTATCTTACGATATTACGCGCGACGATTTAACTCAGGTGTTCGCCGAGTACGGCAACGTTAGCCGCGTCAGCTTGCCAACCGATCGCGAAACCGGCCGGCCGCGCGGGTTCGCGTTTGTAGAGCTTGAGGACGAATCCAAAGAAGAGGCCGCCATTGAAGACCTTGACGGTGCCGAGTGGATGGGCCGCAATTTAAAGGTTAACAAGGCCAAGCCCCGTGAACCGCGCTCCGGCGGGGGCGATCGTGGGCGTAATGGCTACGGGCGCTAACTTGAGATTTACAGGTCTACGATTTCCGAGCGTTACCATCATCAAGCTTGGGACAAGGGGTTAGGGGCTGTAGACCTTTGCTCCTCTCGAAGAGCGGGCCTGCCGCGACATCTGAAGAGGTGGATACGCCCCCTGTCCCATCGGCACTACTCGCGTTTTGTCATGAAATTTTGATGCTTTCGTAGCGCTTTTGGCGTGTGGGTTTACCAATGGCTTTTACCAATGGCTTCTCGGAGAATAAAAATGGCCGCAGTCCGGCACTTTTAGCCTGTAGATACTGAAGTAAAGAGCGGAAGCATGGCCTCGCCAAAATAGTGGATTGAGGCTAAATATTTTTCACTGCGCTTCCCTACAGTCATTGGCCCATTAGCTGGGTGTAGCGCTGGGGCTGGTGGCTTAGATGCGGCGGTGGCGATCGCCGTACCTAGAGGGGCATCGCAAAGCGCCCACAGCCTGCTCGACGCATAGGCGGAATCCACAGCGGAGCCGCTCTAAGTTCGGCCCAGCGTGCGGTTTCCCTTACCGCGATAGATCTGCTGAAGCACTGTGAACTCAACAGTTGGCCAGCGACCGCGCTACTATGTTGCTATACGTTAAATAGTACTGCTGTTACGCGCGCTACGCTAATTAGACTATGACCTCACCCATTAAGGCTGTTCAGTCACCCTACTACGGTGGAGATGCGGCCTACCGGACGCCACCGCCAGATCTGCCCTCACTGTTGCTCAAAGAGCGCATCGTTTATCTCGGCCTACCGCTGTTCTCATCGGATGACGCTAAGCGCCAGCTCGGGGTAGATGTTACTAAGCTGATTATTGCGCAGCTGCTCTATCTACAGTTTGACAGCGCTGAAAAGCCCATCTTTTTCTACATCAATTCTACCGGCACGTCTTGGTACACCGGAGACGCCGTAGGCTACGAGACTGAAGCCTTCGCGATCTGCGACACCATTCAGTACATCAAGCCCCCCGTGCACACCATTTGTCTTGGTCAGGCTATGGGCACAGCGGCGATGATTTTGTCGGCAGGCACCAAGGGCTTCCGCGCCAGCTTGCCCCACGCCACCATCGTGCTCAACCAGCCCCGCACCGGGGCGCGCGGTCAAGCGACCGACATTCAAATTCGCGCTAAGGAAGTGCTGCAAAATCGGCAGGCCATGCTGGATATTCTGTCGGGCACAACCGGGCAGGGCACCGATAAGCTAGAGAAAGATACAGATCGGATGCTGTACATGACGCCCGACGAGGCCAAAGACTACGGCATTATCGACCGCGTGCTCGAAAGTGCTAAAGAGCTGCCCCAGCCGATCCCTGCAGGCGTCTCGTAGGCGATCGCGGCCTCGTAAACGCGCTCCCAAATTTACCTGTAAGCCTGCCCTCTTTAACGTTAACTACGATTTGACCTATGCCTGTTGATCGCCCGCTTCGGGTCCCTTACAACATTCCCGGCAGCCAGCAGTGGCAGTGGATTAATATCTACACCCGCATGAGCCAGGAGCGGATCATTTTTCTCAATCAGCCGCTCACGGACGGCGTAGCAAACTCCATTATTTCAACGCTGCTCTACCTAGAATCGGACGATCCGGGCAAGCCTATCTACATCTACATCAACTCAATTGGCGATCCCGTTGCCGCTGGGTTGACCTCCGTTGTCGCGGGGATGTCCTCTGTAATGGCGGGGATGGCCATTTATGATACCCTGCAGCACATCAAATCGGAGATTGTTACCATTTGCCTAGGACAGGCAGTTGGCATGGCTGCCCTGCTGCTCTCCTCGGGGACAAAGGGCAAGCGAGCTAGCCTGCCCCACGCCACCATCGCCTTTAACCACGCGGTTTCTGGAACCCAGGGCCAGGCAACAGACATTCAGATTAACGCCTCTCAGGTGTTAGCGAAGCGCAACTTAGTCCTCGACATTTTTGCCCAGAATACAGGGCAGTCGGTCGACAAAATTGAGAAGGATATGAACCGCACATTCTATATGTCTCCGCAGGAGGCTAAGGACTACGGGCTGATTGATGAAGTGCTGCAGTCTGGCTTACTTTAAGAGACTCGCGTCAAGAGACTCACGCCCGGATAGCCCCTGCTGCTTTGTCCCCCAACCTCAATTGTTCTTCATTTGGTAAAATCCTATGCCTATTGGCGTTCCTAGCGTTCCCTACAGACTTCCCGGCAGCACCTACGAGCAGTGGATTAGCATCTACGAGCGGCTGTTCCGAGAGCGCATTATCTTTTTGGCTGAAGAGGTCGATGATGGCATTGCTAACGCTATCGTGGCCTACATGCTCTACCTCGACTCAGAAGACCCCGGCAAGCCCATCTATCTGTACATTAACTCCCCCGGCGGGTCGGTGACGGCCGGCATGGCCATTTACGATACCATGCAGCACATCAAGTCTGATGTGGTCACCATCTGCGTGGGTCTAGCGGCCTCTATGGGGTCTTTTTTGCTGGCTGCCGGCACCCCCGGTAAGCGCCTGGCCCTGCCCCACTCCCGCATCATGATTCACCAGCCTATGGGCGGCATCGGTCGCAGCCAGGCCACCGATATTGAGATTGAGGCGCGGCAGATCTTGCGGGTCCGCCAGGAGCTGAACGAAATGCTAGCCCAGCACACGGGGCGATCGCTTGATCAAATTGAGAAGGATACCGACCGCGACTACTTCCTCTCGGCGTCGGAAGCGCAAGAGTATGGCTTAATTGATCAGGTTGTGGAAAGCCCTACAGAGGCCGCTTAGGGTCAACTTACCGGCACCATATGGACTTAGCAGAGTGCTACCGACTCCTAGAGCTGTCTAAGGGCGCTACCGCTATCGACGTCAAAGCGTCCTATCGCCGCCTGGCAAGGCGGTTTCACCCTGACGTGAGCTCTGCTGATGTCCAGCTTGCTAAAGACCAGTTCATTCAACTGACGGAGGCCTACAGGGCTCTTATGGCGGCGCTAGAGTCTGGTGCGGCAGATACTGACGCGGTAGATCCGCTGGCCGACTCTGGTGCGGCAAAGGCTGGCCCCGCGAGTCCCGAAAGCCCTGCGGCCCAAGCGCCCGGGGTTCGCGTCACCACCCGCAAAACGTCCGCGCCGCCGGTGCCGCTCTCTGAAGCCGATCGCAAACTCAAGCATCACGTCTACACCCAGCTGCAGCAGTATCTCAAAGAGCAGCGATTTCCCCGGGCGGTGACCCTAATCGAGGGGCTGGCCCGACGGCTGCCCAACGACTCCGAGGTGACCCAGTGGCAGGCGATCGCCTACCAGCGCTGGGCAAGGGCCCTGATTGTAGCGGGCCAGACAATCAAGGCCCGCAGCTATTTGAAGAAAGCTCTGCGCACCGATCCCCACAACCGAACGCTTTGGCTAGAGGTAGAGCGCGATTTTCGCCGCATTGAGTCTCTACGGCTTTAGTTAAGTGCCCTGACTCGCTTTTAAGCAGGGATCTAAGGTGTTAGAGGGGGCGCTAGGCCTGCTCCCACATTTGACGAAAGCCATCGCTGGGTAGAAGCCGGGCCACTTCTGCAATGCGCTCATCGGAAAGCTCGCTCTTGGTCGCCGAAAATATTGCCATTGCCACCTGCTCCGGCTTGTCCGCTTTTGTCAAAGCCGCTTCCTGCTCTAAACGCAGCATGGCGGTTTCAAAGCCGATATTGAGCTGCCGTAGCGGGCTGACGCGACTGAAGAAGGCCACCATGATGTTGGGGTCGCCCCACAGGTCGGCAGCGGTTGTGCTGTCCTTCGATTCGCCAGCCTGCAGATCCTTCTCGAGCGCCTCAATCTCCTCTGTGGGCATGACGTCCCGCAGGATGCGGAACACTACTTTTGTAGCGGCCCGGGCACCATTAGTCGATTTGAGGGTGCTCTGTTCAACTACTTTTTCCAAAAAGGTCTGCTGGTCAGCGGTTTGATCTGCTGCTTGGTTTGCCATGTTCAATTTTTTTAGGATTTAGTGAGGACATATCGTCTGCCCAATCCCTTACTAGCTTAAAAGAGCTGACTTTGGGCGACCTCGATAGAACGGTAGAGCTAGCGATCGCTCAAAGGTGCGGTCTTGCTGCAAGCCTGTATTGGATGGCTGCGTCAAGCTACCCCACTAAATCGGCACAACAAAGGGTTGCAAAGCGAAGTCGTTATGACTATGATTAATTTAAGGCAAGCTTGCAGCGATGCTCACAATTTCTTTTCGTAAGATGGCGATACGGTTACAAAAGGTTAGTGCCAGCTAAGCTGAATGTGATCGTCGCTCAAACGGCCCAAATCTTTTCTTTACTGGAGCAAGATCTAATGACTGCAACAATTTCTCGTAACGACGTTGCCAAAGCCGCTCACCGCAAGTATCCAACGCGAATCGATCTGCCCGCCGAGGTGCGCGACGCTGTCATCGAGCACCTCAACAAGACCCTAGCGACCACGCTGGACCTCAAAACCCAGGTCAAGCAGGCCCATTGGAACGTCAAGGGCATGAATTTCTACCAGCTCCACGAGCTGTTCGATGAAATGGCGACGGAGCTTGAGGAATACGTTGATATGGTGGCCGAGCGCGTCACCGCTCTGGGTGGAACAGCCATGGGAACAGCCCGCCTTGCCGCTACTGAATCGGTCTTAGAGGAGTACCCCTATGACGCGATCGCGGGTAGAGCGCACGTGGTTGCGCTAGCGGAGCGCTACGGCGTTTACGCTGCCCACGTCCGCGCCGGGATCGACGCCTCTGATGAGCTAGAGGACAAAGATACTGCAGACCTGTATACCGAAATTTCTCGGACGGCTGATATGCGGCTGTGGTTTTTGGAGGCTCACCTGGTCGAGAAGGAAGACGTCAAGTAGGGCTCATAAAATCTCCGAATCAAAAACTCTCCCCCTTAGAAAGGGGGAGATAGAGGGGGGTCTTCCAAAGCGCTAAGCGCCTATCCTAACCTGGGGATTTTGCAGCTTTTGAAGGGGCCTAAACCTTTTTGAGCCAGCTAAACATAGCCCGCAAATCCTGACCCACTTCCTCAATCGGGTGTTCCGCCTCCCGACGGCGCGTCGCGTTAAACATCGCCTTGCCCGCCATGTTCTCCGTGACGAACTCACGGGCAAACTGTCCCGTCTGAATTTCCCGAAGAATCTTTCTCATCTCTTGGCGGGTGTCGTCCGTGATGATGCGCGGACCGCGGGTGTAGTCGCCATACTCAGCCGTATTGGAGATGCTGTCGCGCATCTTGGCTAAACCGCCCTCAACCACGAGGTCAACGATGAGCTTCACCTCATGCAGGCACTCAAAGTAGGCCAGCTCGGGCTGGTACCCCGCCTCAACTAAGGTCTCAAAGCCGGCTTTAATCAGCTCGCTCAGGCCGCCGCACAGCACCACCTGCTCACCAAACAGGTCGGTCTCGGTCTCTTCGCGAAAGGTGGTTTCGAGCACCCCCGCGCGGGTACCGCCGATGCCCTTGGCGTAGGCCATCGCCCGGTCACGGGCCTGACCGCTAGCGTCCTGATAGACGGCAAACAGGCAGGGGACGCCCTGGCCCTCTTCGTAGGTGCGTCGGACCAGATGGCCGGGGCCTTTGGGCGCAATCATCACCACGTCCACATTTTCAGGCGGCACGATCTGGGCAAAGTTAATGTT
>JBHJHD010000101.1:0-6235 GCA_050331115.1 Elainellaceae cyanobacterium
ATGGACGTGTTTTATGCTGGGCCGCAAGTTGAACTGTTGCGCCAGACTTTCCTAGATCTATTCTCTGTGGCGGCCCGAGATCTTGTTGCCCAGACCTTCCTTGAACTCTTCTTCGTGGCGGCCCGAGAGCTTGTTGCCCAGACCTTCCTTGAACTCTTCTTCATGGCGGCCTCGCAGGCCACCTGCAACATCCTGAAGCTGCTCATCGGAAAGTTCAGCGTCCTGGGATTTCTTGATGTCTTCGCTCATAACTAGTCTCCTAAATAGTAAATAGAGGAATTGACTTAACAACAGAATAGCAAAGATAAATCTAAAGTGAATGAGCTCAACAACTGATGATTGCGAGCCACTCTTGACAAGTAGAATAATTTCGCCTTTTCTGCTGTATGACTACAGCTTAGAGGCTATGGCTTAAGCTCTTCTTAAGCGAATCTGAGCGCTACATTACGTTGCCTGAATACCGACTTAGCGAATATCCTGTCGAAATTACAGACTTTCTCAGCGCGCTCTCATGCAGAACGCCGTTAGCTGTGGTGGCGACGAAACCCGGAGTGGCTGCGGAGTGAGCTGCTCTTGATGACATGATCTCTGTTGATGACATGATCTGATGACATCTTAAGTCCGGGTCGAGATCGGTTAACCTGCATGCAGACCTGACGGTAAGGAGATCAATGAGCCTACCCAAAGCTGTCACAGGCCATAGCGCTCTAGCGTTGACGCTAAGATCGGGACAGAGCACGCCAAAGTCTCTGGGCCAGCCCGCTACAGCAAGGTTCGTTAATGAGGTTGGACTGGACACAAAAGGCGACTTGGGTATTCGTTTGCAGGGCTATTCTTCGGGTTAAAATCTGCCTTAATAGTTTTAAGTTTTTTGAAGGTTTTGATGCTGCTGACGCTGGTTTACAGCGCGCCACAGCTGCACGGACTTCCCATAGGCACCCTTTATGACAGAAATCTTGCTTCGAGAGCTCAGCAACGCTGATCTAGACTGGATGGTCGGTACGGGAGAGCAGCAGCAGGTGGCTGCCGGCGATCGCCTGTCTCCCTCCCCGGCTCACATCTACTGCCTCCTAGACGGTGCTCTAGAGCCCGCTGAGCGCGCTCCTGAGCACGGGGCCGTGCAACAGCCGTTTGGGCCCGGCGATATTTTGGGGAGCGAGGCGCTGCTTGATTTGCCGTTTGCTGCCGCAGATCTGAAGGCGGTGGAGAATACTACCGTGCTCGCGCTTTCTCAACAGATGGTGCAGGCCAAGCTGCAGGATGATCCTAGCTTTGCCGCTCGCGTCTATCGGGTGCTGGCGCTAGTGCTTTCCCAGCGGCTGCGACATCTGTACGAGCAGTCGGCAGCGCTGCGCCAGGGCCACCAGCGAGAGATGCAGGAAGCGCTGATGGTGTTGGGAGAGCTGCGGGACAGCGATATCGACTGGCTGACTGTGGCCGGGCGCGTGAGGGCGATCGCGCCAGGAGACTTTTTGCTGCAGGCGGGTCGACCCATCGACGCGCTCTACCTGGTGCTAGAGGGCACTTTTTCGGTGCTGTGGCTGGAGGGCGACGCCAATCCCCTCAAGGTCTGCTTCGACTGCCCCATCGAGACCGCGGGCCAGATGCGGCAAATCGCCACCCTGACCAAGGGCGAGATGGCGGGCATCAGCGCTTTCCTCGACGCCCGACCGCTGGCGGTATCTATTCGCGCTGACGATGAGGCGCTGGTGCTGTCCGTCCCTCGCCAGACCGTTACGGCTCGTCTACTGCAGGATGCGGGATTCTCGACCCGGTTCTACCGCGTGCTGGCAATCCAGATGGCGAAGCTGCTGCAAGATGCTATCGGTCTGGAGGTAGAGGCCGCCGCGGCAGCGGCCCCCGGCCCCTTAGACGCCGACGCTCTAGATGATGACGAACTTGACCTAGACGCACTGCAAAACGCCTCTCAGGGGGCGGCTCGCTTTAACTGGATGCTGCAGCGCCTGGGGGTCGGTTAGCATTCCATCGGCTAAGATAAAAAGCCCTAGCTCGTTTAACTAGCGGGCCAACCCTCACCTTTGACACTCCCCTCAAACCGCTATGGCTGAGCGAACCGAGAAAAGCACCCTATTTCGCAAAGAATCCCTAGAGCGTCTGTCGTCCCCCGAACAGCTTGATCAGCTTATGCAGATTGTGCGCCCCCGCCACTGGATTCCGCTGGCGGCGCTGGCGGTGCTGGTGGCCCTGGGGGTGCTCTGGAGCGTGGTGGCCCGCATTCCGATGACGGTGGCGGGGCCGGGGGTGCTGGTGCAGCCCTCCGATGATGATGACTCTCTGGTGGGGCTCAGTTACCTAAGCCGCATTAACGGCGCTAAGGTGCGCCCCGGTATGGCGGTGCTGATTCTGCCCAGCACGGGGGCCGATCGCCAAGGTGGCATTGTTGGCCGAGTGGAGGAGGTGACTGTGCCTTCAACCACGACCCTGGGCATGGCGCGCCAGATGGGCTCCATGGACGATGCAGTAGCGCTCTCAGAAGTCGAAGTGCTGGTGATTCCCGAGTCGGACCCGCAGACCGCCAGCGGCTATCGCTGGTCGTCGGCGAGCGGCGCAGCCACCGTGGTGCTGCCCGGCACGGCGGCGACGATGCAGATCACGCTGGATGAGCAGCCGCCGATCGCGCTCGTGTTTCCATTTTTGAGCGAGTAGATTCTGAGCGAATAAGCATGTTCATCCGCCCCCTTCAGCTTTTCAAGCGAGCGCCCGGACACCGGGTCAAAACCCCCACCGTTTTGCAGATGGAAGCGGTGGAGTGCGGGGCGGCGGCGCTGAGCATTGTCATGGGCTACTACGGTAAGACGGTGCCCCTAGTCGAGCTGCGTCAGGCCTGCGGGGTATCGCGGGACGGGGTGACCGCCGCCAACGTACTGAAGGCAGCGCGGCGCTACAACATGGCGGCTAAAGGCTACAAAAAGCCGCTGGAGGCGCTATTCGACCTAGCGCCGCCGTTTATTGTGTTCTGGCACTTCAACCATTTCTTGGTGGTGGAGGGCTTTGGCAAGGACAAGGTCTACCTCAACGATCCGGCCCAAGGCCCGCGCACCGTCACCGCTGAGGAGTTTGATGAGGGCTACACGGGCATCGTGCTAATGCTGGAGCCGGGGGAGGACTTTGAGCCCGGCGGGGAGAAACCCAGTGCGATCGCCGCCCTGAGGCGACGGCTGCGGGGCTCCACTGGGGCGCTAGCCTACTGCGTGGCGGCGGGGTTCCTGCTGGTGATTCCAAATTTGGCGCTGCCCGCCTTCAGCCAGATTTTTGTGGACAAGGTGCTGGTGGGGGGGAAGGGAGAGTGGCTGCCCTACATTCTGGGGACCATGCTGGTGATTGTGGTGGTGCAGGGGATGCTGACGCTCCTGCAGCTGCGGTTTCTCAGGGCCCTAAAAATTAAGCTGGCGGTGGTGCTCTCTAGCCAGTTTGTCTGGCACCTGCTGCGGCTGCCCGTGAGCTTCTACGCCCAGCGCTTCGCCGGGGAGATCAGCAGCCGCATTCGCCTCAACGACAGCGTCGCCAGCGTGCTCTCTGGGCGGCTGACCCTGACGGCCATCAACCTGGTGGTGTTAGTGTTCTACGGCGTGGCGATGGCTTACTACGACGTGCCCCTGACCCTAATTGTGGTGCTCTTCTCGGCGGTGAACGTGGCGGTGCTGAAGTGGGTGTCGCGCCAGCGGGTGGACAGCAACCGGCGGCTGGCCCAGGAGTACGGCAAGGTGTCGGGGACGGCGATCGCAGGTTTACAGAACATTGAAACTCTGAAGGCCTCAGGTATCGAGTCGGACTTTTTCGCCCGCTGGGTGGGCTACTACACCAAGGCCATCAACGCCCAGCAGGAGCTAGAGCTGGTGAACCGGGCGGTGGGCCTGCTGCCGTCGCTGCTGTCGTCGCTGACGGCGGCCTCGCTGCTCGTGCTGGGGGGCTGGCGGGTGATCAACGGCAACCTCACCATCGGCCAGCTGGTCGCCTTCCAGCTGCTCATGGTCAGCTTTCAGCGCCCGGTGAACTCGCTAGTGCGCTTCGGCAGCACCCTGCAGACCCTGCAGGGCAACCTGGAGCGCCTGGACGACATCCTCAACAACCCGGTGGATTCGCAGCTCGGGGAGAGCCCGCCTGCTTCTGAGGGCGATCGCCCCAGACCCAAAAGCGCTAAATCTAAAGGCGCTAAATCTAAAGGCGCGGCTGGCGTCTTGGACGAAAAGCGAAAAGCGTCCCCCTGTCCACTGCCCTCTGCTACCGCTCCTGGCCCCAAGCTAGCGGGTTTTCTAGCGCTCAAGCAGCTCACCTACGGCTATAGCCCTCTGGACCCCCCCCTGATTGAGGAGTTCGACCTGACGGTGCAGCCGGGACAGCGGGTGGCCCTAGTGGGTGGCAGCGGCTCGGGTAAGTCCACCGTAGCCAAGCTGGTGGCAGGCCTGTATGTGCCCTGGTCCGGGGAGGTCTGCTTTGACGGGGTGCCGCGCGATCGCATTCCCCGTGACGTGCTCACCAACTCTATTTCAGTGGTCGAGCAGGAGATTCTGCTGTTTGCCGGCTCCATCCGGGATAACCTGACGCTGTGGGATACGACCGTGTCTGAGGCGGCGCTGCGGCAGGCCTGTCAGGACGCCGACATCGAGGAGGTGATTCTATCGGTTCCGGGGGGTTACGACGCCATGCTCCTGGAGGGGGCATCGAACCTCAGCGGCGGGCAGCGGCAGCGGCTGGAGATCGCCCGCGCCCTGGTAACGGACCCGACGGTGTTGATCATGGATGAGGCGACGAGCGCCTTGGATACGGAGACGGAGAAGCGCATTGACCAAAACCTGCGGCGGCGGGGCTGCACCTGCCTAATTGTGGCCCACCGGCTGAGCACAATTCGCGACTGCGACGAGATTATTGTGCTGGAGCGGGGGAAGGTGGTGCAGCGGGGTACCCATGAGTCGCTGTGGGAAGAGGGCGGGCAATACGCGCGGCTTTTAAATAGCGGAGCGGCTTAAACTCTGAAGTCAGGGTTTTGCAAAATTCTGGCTTCCAATGCCCTTTTATTATGAGCGGTTTGAGTAAGATTGCAGTAGCAGCGTTTTGGCGTGAGTGCGATGACAACAACAGCTCAGCACGCGACGCTTGAAGAATATTTGGACGACGGTACAGATACTCGGTATATGCTTGTGAATAGGGGGAGCATGTCACCTTTGTAAGCCAATCAGGCCGTTGAGAGTACTGATAGTTGATGATGCGGTGGCGATGCTTGCACAAGTAGTGGTAGAAGTTCTTAGCCTCCCGGCGCTTAAGGCCAATAAATAGCCCCATAGCCTCATCTACTTTCCCTTGCCACAGCAAGGCCTCGGCGCGGTTGAGCCGCCTGAGAGAGCCGCCCACCTTGTGTAGATTTTCCACCAAGTGATACCAGTCGAGAATCTCGCGCCTTTGGTCTGCAGTGCTCATCTGGCTGACGATATTCCACACCCCATCATGACCATCACCTAGAGCCGTCAAAGGTGCTGCGAGCGGTTGTCGGTTGACCCACTGCGTCAGGGCAGCGTTGTCCTGGTAGCTGGCTACGACAACCGAGTCATCGGTGGCAACCGCTTTGTAGTCCTTCCACCGGCAGGGCTCTCCTAGCGCTGTCCTCAGCCGCACTTTCCCGCCGTCAACGCTAACTTCTTCAAGCTGCTGCCTTGCTGCAGGGGTGCAAAACGCCTGGCGTTGCACGATGCGCTGCTGAGTCTTGACGGCAACTCGAACCCCTGTGAGGTACTCAAGTCATCCACTGCCTGGGCATAGGTGCCGCTAGCTTGGTCGATAAAAAACGCCCGACCTCTGGGCTCACATACGCTTGAATCTTCTCGCGCACGGTCAGCTCAATCCCCTCTAGCGTCTGCATCGCTGCCGGGTCGCTCTCCTCGTAGAGAATTTCTGCAATTCCATCAGGATAAGTCTGAAGCTGAGCGGCTTTCTCAGGAGTCATCGTCATACACCTTTGGCTAAGTGCCTCTATCCTGCATTTTCCCCGCCCTACTTGCAAACCTGACATGCTCCCAATCGCCCTCTCTACACCACAGCGATCGCCCTCTCTACATAACACGGTCAAGCGACTTACCTAAAGTATCGCTCCAGCACCTAAACCGCTAGAATGAATGCGGCTTTAACCTAATTCGCGTAACCTATGTCTGTCCGCGTTCGCATTGCCCCTAGCCCTACCGGCAACCTCCACATCGGCACCGCCCGCACGGCGGTATTCAAC
>JBHJHD010000102.1:0-5458 GCA_050331115.1 Elainellaceae cyanobacterium
CCAGTAGCTGCGGATACGCTCAGCAAAGCATTTTGCAGATTCCGACAGCGATGAGATGTAGTAGCGCACTTGAGGCTGACCGACAAATAGGACGTCGCCTTTCCACTCATCGCGCCTCGCCTCGACCCGAATGATGCTGCGCAGGCCGGGCCAGGAACCAACCCCCTCTAAGTTTTGGCACAAGCTGACCCAGCGATGTTCAATGCGCCCATGGCCTTTGCACACCTGAGTATCTTCGTCTTCGCTGCGAAAGTGGGCTTTGACGTCGCGAAACAGGTTACCCTGGTTCCCTTTAAGCGCTCCCAAGTAGTGATTGCCGCTCTCGACGATCTGCTGTGCCGTTTTTTTGGGTGTTTATGGCGTCAAAGGCGAAAACTACTCCATCACAGGCCAATGTCTCTATTACTTTTGGAAATGCTTTGATCTCGTTGCTCTTACGCGGCACCTCGATTGGCTCTAGAATCAGCCCTCGCTTCACCAGATACACACTCACCAGTTGAATGGCTGGGTGCGGCTCGCTGCAAGGGTTGTCCGACTCTCGCTGGTACGAGCCTCGCAGCACTTTTCCATCAACAGCAACCATCTCTCCTGATTGAGGACGTACCTCGAAAAATCGCGCTAGGCACGCTGAGTATGCTTGGTAATCCACGTTCAAGAGCACCCGTCTGATGGTGCTGTAGGAGGGTAATCGCTCTTTGGCAGGGCTAAACAGCGCTACGAGGTCGTCGTGATAAGCCTCTAACCAGTCTCCTATTGCCAGAAACCCTCGACAGCCAGCAGTGACTGCTAGGGTAAATAACGCTAGGCACAACGCCTGCTTGTGGCGCTGTCCAGCCGTTCGTCTTGGGTCTGGCAGCTCTGCAAATGCACGAACGATGGCAGGTTCACTCATAGCTCAGGTAGATGTCGTCTACATTAAGCCTACCTGCACATCCTTTCACTGTCTAGAATGAAATAGCCCTGGTACTGACACACTGTAATGCGGAGGCTATCCTACAACAGATTGCCTATGGCATGATGAGGAATCGATTAGAGCGTGTTCAGCGCGATGTTTTGATTAATGTATTGGCCAAAAGCTTAGCTCAGCAGGAAGAAGCAGTCGACAGGTTTGAATTTCTAGAGCAAATTGTGCAAGTCAGTGAGCTGCTAATTCAGCAGGAGGATGAATATGAGTTCGCTCATCTTAGCTTGCAGGAATATTTGGCATCGGCCTATATTGCTCAAGATCGTGGCCGAGAAAAGTTTTTGTACAGGTACTTAGATGATGATTGGTGGAAATCAGCAATTTTGTTGTACGTGTCTCAAGTAAATCCGACGAGGTTGATCCAGGAGGCGCTTCAGCAAGGATTACACGATTGTGCTTATATTTGCCTACAAGAGACGACAAAGCGCGTCGATCCTGGGCTAAAAGTAGAGCTGATATCATTAAAACAAAAGGTGAATACCACTCGCTACAGTCAGCTTGAAGAATATTTAAAGGGCAGACAGTGGAAAGCGGCTGATGATGAGACTTACCGCCTAATGATTACATCTGTTCGTAAAGAGCAAGGACAATCTTTCAGCAAAGATGAATTGCTAGATTTTCCCTGTGATGAGCTGCGTACTATTGATGACCTGTGGCTAATGTATAGCGGCGGTAGATTTGGGTTTAGCGCTCAAAAGGATATATACCTATCAAAAGCTGTTGGTGGAGCTAGTAGGGATACATATCACAATGAGACCTTTGAAAAATTTGTAGAAAAAGTAGGCTGGGGAGAGGTAACAGGTATAAAGTTTGATATACATTCACCCAAAGGACACCTGCCTCTGAGTTGGGCTCAGGCTTTCGGCTCAAGACGAGGGCTTGACTTTCTCTTCTCTCGACTTCAATCCTGTAAGGCTTCTCCTATGTCTCATTGAGGTTTGCTTAAATATTTCAGCATTTCCGTCTGCTGAAGCTCTAGTGCGATCGCCCCAGCGATCACCGCAGTGTCGTAACGCACCTTAACAGAACACTAAAGAACAATTACCAATTCATCTACAAAATATCGCGATCGCCCCAGTCAACACCAGAGCGATCGCCCTCACTGCTACTGTTCCATAAGCGCATCAAGCGTCCGCTGCCGCATCAAGTAGGCCATCATCTGGCCTTGGCTTTGGATAATCCTGACGCCGTCAGGGCCAATCTCAAAAGGGCCAGACCAGAAGCCTTGCTCCACATAGCGGCGGACGTGCAGCACGTGAATGGCTTCGCGGATGCCTTCGGCAGAGCCGATGAGGACGTGGCGGATGGTTTCGCCGTTGGGTCCGGCGTCGGGAGTAGTCAGCACGCTGGGTGCGGCCTCGCTGCAAGCGGGCCGCTCAGGGTATAAAAAAGTCATGGTTTTCCTCCGTGGTTGGCAAAAAACCAAAAACTTGGCCATCCCGGACTATGGCGCGTCTAGGATGGCCTTCTGCCACTGTTACCATGGCAAAAGTCCAAGACAGGCTGGGTCTGTCGCGGGCTAGGGCGCGATCGTCGCTGGTATCGGCGATCGCGTCCGTCGTTGACCAAATTTTTGGGAAGGTAGAGCTAAAAAACAAACAGCTCTAGTTAGAGAGGATAGCGCACCTAGTACAAAGGGGCAAATGCGATCGCTCCAGTCAATGCGCCTTTATGGCTACTGCCCTATGAGGCTAAGGCCAGGTAAAGTTCTACAACTGCATACCAAAGAATCGTAGCCCCCTTAGAAAAGGCGTAAAACCCACGCGGTAAGCTTGGAAACACGGCAGACGAGATCGCCACATTCGTCTTTGGATTAAAGCATTACGTTTTGAACAGTTTGTTTAGACGATTTATTTGGTGATGCCTGCCGATGCACCCACCTTGAAGCGGCCTCAGATATCAGCTTCAAAGCTAGCCGCGATTACGCCACTTCGTAATTAAGGAGACTTATCTTATGGCTCACTACCGGCTATAAAACCTAGCGGTGGCCGCCTCCAGCTCAGGGTTCATCACCTCACTGATTAGGTGCAGCGGTGTCGCTTGATCTCGGCTGAGATAATCAGAATAGGACGCCTGTAGATAGGGTCGATACTCTTCATTCTGCGCGGCATGCACCCCAAAAAACGCCAGGGCAAAGCCATGGGCGTAGGTTTCAATGATGCTGGGGTCGGCTAACGTCAGCCCATTAATTGAATTGATGGTGTCCGTAATGCCGACATCAAGCTCTGAAAAATCAACGTGGGCCTGCCCCTCAATTAGGCCCAAATACCGCTCTTCAGAGGCTAGCCAAGGAAAAGTGCGGAACTGCTCAAACACCGCAGGCGTCGCCGGGTCATGGCTCCCCGACAAAACCATGGCTGGGATTTGAATCTGGCCTAGCCCTTCAGGGCCGTAAATGCTGCTGTTCACCGGGTTTAGCACCGCCACAGACTGCACTCGCTCGTCGCGAAACCCGTAGGTTTGCCGGGGGAGATCTAGGGCCTGACACTGCAGCAGCAGCGACGTATTGAGATAGCTAAAGCGATCGCCGCACTCGGCCTCTAGGAAGTCGAAGTCGATAGTTGCCCCGGCCACGGCAAGGGCGGTATAGCCCCCAAACGAATGCCCCCCGACGCCAACATGGTCTAAGTCGAGCTGCCCGCCAAACTCTGATGCGTTGCGGTTCTCTAGCTCATCGATCACCGCGCTGATATCCAAGGGGCGATCGACAAATTCGCCCACGTCAAACAGGGTGCTAGTCAGGCCTTCAATCAGCTGGTTCCGATAGGATTCGTCGCTGCCGGGGTGCTGAGGCATCGCCACCACGTAGCCGTGGGAGGCCATATGCCCTGCCAGGGCCGTGAAATATTCAGGCTTAGACGAAAGGCCATGGGAAAGCACAACCACCGGCATTTTTCCCGACCTGAGCTGGTCTGGGCGGGTCACGTTCACGTAAAACTCCCGCTGATAGGATTCACCCGATATAGGGTCTTGCCGCTCAGCGGTCAAATTCCACTGCAGCGATCGCGTCTGGTCGGCTCCTGGCTGGTCCAGCGGCGGTAGGTCTGCGTAGTTGATTGGGGTATTTTGGCCCGCTTCTTTGTCTGAAAGGACTTCAAGGGTTTCGATGGCAAATAGCGTAGCGTTGACCACCGCCTCGACGTTTTGGGCCAGGTTTAAGACCGACTGTAGGTTGACGCGCATATCCGTGGGCAGCTGACGTAAGAAGTTTAGGGTCGAGAGGCCGTCTTCGTCCTGTGCGGCAAGCACTAGCGCCGCCCTGAGGGAGTACTTGCCATTTAGCCCTGCCTCGGTGCGCAGCAGGTCACCGAGGAACCGCTCTAGGATGTCTTCGCCGATGTTGGTATAGAGGACGCGGGAGAGCAGCGCCGGGTCAACGGGGGCGGGCCGCTGCAGCGCCGCTCGAAATGCCGCCTGCTCTTCTTCATCGACGCCAGCCAGGGAAAAGTATCCGCCGAGCTGACCGTTGACGGTGCCCTCTTCTGCAAACGCCTCTAGTCCGCTGACGTCGAGGGAGCGCCCGATGATGCTGTAATAGAAAAAAATTCGCTCTGCAGCCCGCGCGGGCCAGGCCGCAGTGAGGAGCGCAAGCAGCAGGACGGTGCCGAGATAGCGCCATCGAGCGGAGAGGAAAAAAACCATTTTGGCGCGACTAATTTACGATTTCAACAGTAGCGTAGAGGCTTGCACCCGGAATCATACCGCAATTCCCAGTGCGATCGCTTAGGATAGCTGCGTTGACTGAGCGTGTCTTAATTAGAGTGTGTCTTACTGGCGTATCGAATGGCCATTCCCCTTACAAAACCCTACTATCAAGTCCCCATTCAAGACTGCGGCGAACCCCTGGTCCCCATCCCCCTAAATTGTTTCGCGGTCCAATCTCCTCATCCCTACGTGCAGCGCGGTGCCCCCTACGGCGTGCGATCGCCCTATTTCCTGCGCCAGGGCGTGCTAGAGCGGCTGATTACTGCTCAAACTGCCCTACAGGCCCAGCGTCCCGGGTGGCGGCTGAGTCTTTTCGACGCCTACCGCCCTATAGCCGTACAGCGATTTATGGTGGAGGAGACCTTTGCAGAGCAGCTCGAGGCCAGCGGCTGGGGGCCAGATCTGACGCCCCAGCAAGCGCAGCAGCTTTGGGATCGGGTCTACCAGTTTTGGGCGCTGCCGAGTGGGGACGCCGCGACGCCCCCGCCCCACAGTACGGGCGCGGCGGTAGATCTAACCCTGGTGGATGAGGTCGGCCAGCCGGTGGACATGGGGTCTCCCATCGACGAGATTTCGCCGCGCTCCTATCCTGACCACTTTGCGCCAAACGGTGCGTCAAAAGGTGCGCCAAGCGGCAGCGCGTCTGATCCTAATCACGCTCGCTTCCATCGCCACCGGCAGATCCTTAACACGGCTCTATCAAGCGCTGGCTTTTGTCGCCATCGGCAGGAGTGGTGGCACTTCTCCTATGGCGACCAGATGTGGGCCTGGTTCACCAATCAGGAGCAG
>JBHJHD010000103.1:0-10327 GCA_050331115.1 Elainellaceae cyanobacterium
GGCGTGGGGAGAACTCGAATTCGGTTTGCATGTGTCCTGTACTTAGATGACGTGAGCTTATATTGTTCCAACCGTAAAACTAGAGGAGGGGTTTAGCCTATGTCTCCTGAAGCACAAGAGTTTCTGGCGACCTTTGTCGCAGAGTCCTACTATTACTGGGCCTCTGTATTTATGATTCTTATCCACGTGGGTTTCTTGGCCTACGAAGGCGGAGCATCGCGCTCGAAAAACGTCTTGGCTACCATGGTGAAAAACCTGCTGACGTTATCCTTAATCGGCCTCACCTTTTTCTTCTTCGGCTGGTGGGTTTACAACGCCTTTCCGCTGTTCCCGCTGACGGGAGGAATTGTTGGACCTTGGACCAGCCCCAGTGCAGAGGGCACGGTGGGAGAGGTTTTGGGATTGGTGCAGGCCTCCTATCCCTGGTCGCCAGCCTTAGGCCCCAACGTTGCCGACAACCTAACCGGCGTGTTTTGGTTTGCCTTCGCCCTCTTCGCCATGACGACGGCCTCCATTCTCTCAGGTGCGGTCATTGAGCGCATTAAAGTTGGCGCTTACGCGATTTTGGCTATTATCCTGGGGTCCTTTACCTGGGTTGTGGCCGCCGCGTGGGGCTGGAATCCCTACGGCTGGTTCCTGACGCAGTTTGGCTATCACGACTTTGGCTGCTCTGCGGTGCTGCACGGGGTATCTGGTTTCTTTGCCTTAGGGGTGCTCATCAACCTGGGGCCGCGCATCGGCAAGTTTGACGCCGACGGCAAGCCCAACGCTATCTTGCCCCACAACCTGCCGCTGACGATGGTGGGGCTGATGCTGATCTTTGTCGGGTTTTACGCTTTCCTAGCCGCCTGCGTCATCTTCACCCCCGGTCAGGAGAGCGAAATTACCATCTACGGCACGCCCATGACCCTGGCCTCCATCGGCGTCAACACCACCCTTGCCCTCACCGCAGGCATTGTCGGCGCTTACATGGGCTCTAAAGCTGACCCCTTCTTCACCATTTCCGGCGGTCTGGCGGGCATCATCTCCGTGGGCGCTGGCCTAGACCTCTACAGCCCCCCCATCGTTATCCTGATTGCCTTCATCGGCGCGTACACCATGCCGTTCGTCGGCAACGCCATCGAGCGGGCCGGCATCGACGATGCGGTGGGGGCTTTCGCGGTGCATGGCTACTGCGGCGTAATTGGCGCGATGGCGGTTGGCGTGATGGCGACAGGCTATCCCCAGGGTGAAGGTATCCCCGTGACGGGCTTCATTGGTCAGCTTGTCGGCACTTTGGTGTGCACCATCATTCTGGGCTTTATTCCGGGATATGGCGTTAGCTTCGTGCTTAAAAAGCTTGGCCTGCTGCGCGTCCCTGAGGAGGAAGAAATCATCGGTCTTGATATCGCCGACTTCAGAATGCAGGGCTATCCCGAATACGTGACTGTGGGCGATTCCGATACCGTGGCCGCAGTTACAGGGACGTCCACCACATCCCACGTTGCTGTCAAATAGCCCCGGGGCGATGACAGCAATATCGCTCTGCCATCGCCTTGCCACCGTTCATATCCCGATCGCCATCCGAACACAACGCAAGGAGACATCAGCCCATGTCCGCCAGCCCATTCAAAACCATTGACGAATTTAATGGCGTCCTCGATGGCCCCACTGAAGGGGCAATCTATACCTTTGCCCACACCCCAAGCCTAAACGCGATCGCCCTCGTGGCCTCTGTGGCAATTTTCATCTGGTTCCTCTTTAGAACCTATGCGACGCACCACAACGTACCCAAAATAGATAAGTCGCTCAATAGTCTGAGCATGTTGATTACGGTGGGCCTGCTGTCGCTAGTGTCAGCGGAGTTTCGTCAGCCGTCTCGCCCAGCGGGAGTTGCCGATACCCAAGTCCAGCGCGTCTCGCTTCGTGAAAGCCTCCCTGTTGCTCTGTTGGGCCTGACTGGGATTGGCGCGACTCGGCGTTCCAAAGCTGGCTCGCGGCGACGACAGCACACCGGCACGCGCCGGTTTCGCTAATGCTTTACAGGCGATTTGGTGGCGCTAGACGACATGTTATCTAGCGCCTTTATTTTGGGCTATCTCTCTGCCCAAGGCAAATAATGCTGAATTATCGAGATATTCTTAAAGAATAGTCTCTACCTGCTGCGTTGTCGGATGCAGAATTTGCCAGAGCGCGTTTCCTTTCCGCAGCTGCTAGCCCTTTACGAGCAGGCGATCGCCGCTATTGAGGCAGCGCCACGGCCTGCCCAGGCGCAGCTGCTGGAGGCGCTTGTCGTACGCGATCGCCTCCAGGAAATTCTGGCGACCTCGGCAGTGGTTTCTGGGCAAGATTTGGTGCAGCTAGATAGCGCGGACAAGCGCCTCAAGGGAAGCGCGGCCAAGCTGAAAGCATTAGACCCACACTGGCGGAGTGATTTCCCCCCTGGTGAAGACGCCTGGTGGTGGCCCGCGCCGCCGAAACCGCCTGCTAAACCCAACTGGCTTTGGAATAGCCTATCGATTATTTTCCTTGCCGCTTCCGCTAGCCTAGTGCTGAATGCGGCGTCTCGCTTTGTGGCCCAGGGTGTTGCCACCACCGGCACGTTCCCTATTGTTGTCCAGGCACTCCTCACCCTCGTGGCGGGTAAGGGGGCGCTGACCGCCTCGGGTCGGGAGGGGTGGGAGCAGTTTTTAGTAGGGCGCAAAGTAGACAAGGCCCAGTGGCCCAAGTGGAACAGCCTGGCGGCAGCGGGGCTGTTTTTGCTGGTGGCGGGCATTCACGCCTCGATGCCCTGGATCGCCACCTGGTACAACCGCTGGGGCTGGCAAAATTTTGAGACCCGCCGCCTCGGCAGCGCCTTGAGGAATTTTCAGACGGCGCTGGCCCTGCAGCCCGACTACCCGGAGGCCCACTTTAATCTGGGGCTGACGTACGAAGACCTGCAGCAAGAAGAGAAAGCGATCGCCCAGTACCAGTTTGTGGTGGAAGCCGACCGCGAGGAGGTACCCCAGGAGGTGTGGCTGAGCGCCTACAACAACCTGGCGCGACTGTATATTTTGGAGGACAACGCGGCTGAGGCCGCGCCGCTGCTGGTGGAAGCCAACGCTGGGGTTGACGCGGAGCTGGCGCAGAGTGACCCGGCGATCGCTGAGGTGAGCTATAACCTGCTGAAGAACCTGGGCTGGGCGCGGCTGCAGCAGGGCAACTACCCCGAGGCGGCCCAGGAGCTGGAGCGGGCGATCGCGTTTGATCGGGCGATTTTGGAAGGAGACCGGGCGGCGGCGTACTGTCTGCTGGCGGTGGTATACCAGGCGTGGCAGCCGGCGAGGGCGGATGCCCCGTGGCAGTGGTGCATCCGCAACGCCGACCGCAGCATCCCGGAGGAAGACGCCTGGATTGGGCAATATCAACGGCGGCTCACGGAGGGCGTAGAATGAGGCGCATTGCCTGGGGGGCGATCGCCACTATCACCTGGCTGGGTCTGGCCCAGGGCTTGACTCGGACAGAGGCTCGGGCAGAGGAGGTGATCACCGTTGAGCGCATCCGTGGGGGGCCGGTGCTGATTCAGCGGGGGGTGAACGGGCCGTATGAGGTTGCAGACGAGGGGGATATCTTTGGCCCACAGGATGCCCTGCTGGTGATGAGCACCGGAGTGCGGGTGGAGGTGCGCTGCCCAAACAATAGCCGGGGACGACCGCCCGTAGCGGGAGCGCCGTCGGGGGCGAGAGTGGTTTGCCCGGATGTGAGGGCCGCTCGCCGCAGCCGAGACGAGAACGATTTTCTGGCGCTCAATCGCGGGGATTTTCCCTACGTGACGCGGCTGATTGCTTCGCCTCGTGAGCTGCGGTGGCCGGGGTTTGGTACGAAGAATATTGGAGCGGCAGAATCTGGGGCGGCAGCGTACCGGGTGGCTATACAAAGCCCGGATGGAGAAACGCTATGGCAGACGGAATCCAGGGCGACGCGGGTAGCCTACGACGGACCCGCGCTGCTGCCGGGGGAGACCTATGCGCTGGTAGTTACGGCTGGGGATGAAGAGCCAGTCTGTGAGGATGAGGCGCGGCGACAGCTGGCCTGCTTTTGGACGGCGCTGGCGCTTCTGGACGACGATGCTTTGGCTGAGCTGGGTAGTCTAGAGGACCAGTTTGGGGACACGGATGATGGGTCGATCGCGATCGCGCTGGCGTACCGCTATGAGGCGCTAGGGCTGTATTGGCGGGTGATGGATGGGCTGGGGCCACTGGTACGGCGGGAGCAGGCGGCGGGGGTGTATGGACTGCTGGGGGAGGTGTATCTGCGGTCGGGGTGGGTGGCGGAAGCGGAAGAGTTCTACGAGCGATCGCTTCGTCTGGCTGAGGACGCTGGGGATGGGGAGACGCGGCTGGCGGCGCTGGTGGGGCTGGCGAAGGTGGCGGCTTGGCGCTGGGAGCCGGCGGTGGCGGCGGGGTATCTTTGGCGATCGCTGGGGGTGGCGGGGGAGCGGCGAGATTTGGCGCGGGCGGATGTGATTGTGCAGTGGTTGAGGCGGTTGGATTGAGGCGGTTGGATTGAGGCGATCGGTGTGGTTGTTGATTCCACCGTTGAATACACGGTTGGGCGCGCGGCTGGGCGCCCTGGCCAGATGTCGGATAAGTCCTAGGTTTGATTCAAATCCTGAAATAAATTGGTTTGGTTCTGAAGTCAGCGATTGATGGCGGCCTTGAGTGATGTTTACTCGTTGAACAGGCGCAGCATCTCGTGCATGAGTGGCGATCGCAAGACGCCCAAAGAGCATCACTCTGTAGCGAGCAAAGTTTCCTCTCCCGCGAGTCCGCCAGCTTCGTTAGCGAGAAGTTTTACCTCACCACCCTGCTTTTAAACCTGAATCGCCAGCCCTTTGACCACGTGGGTGAATCAGAAGGACTGGCGGGAGTGGGTAGATGCATTGTCGATGTCAGGCTACGCCTCGGCGGTCTGGTTCTGAGTCCGGCGGCGGATGGAGCGGAACCGCTCGCCGAGAGACTGGGCGACGCCGCGCAGGCCGGGGCGATGCTTGGAGGCGGTTTTGACGTAGTCGTAGACGCTGAGGCTGTTGCTCATCAGCGCTCCCCCGACCCGGCGTCGGGGGAGTGCTTCACCTGGGTGCCCCGCAATCCCGAAGCCGAGGACTTGCCCAACAGCCGCCTCAGCCATCCCTACTACTGGGCACCGTTCATCCTCATTGGCAACGGGCTGTAGAGGGTACGCTCGCTCATCTGTCAGCAGCGCTATCTCCAAAGCAGGCGGGTATGGTTGTGCAATAGCTGGGTCGGTTAAATTCGTAACGTAAATTTTTAGGAATTTGCATTCCTGCCGTGAAGTAAAAAAGTATAGATTCGAACTAGTCCTTGCAGCTGATACGGCACCACGTGAAAAATAGTGGGCTTGGCACAGCTGAAAGCTTAGCATGTCAATTAGCTCGTTCTTGTGGTTGCGGCTTAGACCACTGCGGTTTGGCACCAACCTTGTGTAAATCCATTAGGGCATCAGACACCATGACTCAGAACCAAGAGGCTCAAAAAGCCATCGCAGGACTTTTAGAGAGTGGAAACAAGCAGTTTTTTGAGAGCAAAGATTATGATAGTGCGCTAGGACAATATCGAGACGCCTACAGCATGGCCAGGAAGCTGCAGCAAGCTCGTTATGAGGCCTTTGCCGCTAACAATATCGGCTTGGTCTACACCAAAGCCGGACAGTACGAGCGCGCTAGAATCAGCTATGAACAAGCCCTTAAAATGCTCGATCAAGTCCGATTAACCGGAGAGCAATCTTCGATTGAGGATGAGAAGTCGACGGTGAGGAAAAATATGCAAATCTTAGTCGATACTGTTCTTACAGATACCGAAGGCAGCAATCTTAGCGAGACCGGAGGCAGCAATGGAGGTAAAGGAGGAACATTGCCTAAGTATCCTTAGGGTATCTATATAGAAATTCTGGGTGATTTTTGAGGGGCGGGGCGGGCACCCCTCTCCTCTCACTTCGCAGCTCATGAGCGGTCTAGGATCGCTATATTCCGAGATTAGTTTAGCGGGTGCTCGATTGAGAATGTTATGTGTAGTGAGAAGAGTTCTCGTTTCCTGAGCTGGATAACTACAGTAGGTTTGTGCTTCTACGTTGTCCTTTGCCTACGACCAGAAGCAGTAGTGTACGCATCATCGCTGGTGTGGGCATTAGATGCTGGCCTAGGTGAGCAAACTGCTGAACCTGAAGAGTGGGCAGCTCAGCGCTTCGACGAAGGTCAAATTTACTACCAGAATGAGCAGTACAGAGAGGCTTTAGACGCCTACCAGGACGCGCTAGCCGTATTCATCTCCTCAAAAAAGCAAGCAGAGGCTGCTCAAGTACTTTACGAAATTGGAAAAACGCAGCATGTTTTAGAAGACTACACCGAAGCGATAAAAGCATTTCAAGGTGCAAGGGCCATTTTTAACTCTGAAGGTAACCTCCAGGAAGTGGGAAATGCTATAAACAGAATCGGACAAGCCTACGAAAGACTAAACTATTTTCAGGAGTCGCTTGAGGCCTTCTATCAGGCGCTGGATATCTTTGAGGAGACAGGCGATCGCCTCAGTCAAGGCTATGCGCTTAACAATATTGGACTGATTCACAGAAAGTTGGGAAATTATACCCAGGCATTGGCGTTTCATCGACAAGCAGCAAATACATTGACAGAGGACGTTTTCAGCAGAATATACGTTCTTAATAGCTTGGGCACGCTATACGTTCATTTAGGTCAGTATGAGCAAGCGCTGACGGCTTACCGGGAGGCGCTAACCCTATTCCAGCAAGAGGGGTATCGAGCTGAGGAAGGAATGGTTCTGCACAGTCTTGGCTTTGCTTATCGAAACCAAGGCCAGTACGAGAACGCGCTGCATCACTATCGGCAATCACTAGAAGTGCGCTATGCCCTAGAGCGTCAATCTGGGATTGCAGAAACGCTAAACAACTTAGGATACGTCTATAGCTTGCTCGGCGATCGCAATCGGGCAATCGCTGTTCTCCAGCAGGCACTGTCAACTCACCAAAAGATAGGAAACGCAGAAAGAGTAGGCCAGACGCTTGAAACTCTCGCTACTGTATATCGTGATCAGGGCAACACCCAACAGGCGCTAAAAGCCTACTTTCAGGCTATACCGCTTCTACGGCAGTTTGGCGATCGCCGCTCTGAAATCATCGCTTACGGTAACTTGGGTGAACTGTTTGCTTGGGAGGGGCAAGTCGAGTTGGCAGTTCTCTTCTACAAAAAGTCTGTTAACCTATCTGAAGCAATCCGAAAAGAGCTTCGCTCCTTACCCCAAGACTATCAGCAAACCTATACGGAGACCGTAGCCGACACCTACCGTCAGCTCGCTGACCTCTTACTTCAGCAGAATCGAGTTCTTGAAGCCCAGCGCGTCCTAGACCTGCTTAAAGTTCAAGAACTCGACGACTACCTGCGGGGCGTTCGCAGCACGATAAGCACCCAATCAGGCATCGAATACGGACCGCCTGAACAGCGCATCCTCGATCTCTACAAAGAACTGCTGCTCGCTGCCGCAGAACTAGAGATCCTGCGCGATCGCTCCTACGACGATCTCTCTCCTAGAGAGCAGGCGCGGCTAGAAGAGCTGAGCCACAAAGAAGGAGAGCTGCTTCAGAACTTTGACCAATTCATCCAGCACCCTGAGGTTGCCGAGGCGCTAAATCAGCTCAGCCAATCTACGAACCGCCAAAGCTTAGAGCCTGCCCAATTTAGAACCCTGCAGAATAACCTAGCCAAGCTCGACAATGCGGTCCTTGTTTACCCGCTGATTCTAGAAGATCGGCTAGAGCTAGTTTTGGTTTCCCCAAACAGCCCGCCCATTCGCCGCCCTGTTGAAGTCACTGCCGCCGAACTAAATCGCGCCATTGTCACCTTCCGCCAGGGTCTCAATTCTCCTAGCAGTGATGCTATTACTCCAGCGCGACAGCTCTACGAGTGGCTAATTCAACCCTTAGAAGATGACCTAGCTACCCTCGGTGTTGAGACTATCGTTTACGCTCCAGACGGGGCGCTACGCTATGTCCCTTTGGCTGCTTTGCACGATGGAAGTGACTGGTTGGCTACTCAGTTTAAGGTGATGCATATCACTGCTGCCTCCCTCACCGACTTCTCCACGCCTTCTCAACTTGAGAATCCGCGAATGCTTGCAGCGGCCTGCGTGGTCTGCAGCTTTAGCTTTGATATCGGCGATCGCCGGTTCGACTTCGGCGACTTGCCCTTCACTGGGGTTGAAGTGCAGTCTCTTGCCGACACGATCCCCAACACAGACACTTTGATGAATGAGACCTTTAGCCCTACTGCAGTTCACAGCCGCATAGGCAGTTACCCACTCGTCCATCTGGCAACCCACGCGGCCCTCGTCCCTGGCCAGCTAGAGGAGTCGTTCATCGTATTTGGCAACGGTGAGCGAGTGAACCTCGATGGCGTAAAAGCGTCGAATTTGACCAATGCCGAACACGTGGTGCTCAGCGCCTGTGAAACGCGACTCGCCGGCACGGACTTAGGCAACGGCAGCGAGATTTTGGGCTTTGGCTACCTGATGCAGGAAGCCGGAGCAAAGGCAGCGATCGCATCCCTATGGGCCGTCAGCGACGGCGGCACCCAAGAGCTGATGACCAACTTCTACAACGCGCTGCTCGTCGAAGGCATGACCAAAGCCGAAGCCTTACAGCAAGCCCAAATCGCCCTGATCACCGGCAACCAAATCGACGCCGGGTCGGGGGAGCGCTTTACCTGGGTACCCCGCAACCCCGAAGCCGAGGAGCTACCTAACAGCCGCCTCAGCCACCCCTACTTCTGGGCACCGTTCATCCTTATCGGTAATGGGCTGTAGAGGGCACGCCCCCTAATCTTTTAGCAGCGCCGCCACCAAAATCCGCGTCAGGGCGTCTAGGTCCCTGCGGCAGGTGTCCGCTTGAGGGCATAGCCATACTCAGCCAGCAGCTCGTCGGTGGGCGCTTTTAGCTTGGCGATTTCGCTAAAGGTGTAGGTACGGCTTGTATTCAGGAGGGCCATGATTTAGAAGCTGGGTGACAGTTAGATTCTATCCAAATTTATGCTGCCGCGAGACGAGGCCCAGTTGATAAACTGATATAGCAATTGTTCTGATGTATCAGGCCAATTGGGTTGTCCTAAGCAACCGGGCCAACGCAATAAGACAGTGCTGTGCAGGTCTTGGCGAGCACCAGCGATACATAGTAACTGGCCCAGCGCAACAGATTCGATACGGGTAAGTAAAGCAATGGTCCTCACCTACAGCGACGAGATTTGGGAAACCGACGCAGGCCCCATGCCTGTGCCGCCCACCGACCTACTGAGCGACGAACCGCCCTTAGAAACCTCTCTCCACCTTCAGCAAATGCTGCTGCTGCTCAAGTGCCTCGACTGGCTCTGGAAAGACCGCAGCGACTATTTTGCCGCCGGAAACCTGACGGTTTACTACAGCATGCGTCAGCGTAAGTCAGAAGATTTCCGTGGTCCTGGCTTCTTCGTGGTGCTCGATACCGAAAACCACCCCCGCAACAGCTGGACGGTGTGGCAGGAGGACGGCAAGTATCCGGATGTGATTGTGGAGCTGCTGTCTGAAAGCACGGCTGACACCGACCGAGGACTCAAGAAGCAGATTTATCGAGATATATTTCGCACACCAGAGTATTTTTGGTTTGGCCCCGACACCCTAGAGTTTGTGGGGCATCGCCTAGTAGGCCGCAGCTATGAGCGCCTTGAGCCCAACGAGCAGGGACAGCTCTGGAGCGATACGCTGGGGCTGTTTCTAGGCGTGCACGACGGAAAGCTGAGGTTTTTTGACGCAGAGGGGCGGCTGGTGCCGACGCCGGAGGAGGCTGCAACGCGGGCCGAGTCGCGTGTGGAGCAGGCCGAGTCCCGTGCGGAGCGGGCCGAATCGGAGATGGAGCGGTTAGCGGCGAGGCTGAGGGAGATGGGAGCCGATCCCGCTTAGGTCATGGGCGAAGCGCCTGTCGCCGCTGCCGGGTTGAAGAATCTGGCCTCTTGCTGTTGCGCCTGATGTACGGTAGGCTCTTGTGCCATAGACTCTAATACAGCTATATGCCTATGTAGACGACACCCAACCAACCCAATCGCCCCAGTTTTTTCCCGCAACTCGAAGACCCTAATAACCACACCCTGCAAATCATCGCCATTGGCCCTCGCACGGTGGTAGACCACTACATGATTCGCCAGCACCAGCTGGGCTACGCGGAGCCGAAGGAGTGGAGCTGGGCGCTGCCTGCGCCGGATGGGGTGAATATGATGCGGATTTTGACGAAGCGGTTTCCGAAGCGGTAGAAC
>JBHJHD010000104.1:0-17200 GCA_050331115.1 Elainellaceae cyanobacterium
GCAAATATTTTCAAAGCAGGTCTCTCCGCCTTTTGAGCGAAGACGGATGTGATCAAAGCTCATACGAATGCCGCTGATTAGCTCGCTTGTCTGACAGTAGCAGCAACGTCTACGGTCAAATTCTCGAACTTTGTCGCGTAAGGCAGTGGGGATGTAGCTAGACATTGTGGCGTTAGCTATCCTAGCGGAACAGAATGGCCTCGCCACTTGAGTAAAGCGGCTGCTTGAGCCTTACAAAGCATAAATTTCTCAGATGCCTTCCTGAGGTCAGTAAGTTCAGCGCTTTCAGACGCCGTTAAACTACCGTTCTGGTTCTGGTGGAGCAACTCGTCGTAGCGGTCTAGCTCGATCTCGTTTTGGCTCCGGGCAATCTGCCACAGGGTTCCATTGTCTAATCGGTCCAGGGCCGCTAAATCAGCTTGGAATTCTTGCGGTACATCGTCCCAGGTAGGTGGGCTACCAACTTGGAGCACTCGAAGGATGACGTCATTAATTGACTGCTGCGTTGCTTGCGCTGTAGTGACTAGCCGCTGATGGATATACTCTGGAATTTCGAGGGTAATTGTCGTCATAAGAATTTACTCACGTGAGGCAGTTTCGCCATAAGATAGGTATTGATTTTGTAGTATTAGTCCCACTTCTTCTGACGGGCTTCATCGACGATTTTTTGGGCTTGTTCGAGGGAGTAACCATATCGATCGCTCAGGAATTGGGGGAGGCAATCGCACACGCCGTCTACATCTTCTGGCTCAATCACCATCAGGTCTTTGCTATCGCCGATTAGCTCCTCCATCGCCTGAGCTAAAGCGCGATAAATTAATAGCCAAGCGACCTGCTCCGCGTCGTTGCCTAATCCCACAGCAACAGAGGCATCAACTAGGTCCTTGGCTAATCCGCCCCACTGCCCCGTAGCTGCATCAACGCCGCCTTTCCCCAGCGCTTTGAATAAGTCCTTGAAGTTAGCCTTCAATGGCTTGTTCCAAACGGCAATCGGCTTGCTAACGCGCAGTCCTGGAGCATCCATAGTCTAAATTACAGAGAAGCTGGGCTATTCGGCTTCATCATAACTAATCATTCATCGGCGATTAAGTTACCCTGCTTCGTTAAGCACTTTATCTAGCGGCATACCCAACTGGCTAAGGTTGAGAACATGGCCAGCAGTCACAAGGTAAGTCTCGTCCGCGATCGCCCCCACGCTGCGGGTAACCTGCCCCAGGCGATCGCGAAACTGCCGCCCGATGGGATAGCTCGGCACCACGCCCCAGCCCACCTCCTCCGCCACCAAAATCACGTCACCAGACGCATCGTGAAGAGCCTGCCGCAGCTCGCCTAAGGTCTGGCCCCAGGCCGCCTCGTCTTGCTCCAGCAGGTTAGCCAGCCAGGTCCCCAGGGAATCCACCAGCAGGCACTCATCCGGCCTCGCCCTTTGAATCGCGGCGGCAAGCGCCACCGGCACCTCCAAACACGCCCACTCCGGCGGACGGCGCTGCTGATGCTGCGCGATGCGGGCCTGCCACTCTGGGTCATCCGGGGTTGTGAGGGCAGTAGCGACATAAACCACCTGCTGCCCCGCCCGCTGCCGCCCTAGGGCGATCGCCTCGGCCCACTCGCTCTTGCCGGAGCGGGCCGGGCCGGTGACCAAAACGCGCATTACGCCTCAATGCCCAGGCAGTCCAGCACAAAGGCATATTCAAAGGCCGTCTCCTTCAGCCGCCCGTAGCGCCCCGATGCTCCGCCGTGGCCGGCGTCGAGATTGGTCTTCAGCAGCAGGCGGTTGGCGTCGGTTTTGGTGGTGCGCAGCTTGGCGGTCCACTTAGCCGGCTCCCAGAAGCCGACCCGGGGATCGTTGAGGCCGGTGGTCACCAACAGGTGGGGGTAGTCTTGAGCTTTGACGTTGTCGTAGGGGGAGTAGGAGAGCATATAGCGGTAGTACTCCGGGTCGTTGGGGTTGCCCCACTCGTCCCACTCCAGCACCGACAGGGGGAGGGTGGGGTCCAAGATGGTGGTGACGATGTCGACGAAGGGCACCGCGGCGATCGCCCCCTTGAACAGGTCGGGCCGCTGGTTCACCACCGCGCCCATCAGCAGTCCCCCGGCGCTGCCGCCGTAAATCACCAGACGCTCGGGGCTCGTCCACTCCTGGTCGACTAAGTGGGCGGCGCAGGCAATGAAATCGCTGAAGGTGTTCTTTTTGTGGCGCAGCTTGCCCGCCTCGTACCACTTACGGCCCATCTCACCGCCGCCGCGGATGTGGGCAATGGCGCACACCATGCCCCGGTCCAGCAGCGAGAGCCGGGTGGAGGAAAAGGCAGCGGGGTAGGGGAAGCCGTAGGAGCCATAGCCAGACAGCAGCAGGGGCGTGTCTTTGCCGCGGGGCATATCGCTGCGATAGACCAGGGAAATGGGCACCTCGGCACCGTCTTCAGCGATCGCCGTCAGCCGCTCGCTGCGGTACTGGCTGCGATCGTAGCCCCCCAGCACGGGCGTTTCCTTCTTGAGCTGTCGCTCGTGGGTCTCCATGTCGTAGTCAAACACGGAGGGCGGCGTGACCATAGAGGTGTAGGTGAAGCGCAGGGTTTGGGTGTCGAACTCGGGCATGGTGCCGTCATACACCTCGTAGGCGGGCTCAGGGAAGGCGATCGCCCGCTCATCTCCCGTGGAGAGCTTCTGCACCCGAACCGTCGGCAGCCCTTCCTGCCGCTCGTAGATGATCAAGTGATCCCTAAACAGGTCGATGTCGCTCAGCATCACGTCTTCCCGGTGGGGAATTACCTCACGCCAGTGGGCCTTATCTGGCGCGGCCACGGGAGTGACCATCAGCTTGAAGTTGATCGCGTTCTCGTTGGTGACAATATAAAATCGGTTCGTCTGCGGGTCGTCGCCGTCGCCAGGGTGGTGGTCAATCCAGTACTCCACCTGCTGCTGACGAGGCTGAATGACCCGAAAGTCGCCCTTGGGCTGGCTGGCGTCAAGCACCCAAACTTCTGAGGTGACCTTGCTGCTGCTGACAAGCACGATGTAGGCTTCGCTGCGGGTGCTGCCCACCGAAAGATAGAAGGCCTCGTCGGTTTCTTCGTAGATCAGGGCATCGCCGCTGGGGTCACTGCCCAGCACGTGTCGCCAGAGCTGATAGGGGCGATGGGCCTCGTCGATGCGCGTGTAGAACACCGTTTTGTTGTCCTTGGCCCAGGCGACCCCGCCTACGTCATTAATTTGCGCATCAAACAGGTTGTCAGTCTCTAGGGTTTTGAATAACAATGTGTAGCGCTCTGCGCCGCTGGTGTCGGTGGAGTAGGCCAGCAGCTTGTGGTTCGGGCTGACCTCAAAGTCACCTAGGCTAAAAAATTCTTTGCCTTCCGCAAGCTGGTTGCTGTCTAGCAGCACCGCTTCATCGGCCTCCAGGCTGCCCTGTTTGCGGCAGTAGATGCTGTAGGCAAGCCCTTCCTCGGTACGGCTGTAATAGTAGTAGTCGCCGTAGCGATAGGGCACCGACAGATCTGTTTCCTGGATGCGCCCCAGCATCTCATCGTAGAGCTGCTTCTGCAGGGCCTCGGTGTGGCCCATGGCGGCTTCGGTGTAGTCGTTTTCCGCCTTCAGATAGTCAATGACGGCGGGGTCGTCGCGATCGCGCAGCCAGTGGTAGGGATCGGTGCGGCGATCGCCGTGAATTTCAAGGATTTTGGACTGCTGGGGGGCGACGGGCGGGGCGGAGGATTGGGTAGAGGTCATAGCGCGTGATGAGAGGTCTTGATGCGTGATAGTAGCTAATCTAACAAGTTACGCTTCGCGCTTATGGGTTTGCCTCTGATCACTGACAGAATAAAATTGTAGTCGTCGTCCCCTCAATCGCGGTAGCGGCTCACGATTGAGTCTGGGGCCGCTGGGGCCGTAAAAACGTCGGCAGATCGATGCGATCGCGCTGCTTTGGCTTGGCCGGCGGGGCGGGTTTGCGGGCTGGCGGTACGGCTGGAAGCGCCTGCTCCGGTGCCGCATTCCGCGCTGTGTCTGATACGGCTGCCGGTTCGGGTATGGTCGCTGGTTCGGGTATGGTCGCTGGTTCGGGCTGCGAAGTTTCAAATGCTGACGCGGGCAGGGCTGAGGGCTCTTGAAAAGGAGGAACCCTTACCGGCGCGGGTTCTGCGCTGCGAGCTGCGGTTCCGCTCTCCTCAGGCGATATCAGCTGGCTGGCGATCGCCTTGGCCCCTTGAAAAACTACGTCAAAAATCGTATCTACCCCCTCGGAGGCGCTGCGAGATTTAGCGGACCGCTGGGCTGGGCCGCTCTGGGGTGGGGTCGCTCGGTCTCCGTCAGCGATCGGGAGTGCATCCTGGGGAGAAGGCTGCTCTGGGTCGATTGGTCCCACCATCTGGATTAGGTCTGACCAAAAGGCATCCTCTGCTGACCCAGCTCCCGCCGCTGGCCCATCCGCGAGCCCACCCATCGGCCCTCTGGCTGGCATGCTTACTGGCCCTTTGGCCGGCACCTTCACTGACATAGACCCTGCCGCTGCTGCACTGGGGTCTGGGCGAGCGTTTTCTGGGGAGACCTGCTCAGAAGCTGGAAACTCGGCTTCCGCCTGGTCGGTCGAACCCTGGGGTTGATGAGCTAGGTTGAATAGCGCTGTCTTGAACCGGGACATCTGCGGCACCTGAAGCGCCGGCTTGAGCGGCTCAATGGGACCTGACGGCACCCACGTCGCGCTGGTAGCGGGCTGATTGGGGCGATGCTTGCCCTGGGTGAGGCGCGTCTGGGCGACGTGGGCTTGAGACCAGGTGGGAATGCTATTGGCCCTGGGCAGCAGGGGCGAGACCAACGATGTAAGCTCGTCTTCTATGGCGGCTGCCGGCTGGGGCTGCCGCTCAGCCGCCACAGCCCCAGATGCCACAGCCCCAGATGCCACAGCCCCAGGCATCATATGGTCCTCAGGCATCGTATAGCTGGGTGGCGGCACCTCCAAACATTTATCTAGAGCCGTCTTAAACTGAAGCGTATAGCGCTGCTGCCGCTGGAGACGCTGCTGTAGCTCTTCGCAGCGCTGCTCAAGCTGCTCAATGCGGCTAGACTGAGTGCGACAGCGCTTTTGAAACGCCTGGCTGTCCTGCTCGAGCTGGAGCAGCTGCACCCGGTCAGAATTGACCTGCTGCGCCAAATTTTCGATGCGAATGGCCTGTCGCTGGTTTGCCTGCTGCGCAAACTCCAGCTGATTGAGGAGGTAGGCCACCTGAGCATCTGTGGAAGCGTCTGCAGGAAGGGGGCCCGTAGGCCTTGCTGCTTCGCCCTTTGTCGAGGCCAGCTCACGCTCTAGGGCCTTAACCTGGCCTGTTAGGGCATGATTCTGCTGGGTCAGCTCTTGGACCAACACCACTAAAGCATCGGTGTTTGCATCGCTTTGGCCCGCCCCACCGTTCTGCGCCTCTGAACCGTGACGCCCTGAACCGTGCTGCCGCTCCCGATACTGAGTCTGCCGCTCGCTAGCGCTAGCGCTGATCGCACCGGGAAAGTTCACGCGTTCGGACGGTGGAGTAGATTCATTCATAATGCGAGTGAGGTAAGGAGCGTCTAGAGCAGGGCTGTTCGCCAGTGGCGCGGCAGTGTTGCCCCCGAAGCAGCATTAGTCTTGCAGCATTACCGATGGCAGTATTGACTCTGTGGTATCACACAAAACCGCTAGCGTGCTCTTAGATAATACAAAACTCTAGGCTTTTTGGGTCCGCTAGCGGGATGAATTGAGCCACTGTAGCGCTTTGACAAGCCACGCCTCTATCCAAAGTAGGCTCTGATCAACCCACGACAGAATTTGCTCTAGGGGGTGACGATTATAGCCGATGGGGGTGGCTTGGGCTTCAATCCAGGTCGTCTGGATGTCCTGCGCGGCCTTCGTCGACAGAGTCGTCGCACCGTCTTCCGCGCCCTCGCTTACTGCCCTTGCGCCCTGGGCTGCCCTGCGGCGATCGCCAAACCCCAGGCTATGCTCGCTGGCCAGGTCGCCCGCCTGAAGCTGATCGCCCCAAAGCCGATCATTTGGAATCTGGCTACTCTGACTCTGAATGGTGCTAGCTGGGTCAGCCTGGGCCAAGGAAGCGCTGGACCTTAGCGATTTGTCCCTGGGGCCGATCAGGCTCCGCAGGTACTGTTCTATTTCATCGAGGAGATCGGGCGCAGCGCGATAGTCGGGTGGATTGGAGGCATCATGGCTTAGCGCGATCGCCCCCTGGTCTGCCGGGTTGACACCGTCGCCCGCCGTGAAGGGCTCACCGGCTGTGTCATCGGTTATGAGGCCATCTGTTAAATCATCCGCTGCAGTATCGCCTGGCCTCCCCCAAAAGCTCAGGCCAGACCAGCGCTGCGCTATAGGAATAGGGAGCGAGGGCCGAGCGGGCGGAAGCTGGTTTCGGCGGGCCTCAACGGCTTGGTTGGCGGTTTGCCAGCCGTCTTTCCCCTGATGGTCGGGGTCGAACCACGGCGGCGATGCGGCGTCATCGTCGTGCTTCTGCAGCCAGCGGGGCACTAGTCGGGTCCACCAGCGCTGTGGCTTTAGGGGTGCGGGTGGCGGCGACGCCGCGTCAATCATGGGGAGAGCATGGACAGGGGTGCGCCTGAGCGCCTGGGTGGGAAAGGCGTCGCCGGACCTTATGCCAGATATGCCGCTTAGAGCTGTACCCCCAACAGCATCGCTAGAAATCACAGCATCAGAAATCGCAGCATCGGCGAGCTGCAGCAGGCTATCGGACAGCCGCGCTTCTTGAAACAGGTTTACCGACATCGCCACAGGGCTCGTCTGCATCCAGCCCATGAGTCGCCGCACGGCCCGAACCGGCGGCAGCATCGTATGGCGATCGCGGGGCAGGGGTAAGGGCGTCAGCGGGCGCTGGACGAGCTGGCGCTGCTTGTGAAAATGCCAAAATTTGGCCAGCTCTAGCACGAGGCGACGCTGCAGGTGTGCGGCTTGAGAGGGGGTTAAGACGTCGTGGATAGCGTTGTACTGGTCGGTAAGCACAAGTCGCCGGGAGTCGACCAAGCAGGCAATTCCACAGGCCTCTAGCACCCCGGTTTCCGGGTTTAGAGCGAGATCGGTCGATGGTCTGCGGGTCAGGGCCGAATCGGCCGCTGAAACCGGCAGCGGTAGCGCAAACAAATCTAGGCTGCGCAGGGTTTGACGAATGGGGGCATCGGCGGCTGGCGGGGCCTGGGGGGCTCCTGGCACGGGGTCAACCGACTGCTTTACCGCTTGGGCCGCTGACTGCAGCCGGGGAAACACCCGCCGAGCCACTTGCCCGACCTGACGGCCTACCACTCGGGTCGACTGGAATACCGCGTAAACGGGGTAAAGCGTAATTTGGGCGCTCCAGAGGGCGACGAGCTTCGCCTGGCGAAACCGGTGCTGAGCCTGGTCACGCAGCTTTAGCGATCGCGCCGTCAGGAACGTCAGCAGGCGGCTTTTATAAGGCGTGGAAGGCATAGAACTTTAAACGAATCACCCCGTCATCAGACCACCCTGTAAGCCCCTGTAAGCCTAAAATCTCTGAACCAGACCAAGCGCCTAGACATTCAGAAAACCTGTGGGATACTGAGAAGCGATTTTCAATAGCGGCAACCTTATTGTAATGTCCACTGCCAGTTCTAACGTCAGCCCTGGGGCCAGCCCGCCTGCCGCCCAGAGTGAAACCCAAGTTGGCGACACCGAAGTTAGCGACGCCCAAATCATCGAGACCGCGATCGCTCGGCTGCGGCAGTGCTCTCAGGTTGACCTGCGCGCCGGGTGGCGCGGCGTTGAGGCTGATATTTCGCGCCATGAAGCCCTCGACCCGCAGTTTTGGGCGCGCCGGGCTGCGATGCCGCTCAACGAGAAGGGGCACGTCGCCTGGGCCGGCGGCAGGCAGGTCATCTGGCTGGGGCAGGTCGTGACGGTGCCAACCGCGCTACCCATCGCCCAGGGCTATTCGGTAGCGGGGCTATCGCTGCGGCTGGCGCTGCGGTGGTGGGCGCGGCAGGCCCAGGTCTATGTCGACGGTGAGCTGGTGCAGGAGGGCGACATCTTCGACTGCTTTGCGCGGGTGCCGCTCTGCCCATCGGCAGCGCCGGGCCAAGAGATTTTGGTGGCGCTGCGGCTCGTGAGCCCCGGCCACGACGCGGGGGCGCTGGTGCAGTCTCTGGGCCTGTTTGAGCGTCCCGAGGCTGGTCTTGATGCTGGGTTAGGCCATCGCGCTGGCCCAGAGCCGGGCTTCGTCGCCGATGAGATGGCGGTGCTGCACCAGGTGCTGCAGCGGTTTGAGCCAGACCAGCTGCCGACCCTAGCGCAGGCATTAGGCCTTTTGCCTTGGGATAAACTCTCGGACCCTGCCGCCTTTGACGCAGCGATCGCTCGGCTGCGGCAGCGTCTCCTGCCCTTGGGGGAGCGGGTGCGACAGCGGCAGATTACGCTGCTGGGCCACGCCCACCTCGATCTGGCCTGGCTGTGGCCTATTTCTGAAACCTGGGCGGTGGCGGAGCACACCTTCGAGTCGGTGCTGGACCTGCAGCAGCGCTTCCCTGAGCTGGTGTTCACCCACTCTACCCCTGCCCTCTACGCCTGGGTTGAGGCGCACCGACCCGAGCTGTTTCAGCGCATCTGCGATCGCGTCGCTGCGGGCCAGTGGGAGGTGGCCGCTGGGCTGTGGGTGGAGCCAGAGCTGACCTACGTCGGCGGCGAATCTGTAGCCCGACAGGTGCTCTACGGCCAGCGGTACGTGCTGGAACGCTTCGGCCAGCTCAACCGCGTGGCCTGGCTACCGGACAGCTTTGGCTTCTGCGGCCAGCTGCCGCAAATTTTGCGGCAGGGGGGCATCGATTATTTCGCCACCCAAAAGCTGCGCTGGAACGACACCACCCAGTTTCCCCACGAGTGGTTCCGCTGGCAGGCCCCGGACGGAACCAGCGTCCTTGGCGTCAACCTGCCCCCCATCGGCACAGACATCGACCCGCTGCCCATGGCCACCCACCTCTGCGATTGGGAAACCGCCACCGGCCATCCCACCGCCCTCTGGCTGCCGGGGGTGGGCGACCACGGCGGCGGCCCCACCGCCGATATGCTGCAGCACGTCCGCCGCTGGCAGCGATCGCCCTTCTTCCCCCAGCTCGCCTTTGGGCAAGCCCACGACTTCTTGGACCAGCTTCCCCAAGCGGATCTGCCCACCTGGACCCAAGATCTCTACCTCGAATTTCACCGGGGCTGCTACACCACCCACCCCGACCAAAAGCGCTGGAATCGGCGCTGCGAGCGTCAGCTCTATCAGGCGGAGCTGTTTTCCGCCCTGGCCGCTATCACGGCAGAAAAGCCCTATCCCTACGAGGCGCTCACCGCCGCCTGGAAAACCGCTCTATTCAACCAGTTTCACGATATCCTTCCCGGCTCTGCCGTGCGAGCCGTCTACGAGGAGGTAGACCCCGCTTGGCAAGAGACGGAGGCCACCGCCGTCCGCATTACCCACTCTGCGCTTGAGGCGATCGCGGCTCAGATCGCCATACCGGCCCCGCCCGTACACAACGGGCAGCCCTGGGCGCTGTTCAACAGCCTCAGCTGGCCGCGCGGGGGCGTGGTGGCGCTGCCGCTCTCTGCCGGCACGAGGGCCTACGGCGAGATTGACGGTGAATTCAAGCCGCTGCTGTGCCAAGTCGACGCCGAGGCCCAGACGCTGCTGGTGCAGGCTGAGAATATTCCTGGCGTTGGCTACGGTTTGATATGGCTCGACGCTGGTGAACCTGCTGTAGACTCGTCACTCCCAACAGACTTGTCGCCCCCACCAAACTATCGCCTTGAAAACGAGCATCTGCGCGTCACCCTCGACGACAAAACTGGCGCGATCGCCCAGATTTTCGATAAGGCCCGCAGCCGCGAGGTGCTCAATGGCCCCGGCAATCAGCTCCAGGCCTTCCGCGACCAGGGCCAATATTGGGACGCCTGGAATATCGACCCCGACTACGAACAGCACCCGCTGCCGGTGGCGCTTGTTTCCATAAAATGGCGGACCCACGGGCCTTTGCGGCAGTGCGTCCGCGTAGTGCAGCGCATCGGCGACTCCGAGCTTCAGCAGGACTACGTTTTGGACGCGGGTAGTCCGCAGCTCACTATCGAGACCCACACCCGTTGGCAAGAGCGCCACGTGCTGGTGAAAGCGGCGTTTCCAGTAGCGATCGCGGCAGAGCAGGCCCTCACCGAAACCCCCTTTGGCGTCACGGCGCGCCCCACGCGCCCTCTAGATCCGACCCAACAAGCCCCAGCCCAGCAGGCCCAGTGGGAAGTCCCGGCCCTCAACTGGAGCGACCTAAGCGACCCCGAGCAGGGCTGCGGCGTCTCTCTCCTGAGCGACTACCGCCATGGCTATGACTTCCAGGCCTTCCGCATGCGCCTGACGCTGCTGCGGGGCGCCTGCTGGCCCGACCCGCAGGCTGACGCGGGTGACCACGCCTGGCGCTACAGCCTTTACCCCCACGGCGGCTGGGGGCTGCGCACGGTACGGCTGGGCTACGAGCAGCACCATCCACTGCTGCCGGTGCATCTTTCACCGTCGCTCTCCACCAGCTCAAACAGCCGGGACAGCTTACCCAGTACAAGCACGCTGCTTCAAATGCCCCAAAACGTAATTCTCAGCGCCTTTAAGCGACTGGAGGACGGAGCGGGATGGGCGCTGCGGGGCTATGAATGTTTGGGGGAGACGGCTCAGAGCCAGCCCTTATTGGAAGTAGGTCAGATGGCGGCAGCCGCGGCTGACTTACTAGAGCGGGTGCCGCCCGATAAAGAAGGTGCCGCCGAAGATGCCTCGGCAGGCGATCGCCCATGGCAACCTTGGGAAATCAAAACGCTGGTGTTCAAACGTCTCGACGCCGAAGCGCCCTCAAAATAGCGGATTTCCAAAGACCTGTGTCCAGTAGTGGTTATAGTTAACGCTGCCGGTATCGTTATCCAGACGGTGGTAGCCGATACCGATCTCCGTCAGCCTAGGGCTGAGGATATTAGCGCGATGGCTGGGGCTATCGAACCACCCTTCAAAAATACCTTCAGCGGTGCTGTAGCCGGCGCCGATGTTCTCAGCTGTAGCGCGATAGCCGTAGTTAGCAGCGCTCACCCGGTCCTGAGAGCGGCTGCCGCTCGGGTCCACATGGCCAAAGAAATCTTGAATGGCCATGTTCTCGCTATGGCTGCGAGCGACGCCGCTCAGTGTTTCGCTGAGCCTCAGCGGCGCCAAACCGGCTTCTTGACGCGCTGTATTGGTCAAGGTAAGCACCTCTTGAACCAGCGGATTAGCCGCTGAAGGCGTCGAGGTTGGTCTAGAGGGAGATGACGAGCGCGGAGACGGAGCTGTTGGCGCTGAGTTTGGGCCGGAAGCACCCTTCACAGCCGGCGTCAACGATGATGCAGCGGCGGTAGAAGCGCCTGACGCTGAGGCCTTAGCCTTCAACTTCAGCCTATAGCGGGTGCTGCCCTGACGGCGCGATACATGGACGAAATAGGTTCCCGCCTCCAGATTAGTAACCAGCTTTTCGGCCCGTCTGCCCCTGCGCCGCGATCGCCCTATAATGCTTTTATTTTGATTTAGAAGCGTAATATCTGCGTTGGCCTTTAGTTTAGATAGAGAGACAGACAGCCTGCTGCTGCCGCCGATTCTAAACTGATAAAAATCGTTTTTATCTGAGCCGTTTACCGCATCGCGAAAGACACTACGCCTCTTGTTGAGTGAGACTTCCCGAGCTTTCCGAATAGAATTTCCGGCACGATCTCTAGCCATAATCGTCTCTCAAAGTTTCTTCACAGCGACAGGACTATCGTTCCGATTTGAGATTGTGCTTTACTCGGTAGATCCCGAGTAGACGGCGGCAAAACCGAGAATTACTGACAGTGCATGCCACTATGTCGGTAGGATGAAGCGCGGCTAAATTGACCGGACCAAGCTGATTTCACCTGTCGACCTTCCCTCATCAATATCTGCTTTGGGGAGGCGAGGGTTGCCGATGCTAAAATTCATTTGTACTATGGTACGAATGAGCGTTACGGCATCGTGATCAAACTCCTACACCTGTCAGACATACATCTAGGCAGCGGCTTCTCCCACGGTAAGACGAACCCCGAAACGGGGCTAAATACCCGCTTCGAGGATTTTGTGCGCGCCCTGGAGCATTGCATCGACCGGGCGATCGCGGAGCCTGTCGACCTGGTGCTGTTTGGGGGAGACGCCTTTCCCGACGCCACCCCAGCCCCGCGCGTGCAGGAGGCCTTTGCTCAGCAGTTTCGCCGCCTGTCTGACGCGGAGATTCCCTCAGTGCTGCTGGTGGGCAACCACGACCAATACGCCCAAGGTCAGGGCGGGGCCAGCCTGTCCATCTACCGCACCCTTGGCGTTCCAGGTGTGGTGGTAGGCGATCGCCTGATGACCTACGCCATTAAAACCGCCAGCGGTCCGGTGCAGGTCGTAACGCTGCCCTGGCTGACCCGCTCCACCCTGCTGACCCGGCCAGAGACCGAAGGGCTATCCATGCGGGAGGTGAGTCAGATCCTCTTGGACCGGCTGCGGGTAGCCTTAGAGGCCGAGATTCGGCAGCTTAACCCCAACTGGCCCACGGTGCTGCTGGCCCACCTGATGATCGACACCGCAGAATACGGCGCCGAGCGGTTCCTAGCCGTAGGGAAAGGGTTCACGGTGCCCATGGCGCTGCTGGCCCGCCCCTGCTTCGACTATGTGGCGCTAGGCCATGTGCACCGGCATCAGGTGCTCTGCGAGTCACCACCGGTCGTCTATCCCGGCAGCATTGAGCGGGTGGACTTTAGCGAAGAGCACGAGGCCAAGGGATTTGTGCGGGTCAATCTGGAGCGGGGCCGCGCAGAGGTAGAATTTTGCCCGCTGCCGGTGCGCCGATTTCACACCATCGAGGCGGATGTCTGCCAGGACGCCGATCCGCTGTCGGCCCTCGTCGCCGCCATCGACGAGGCCAACGTCGCTGAGGCCGTGGTACGTCTGCGATACCGCATCAACCCCTCTCAGCTCGATACCGTCGATATCGCCATCATCCAGCAGCAGCTCGCCCGCGCCCACTCGTATACCATTCACCCAGAGCTAGCGAGCCAGATGGCGGCGCCGCGCCTGCCCGAGCTGAGCGACGGCTACCGCTTCGATCCCCTCGATGCGCTAGACCTCTATCTGCAGCACCGTACCGACCTGGGTAAGGGAACCGCTGATCTACGCAGCGCGGCGCAAAACTTGGTTGAGGGGGTCTGGGGAGAGCAGTACCCGGAAGAGGTTCCAGAGTCTGGCTCAGACTTCAGCGTAGACCCCAATGTCTGCCGAGAGGCTAGCCTCGACCCAGATCCCGATCGGCAGCTCAGGCTGCTGTAGCGGTGGGGCAATCCCAGATTACGTCACCCAGATAAGTCACCCAGATTACGTCACCCAGATAAGTCACTCAAAGGTCAGACAGAAGTTTCGAACTCCAATACCAGCATTACCGTTTACCTACAGGACCCGACCATGAGAGCCCGCATCGAAAACAACGTCGTCTTCTTGCACAAGGATGACGTACCACCTTACAAAAAAGGAGGATCAATCGTTAGAAATAGCTATTTCTGGGCGCTAAGATCGATTGCAGGGCGCGCCTATCGCGATCAGGCGTGGGAGTTTGAGTCTGACGTCTGGCTGGCGCTGCAGCGCATGCTGCTATCGTTTGGTGAATCGGGATATTTGGGGACCCAAGAGATCATGCTGGAGTTTCCGGTTGAGCAGCCAATTCCGCCCGCGCTGCGCGCCGTTTCAACCTGGCAAGACGCTGTTTTTCAAGATTCTGGGGCTGAGCCGCTCTGAGCAGGGCTTGCAATAGACATTCGGAACCAGGCTGGCCGGCTCCAGTAGGACCGCAGCCCTACGCTATGGGTATGTTGCGTTGGCCCAGTTGCTTAGGGCAGCCCTGTTGGCGTAAAGCCTTGTGTTTGGTGGGCAGCTGAGCGCGCAGATGTCCTAACCAGTCAGGACATCTGCTGTATCCGCTATGTTTCGAAGCTTAAAGAGACTTTGCGAAACGCACAATACCGGATATAACTCTTGTTAGGTTGTGGGATTGACTCAGCGTCAACGTATCGGTACGTCGACATACCAATAGGTAATATATTCGGTAAAAACATATTCAGCAGGCAACGTATTCGGTAGGCCGTGGCATTCGGTACATCTGGCAGACGGTGACATTTGGCAGACGGTGACATTTAGCAGGCCATGGCATTCGACATATCCAGCAAACCGCGGCATTCGGTAGACCGCAGCGTCTGATAGACCATGGCACAGTAACTATTGTGGATAAAACTAACGTGGACAAAATTCGGGTTGTATTAGTTGAAGACCATGATTTGACTCGAATTGGTCTAAAGACGGCACTGCAGCGCCATGATCTTATCGAAGTGGTAGGGGAAGCTGCCAATGGAACCGAAGGAATCAGCGTCATTCAAAAGACTCGGCCCGACGTCGCGATTGTCGATATCGGCCTGCCGGATATCGACGGGATTGAGGTGACGAGTCAGCTCAAGCAGGGCGCGCCCGACCAGGCAAACGCAAACAAGAAGGCGGCAAGCAACAGCGGGGCGGGTGACGCAGGCGGTCAGCCCAAGGTTTTGGTGCTGACGATGCACGACAACGAAGAGGCCGTGCTGGCGGCCTTTGCGGCAGGGGCAGATTCCTACAGCGTCAAAGACGTGGGTATCGACAAGCTGGTGGAGGCGATTACGGCCACCCACGGCGGCAACGCTTGGATCGACCCGGCGATCGCCCGCATCGTCCTTAAGCAGGCGCAAACCCAGGCGCAGGCCGCCCGTATTCAGGACCTGCCCGAGTATGAAAAGGTGCTGGAAGCCGATCCGCTCACCGAGCGAGAGCTAGAGGTACTAGAGCTGATCGTAGACGGCTACAGCAACGCCGATATTGCTAAAGAGCTCTACATCACCATCGGTACCGTCAAGACCCACGTGCGCAACATCCTCAGCAAGCTGTCGGCCGCAGACCGAACCCAGGCGGCCGTAAGGGCCCTGCGGTCGGGGCTCGTTAGCCTTTAGCGCCAGTTAGCCTTTATTGCCGCAGTTGAGCGCTGCGACGGGCCAGTCTGGCTCGCGCTCAAAGGCTGTCATATCCTCGAACTTGCGCAGCTCCACCTGATGGACCTGAAACAGCTGGGCTTCATCCCTGGCCTGCCAGCCCTCGTTTAGTGCGGCCACGCTGTTTCGAAGCTCGGTCCGCTCAGCCCTGTCGATCTGGGCCGTGAAGTAACCCAGGGTAATGTGGGCGGTCAGATGATACTGCTGTTCAATACCCAGGGCCATCACTTGCCGATTTTGGTAGATCGCCCGCCGCAGGTCTAAAACCTGGCGATAGGCTTCTTCTGTCTTAGGCGCGAGGCTGACCCCAATGGCGCGGGGCATCACCATCAGCCCCAAAATTTGCCAGGTGCAGGGAGCGCTCGATCCATCAGAGCGGCTTTCATAGGTCTTAAAGCTGTAGGCGATCGCCTTGCGCAGCTTGTCGTGGAACTCGGGGGACTCAGCAGCGAGGCGATAGGCATCATCCCAAATTAGGTCGGCTACGGTGAGGTGTAGGCTAGCCGGCGGCACTAGCCCTAGCACTTCAGGCAGCTTTTCGCTAAGCTGACCCTGCAGCTTTTCTAGAGCCCCATAGGCCTGCTCGTTGGGCTCGTCTTCGGGGCAGGGCGGCGTAATCACAGAATAGCCTGGAAAGGGGATGGCGGCGCTGCCGTTGTGAGACTGACGATACTTAGCAGAGGGCTGGGCGTAGCGCAGCTGCGAGCCATAGCTCTCGGTCAGCGTCATCCGCGCCACGCGGTTAATATAGTCCATGTAGAGATCGTCCACGAGCTCTCTCCCGTCTAACTTCTGATTCCACTCCAGCGTAGCCTTTCCGCTCGACCGACGGGTATAGGCATAACTTCCTTTCAATGCAGTTTTATGTCAGTTCATTTTTTCTGGGGGGACGACGATTACAGCCTAAATCGCGCTGCTCAAGCCTTGCGCGCCCAGGCGCTCGACCCCAGCTGGGCTAGCGTTAATTTTGACAAATGTATGTCAGATGGCGATATCGTAGCGGCCCTCGGTCAGGCGATGACGCCGCCTTTTGGGGCCGGGCAGCGATTTATCTGGCTGGCCAACACGAGCTTAGGGCAGCAGTGCCCCAAGCCGCTGCTGGCTGAGCTAGAGCGCACCCTGCCCAGCGTGCCGGCTACAACAGTTCTGCTGCTCACCGCCGCCCAGAAGCCGGACGGCCGCCTCAAATCGACCAAACTCCTGCAGATGCACGCCCAGGTGCGCGAATTCTCGAGCATTCCCCCCTGGAAAACGGATCAGCTGGTGCGCCAGGTGCAGGACGCGGCGCGAGACATCAATCTCCCCTTAGCGGCGCAGACCGCAGACCTGCTGGCTGAAGCGGTCGGAAACAACACCCGGCAGCTGCACGCCGAGCTAGAAAAGCTGCGGCTCTACACCCGCGGCCAGCCCGTGACCCCGGAGGCCGTCTCCCAGCTGGTGGGCACCTACACCCAGAGCAGCATTAAGCTGGCCACCGCCATCCGCCAGGGCAATACGGCGGCGGCGCTGACCCAAATCCAAGAGCTGCTGAGCCGCAATGAGCCTAGCCTGCGAATTGTGGCGGTGCTGGTGGGGCAGTTTCGCACCTGGCTGTGGATCAAGCTGATGCTGGCGGCGGGGGAGCGGGACGAGCGGGCGATCGCCCAGGCAGCGGAGGTGCGCAACCCAAAGCGCATCTACTTTTTGAAGCAGGAGGTCAAGCGGCCATCGCTGCTGGGCCTGCAGCGGAGTCTCCCCCTGCTGCTGGAGCTAGAATCGGGGCTGAAGCTGGGGGGCGGCGAAATGCTGATGCAAACCAAAATCATCGAGCTCTGCCAACTGTTCCGTCTTCAATCGGCGCGAGGCTGAGCAATGCTGCCATTTTTACTCTCTAGTTTGGTGTTGCTGGCCTTTAGCGCTCTGCTTTTTCGTCGTCGCCAAAAGCTAAAGCAGCGGCTGCTGGCCATCAAAGGCACGGACGTGGGCCGCTTGGGGGATCTGCGGCAGCACGTAGGCCAGCTGGCGGCAGAAGTAGGCCCCGGCGCCTAACGCGAGAGCGAGGCGCTGGTCGGCACCATACCGTGCGACACCCCACTCGAGGCCAACCTCGAAAATCAGGCC
>JBHJHD010000105.1:0-20079 GCA_050331115.1 Elainellaceae cyanobacterium
TGCAGTAGACCTCGGCGTTGGAAATATCGCCGTCTATGGCCTCCCGGCTAGCCCAGATGACCTCGATGTCTTTGGGGAGGTGGGGCGCTAGTTGGTTGTTGAGGGTGGCGGGGAGGATAAGCTTCATGGCTGAGTAGATGACAAAATTGTAGAAGCTCCTTTTTGGCGTAGATTGGGTCAGCGACAGCATAACCCAACGAAAACATCGCTAATTTTGGGCTTCATGAATTTAACCCGACCTATGAGAAAACTTAGGGTGCACCAGCCACATTCTATTCCCATCTCCTCAGTGGATGACACGCTTCGATGAAACATACAAATTTAGTCCGATTGAACCATTTGTCGTTTAGGTATGTTTTTAGCCTTGCTACCGATACAGCAACGTCGATAGTTTGTCAAGGCTAGTTCAAAAAAATTACATCACTTAACTCTTTCAGCAAAAAACCTTGGTATCGTATTACGTCGCAATACCAAAAGTTTTACTGCATAGCTATCTCAGAAGACTACATACAGGGAAAATTTGTGTAAAATGAATCGAAAGTAGATGTCAGATATCTGCTCTTCTTGGTGCACTTTACACTAGCTCGCGCTGATGAATAGTATAGAGACGCAGGATGATCTGTTTGAGCAAGCAGAGGAGCTCCAGACTGGAGATATAGCCTCTTCTAGGCCAGATAAGCAGGCAAAAGAAAAAGTTAAAGGAATCATTAAAGACACCGTATGGTTTACAATCACCTGGGTGCCTATTAGCTTGATATTTAGCTTTGCTGCCACAAATATAGTAGATGATTTTAAGGTTGATTTTTCTGATTTTCCAAAAATTTTCATTAATGGAGCTCCCCCCTCACTTTCACAAGTATTTGAGGGGATAATTTACTCTACTCTCCTGATCTTTGCGATCCTTGTATGGGGTGCTCTGATACGTTTTTTAAAGAGCTTAGAAGATGAGTTAAATAGGCGGGCTGATTCGTTCGCCAGACACTTATTTGAAAGAGCGGATAATATTGGATATTGGACATCGCTGAATCTACCCTTTCGATTTTGTAGAAGATATTACAAGTATCTTGCTGACAGGTGCTCATACATACAAGCTTATGGTATAAGCTCTCGATACAATCTTGATCTAAACAAAGTCTATGTTCCTTTAAATCTCAACGTGTCAAGGACATCTGGATTAGACAGAACAGCACAGAAATCAATTGTATCAGGCGGGGACTCAAGCGCTACGATCTGGAAAATTCTTACCGCTTCACGCAGATTCAAAACTTTCCGAAACATAATTATTATTGGAGATGCAGGAGCTGGGAAAACATCTTTACTGCGTTATCTGGCTTATGTTTACGCAGCAAACAAACAATGGCTCAAGCGGCGAAGAGCTGATAGTAGACTCATTCCGATTTTGATCTCTGTACGCGACGTACGCGATCACATTAAAATAAGCGAGTGGCCTGATCTGGATGCGCTTGTCAGCAGACAAGAATCTATAGCATTGCTAAATCCCGAGGAAGATTGGTTCCGGAGGAAACTTAATAAAGGTCGATGTTTAGTTCTAATTGATGGTTTAGATGAAGTTGGCGGTGCAAAAAGTGTTGCAATACTATGTAGGTGGATAGATAGACAGATCAGCCGCTTTCCAGGAAATCGCTTTATAATTACGTCAAGGCCTCAATCCTATGAGGCGCGATCATTTAAAAGCAATATACAAGTTGCAAAAATTCAAAAACTGAACTTTGAGCAAACGCGTTGTTATGTTCGAAAATGGTACCTCCAACAGTGCTTAACTGAAAATTTGAGATCGAGCAATGCAAGCGTATTAGGAAGAGCAGAGCTACGATCAAATGATTTAATTAGAGAAGTAAATAATCACAATGCTCTCAGAGACATGGCAAGGACACCCTTGCTACTTTCGATGATTGTGGCAATTCATGCAGAGGGAAAATCTTTACCTCGCTCTAGAGTTGAGCTTTACGATGAAGCTTGTACAGCTCTACTTAGAAGCCGCCCAGAAGACGGTTTTGACATTCAGCTGAGAATAAAGCAAAAAACCTTTATTCTTCAGAGACTTGCATTGGGACTTATGGGCCGCGGCATCGTCTTTTCCGTTGATGAAGCTAACAGAATAGTTAAAAACGATCTGCTGAATATATCACCAGATTTCATTTCTACATCGAATTTTCTAAAGCACATTCACAAATCTAGTGGTTTGGTTGTTGAAGTTGGCAGAGAGAGATATCAGTTTTCGCATCGAAATTTTCAAGAGTATTTGGCCGCGCAGTGTATCAAAGATTTTCGATTAGAGCATAAGCTGTTTGAAAATCTAGATGTTCCTCTATGGTCGGAAACAATACGCTTATACATTTCTCAATACGACGCTACTGAAATTATCTGGAAAACCTATAAAAAAATAAGGCAAGATCGTCCAGTCGATCCATCTTTATTTGGGCTTCTAATTGATTGTCTAGAAGAATGTCGTAGTTTGGATAAAAGAGTTAGAGATGTAGTAAATGCCTTTTTTGATAAGCTAGTTGGACACCCTGCTCCACAAATAAGGGGAGCTATAGCAGATATAATGCTCCGAAGAAGAATTAATAATATGAAGTGGATAGATGGAGATAAGATGATTAAGTATAGCCCAAAGCCAATAACATGGAATGAATATCAGTTATTTCTAGATGAGAGTTCTTCTGTTGGCGAAAACTATTATCCAGATCATTGGAATAGCAAGTCGTATCAGTCAGGTAGAGGAAAAGAGCATGTAGTAGGGATAAGAGCTAGTGACGCACAAGCTTTTTGCAATTGGCTGACGGTAAAGTATCTCCGAGATGACCGATTTGTGTTACCAGATAAAAAAGTTCAAGAAAATTTGAGGAGCAAGCTGGGCTATCCTCGAACAGGCGTTTCGCCGGTGATATCTCTTGCTGGTGTTTGGATTAAAGAAGATGGGAAATACTATGTTGACGAGGCTGATAGCAGTCCCATAGTTTCTTGGCGTAAAAAAATTGATCAGGCTCTAATTCAAGAGGAGTTTTGCCTAAAAGACGATATTGCTTCAAGCAAGCAGGTCATAATCATTCTGACGCAGATTCTGAGAATATCTCGCACGGATACTCGAAATAAAGTTGCTTTTTCAAATGCATTTTCTAGAATGTATAGCGCGGTTCAAGATATCAATGATTGGATGATTCTTGAGAAAGAAAATATATGCCTTATAAAACTAGCTATTGATAAGGTTAGAGACATGAACTATCAGCTAGTGGAAGGACTCAGCCGTGGAGAAATAAACGCATTTAAAAAAGCGAAAGAGTCAGCAGCTCAGCTATCGAAAGTCTGCGAAAGTATATTGAGGGTCAAGAGTAGAGATGCTCAACAACATCAATACCTTGTTAACCTTTCTAAAGAAATATTTTTGGATTTTGATAGACGGAACAACTCAACTGAGCACTCCAAAAAAGATCTCGTTGGAACTGTGATTGTAAATTTAGTCAGCTTGTTAATAAAATCCGTAAAGCGAAACCAAATTTACCTACAAGGTCAAGCTATACATTTGAGCGGAGCAAGAGCTTCACTAGAAAGTCTTACTCAGAGAGGCACTTTAGATTGCGCTAAAGAAGTCATCACTAATTTCTTGAAAGACTTAGAAAGCATTCCCAAGCTAGATAAGTCAGAAAAGCCAGCAGTCTTAAGGGAACAATCATGTGTAGGAATAATGCCTATTTTGCTAGAAAGGAAATTATTTTCTAGATCTGTGGAAGACAGTTTGCAGAAACTACTCCAACGTGAACCAGATAATAGGGAAGGGCTTATAGATTTGAGGAGAAACTTATTGGCTATTGCTACTTTATATAGCTCTTTATCAATTTTAAGCAATCGCGATCTAGGCTTTTTAGGTACGCTAAGCTCAAACTCAAAAAGATATAAAAACGTTGCCTTCTATAAAAATAGGAGTACAAGAGCGATCACTGCTTACATAGCCGTGACTGATCTAATTGAGAGAACTGCGAATCGCTTGCCTCATACTGGAACAATACAATTAATTATGGATGTTAAAAATACGGAAAGGCTTGCTCCAGCATTCAAGAGCAGAGTATACTCTTTTGATTGACATAAGTCAAAGCAAGGTGCGAATTCTTAAAATTTATTTAAGCTCGACCTTGTCTAAATGAATATTCTTGAATTTGCTTAAATAGATAGTTTCCAGATCTCGAGCTATTGCTGAGTTACTATGCGGAGTTTTCTCTGTTGAGCAGTGCTCTAAATCGCGATAACTGCTCCAAGAGTGATTTATGGGCTAGGTTTTTTGCGAGACGCTAAGGTAATAACGATGCAACAGACATACGAATATGTAGACTTAGGAGATATAGGATGGGACAGCGAGAGCGGCTAGTACTAATGGCAGAGGACGAGCTGGTCAACTACAGCACCGACGCCCTGAAAATGGAGCGACTGCGCCGCAAGATTGTCCTGTCGGTGCCTGCAGCGTAGCAAAAGCAGATCAAAGCAGAGCTTGAAGAAGAGATGTCCGGCTCCTTTATTCAAGAAATCGTCGAGAAAGAGCGCCAGCTCGCGGCCCTGCCCTTCTGGGGCATCGCGGGTCTGGGTTTGCTGTTCGGCATCTCCTTCCGCCAGCCCCTAGACTTCTTAGCTCCGGCGATCGCCTTCCCCATTGCCTTCAATATTCAAAAGTGGGGCTGGCGGCTAGAGGCCAAGCGCCTGCTGATTCGCACCCTGGAGGATATTGAGCAGCGTATGCAGTCTCCTGAGAAGGAGTCCTCAGAAACCGCCTGAACAGGACCTAAGCAAATTTTCAGCCATAACCCCCGCCTCCGGGTCACCCTTAGCAAGGGTGACGCTAAGGGGGGTGGCTTGGGAAAATCTAGCAGCAGAGAGGGATCTTCGCGTAGATTCTGTTGAAGAAACCTACCACCCGACAGACGTCAAGGTGCTGTCGGGTGGCGTCTGATGAAGAACTAAAGACAACGCAAAATCGACCATGCCAGACGCACGCGACGCAGCGGAGCCCGTCATTCATCGCGGTCTCCAAGATATTCTGATCGACAAAACCTACATCTCCGACCTGAGGACCGACGATTTCGGGCTGCTGTACCGGGGCTACCCCATTGCCGCTGTACTAGAGACCCTCACCTACGAGTCGGTGGTCTACCTGCTGCTGCAGGGCTCTCCTCCTGACGCCGAAGCTGCCTGCACCTTTCGCGATCGCCTTGCCGCCTACCGCGAGCTTCCCGATTTTGCCGTTGCCATCCTAGATCAGCTTCAAGATGCCTCTCCTCTTGTCGCCCTACGCACCGTAGTTTCTGCCCTGGCGGCTACCGCCAACGCCACAGACGCTACCCCTAAAAACGCTACCCCAAAGGACGCCAACGAAGCGTTTGTCGACCAGACCACCCGTCTGCTGGCCCAGTCTGCTGCGGCGATCGCCACCCACCACGCTCATCGCCAGGGGCGATCGCTGCCCAACTACGACCCGACCCTAGGCCACGCCGCCAACTTTCTGTACCAGATCACCGGCCAGCGGCCCTCAGAAGACGAGGCCCTGATTATAGACCAGTGCTTCATTCTGCTGGCCGAGCACGGCTCTAACGCCTCGACCTTTGCCGGGCGGGTGGCAGCCAGCACCGGGGCCGACCTGCACGCGGCCATAACCGCCGCCCTGGGGACCTTAGGCGGCAGCCTGCACGGCGGCGCTATGGGGGAAGTGATCGACATGCTAAATGCGATCGACTATAGCCAGGATGTGCTCACCCAGCTCAAGGCGAGGCGCAAGCAGCAAAAGCGCATCAGCGGCTTCGGCCATCGCATCTACAAAACCATCGACCCCCGCGCCCCGTTCTTACGAATTCACGCCCGTGCCCTGAGCCAGTCCAAAGGCAGCGACCTGTTTGAAAAAGCCGAAGTAGTGGAGGCGGCCATGGCCCCCTACCGGCGGCGGGGCGTCAACGTCAACGTGGATTTCTACCTCAGCATTATTTATCACCTGCTGGGCATACCCACGGACATGATTACGCTGACGGCGGGGCTGAGCCGCATGGTGGGCTGGGCCGCCCACATCCTAGAGCAGACCCAAAACAACGTGCTGATTCGGCCATCGATGCGGTATGCCGGAGACATTGTGCAGGACTGGCCGGCGGCGCAGTCGACGGCGCAGTCGGCGGCCCTGCCTTCAGTGACGCGGTAGGCATAGAGCGCCTGCAAGGCTTTGAAGCGCTACTGCGATGTCAGCACCCCAGGGGCTCCTGCAGCCTGAAGAGTTTATCAATATTGCTGAAGAATCAGAGGTCGTTGAGCTAATCGGCTTTGGTGAGTTCTTGACCTTCGAGATTACAGAGTATGGCCTGATGAGCCGGGCTGCGACGTCGGCGCGTACCCTAGAGCAGCTGCAGATGGGCAGCCAGTTCGCCCAAGGGCATTTTTTTTCTAAGCCGGTTGATGCCGCTGCGGCTGAAGTAGTTCTAGCCGAGAGACGATCTCAGCAATCGGTTTGAAGCGCTAAAAAGGCGACGGAGGCGGCACACCTCCATCGCCTTACCGCTCACAAAGTCAGGTGAGCGATCGCTATTGCTTTGGCCCAGTTGCTTGGGACAATCCGGCTGGCTCAAAGCCTTGATGTTTCGTAAGCCACTGGACGCGCAAATGTCCTAATGCATCAGAACATTTGCTATGTGCCGCTACGCCTTGGGCGAGTTGCCTTTTGTAAATGTCTCCCAGGCTGCCTTTGCGGCCTCAGAGAGGCGATCGCCAAACGTGGCGACATCGTTCACTAGAGTTTCCCAGTTCTTTTCCGCCTCAAGCTGTAGTTGGGCGATCGCCTTCTCCATCTCGTTGGGGTCCACCAGCTTGTTTTGCTCAACGTTCTGGCGGGCCTGGCGCACCGCGTTAAGGTAGGTATCGCGGGCAAATTCTCCTGCTGCGTTGGCCTCAGACATGGCGCGGGTGCGAAGCGCATTCACTAGCGCTTCGGTCTCGGTGCTCAAGACCTCAGGGGAGGCCGCGGCATCAGGTGGCGTTGTTGGATCGTTGGGACCACCGGCTTTAACAATAGCTTCATCACTAGGCGCGGCACCTGCTTCAGGAATGCCTGCGTTTAGATTGTCGTTCGGTGTCATAACATTATCTCCTTATTGTAATTGTAGAGTTACAGCGTCGGTAAGCATCGCTTAAGCTATGGCGTCAGCCCCCTCTATGAAAGCACAGTGAAAGTGAAAGCACAGTGAAAGCGGCGCGGGCAGCTCAATAGGTCAGCTGCCCCATAGATTTGCGCATCAAATTAGCGTGCGACAGCGCCCATGCTGCGCTCTAGCTCTAGAAGCCGGTTGACCCGGTCTTCTGTGGAGGGGTGAGTCGAAAATAGGTTGTTCAACCCCGCCTTAGGCAGCGCGTTCATGATTAGAAGTGGCTCAAACGCCGGGTTGGCTTGAATAGGCATGCGGCGCGCGCTTTGATCGAGCCGCTGCAGCGCACTTGCGAGAGCGCGAGGGTTGCCCGTTAGCGCCGCCGCACCCGCATCGGCGCTGTATTCTCGCGTGCGGGAAATCCCCATTTGAATCACCGTGGCCGCCATGGGGGCCAGCATTACCGTCAGCAGCAGGCCTAAAGGGTTAGGGCCGTTGTTGTCGTCCCGCGACATGCCGCCGAACCAGAGGCTATAGCTGACTATCTGCGCCAGGAAAGAAATGGCGCCGCCCAGGGTTGCCGCTACGGCCTGGGTGAGGGTGTCGCGGTTGAGAATGTGAGTCATCTCGTGGGCCAGCACGCCTTCAAGCTCATCCGCCGGCAGCATATCAATTAAGCCTTTGGTGACGGCAACGGCTGCGTGCTCGGGGTCGCGTCCGGTAGCGAAAGCGTTGAGGGACTCGGTGGGAATAAGGTAGACGGCGGGCATGGGTAGGCCAGCGCGATCGCTAATCTTTTGCACCATGCTGTGCAGGGCTAGGGCTTCGCTGGGACCGACGGGCTGGGCGCGGTAGGCCGATAGCGCAATGCGGTCGGAGTAATACCAAGACCCTAAGTTCATCGCCGCAGCGATGCCGACGCCAATCAGCGCGCCGCCGGTACCGCCAATGATCCAGTAGCTAATGGCAATGAGCAGACCGCTCAGCAATCCGAGTAAACCAACTGTTTTAACTTGATTCATGGTTTCACCTTGTACGTGCGCCTTGGCGGGCTAGCTCACGACTTGGCTGAAATCGGTGCTAATGATGCTAAAGCGCTTACTTCATCATGATATCGAGGTGGTTTTGGTGTTTCACCATCATTGAGGGGGAGAAAACCGTCATGGGGAGAGTGGGGATTTCTGGGGTGATCGCACTATCGCTAGGGCGCTGAAGAAAATTGGGTCTACGAGAAAAAGCGATGCGGCCCCGCGTCGGTTCCCGGCGTTAGGGAACGCGCATCAAGACAAACGCTTTTCGAAGCGGTGCGCCGCTTTTAAGTACGCTGCGCTTTGCAGGGCGACGGACCTGTGGAGGCCTATGAATCATTCTAAATGAGGTAATGGTGACATATAGGGTAGCATCATGGCATTCCAAATCGTCAGACTCGTTTATCAAGGTGGCCTCGATGGATAAAGCCTCATCTAAAGACATTGAAAAGATTCGCCAGCAGTACGAAAGCCTGCCCTACCCTCACTATCCGCTGGAGGCGCACCCCAAGGACAAGGCGAAAAACTTAGACCTGTTCTTTGCCCACAGTTTGGCAACGGCTTACTACCTCCGTGACCAAACGCTTGTTGATGTGGGGCAGAGGGTTATTTTAGATGCGGGCTGCGGCAGCGGCTACAAGGCCCTCTATCTGGCTGAGGCCAATCCAGGCGCCAAAATCGTAGGTGTCGACCTCTCGCCAGAATCGATTCGCTGGGCGCGGCAGCGGTTCGAGTACCACGGTATCGAGAATGCCGAATTTCACGTGGCCTCGCTGGAGGATTTACCTGCCCTAGGCCTGACGTTCGACTATATCAACTGCGATGAAGTTCTGTACCTGCTGCCTGATCCGCTAGCGGGTTTGAAGGCGATGAAGGCCGCCCTTAGCGCTGACGGCATTATTCGCACCAACCTGCACAGCCTGCTGCAGCGGGCGCGCTTTTTTCGCGCCCAGGACCTGTTTCGGATGATGGGGCTGATGGAGGACAATCCGGGAGAGATGGAGGTCTCGATTGTTCGAGAGACCATGGGCGCTCTGAAAAACCAGATCGACCTAAAGCACACCACCTGGGACCGGACCTACGAGACCGAAGAGGCGTCCCAGCGCATTCTAATGAATCATCTGCTCCAGGGAGATCGGGGCTATACCATTCCCCAAATGTTTGAGATGCTCCGGGCTGCGGATTTGGAATTCATTAGCATGGTGGACTGGCGCAACTGGGAGCTGATCTCGCTGTTTAAGGAGCCTGAAAATCTGCCGGCCGTCTGGGCAATGAGCCTGCCGGGCCTGTCTGCAGAAGAGCAGCTCCGAATCTATGAGCTGCTGCACCCCTACAACCGCCTGCTCGACTTTTGGTGCGACAGTGGCGGGGCGCCAGCGGCTACGCCGCTCGCCGACTGGAGCCCAGAAGACTGGCAATCGGCCCGCGTTTCGCTGCACCCGCTGCTGAAGACAAGCGCTATACAGCAGCAGGTCGAGAACTGCGTCCGAGAGGGCAAAGCCTTTGGCTTTCATGAGCACATTTCTATCTCAGCCTTTGGCCAGACCGGCGTCGACAGCCGCGTGATGGCGGTCTTGCTGCCCCTATGGCAGGCGGCCCAGCCCTTTGCAGCTTTGGTCAGCCGCTTCCAGTCCCTCTACCCCTATGACCCTGTTACCCTAAACCCCACAGATGAGCGAGTCGCCTTCGAGTTTGTGCAGGACTGGGTCAAAACGCTGGAGGTGTTTCTCTACCTTCTGGTGGAAAAGTCGCCCGCGTGAGATTTAAAACCGGGTGATCGCAAATCTGCGGCGAGTGGGCAAGTTATTACTCAGGAATTGAACCCATAGATTTTGTCCTATCCAAGGAGACGTTGAATGAAGACAGATTTTAAGGCTAAGCTGCTGCAGCACATCGTCAACAAGAAGGAAGACGAGGGCTTTACGCTAATCGAGCTGCTGGTGGTCATCATCATCATCGGTATTCTGTCGGCGATCGCTCTGCCCTCTTTCTTAAACCAGGCCAACCGCGCCCGTGAGTCTGAGGCGCAGACCTACGTCGGTACGCTGAACCGCGGTCAGCAGGCCTTCTATCTTGAAGAGAACAGATTTACCACCGAGATTTCTGAGCTGGGCCTCGGGCTAAACACCGACACCGACAACTACGTGTATGCGATCGATAGTCTAACAACCGCCAAACCAGCCAGCGTCGTGAACCGGGCATTTCCTGCCGTTACCGACGCTGGTGGCAACACCAACAAAGCCGGCGAAGCGCCGTTCCGGGCCTACGTGGGCGGCGTCAACACGGGCGAAATTCAGGGCGGTGGCGAGGCCACGACCTTCGCGATTCTCTGCAAGGGCGAGAAGCCTGAAGTGGTGGGCGGTGCCGATGGTACCGGCGCGGTTGCCTTCAGCAACGTTGGCCCGGGGACCTGCCCTACCGGTTACGAGAGCATCAACTAATCTCTGCTTGACTTAGTAAGTGACAGGCTTAGCTTTGTCACAGCGCTAGTTTAAGCTTGTATAGAGAAGCGAGTAGAGGGATCTACTCGCTTTTTTACTGATGCTGAACCGTTACTATGGCGACTTTAGACCAATCGATACAGCCGCGGGCTCAGGAACTAATGGCCCAGGGTGATTGGCAGCAGGCTGCAGCGCTCTATGAGCAGGCTGCCGAAGCCGAGCCCCAGGTCAAAATCTACGCCTGGTACCTGGGGCTAGCCCTGATCATGCTGGAGCGAGAGGAGGAGGCTCAGCTGCTTTGGCTCATGGCAATGGCCGAGGGCGAGCCCGAAGCGGTCGAGGCCTGGACCCAAGAGCTGCTGGTCATTCTAGATACCGAAGCGGAGCGTCAGCAGATGGCAGAGGCCCATCAGCAGGCTTGGGTACTTCGCCAGCACATCCGGGAGCTCGCTCCGGCTAGCTTGAGCAACCTCTTGCTGCTGCTGCGCCTCTCGGTAGAGCTAGACCTGTTTCGCAGCGAGGATCTGGTGGGCTGGGGCCTGCTGACGCTGCTTGAGGAGCGACGTGAAGCCCCGCTGCCGCTGCTCAGCCAGGCGCTGATTGCTATTTTGAGCCGCTACCCCGCCGATGCCACCATCGAGGCGCTCGTAGAGCGCTGCAGGCCCTACTTTGATGTCAAACCACTGCCGTTTCAGCCCTTCTTAGACCGGGCCAGCGCTTTAGGCCACCGCGACGGCCGCCCCGACATCGCGGCGCAGCTTTTGACCCAGGCGCAGCGGCTGATGCCCGACACGCTGCCCATTCTCCAGCAGCTGTCCTGCTCCAATCAGGACGCGGGCCGCCTTGAAGCGGCGATCGCCGGCGCCCGCCGCTGCTACGAGCTCTCAGAAACCCTGGTGGAGAAGCTGGCCTCAAACCACGTTCTGCTGCGGGGTCTGATGAATGTCGGCAGCGACTGGGCCGAGATTGAGCGCATCTTTGAGCGTCACCTGGCGCTGCTCGACGAGCTGCTGGTCCAGTCTGAGGCCGGCGCGCCACCGCCGATGTCCCCCGCCATCACCCGCTGGCTGTTTACGGTGCCCTTCTTTCAGCCCTACCTGCGGGATACGCTGGCCACAAATCGCCACGTGCAAAACCGAACCGCGGCGATCGCCCAGACCTACGCGCGCGAGCACCAGGCCGATCGAGTTTCGCATTATCGCTTTGAGGTCAAAGGGACGGTGCCGCGCCTTAGGGTTGGCTACGTGTCCACCTGCCTGCGGCGTCACTCGGTGGGCTGGCTGGCCCGCTGGCTCTATGAGCACCACGACCGCGACCAGGTCGAGATCTACAGCTACATGGTGAACTACCGCTCTAGGGCGGACAAGCTGCGGGACTGGTACGTCGATCAGTCCGACAGGGCCTACGAGATGGGCGCGAAGGGAGCCGATATTGCCGACTGCATTTACAACGACGACGTGCAGATTTTGGTCGATTTAGACAGCATCACCAGCTACACCACCTGCGACATCATGGCCCTAAAGCCAGCGCCGGTGCAGGTAAGCTGGCTGGGGTGGGACGCCTCGGGCATTCCGGCCATCGACTACTACATTGCCGACCCCTACGTCCTGCCAGAGGGGGCAGAGGAGCACTATAGCGAGAAGCTGTGGCGGCTGCCCCAGACCTATGTGGCCGTCGACGGCTTTGAGCTCAATCCGCCCACCCTGCGGCGGCGCGATTTGGAGATTGCGGACGACGCGGTGGTCTTCCTCAGCGCCCAGCGCGGCTACAAGCGCCACCCCCACACCATCAGGCTGCAGCTGCGCATCCTGCGCCAGGTCCCCAACAGCTATTTTTTGATCAAGGCTCTGGATCTAGACGAATCGCTGAAGGCCGCGTTTATCCAGCTGGCTGAGGAAGAGGGGGTGGCGAGGGATCGCCTCCGGTTTTTGACGCGAGTTTCGGAAGAGGCGACCCACCGGGCTAACCTGGCGATCGCCGACGTGGTGCTCGACACCTACCCCTACAACGGGGCCACCACCACTTTGGAGACCCTGTGGGTGGGCGTGCCGCTGGTGACTCGGGTCGGGGAGACCTTCTCCAGCCGCAACAGCTACACTATGATGCGCAACGCCGGCATCACCGAGGGCATCGCCTGGAGCGATGAGGAATACGTGGCGTGGGGCGTGCGCCTGGGGAAGGACCCTGAGCTACGGCGGCAGGTGGCCTGGAAGCTGTGGCGCAGCCGGCAGACCGCTCCCCTGTGGAACGGACGCCAGTTTGCCCGGCAGATGGAGCAGGCCTACCGGCAGATGTGGGAGCGCTATGCCAGCTCACCCTAAGCTTGCTTTAACTTCGTCGCTGAGCTGACCCTGAATTTGCTGCACCACCGGCAGTTTGGCAAGCCCAAAGCTCACCAGATCGGGGATAGTCATTAGGCCCTGGAGAATGCTGTCGGCGTAGTTGCGATCGCTCTGCAGCGTCAGGGTAACCAGCAGGTCTAGGGCGTAGTCGGAAAAGTCTAGGGCATCCGCGATGCAGGCCAGCTTAAACAGTCGGTCTAGGTTTGCCGCTGAGGCGTCGACGTCGAGTCCCGGCAGCGCCTTGAGATAAATTGCGTCCGACCAAAGGAGCTGCCCGCCCCGCGTCTTAGACTGGATGGGCGATCGCCGCCGCACTCCGGGCGAGCCCCGAAACTCAAAGTTGAAAAACTCAAACTGCCGCTGCCGGAGATAGGCATCCACATCGGCGAACAGCGGCTGGTTTTGGTAGAGGGCGGAGAAGGACACCTCGCTCTGCAGACCTAGCACCCCCGGCAGCAGCGCTTCCGCCCCGGCCAAGACCTTGAGCTCCGCCCCCTGCACGTCCATCTGCAAAAAATCGATGCCCGAAACCTGCTCCTGTTGGCAGAACGCGTCGAGGGTGGTGGTCTCCATTTCCACGGTGAAATCGAGGCCCGCTAGCTCCTGCAGGCCGGCAAAGCGACTCAGAAAATTCTCATCGGGGGGAAACAGCGAGCTGCACATGGGATGCCGGGTGACGTAGAGCGTCGACTCTCCGACCTGGTCAGCTAGCGCCAGGGGAGCGTGCACTTCGGTCCAGGGCACCTGGCGCGCGGCTAGGTTGCGGTTAGCCGCCTCGCAGGCGTCGGCGTCGGCGTCAAATCCGTAAACGGTGAGGTTGGGGGCAAAGATTTGCCAGCTGGTGCCTAAATCATCGCGATCGCCCAGCTTGCGGGAGCCCACGCAGGCGATGGTGATCTGCACCGCGTCGAGCTGGCCGCGCTGCTTGAGGGCGTTTAGAAAAAGGGGCATGGCAAAGGTGTGCTAGGGGTGAAGGCCGAGCGATGGGGGCCGTGCTATGGGGATAGCGCGTCGGGGAGCGCAATCAGATTGAGCACGCCCTGGGTTTCAGTCAAAGCGGCGACGGGCTCTAGGGTCTGCAGGTAGGGGCGATAGCGGTAGAGCCGGTAGCCTGCCCGCTGCAGCCAGCGACTCACCTCTAGATTAGCCCCCTGCCCTGCCGCAATGTTCTCATAGAGGATGCTGGGCTTGAATTGCTCCAGCAGCGACCTAGCGCCCTCTAGAACCGGCAGCTCGTGTCCTTCAGCGTCGATTTTAATCCAGTCCACGCGCTCTAGGCGGTGCTGGTTAACTAAGCCGTCTAAGGTGATGCAGTCTACGGCGGCGGCGCCCTCCGGTAATTCTTCAGCGGTCTGGGGCAGCAGCTCGTTCAGCTCGCTAGATCCCCGCAGGGCCAGCTGCGCCGCGCCAGGGCGATCGCTCGCCGCCGCTTCGCACACCGTCACCCAGTCCAACCCATTGATGCGGCAGGTTTCCTGAAGGCAGCGCACGCAGCCCACAAACGGCTCGATGGCAAACACCCGGCCGCTGCGGCCCACCTGGCGGGCGGCGCTAAAGGTGTAGACCCCAACGTTGGCCCCTACATCGATGACCACCATACCCGGCTGCAGCTGACGCCGCCACAGGGCCAGCTCCGCCTCGAACCAAGTCCCTTGCCCCAGCAGTACGCTAGTGACGATGCTGCGCAGGCTGGCCTCTGCCGCTAAGGTCAGTCCCTCAAAGGAAACGTAGGTGATCGGGCTTTCCGGGGGCGTTTGGGTCCAGCGCCAGGCGGGGCTGGCCTGAGCATCCGCTGGGGCGGCGGCAATCGCCTGCTCGCGCCAGCGGGCCGATGCAGGCGCTGAGATGGGGCGGTAGGCCAGGTGGAGCGCCTGGTGTGCAGCAGCGATCTGGTCAGTGCCTTGGGGGGCGAGGGCCTGGGCCCTGTGTAGGTTGACTATTCCCTCCACGCGGCCGCCAAACAGCAGCGCCAGACCCAGCTGCAGCTGCAGCGCCCCAGCCTGGGGATAGTGCGCTACGGCAAGCTGCAAAAATCTCAGCCCCTGGGCGTTGTAGAAGACAAGGGGCGATCGCCGCAGGGCTTCCACCGTCAGCAGCAGGGCCTGCTGCTTAGCGCTCTGGGCTTGCCAAAGCTGCCGCAGCAGCTCAGCGCGTAGGGCCACAGGCTGGGTCGGCGGCAGGTAGACGAGGCCTAGCGGTGAAGATTCCTCTGGCTCAGATGCCAGCGACAGCAGCGCCCGGAGCGTCTGCTGCCCCGCACCTGGCTCCTCTAATAGGCCGCTGAGCAAACACCGATGGGCGGCGCTAATGGGGCCATCGGCAGACTGCAGGGCGTTTGAGGCGATCTCGAGGTAGAGGCTGCGCAAATCTATTTCGTCCGCCTGCTCCGCCATGGCGAGGGCAACGACGGCAACGTTGCGGTAGTCTTTTGTGGTTTGGGGATCTTCCCACTGCGTTCCCCCTAGGGCCTGGTTGATAATGTCAGGGGTCTGTAGGGCTTGGTTATCCTGTAGATACTGGCGGTAAAGACCTGCGTAAGATCTGTCCGTTTCGGTGGCGTCCATATCTATCGGCGCGTCGGCTTAGAGGCGATGGTTGGAGGCAATGGAGAATCTGCAGCAGTGGAATTTGCAGCGACAAAATTTGCAGCACCAAAGTTGAGATGTCATCACACTATCAGAATGCAGAGCCCAGAATTCAGATACAGAATGCAGAGAGCAAATCAGTCGGGGTCTAGATTTATTCAGCGGCTAGCGCTAGCGGCGATCGCCATCGGTAGCGCGGCTGGAATTGGGCTGCTCCAGAGTCAGCGGCTAGACCGCCTCAAGGGCTCCTCTGTAGCGGGTCTTACCTCGGCGGAGCAGGCGGCATTAGAAAGTCGTCAGCGCCAGCAGATCATCGCCCTCAAGCAGTTTCCCGCCTTCGGCTTTCGTAACCTAATCGCCGACTGGGCCATGCTGCAGTTCATTCAGTACTTTGGCGATGCCGAAGCGCGTCGCCAGAGCGGCTATGGCCTCAGCCCAGACTATTTCGACGTCATCTTGGCCCGCGACCCCTACTTCAGAGACGGCTACCTGTTTCTCTCCGCCAGCGGCACCCTGTTTGCGGGCCAGCCCGAGCGCACGGTAGAAATCTTCGACCGGGAGCTGCCCCAGCTCACCCCTACTACCCCGAAGCAGGCCTATGTCATCTGGCGCTACAAGGGTAGCGATGAGCTGCTGTTTCTAGGGGATTCCGCAGCTGCCGCCGAATCTTTCGCCACCGCCGCTGAATGGGCCAGGGCTTACGACGACCCCGTCAGCCAGGCGATCGCCGCTCAGTCGCAGCAGACAGCAGACTTTTTGCAAGAGAACCCCAGCAGCCCCGCGGCCCAAATCTCGGCTTGGGGCGTTGTGCTGTCCAACGCCTTCGACCAAACCACGCAGCAGCTGGCGATTGAGCAGATTGAGCAGCTTGGCGGGCGGGTGGAGGCCGACGAGGCGGGGCAAATTCGCATCATCACGCCGCAGCAGCAGTGAGGCACTGCAGTCTGCCCAGTCAGGGCCCAGCAGGCTGTACTCCTCCGTATCCCTACAGTATCCCTACAGTCGATACTGCCTGAATACCTCACTCGCCGCCCGGTGCAGCAGCGAATGGCGGTAGGCCAGCGCCTCAAAATCTTTCGAGTAGCCGCCGCCAATCACGCAGGCCACCGGACGCCCCGCCGCCGCACAGGTGCTCAGCACCTGCATATCTCGCCGAAAGATGCCCGTATCGGTGAGGGCCAGCTTGCCTAGGCGATCGCCAATATGGGTGTCGACCCCTGCGTCGTAGATCACCAGATCGGGATTAACCTGAGCAATCAAATCGGGCAGGTGGGCCGCCAGAGTCTGCAGGTAGGCGTCGTCCTCTAGGCCTTCTGCCAGCGGTAGGTCTAAGTTGCTGTGCTGCTTGCGGCTGGGGAAATTTACCTCACAGTGCATCGAAAAGGTAAATACGCTGGCGTCGCCCTGAAAAATATGCGCCGTCCCATCCCCCTGGTGTACGTCCAAATCGACAATCAGAATTTGCCGAGCCAGCCCCAAGCGCTGCACCACTCGGGCAGCAACAGCGAGGTCGTTAAAAATGCAAAAACCCGAGCCAAAGTCAGCGTAGGCATGGTGGGTGCCGCCCACGGTATTGCAGGCCAGCCCGCGCTCAAGGGCCAGCTTCGCCGTTAAGATAGTGCCGCCCACCGCTAGCTTGGTGCGCTCTACCAGCTCCGGCGACCAGGGTAAGCCAATGCGCCGCTGCATCTTGTGGGGTAGAGTTCCCTGGCAGTAGCCCTGGATATAGCTGGTCTCATGCACAAGCTGCAGCCACGCTTCTGGCGGCGCTTCAGGGCAGTGTACCTGGCCGGCATCTGCCACCCCCTGGTCCAGCAGCATGCGGTAGAGCAGTCCAAACTTTGGCATCGGAAAGCGATGTCCCAGGGGCAGGGGCGCTACGTAGTGGGGATGGTGAACGATGGGCAGATCTGGCATCGAGGCGGTGGCGAATAGGGCTAAAGCACTCCATTTGCCATTGTATAAATTTTTATGAAATCAGATTTTTGTAGCCGTTGTTACAGATTTTTTTGTTATTATTGATGTGTACCGCACAAGAGCATGTTGCTATGACTACTCAAAATCAGGCTCGCGCCCTCATGGTTCGCCATCACCACATGATCAAAAATCGCCAGCGCGCTATGCTAGGTCGCTCTTTGGCTGAGGCCGGTATGCCTGCAGAAACCGTAGCGCACGTGAATTCTATTCAGGGCAAGCCCTACAGCGCTGCCCAAGCGTCCTACGACCGCAGCCCTGTAGCCATGAGCTAGTGGTGCCACCGGCATGCTTCGCTTTGGGTCCGCTGCTTAAATGTGTTGCCTGAACGTGCCCCCTGAATGGCTGGCCAACTTGGGGGACGCCCTCAGCGACGCCAAGAGCCTTTGCTGACCGCTCACTTTCTGTAAAGCGCGCTCTCCTAGACTTTAAGGGGGTGCGCTTTACTTTTGTTGACGCTCATATAGAATTCAATCAGTCAGCTTTGAGGGGAGAGCGCACAATGGCAACATGGCAGGTGGTATCGGGCGGCATTACGGCACCAAAGGGGTTTCGAGCCGCGGGAATTGCCGCGGGGCTCAAGCCATCAGGGGCCAAAGATCTAGCGCTAATCGTGTCGGAGGTAGACGCGATCGCCGCTGGGGTTTTTACTTTAAATCAGGTCAGCGCCGCCTGCGTGGACTACTGCCGTCAGCGGCTAGCCGCTAAGCCCAGCGCCCGCGCTATCCTCTGCAACGCGGGGCAGGCCAACGCTGCTACGGGTGAAGGCGGCTGGCACGATGCTCAGGAGAGCGCTCAGGCGGTAGGCGAGGCCCTGAATGTATCTCCAGATAGGGTGCTGCTGGCTTCCACGGGCGTCATCGGGCAGCGCATCCGCATGGCCCCCCTTAAGGCCGGCGTTCCAACCGTGGTGGCGCAGCTCTCCGATGGCGAGAACGAGGCGGCCCGCGCCATCATGACCACGGACCTATTGCCCAAATCTATCGCCCTAGAGACGATGATCGACGGCCGGCCGGTGCGCATCGGCGGCATTGCCAAAGGCTCCGGCATGATCCATCCCAATATGGCTACGATGCTCGCCTTCATCACCTGTGACGCGGCGGTTTCGCCGCCCCTGTGGCAAGAGATGCTGGCCCGGGCCGCCAACCAAAGCTTCAACCAGGTAACGGTGGACGGCGATACCAGCACCAACGACAGCTTGATTGCCCTGGCCAACGGTGAGTCCCGGACCCCAGCCATCACGGCTCCCGGCGCGGCGGCGGACCAGCTAGAGGCGATGCTGACCGAAGTCTGCGTGCAGTTGGCTAGGGCGATCGCCCGGGATGGGGAAGGGGCGACCTGCCTGATCGAAGTGTCGGTGACCGGCACCAGCGACGATAGGCAGGCCCGCCAGATCGCCCGTACGGTGGCCGGATCTTCCCTGGTAAAGTCGGCGGTGTTTGGCCGCGACCCCAACTGGGGCCGAATTGCCGGGGCGGCGGGCCGGGCGGGGGTCACTTTTGATCAAACCGATTTAGACATCTACCTGGGGGAAGCGCAGCTTTTACGCGAGGGGCAGCCGCTGCCCTTCGACCGGGACGCCGCGTCGGCTTACCTAAAGCAGGCGGCGGCAGGAGAGTACCTGAAGGAAGATACGGTGGCGATCGCCCTCAAGGTAGGGCATGGTTCGGGGTCCGGGGTAGCCTGGGGCTGCGACCTCAGCTATGACTATGTGAAGATCAATGCAGACTACACTACGTAGACTTCAACCAGCTTAAAAATGCTGATTTGGCGTAAGTATCTGTTTGGCGTTCTGGTAAGCCTCCCTCTAACTCCCCTACGCCCTGCGGGCAGGCTAACGCCAAAGCTAAAGGGGGAGAACTGGAGTTTCCCCCCTTGGCAAGGGCAGGGCTGATCTACTGCAGGAAGGAAAATAGTTTTCTGACATCGTGAGCCAGCATTCTAATGCCCTGGGTGATCGATGCAAAGCCGTTTGTGCGGAACAACAAGCTCAGCAGGTGGGGGTAGAACGCTGACGGTGCGAGTGATGTCGCGACCATGAGAGTGGTCACGCTCAACATAACAGTGTTGCACAACCGTGACCTTGCTGGTCTGCTTGTTGCGCATCGGCGAGAGCGCGGCCACCTGGCCCTGTTCGACGCTAAAGAGCGACACTACGCTGACAAAGTCCGATAGCTCTTGTCGTAGTCACTCAGGCTTGCTTTGATACTTTTGCTATCGGGTGCCAGTTGCCCTTTGAGGTCTTTCCCCAAGCTCTCCATCGCCCAGGCGTTGAAGGCGGCGCTTAGCGCATTAAAGTCCAGGCGGACCATGATGCGTCGTAAGGTCGAAAGACTAGGCAACCGAGTGTGAGGCAACCCTAGCAGTTCTAGTAAAACCGGTTGATGGCGACTAACGAAGCCTGCTAGCGGGCGATAGCCACAGCAGCCGCTCATAGTTCCCATCACGACTAGCACTAGAATCACCCATAGCGGGTAGACCGGTTTGGTGCGATAGTCTCGTATCTGTTTGAAGTGATGGATTAAGCTCATAGGAAAGCGATCGCTGTGCTGAGTCTACTCCTCTATATTCGCTTTTCTACC
>JBHJHD010000106.1:0-17062 GCA_050331115.1 Elainellaceae cyanobacterium
GACTGGGGACGCTTGGTCTAGCGATGAAAACCCTCAGCCCTATGAGCCCCAGAAGCTCAATATTCCTGAGAAGAAGCGGGTGGTGGAGTATGAGGAGGAGCCAGACTATTAAGCTATGACCCTTAAAGATCAGATCAGCGAGGACATTAAAACGGCGATGAAGGCGAAGGATAAGATTCGTCTGGAAACCGTGCGCAGCATCAAGAAGGTGCTGCTTGAAAAAGAGTCCGACGTGCGGGGGAAGGGGCGCGAGTCGCTCACCGAGCCGGAGGAGTTTGACGTGCTGGTGCAGCAGGCTAAGCAGCGGCGCGACTCGATTGAGCAGTACCGGAACGCGGGACGCGACGACCTGGCGGATAAGGAGGCTCAGGAGCTGAGCATCATCGAGACCTACCTGCCGCAGCAGCTCACGGAAGAAGAGCTGAGCACGATTGTTGATGCGGCGATCGCCAAAACGGGGGCGTCGTCACCGAAGGATATGGGTAAGGTGATGGGGCCGGTGATGCAGCAGACGAAGGGGCGGGCTGATGGCAAGGCGGTGCAGGCGATGGTAAAGGCGAAGCTGAGTTCTTAGGTTTTGGGATACCCGTACTGCTTGACCCCCGGCTGTCGCCGTCCCCCTTTCCAAGGAGGACTATAGGGGGTGTATGCAACGCTTCACGCAGCTATTCCAAGCCGTAGACGCCACCACCTCCACCAACGCCAAAGTTGCGGCCCTAGAGCAATACTTTCGCGAAGAGACGCCCCGTAACGCAGTGTGGGCGCTCTATCTGCTGCTGGGCAAAACCCGCAGGCGCTTGGTCACCTCCCGCGTGCTGCGAGACGTCTTTTTGCAGGTGTCCGACCTGCCCGAGTGGCTGTTCAAAGACTGCTACGCCCACGTGGGCGACTCCGCAGAGGCGATCGCCCTCCTATTGCCTAGCGCCGACCTAGAGCGCCAGGCCCGCCTAGATCTGCCGCTGTACGAGTGGATGGAGCAGGTGATCCCCACCGTGAAGGCAGTGGAGATGGATGAGGAGCTGACGCGGCTAATCGTCACCTGGTGGTCTTCCCTAGAGGGCTTCGAGGTGTTTGTGCTCAACAAAGTGCTCACCGGGGCGTTCCGGGTGGGGGCGTCCAGTAAGCTAGTGGTGCGGGCGCTTTCCCAAGCCTACGATTTGCCCGAGGCGGTGGTCACCCACCGGCTGATGGGAGACTTCGAGCCCACCGAAGATTTCTTTGCGCAGCTGGTGAGCCAGTCGGCGACCGAGACCGCCCCCAGCCAGCCCTATCCCTTCTTCCTGGCCTCCCCCATCGACGAGGAGAAGTTTGCCGCCGAAGACTTCTCCCGCTGGCGGGCAGAGTGGAAGTGGGACGGCATTCGGGCGCAGATCATTTCGCGGGCCGATGACGTGTTCATCTGGTCGCGGGGGGAGGACTTGGTGACCCACCAGTTTCCGGAGCTGGCGACGGACTTTGCCCAGTTGCCCAACGGCACGGTGGTAGACGGAGAGATCTTGTGCTGGAGAGACGCCGGGCCGATGAACTTCAACGCCCTGCAGAAGCGGCTGGGGCGCAAGCGGGTGTCGAAGCAGGTGATGGCGGAGAACCCGGTGCGATTTATGGCCTATGACCTGCTGGAGCACGACGGGACGGACATTCGGGAAAAGCCGCTGCGCGATCGCCTCTCTCTCCTCAACCAGGTGATCACTGGCTCGCCCCTGGGGCAAGCCATGCTGTCGGAGGGCTTTCGCTTTGAGAGTGCGGAAGAGATGGACGCGCTGCGGACGCGATCGCACCAGGAGGGGGCCGAGGGCCTGATGCTTAAGGCCCTGGACAGCCCTTACTTAGTGGGGCGCAAGCGGGGCTACTGGTGGAAGCACAAGGTGGACCCCATGACCCTAGACGCGGTGCTAATCTACGCCCAGGCGGGCAGCGGCAAGCGGGCCAACCTATTCACCGACTATACCTTTGCGCTGTGGCACGAGAAGGAGGGACAAGAGAAGGAGGGGCAAGAGAGGGAGCTGGTCACCTTTACTAAGGCCTACTCGGGGTTGGATAACGACGAAATTGAGAAGCTAGACCGCTGGATTCGCCGCCATACGACAGAGCGGTTTGGCCCGGTGCGCAGCGTGACGCCCACCCACGTGTTTGAAATCGGCTTTGAGGGCATCGCTAGGTCGAGCCGCCACAAGTCGGGCATTTCGGTGCGCTTTCCCCGCATTCTGCGCTGGCGGCACGACAAGCCCATTGAGGAGGCCGATACGCTGGCGGCAGCGATCGCGCTGCTGGAGGCCTATGAGGCCCGAGGATAGAGCGTCGGGAGCGTGCTTTGTTGCTTGGCGATCGCAGGGGTAGAACCTGCCCATTTGAAGTTCGGTCCTATACACCTCTCCTCTCATTTAGCTTCGCTACAGTATAGATAACGAAAACGCAGTTATCGAGGCTCGATGAGTATGAAGGATACTTCAAACGCTACAGATTTTTTTGCGCGACAAATGGGCTCTGATAATGAGCTGATGCAGTATGTAAAATCTCTCAGCCCTGACTCGGTCGCTCGCCTCTCTCAGCCTGATGACAATGCGCGCAAGCTGATGGAGCAGACGCTGCACACGATGCTTGGTGGCCTGCCGCCTCAGCATTTTGACGTGACGATTAGCACGAGCCGCGAGAGCTTAGGCCAGCTTTTGGCGTCAGCAATGATGAATGGCTACTTCCTGCGGGCGGCGCAGCAGCGCATGGTGATGGAGAAGTCTCTTGCGCCAGTGTCGGACGATTTCGAAGGCGATATTGACGCTTAGACGCTTAAGCTTGGATGGCGACAGCGTCAGCACATTGACTGCATGGACAAAGTAGTCGCCCCGGCCAAGCAAAATTTAGCAGCTGCGCAGACTGCAGCTCGTCTAATTGACGCTAGAAGTTGGCGGTTTCGCGTTCAGGAAATGCGGCTGATTGCGGCTCTGGTTGAAGCGGGATGGGCTGTTGTGGTTAACGATACCCAGCTCTGCGCTCTAGAGCCTACCCAGCAGTTTTACCCCTATCAGATTACGTCGAGGGAGAACGCTGCGGAAGCTGTTGACCTAGAGGTTGTGGTTGACCACTCAAAGCCCTGGATTCAGATTGGGCAATTGGGCAATCCGCTGTTTTTTCCTGAGTGGCTTGCAGCGGTGGGTCAGGCGAAAGGCCTAAAGCGGGATATCTTGATTTCTTTTAGCGGAAACCTGCCGACGGAAAGGCTGATTGCCTGCTTGAGGATAGTTCAGATCTACGCTTGGCTAAGATGCGCATGATCTCGTTGGGATGGCCGGTGGGAACGGGTTGGGTCCAGTCGTTGGCTTCTGCGTAGCCGAAGCTGTGCATGGAGTGGATGTGGTTTTGCACGGCGTCGGGGTGGCCAATGGCGATAACGCGCAGGACGTGGTGGCCTGGGTTTTGGGCAGAGGTTCCCCGTCGGGCCAGGGGAAGCTGGCCCGATAGACTTGGGTTGACATATTCACTTAATCTCCTTGGTTGGGTTGGGGGCGCTCAAACCCAAGCCACCCCGCTCGCTGGTGCCCGTTGGGGCAGGACAAAGAGGGGTGGCTTCCCAAGGAGATGTACAAAGGTCGTACACTTTTGGTTAGCCTCCGGACTTGCTTCGACCAAGTTTGCGAGGTTAGCCCGTTGGTCGTGTTGGTATCACGGTCAGCGGGCGCTTGATGTTTAAACGCTGAGCAGGAGTTTACAGGATTGGGGGGGCGATCGCAACCGTAGGGTGGAGAATTGATGGGGCGATCGCTAAGGAGCTGAGGCAGCGGCTAGACAGACTACGGAAACGCTTGGACCGTTAGGATTTGGTCGGGTTGTAGGACTTTGATGGCAGAGATGGGGGCGGCGATAACGGTGACGGAGTTGTCAACGGCATTGAAGATTTCTAGGATGCAGCCCTGTTCACCATCGCTGGGATGGGGAACGAGGTCTATTAGCGTTGCGATATCTCCCGCTCTCAGATTGTGGTCCGGCAAGTCGCGAGATAGGGCAACTTCTTGATAAAGCTCAACTTTCATATCAAGACTCCTTCAAGGGCTTGAGCGTTGCGAACTGAAATTTTCCATCAATTTGCCGCTCTAGCCAGATTGTAACAACGGAGAGGCTTCTACCGTTTTCCCAAATCAGCTTCCCTGGAACCTGATACAAGACGCCGTACTCGTTACGCCTGTCGCTGACATTCTTACCAGGAGGTAGCGAGAGACTTTATCGTCTGCAATAATCGCGTCTTCTGGAATCTTCACATCGATACCGCCCCACAGGCTTAGCGATCGCGTATTCGGTAGTAGTGCCCGGTAAGGAGAAGTATTTAACGGTGGGTCACAGACTGTTCGTTGTAGGGCGATCGCAACAAGCACGTTTCGCAGTACTAAAGCGGTTTGGCTTGAAAGATTTTGCCAAGATGAGATCGGATAATAGAGTTAACCAATCTGTTGTCGAGATCTATGGTGACTATCACGGTTGATGAACTCCAGCGCGATCCGCTGAAGTATTTGCGCCAGGTTGAGGCGGGCGAAACGTTGATTATCAGCCGCTCTAGCCAACCTATTGCTGAGGTTCGCCCTATCGCTAGCTCAGAACAGCGGCCTTCTGGGTTATGCGCTGGAGAATTTACTGTTCCAGATGACTTTGACGCTCCGCTGCCAGAAGATATTCTGCGTGGGTTTGAGGATGTGTGAGAATTTTACATTGTGATCCATTTGATAGGATGCTGGTCCGTCAAGCACTGCATCATGGATTGACAGTGGTGACGGTAGACGGGACAGTTCGTGCTTATCCAGTAAATACGTTGTAGCAAACAATGCTGACTCAGGAAAAGCACATTGCGCACTAACGATGCCTGTTTTTGTGGCTGAAGTGTTAAGGATGATGTGGGCGATCGGGCGATGACCAACGAGAAATTGCTACAGCTGATTGAGAGGGCGGCTATAGAGAAAGCAGCAGCATTGAACCTTGGGTTTGTCAATAAGATTGTGCCTTTTGTGAGAGATTAAGTCGGGAATCTATCCTCAAACTTAATAGCAAAGCGATTCAAGGCGCTCTTCCAGTTGCGAATCGGCATGGTCCACTTCTTGGAGATATTATTGATGGCAAGATAAATTACCTTGAGGGCTGACTCGTCGGTGGGGAAAGAACGGCGGTTGCGCATCACCTTACGCAGGCACAATTTCTTTCCACTAGATCAGCTTCGCCGGTCGTTAAGAACTCATGGCTTAGTTCAATGCGGCAAAAGCCTAGATATGATTGAGGCGCGATTGCTCCTCGACACTATCATGGGCACCCCCAAACTTGGTAAGCAGATAAACCGACTACAAAACGACCTAGACCACCAAAAGGCAAAATCCCTCCAGGTTGTCCCACCCATGGCAAAACTCAACCGCGACCAGGTTTTCATCAGCTACAGCCATCAAGATGCTGGATGGCTCCAAAAGCTACAAAAATTTCTCAAGCCCCAAGCCCGTAAGGGAAAGCTTTCGATGTGGGACGACACCAAAATCAACCCTGGCGCAAAATAGCGATACGAAATTGAAGCCGCTCTAGCCCGCGCCAAAGTAGCCGTCCTCCTCGTCAGCCAAGACTTCCTGGCCTCAGACTTCATCGATAAAAATGAGCTGCCACCCCTGCCTACAACGACGCCCAGACCTGGCTGTTAGAAGACGAATACGAACCCCTCGAAGGACGGCTTTCCTCTCTCTGGTAGCGATCGCCGTAGCCCAAATCAGCTCAACTCCCAGACCATAGCCAAGCCAACTCAAGCTCAAACCCAGGCAGCACCGACTCCCCCAGAAGGCTCCCCGGCCACTCCAGCATCTCTACCCCAGCCGGCCCGTACACCTCCACCTGCCCATCCGCCGGATTAAGCAACCATCCCAGCCGAATCCCCGCCCGAACATACTCCTGCATCTTCTCCTGCAGGGGCTTGAGCGCATCCGTAGAAGAGCGCAGCTCCAGCACAAAATCAGGGCACAGGGGCGGAAACTTTTGGCGCTCCTCAGGGGTGAGGGCCAACCAGCGATCGCGTTTCACCCAGGCTACATCCGGCGAGCGACTGCTGCCAATGGGAAGCCGAAAACAAGTCGAAGAATCGAACACAAACCCAAGCTGAGCCTTTCGATTCCAAATTACAAAATCAGCCGCAATCTCGACGTTTCGCTTCCCCGTTTCTCCACCGGTGGGCGACACAATCACAATCTCCCCTAGCAAATTACGCTCGAACTTAACCTCTGGGTTAGCCCTGCAAAGCTGATAAAATTGCTCGTCATTGAGGCGGACAACGGTGCTCAGATCAATAGTGACGCTCACGGCAAGTCGCTCCTAGCGTTAGTCAACCCAGCGTGTATTTAGGCACTTACAATCAAACTATAGCCCGCGATCGCTATACCAAGCGTTTCGGGCTGCCTCAGCGGGTCAAGCGCCATCTATAGAAAAGCGATCGCCCTGCCCCGCGGCCCCTATTCAAGATGCGATAATACTTTCATCCGAGCTGACCCAGGCCATCTGACCCCGCACTTTGCCAGCCGCCCCCATGGAAAACAGCACTCCTAACACTCAAGATCACGCCAGCGACGAGCACCCCGGTCGTGACATTGGCGGCGGCCTGCCCGTCATTAAGCAGTGGGCCAGATACACCCTCGACGCCCAAGGCCCCAGAGCCTGGGACGTGATTTTTAAGAAGAGCGCCTGCCTCTCATGCGCCTGGGGAACCGGCGGCCAAAAAGGCGGGTTTAAAAACGAGCTAGACGAAGGGCTGCAGCGCTGCGCCAAGAGCATGGAGGCCATCAAAGCCGAGCTGATGCCCGGCGTCGAGCCGCAGTTTTTTGAGCAGCATAATATTCACGAGCTCCAGCAGCTCACCTCCCGAGAGGCCGATCGCCTGGGGCGATTGACCGTGCCGCTAATTCTGCGGGCGGGCCAGTCTCACTACCAGCGGATTAGCTGGGAAGCGGTGTATGAGCTGGTGGCGGCAGAATTTCGTAAACCAGCTGAACGCGTCGCCTCCTACAGCTCCGGGCGCTCCTCTAACGAGGCGGCGTTTTTGCTGCAGCTGATGATGCGGGCCTTGGGCACCAACAACCTGGCAGACTGCTCTGACCTATGCCATCGGCCTTCGTCAGTGGCGCTTAAAGCAGTCTTCGGCACCGGCACCTCCATGGTGAGTTTGGCGAGCCTGCGCCAGTCGGACTGCGTGATGCTGCTGGGCTCCAACGCCCCGGCAAATCATCCCCGGCTGCTCAACGAGCTGATTAAGCTGCGGGACCGGGGCGGCAAGGTGATTGTGGTCAACCCCGTGAAAGAGATTGGCTTAGTGAAGTTTGGCTCACCGGCCTTCCCGGTTAAATCCCTAGTGCCCGGCTCAGACATCGCCACGCTGTTTTTGCAGCCGCTCCCCGGCAGCGACCTGGCGCTGCTGGTAGGCATCCAAAAATCGCTAGTGGAGCGGGGGCTGATCGACAAACCCTTCCTGCAGGCGCACACGGAGAACTGGGAAGCGGTAGTGGCACAGGCGCAGGCCACCACCTGGGAAGAGATTGCCGCTACCTGCGGCGTACCTCAGGAGCAGATCGAGGCGGCGGCCACGCAGCTTAGCCAGTCGTCGCGGGTGGTGTTTGCCTGGGCTATGGGCATCACCCACCAGACCAACGGCGTGGACAATATTTTCGGCATCGCTAACACAGCCCTGCTCACCGGCAACGCGGGCCGCGAGGGCACGGGGCTGATGCCGGTGCGCGGCCACTCCAACGTACAGGGCTTCGGCTCCATGGGGGTGTTTAACAAGCTCAAAGAAGGGCTGCGGGAGGCGATGGAGAACATACTGGAGCGATCGCTAACCCGAGAGCCGGGCTATGATTCGCGATCGCTGGTGGAAGCCGCCGACGCAGGGCTCGTAGATACCCTGCTGTGCCTAGGGGGCAATTTCTACGCCGCCAACCCGGACCTGACGCAGGCTAAGCGAGCCCTAGGCAACATTAACACCATCGTCTACTTGGCCACCAAGCCCAACCTGGGCCACTTCCACGGCCTGGCCCGCCAGAATACTCTAGTGCTGCCGGTGTTCAACCGCTTCGAGAACCCCCACAAAACCACCGTCGAGTCGGGCAATAACTTTGTGCGGCTCAACGACGCGGGGGAAACCCACTTGAAGGACGCTGACTTGGTGGCTGAAGTGGACTTCTTGACCGAAATCGCCCACCGGCTCCACGGCAGCAGCCCGGTGGACTGGCGCCGCCTGAAAGACACCCGCTACGTCCGCCGGCTGATCGCCAAAACGGTCCCCGGCTACGAGGCCATTGGCACCATAGACGAAACGCTGGAGGAATTCACCATCGGTGGCCGCATCATCACCAAGCCCCACTTCCCCACCGACTCTGGCAGAGCCAAGATGCAGATCCCCGAGCTACCCACCCTGACCCTGCCCAGTAAACAGGACTTTGACGCATCGGACGACGCCCAGGGCACAGTGGTAGCGCTGATTACCGGGCGTGGCTACGGCCAGCACAACACCGTGGTTTATCGCACTGCCGATAAGTATCGCGGTATGCCCCACCGCCACTGCATCTTGATGCATCCCGACGATGTAGCTCAAGCCGGGTTGAAAGATCACCAGCGGGTCACCGTGCAGGGCGACGCAGGCAAGCTGGAGAACATCGAAATTATCTGCGGCGCGGTGCGCCAGGGCGCAGCGCTGATGTTCTACCCCGAGGCCAACGTGCTGATGAAGGGCCACATCGACCCGCAGTCTCAAACGCCAGCCTATAAGCGGGTGCCGGTGCTGGTCTACAGGCCTTAGCTACTGGTCTTAGCTACTGGTCTTAGCTATTGGCCTTAGCGCAAGCGCTACCGGTAATACTCTTCCGCCGAGCGATCTATTGGGCCATCTGTAGCGTCGCTGGCTGCGTCCCTGCGCTCGCCCCCATACTCTGAAATTCGCGTTTGGGCGCTGGGCGAAGCTTCGGAAGACGACGGCAGTGACGCCAGCATTGGTGAGGTCGGATAACTCTCAGGGCTTTCGGTTTGAGCCTCAACCAGCTCACTCTGGAGCTGGGCAATCTGCTTTTTCTGGCGAGAGATGCGGAGGCCACGGCGAATCAGGGCGGGGATGGCGACGCACAGCCCGACAAACAACCCGATCGCCAGCGTAATCAGTAGAACGATCGCCAGCGACGCCTCAAACCGCCAGATGCCCAGGCTGACTTCCACAGGAACCGAGTTTTGCAGGGCGAACACCACGGCAAGGAATGCCACAATCAGTGCCGCAATCAAGAGCAGGGGCATATAGGACTCCTTTCACGCTATATCTTTCACGCTACATTACGGTGGCCATATCGCCTTCAGGCAGGATCTTGGGCTCAAAGCGCTCAGTCGTGGAGGCGATAGGGCGCGCAAGTGGCCCAGGGCGTTTGCTATACCTGTCAGGTTAGCAGCAAGTCCGCTTAAATCTGTAGAGTTCCTGTGAACTCTACACCGATTTAATCAGTTACGTCTAGGATCACAGAAAGCGGAGATAAAGCGCTCTGTCGCGCCACGCTTACAGCCGCACTCCTCAAAACTACGCCATGGCTACCGAACAGGACGTCCGTAAATATCTGGCCTACTGGTTTCAAGCGGGCAAGCCCGTTGTTTCTCTCCAGGGTGACTCTTGCCGTCCGGAGCTGGTTATTGCTGGCGATCGCTACAGCGACGCGTTTGAGGCGCTTTGGCAGACGGTGCTCAGCAAGAAACAGGCCTATTACTTAGCGGGCACCGACCAAACCGTTGCCGACCTGCTGAGCGAGGCGTGGGAGATTGACTCCTGCGCCCGCTGCGATATGCCTATTCCGGCAGCGTCGGTCGGTGTTGGAGCCGCTACCTGCCCCTGCAGCGACCTGCCTACCTGGCCCAACTTTGAGCTGCCCCAGCCGCGATCGCCCGTCAGCTCTACCGATCGCCTCAATCGCCTGCGCGATCGCCTAAGCCGAGATTGACTGTTTTCCTTCTCCCGATGGGAGAAGGGGTTAGAGAATGAGGGGTCTATATTGCCAGCGGCGCCGACTGGCTGCGGCCAATCTCCCAATCGCGCATCTGATGCAGCCGTCCATCTCGAAGCTGCACCACCGGGAAATCCGACAGCCGCACCAGGTGCTCATCGTGGGTGGTGATAATTACCGTGATGCCCACTGCATTCAGCTTCTTAAGGATCTTCACCACTTGCCAAGAATTGTAGGCGTCTAGGTTGCCTGTAGGCTCATCCGCCAGCAGCACCGGCGGCGTATTTACAATAGCTCGGGCAATGCTCACCCGCTGCTGCTCGCCCCCCGATAGCTCGTGGGGGAAGGAGTCCGCCTTGTCCTGCAGGCCTACCATTTTTAGGGTAGGCACCAGCCGCCGCCGAATTTCCTTACGGGTAAAGCCCTGGGCCCAGAGCACGAACGCCACGTTTTCAGACACCGTGCGCCGGGGAATCAGCTTGTAGTCCTGAAACACAACGCCAATCTGCCGCCGCAGCATTGAGAGTCGATTGCCCTTCAGCCCGCAGACCGACTGGTCATTGACGATAATATTGCCGCTGCAGCAGCGCTCAGCGCCGTAGAGCAGCTTTAGCAAAGTTGATTTTCCCGCTCCCGATGGCCCGGTGACAAACCAAAAGTCTCCCTGGCGAATCTGCCAGTTGACGTTATTGAGGGCCAGGCTGCCGTTTGCGTAGGTCTTGGTCACCTGCTCTAAGCGGATGATAGGCTGGGGGGCCGGTCGAGCGGCGCTCGAGCGCTCTGGGGAGTCTGAAACGTCTTGAGCGGCAAAAGGCTGTGCCGCTGCGCCGCCGCGCTGCGATCCTGGAAAAGGTGATCCTGGAGGAGGTGCCGCTTGGGAAGAGCTGGGACGGTCTGGGCGAAATACTGAGCGACGAGGGCGAGATGCCCCGTCAGAAGATCCAGATACGGGCAGGTCAGCAGCGGTCTTTAGAGACATGGATTAATCAACCTATGGATCGATTTGGGCAACCGTGGGCTGTGATACTGATACTGATATGGAATCTTAAACGATGAACGGCAAATAACCAAGCGTTTGCCGCCTGAACTTAAAATTTACCGGATAGCGTGGTCGGGGAGCGGGCAAGAAACGAATTTCACCTGGGTTTTAGCGTCCAAGGGTCCTCACGGCGCGCCAGGCGAACTGAGGCAGCACCAGCATTCGCCGCCAGCGCCAGGGCTCTTTGTACAGCCGGTAGCTCCACTCTAGATTGTTATTGCGCAGCCAGGCCGGTGCCCGCGTTTTAGCGCCCGCCCAAATATCGAAGCTGCCCCCTACGCCGATCCAAACCGAGTTGGGGCACAGGTGACGGTGCTCGGCGATCCAAAATTCCTGACGGGGCACGCCAAGCCCCACCAAAATTAACGCGGGCTGCTCACGGCGGAGGCGATCGCGTAGCCTATCCTGCTCTTCAGGCGTGATGTAGCCATGCTCAACGCCGGCGATTCTGAGCTGCGGCGCGCGGGACTGCCAGCGCTGAGCTACATCCTGGGTCACGCCAGGGGCACCGCCGTAGAAAAAGACGCTGTGATCATCAGAGGATTGACCCACCCGCGCGAGCAGCGACTCAGCGAGCTCAATGCCGGGGCAGCGCTGGATACGCCGATTGCGCAGGCGCAAGTACAGTACCACCCCAGCCCCGTCGGGCACCACCAGCTCGGCGCTGCGAATAATCTCGGCTAGGGCAGCGTTACCCTCGGCCTGCATCGCCATTTCGGCGTTGAGGGTGACCACCTGGATCGGCCTACGGCGCTCAACTTGCTGTAGAAGCCAGCTCGAATAGTCGTCTAGGATGTGCACCGGCAGCCCTAGAACTCGCGCTTCCTGCCCTTGATCGGGGTGCTTTTGCTGCTCTAGTCGTTTAGCCATTGCGTTTCCGGTCGCCTTTGCGAATGCCGCGCTTCACCGCTTATGTTACACCGCAAAGATTTAGTTATGAATGGGTAAGTAATGTGTACAAGTGTGACCTTAGGTTACACTTGGGTTGCTAAAAGGATATTGCCAATGCATTGGTCTGATGCAGGCGCTTCAAATGCAGGCGTTCTGTGCCGATACGCTGAAGTTACCCTAGCCCAAACGGCTGCGTAAACTTAGCCTAAACGGCTGTCCTACGGTCTCCTGCGAGGCTCGTCCACCGGTCTGGCTATCTGGTCTAGCGATCGCCAAAAGGGGAATATTGACGGACGGGGCTATCTGCTGCACTTTTATTAAGTATCGAGGTAATCGCCATGGCTGACGCGCGTCAATTCGATTTCTGTTCTGCAGCATCGCCCCGCCGCGACCTAGAGGCCTACTACGATGAAGTACAGGCGCTAATCCTCGCTAAGCAGACCCCCCTCGTCGGGTTGCTGCCCGCCAGCACCGCAATTACCGTCCACGGCAACTACACCGACGCCTGGGTGCGCGACAACGTCTACAGCATTTTGGCGGTGTGGGGGCTGGCTTTGGCCTACCGCAAGCTTGACAACGACCAGGGCCGCGGCTATGAGCTAGAGCACAGCACAATTAAGCTAATGCGGGGCCTGCTCTACGCCATGATGAAGCAGGCAGACAAAGTCGAGCGCTTCAAAGTCACTCAAGCCCCCATCGATTCACTCCACGCCAAATACCACCCCGTCTCGGGTGACCCGGTGGTGGGCGACGACGAGTGGGGTCACCTGCAGATTGACGCCATCTCGATATACCTGCTGATGCTGGCCCAGATGATTGCTTCAGGTCTCAATATCATCCAGACCCTCGACGAGGTGAGCTTTGTCCAAAACTTGGCGTATTACATCGGACGCGCCTACCGGACGCCGGACTACGGCATTTGGGAGCGGGGCAACAAAATCAACCACGGTAAGCCTGAGCTAAACGCGAGCTCGGTGGGCATGGCTAAGGCGGCCCTAGAGGCGCTGAACGGGTTCAATCTGTTTGGCGTGCAGGGCGGCGCAGCGTCGGTGGTCTACGTCCTACCCGATGAGATTGCTCGCGCTCGCATCACCCTAGAGTCACTGCTGCCCCGGGAATCGGGCTCCAAAGAGGTAGACGCCTCGGTGCTGAGCATCATTGGCTATCCGGCTTTTGCCATCGAAAGCGTGGCCCTGGTGAACAAAACTCGCGAGGCGATCGCCAGCAAGCTAGAGGGACACTACGGCTGCAAGCGCTTTTTGCGGGATGGGCATCAGGCAATCATTGAGGACGTCACGCGGCTGCATTACGAGCCCGCAGAACTCAAGCAGTTTGAGCACATCGAATGCGAGTGGCCGCTGTTCTTCACCTACCTGATGCTAGACGCCATTGCCCAGGGCGATCGCCCCACGGCTAAGCGCTACCGCGACCGGCTGGACGAAATCACCGTCGAGCAGGGCAAGTTTCACGTGCTGCCGGAGCTGTACTACGTGCCGGAGGAGGCGATCGAGGCGGAGCGGGAGCGACCCAGCAGCCAAAAGCGCCTGCCCAACGAGAATCTGCCCCTGGTGTGGGCTCAGAGCCTCTATCTACTGGGGCGCATGCTGCAGGACGGCCTGATTTCCATGGGGGATATCGACCCGCTGGGCCGCTACCGCCGGCTCGGTCAGCACCGTCAGCCCCTAGTGCAGGTGGCGCTGCTGGCGGAAGATGGGGCGCTGCAGAGCGAGCTGGCCGCCAACGGCATCGAGACCCAGACCCTAGAAGAGCTAGACTCGATTCAGGTGCGGCAGGCCAGCGAGCTGTCGGCCATCTACTCCCAGATTGGGCGCAGCGAAAAGCTGAAGCTCTCCGGCAGGCCCATTCGGCGGCTGCGCAGCCTGACGACGGCTCACCTGTTCCGTATCCAGGGGGAAATGGTGGTATTTCTACCCGCCTTCTTGGACCAGCGGCAGTTCTATTTGACGCGAGACTACCACTTCCTGGTGGCCCAAATCCGGGGGGAGCTAGCCTATATCCACCGTCACTGGCACGCTTTAGGTCGGCCTACGGTAACCCTGCTGCTCACCAATTCCATGTTTGAGCTGCACCGGTTTAGCAGCATCGAGCGATCGCCCCTGCTGACGCTGATCAAGCAGCTCCGAGACGGAGACTGCGACGGCACGCCGGTTACCCTCGGTCACCTCAACCGGTTTAGCCTCACCGCCAACATCGAGCGCATCGACCACCTACCCGACTTCGAGCTGGCCCGCGCGTCGGTGCAGGGCAGCGTAATTGTCTCGCGCCTGCTTGAGTTCTCCCCCGACCGCAACGGTCCCCTAAGCTACACCGAGGAGTTCAAAATTGAGGGCGAGCGCGATCGCGGCGTGCTGCTGCAGTCGCTCAAAGCGTCCCAAAACCTCTACGAGCAAATCGAGCTATTGGATCTCCTCGCCCGGCTTGAAGGGCTGGCCTTTGACACCGGCTTTGGTGAAGATGACGAGGTGATTACGGTTACCGACCTGCTGGCAGAGGTCTACACCAAGTCCAGCGAGCTGGAGCTTTGGTCCATCATTCGCCGCGCGGCCGGCCTGCTGGTGAAGATCGACATTGGGCTATCGGATGCGGTGACCGATATCCTGGTACGGCAAAAGCAGATCGCCATCGGTGAAGTCTACCGGGAAGGCTGCCTGATTCAAGAGCCGATGTCCCACGGGGAGATTGTGGAGAAAATTGAGGCCTGCTGCGGCGAAGACGTGCGGGAGCGGCCGCTGACCCAAGAGATTTTGATCTACTTGAGCATTCTGATTAAGACAAACCCGGAGCTGTTCGACGGGCTGCTTACGCTGCGCACGGGATATTTGATCTTGCTGCTGACCGACGAGCTCTCTCAAGAAAAAGGGGGGTCTCAAGACGAGGCCTTTGAGCTGCTGGCGCAGATGAGCCCATTTGAGGTGAAGCAGCGGCTGCAGCACGTTCTCGAGGGCTACAGCACCCTGGGGCAGAGCCTGGCGCGCCACGAATCGCTGCAGGTGAAGCGTCGTCAGGACATTCAGTGGGCGCTGCCGGAGAAAATTGTCTTTGAGGCGGTAAGTGGCGGGCCCTTTGGCGGCAGCTGGTGGCGGCACCGGCAGCGGGAGGGGGCGCTTAACCGCATGCCGGAGAACTTCTACAGCGACGTGCGCGCCGTCCTAGAGCACTGTAAGGGAATTGTGATCGGCGATAAGCTAGAGCGCCGCAACCGCCTGGACAGCGAGCTGGTGCTCTCGGAGATGACGCCGGAGGAGCAAAACTTTGCCCTCAGGGTCGAGCACCTGCTCAACAAGCTCCAGGCTCCGGAATACCGACAAATTACGGTGGAGGCGCTGGCGGAACTGGCGGCGATCGCGCAGCGCAACCCCAATCTAGAAATCGAGAGCAACATCGTGCTGGACGTGCTCATCGGCCACGCTGTGCGCCTCGCCTGGATCGACCATATTGTGGACGAGAACCTCAGCGAAGCCCATTACGATCACTACGTCGCTCAGGCCTGGCAGCGGTTCTACGAGGCATCGCCCCGCACCTGCGCCGAATACATTGCTAAAGCGCTTCAGTTTTTGCTTGACCTCAGCGCGGGCGAAGTCGGTGATGAGGTCGAGGAAGAAACGAGCGACCCGGCTGATATTCCGGCCCCTAGCGCTCTCTAGAAGCTGCTTTTGCGGGGCTTTGTTCGATAGGGCAAACGACATACCTATAAACAACATACCTATAAACAACATACTTATGTTTGCCCTGTGGCTTAGAACGAGCCTGCTGGCTCAAGGCTTTAGTTTCTGAAGACGATAGGACGCACGTGCACTCTATTGCCTGACGGGCGCTACACAGGGGATTTTGATGAGCCCAACGAGTCCAAGCTTTTCTCAAAGTTCACCGACGAGAGCCTGGCGGGCAATATCTACCTGCAGGTTCACACCTCTGAGTTTCCCAATCCTGGGGAGCTGCGCGGCCAGCTTGTGGCCACTGAGTCGGCCACTGAGATGAATATGCCCCTCGCCTTTGAGGTTGACCGCGTAGGCGTAGGCGATACGCCTCTGTTTGTTGATTCCGGTGACCTTGACGGAGACGGCGCGCTGGACTTGGCAGCGGCAGCCCGGATCTTGCCGCCGCAAATTTTGGAGGGGAGAACACGGCGTCGGTGCTGTTCAACGACGGCAGCGGCACTTTTGGCGATCGCCTCGACCTAGCTGCGCAGGAAGGCCCGTTCGCCATTGCGGCTGAAGACTTCAACGGCGACGGCTTCTCTGACCTAGCCGTCGTCAACTCCCTTGCAGACACCGTCTCTATTGTCCTTGCGAATGGTGACGGTGGCTTCCTTGACGGAACCGATTTAGCGGTGGGCGATCGCCCCGATACGAGCGCCGTCGGCGATTTCGACGGCAGCGGCAGCGTTGACTTAGCCGTAGGCAACGCCGATGAGAACTCGGTGTCAATTCTGCTGGGAGACGGACTGGGTAGATTTAGCGATCGCACCGACTTTGCAGTGAGAGACTTACCTTCCGGCCTGACTGCTGCGGATTTGAACGGCGACGGAATTTTAGACTTGGCATCGGCTAACTTCTTTAGCGACGACGTAACGGTGCTGGTCGGCGACGGGGCCGGCGGATTTGGCGATCGCCTCGATATTGCGACAGGTCTCGCCTCCAGAGCGATCACCTCAGGAGACTTCAACGGCGATGGCCTGATTGATTTGGCATCAGTCAACTTTGAGAGCCGTGATTCAGCTAGCTTTGAGCGCAACAACGTCTCGATACTGCTCAATACACCACCACTAGAGCTTGTAGCAGGTGATGAGTTTGTGATTGCGGTAGGTACTGGCACAGACTTGATCCGAGACTTTGAAGTCGGGAGAGATGTCCTTGGGCTAGCAGATGGACTTCAGTTTGGCGACCTGGTCTTTGAAGCAGGTGCTATCTCTAGCGCTGATGAGATTCTGACTCGGTTTGTAAATTTCGATGCCGCAGCCCTAACCGAGGCTGATTTCACTGTCGTGTATAGAACTCAAATAGGTCAAGATACCTAGTCAGGTCAGCGGCGCTAATGCATTAGCGCCGCATCGCCCATGCACCGCTGTATTTTGAGCCCAAGACGGTGTCCTGGGCGATGCGGCCAGCGCTACAGATGCTGCTTTCTGCAGAGTTGAAAA
>JBHJHD010000107.1:0-23368 GCA_050331115.1 Elainellaceae cyanobacterium
GTCGCCAGCGACGTTGAGGGGGCACAGATAGTTTGCTCGTGGCTGCGAAGGCACTGATCCAAGCGCCCGCCGCAGCCGGTAAAGCTAAGCCCATTTTAACCAAAGCTTAACGCTTTAGGTCGCCGTAGAGGTCTCTATAAGATCTCTATATTGAAGGGACTCCGGGCTTTAGCCCGGAGTCCCTTCATGACTTACTGTGGCGCATTACTTGTGGCGCATTACTTGTAGCGCATTGCTGTGGCGTATCACTATAGTGCAGCAACACTGAGGACCGAGCGCCGTAGACGGCTAGCCCTAGACCGCACACCCTAAACCTCGCACTATTTCGCGCACTATTTATAGATACCGTTATTGAAGCGATCCGCGCCCTCGATGAAGGCGGCTTCCGGCTGGGTCACCACAAACTCATCTCGGTGTTTCTCCAAAATTTCCTTCTGCCGCTCAGACAGACCCGGCATGCCGAACACCTCGTCAACTGACTCAAATGGGCTGTAGCGAATGATCATGCCGGCCAAGGTCGGATACATGCCTTTGAGGGGAATATAGGCCCGGATATTGGAGTTGTTCAGGTCAACTTTGTAGCCCACCTTGCGGGCTCTCTCATCGATCAAGTTGCGTCGCTCTGCGGCCAATATGGGAGCCGGAGCGAGTGCCGTGAACTGGCTCGCAGGGCTGGCCTGCGCAGGTTGCCCGATAAAACTAGTAGCGCTTGTAAATACGAGGGCTGCGGCTAGCGCAAGTATCTTCACCAGTCGTTTCATATCAATATTTCCTCCTAAATGCTCGGATAGCCAAATCCATTAGGTCCAGCATGTGGCCTAACTAGAAGCCTACCATTTCAGATGTCGCCTATCCGCTCTGACTTTAGGCTAGTCCTGCTGCCCAAGCGCTACGAGGTCGCTGAGAGAGGCTGAGCTGTTTTACTTTGCTGAAGCTCGGGAGCGAACTGGGTAGCCTGCAGAATCTCGCTTAAGTTGACGTCGTATTCGAGTAGGCAGGTATGGCCGCTTCCAAAAAGAACGTGCATTTGGGCGTCGGGGATCACGTCGATGAGCCGCTCGGCTTCTGCAAGCGACGGCAGCAGCTTATCGCGGACTCCAGCAATCAAAAGCGTTGGCTGCTGCAGCTGCTGCAGCTGGTCATCGGTGACGTCAAAGTCTTTCAGCAGCGAGAGCCGCCACGCCGCGCCTTCCCGGGAGACCGATCGCATAGCGCGCAGCAGTTCGCTTTTGTCCTTGCTGTCGAGCTGCTTGAGGTGTGCGAGAAACGGCAGCAGCCCTAGGCAGGACGTCCGGTAAACGGTATCAGGAATGTACTGAGTAAACTGGGAGCCCCACACCAGCAGGGGACGCTCCCGAAATGACGAGGCGGGGTTGATCAAAATCAGCCGGTCAATGAGCTGAGGCGATCGCGTCACCACCTTTTGCGCCAGACAGCCGCCAAAAGATTCACCGCACAGATAAACCGGCCGCTGCCGCTCTGCTATCTCTTGGGCGATCAGCGCAGCAACGCTATCGGCCATTTGATCCCAGCCACGCATGTCCGTGGACGGAATGACTAGGCAGCGCACGTCAAAGCTGTAGTGGAGACTCTCCGTCTGTAGATGGAGCAGCTCTCCCGTGCCGTCCATGCCCGGCAGAAACACAAACAGCGGCATATTTTCCCGATAGGGCACTTTTCGCTCGGGATTGAGAAAAAACATCTGGTCTGAATCTGTGGTCATGGCGGCTTAAAGGGGTAGTATTAATGGGTTTTGATTAGGGTCTTAAATCGGATGAAAGTAAAGCTGAATTAAAAAATTGGCGAACTGTACCTGTTATGAAGATGAACCCGCTGCAGCACAGAATCTAGAAGGCCTGCTGCTGTAGATCGGAAATCTCCTGATAGCAGCGATCGGTGAGCTCCTGGACGGCTTGCTTAGCCTGCCGGCCGTCATACTCCTGGCGATCGCCCGCCCGAATCCAGATGGGCTGGCCGACAAGCACCGTGACCTGCTGGTAGATAACGATGGGGTGCCATCCGGGCCGGTCAAACAGCGGCTCTGATGGGTCAATCCAGTGCAGCGCCCTCAGGGGGAAGGCCGGACCGCTGAACTCTGCGCGGGAGGCGATCGCCACAGGTAAAATGGCGACTTCCCGTACGGGAGCCCGCAGCGCTAGGTGAGCAAAGCCCCGCTGGAACTTGCGGATACTGCTGGGGGGCATTAAATTGACCATCGGCTGGGTGCCTTCGGGGAAGATGCCTACCACCTGCCGGGTATTGAGCAGGTCAGTCGCCTGTTTAAAGAAGGCGCGCTGCCGCCGGTCAGGGGTCTCAAGGGGAAAGCATCCCAGGCTCTCAACAAACTCTCGCATAACGGGCACCTCGCCCATGTAGTGGTGGCAGGCAAAGCGAATGGGCCGCTCGATGGCCGCCATCAGCAGGCAGGCATCCATAAAGCTGCGGTGGTTGCTGACCACGATGACGGCGTCGTCTAGGGGAATGCGATCGCGGTGGTGAACATAGAGGCGGGTGCCTGTCGCCTCAAGGATTTGCTGAGAGATTTGGAGCGGTCGGCGGTCAACCATGAATACTGATAAGGCTAAATCTTGAACAAGTGGTCGTGATCATCGTTGCGACAAGGGGCATTGGTCAGCGGCGCTGCTTCAAAGGCCGTATCTCTAGAGCCCTGTTACTGTTGTCCCCGTTTATATATTGTTACATACCTGTCCCTAGGCCCACCGCCCCCAGACTCACTGTCCCCAGATCCACCGTCTCTACACACATTGTGAAGCAGGGGGCGAGCCAGGGGCGTCTTCAGTCTCCCTGACTCGGTCTACCGCTGTTCCGCCTAGCGCCCATCCCGCTTTCTGCGGACGTTAAAAAGCAGCCATCACAAACGATGTAATCACTTAAGGTTTTTCAGGCGAGTAGCCCCATAAAATAGATTTAGTTTGGTGAGGGCTGCCGAGAGCTGACCTAGCCCAATTTTGGTATGACAGTACGCGCTATGACTTCCGACTCTTCCCCCCGCACTTTCGCCGTTACCACCCCCCTGTACTACGTCAACGATGTCCCCCATATGGGAAGCGCATACACCACCATCGCGGCGGACGTTGTGGCCCGATTTCATCGGCTCTCGGGCCGCCCCGTGCTGATGATTACGGGAACGGACGAGCACGGCCAGAAAATTGAGCGGACGGCCCTACAGTCGGGGCGATCGCCCCAGGAGCACTGCGACCTGGTCGCCGAGAGCTTTGTGTCGCTGTGGCAGCGGCTCAATATTCAGTACGACCGCTTCAGCCGCACGACTGCCCCCAGGCATGAGGCGATCGTGCGCGAATTCTTTGACCGCGTGCAAAAGAGCGACGACATCTATCTGGGGCATCAGCAGGGGCACTACTGCGTCGCCTGCGAGGAGTTTAAGGAGGAGCGGGAGCTGCTGGAAAATCAGCACTGCGCCCTGCACCCTAACCTAAAAGTAGAGTGGCGGGATGAGCAGAACTACTTTTTTCGTCTGTCCCACTATCAGCCCAAGCTAGAGGCGTTTTACCAGGCGCACCCGGACTTCATTCAGCCCAGCATCCGCCGCAACGAGGTGCTAAGCTTCGTCGATCGCGGGCTGCAGGACTTTTCAATTTCCCGCGTCAACTTAGACTGGGGCTTTCCCGTACCGGGGGACCCCAAGCACACCCTCTACGTCTGGTTCGACGCCCTGCTGGGCTACGTGACGGCGCTGCTGGACCCAGACGATGAGCCCACCCTAGAGAACGCCCTTAAGCGGTGGTGGCCTATCAATCTGCACCTGATTGGCAAAGATATCCTGCGCTTTCACGCCGTCTACTGGCCGGCCATGCTCATGTCGGCGGGCCTGCCTCTGCCGGAGCGGGTGTTTGGCCACGGGTTTTTGACCAAAGATGGCCAGAAGATGAGCAAAAGTCTGGGCAACGTTTTAGATCCGGTGCGGCTCACGGAGCAGTATGGTTCAGATGCAGTACGGTACTACTTCATGAAGGAGATTGAGCTGGGGCGGGACGGCGACTTCAGCGAGGCGCGGTTTATCAACATCCTCAACGCCGATTTGGCTAACGACTTGGGCAACCTGCTCAATCGGACCTTGAAAATGGCCTATAAATACTGCGATCGCCGCGTGCCAAACGTGGCTGCTGCGCAAGTTGCCGATGATGACGCCCTCAAGTTGGGGGGAGTGGCGATCACTGCCGACGTCTCGCGGGCTTTTGAGAAATTAGGGTTTAGCGAAGGCTGTGAGGCGGTTTTATCTCTAGTGCGGGCCAGCAACAAATACCTCGACGACCAAGCGCCCTGGTCACTGTATAAGCAGGGCCGGCAGGACCAGGTTGAGCAGGTGCTGTATTCGGTCCTAGAGACCGTCCGGCTAGCGGCCTATCTGCTGTCGCCGATCATTCCTCACCTGAGCAATCAAATCTATAAGCAGCTCGGGTTTAGCGTAGATTTTGATCGCCCCTCTGCCTACGAGGCGGCGCTGAGTGGCCATGCCGTCTGGGGCCTTTTGCCGGCAAATCAGCCCTTAGGCGAAGCTTCACCCATCTTTCAAAAGCTAGACCCTCTGGAATAATACAGATTAGCTGCGGATTTCAGAGCGCCATATCCGTATCTGCATCCCGTTCATTCTGCTAGTATCACGATAGATAGAGAATTCTTGGTAAACCTTTTTGCGCGAACCATCAATTTTGCGCGTCTTTTTTTAGAACTCGAATACATTACTTTCGTGGCACTTTAATAAATCATTTTTAGAGGCTTCCATATTATGATGAACGGTAGCTTTGACGCAGATGCTGTTTTTACACCAGAGCAAGTGCTTGAGAACCGAGGCCGCGTTGCTATCTTTATCGATGGCTCCAATCTTTTCTATGCTGCGCTTCAGCTGGGCATAGAAATCGACTATACCAAGCTATTGTGCCGGCTGACGGCGGGCTCTCGCCTACTGCGCTCGTTTTTCTATACTGGGGTCGATCGCACCAACGAGAAGCAGCAGGGGTTTCTGCTGTGGATGCGCCGTAACGGCTACCGCGTGGTCGCCAAGGACCTGGTGCAGCTTCCTGACGGCTCTAAGAAGGCCAATCTTGACGTCGAGATTGCGGTAGATATGATGGCCTTAGTGGACTCTTACGATACCGCCATTCTAGTGAGTGGTGACGGCGACTTGGCCTACGCGATAGACGCCGTGAGCTATCGTGGCGCTCGCGTCGAGGTCGTCAGCCTGCGCTCTATGACCAGCGATAGCCTAATCAACGTCGCCGATCGCTACATCGATCTAGATTTCATCAAAGAAGACATTCAGAAGGCACCTAGGCAGCAGAGCTATACCTACCGGCCCCTGTCGGGGATTACGGTCATGAATGACGAGGCGTAAGATAGGTCGCTGGATTTAGAATGGTGCTTAGAATAGCGCGCTTTTGTCGAAGTAACCGCGCGGTGGCGGCGGCGCTGATGTTGCTCGTGGTTCCCGCTGCCGTTTCCTGCCGCGATCGCCCTGAGGCTAGCCTGCCGAGCGACAGCGCCGCCGAGGATGAGGACCCCGATCAGGGTTTGACGTTTCGAAATATTACCCTGGAGCAGGCCGACGATGACGGTGCGGTTCAGTGGCGCGTGGTTGCTGACCAAGCAATTTACAGTCAGGACCGGCAGGATGCCGAGATCGAAAATCTTACCGGGGAATTCTTTCGCGACGGTGAGCCCGCCTACGACGTCTCGGCCCGCGAAGGCGATGTGCTTCAAAACGGGGCGCAGCTCGTGCTGCGCGACCAGGTCGTGATCACAGACCTGGACAGCGGGGCTGTCCTTGAGGGCGACGAGCTCACCTGGAACCCTGAGGCAAACACAGTCACGATTAGCGGACAGGTGACCGGCACCCACCCCGATCTGGAAATTTCCGCTAGCAGCGCCGAGGCCTACATTGATGAGCAGCGCATCGAGATTGAGGACGACGTCAAGGTCGTCAACACTGAGGGGACCGTACAGCTCAGCGGCGATCGCCTCGTGTGGGACATCGAGAAAGAGCTGCTGACGGCAAACCGTCCGCTGCGCATTCAGCAGCGTCAGGGAAATCAAGTCACCCACCGGGCCAGCGCCGATCGGGCCAGCTTCAACGTGGCTGAGGAGGTCGCGACCCTGCAGCAGAATGCGATCGTCACCCTTCAGGACCCGCCGATTCGACTTACAGGGGATGCGCTGCGGTGGAATATGGCCGAACAGACGGTTACCGCAAGCCAGCCGTTTACCGTAGTTCAGCAGGCTGACCAAACGATTGTTCAGGCCGATCGCGGCCAGGGCAATTTAGAATCGCAGGTCTTTAAGATGCAGGGAAATGTATCGGTGCTGGCCCAGCGGACAGGCGGGCGCTTAACCTCTGATCGCCTCACCTGGACTATTCCCACGCAGAACGTGGTGGCGGAGCAAAACGTGGTGTATCGTCAGCCTGATCCTGCCCTAGATCTAAAGGGCGATCGCGCCGTGGGGCGACTCGATGACCAGACGCTGGTGGTAACGGGCGATCGGGTGGTAACAGAGATCGTGCCCGACGCGCTCAGCCAGTAGCGCTTTATCCGGCGGTGGTCCATTGAAGCGTCATTAGAGGTGACGGCACATCTGCTAAGCCAACCAATAAAAAAGCTAGGGTGATGCACCACCCTAGCTTTTTTTTAATGAACTTTACCTTAACGCTCAGCCGTTCCCTGGTTTGGGTCACCCTCAACAGGGTTTTTCTCCTCTCCAGAGGCTTGCCCGGTGCGGCGAGTCTCTGGCTCTACCGTCGTCTGCTTGCCGCCCGAGGCCGTGGTTGACTTACCTGAGCCCGCAGACTTGGATTTGCCCTTGCCTTTGGGGGCCTCAATCTCAATCACCTCATCTTCGGCAAAATTATTGGTGTTGATGCCGGAGTAGTTGACTTTACTAAAGCGAACAATAACTGGGTAGCGAATGCCGCTCTGATCAACCGTAGCCACCGTACCAACATCCTTGTACCAGTAAGACTCTGGACGAAGAATTTTAACCTTTGATCCGCGCTGAACCATATCTAATTTCCTTCCGTGCTCAAATCACATATAGGCTCACCCGATCAAGCAGGCGGCCCGAATTAACCTATTTGATCCTCAATTGCCTGGAAATAGGCTAAACCCATTCTACTGGCTGGATGTTTCGGCTTAAACAAACGATACAGTTAAGCCAAATTTAGATACATTTGTTAACTCCAAGGGGCGTTTGCTGCTTTACCAAGAGCGCTGCGGGGTTGCCATACGGCCTTCATGAACCAGCGGCATGAAAGCTTGTTAGACTAGCTAGACGATGGTTCTAGCGGAGATCAGCCGCTAGAGGCGCTGCCCAACGCTTCGCCACAGTGATTCCTTGAGGGGACCTAGGCCAAGCGGCGGCGCTAGGGAAAGCACGGTGATTCGCTGGCCTTGGCCAGCAGCTTTTCGGGTCGGCTCCGTAACGCGAGGCCGGCCAAGAGCGTGAAGAGTCCGACACTGTCCCGCAGCTGTGATCTGAAGCGCGGCTTTGGCCCAGAGCTTAGTTTTAGAGCTTGACTTAAGGCCAAAACCTGCGCTCAGTTAGTCAGAATGCCTGCCGTCCGCAGATGCAAATCTGCAAGTTCTAGCGCTATCTATCTGCGAGGTACAGGTAATGAATTTGACTAGGAGGGGTAATGGGTAAGCTACCGGTTACCGTAATCACCGGCTTTCTAGGGGCCGGCAAAACCACGCTCATTCGCCACTTGCTTACCCACAGCGGCGGCCGGCGAATCGCCGTTGTGGTGAACGAATTTGGCGAGATCGGCATCGACGGTGAACTGCTGCGCGGGTGTCAGGTCTGCGACGAGGAGCCCGCGATCGCGCCTTTGGGTAGTGAGGCGACCTCCGGCGAGGTCAAGCCCAGCGACAGATCAGGCAGTAGTTCCGGCAATGGCCCTAGCGCTGCTGCGCCTACGATTGTCGAGCTCACCAACGGCTGTCTCTGCTGCACCGTGCAGGAAGAGTTTTTACCCACGATGCAGGCCCTGCTGCGCCGCCGCGAAGACATTGACTGCGTGGTTATCGAAACCTCGGGCTTGGCCCTGCCGCAGCCGCTGGTGCGGGCCTTTCGCTGGCCCGAAATTCGCACCCAGGCCACGGTGGACAGCGTGGTAACGGTGGTAGACGGAGAGGCGATCGCCCTGGGGGAGGTGGCGAGTGATGTAGCGGCGCTAAACGCGCAGCGCCAGCTCGATCCGAACCTCGACCACGAGACGCCAATCGACGAACTGTTTGCCGACCAGCTCGCCTGCGCAGACTTAGTGCTGGTGACCAAGCTGGATCACCTCAGCGCGGATGAGCAAGCGAAGGTTCAGCAGCAGCTCGCCCAGCGGCTGCCCGCGGGGGTAAGCGCCGTGGCCTGTCGTCAAGGCCGCATCAGCCCAGAGATGCTGCTGGGTTTGGGCGCTGAAGCCGAAGCTTATGTGGACGACCGGCTCGACCATGACGACCGCGCCCACGACGACCGCGACTATAACGACCCCCCCCACGACGAACACGATCATCATCACGACCATGACGACCACATCAACGCTGTGCACGTCACCTTAAGCGAGGCCGTTGACCCACAGGCGCTGATGTCGCGCCTCAAAGCCCTCAGTCAGGCCTACAAGATTTACCGGGTGAAGGGATTTGTCGACGTTCCCCAGAAGCCCATGCGGCTCGTAATCCAGGGCGTGGGTCAGCGATTTGACGCCTTTTACGATCGCCTCTGGAGCGCCGAGGAGCGGCGACAGACGCGGCTCGTGCTCATCGGCGACCAGCTAGACTCCCAAGAGATTCAGCGATCGCTGTCGCTTCAGTCCAGCGGCCTCTAGCGCCCTACTGGCGACGAGCTGGCGCTATGCCAATAGGGCAGCGTGACGATAGCTCGCAATACCTGACAGCCCGCAATAATTAGGACCCCACATCGAGACCCCGTACTTTAAACGATGTCCCAAACAGCAACCCGAACTACATATCCGCTCACCTCCCTCGCGGCCAGCATCTCTACTATGGACGACAATCTCTCTAATCGGGAGATTGCCCTCGATCCGGCAGGCTATTTTGTCATCTACCTCGACCGCGAACATCAGGTCATCTGTGCGGCCCACTACACCAACGCCATTAGCGAGACCGGCATCGCCCTCGACCCCGAGACCGGCAAGCCGCTACCTTGTAAAGGCCCACTGAAGCGTCAGCCCACGCGGGTCTACCGAGGCAAAAGCGCTAAGGCGCTCGGCATTCAAATTACGGAGGTGCCCAATCCGCCGCTGACTAAGCTAGACCATGCTCTGTACCTCGGGCGAGAGTTTGTCCGGGCTGAGCAGGCCCTGATTGGCGGTCAGGACTATGTGCAGGACTAGTTTCGCCGCCTTCATCAATTCCGTCTAGAATGGTGTTGCCGGATTTTGGACTAGGACGGCTGCATATAGATCCTGTACCCTTGACAAGGCTATACCCTTAACAAGATGCTATGGGGCTAGACCTGGCGACGCTGATTCAGACTTCCGTAGTAATGCTTGCTAAAGGTAGGGCATGTTGAATTCACAAGCTACCCCCAATAGCGGTCGCAGCGGTGACTATGATTCTGTGCCTAGTGAGTCTCGGCCCGCGTCACCCAGGCTTCCCGGCATAGGATTTCTCCGCAGCCGCATCATCTGGATGGCATTCGGCACGGCGCTCTTTGCAGGTACGGCGACGCTAGCGGCCAACAGCCTGCTGCGAATTCCGGGACTGCCCAACTGCCCCTCTATCTTTTGGCCCGCTGCCTCCGCGACGCTGCGCATTTACTGCGCCGAGCTCTCAGCCGAGCGCAATACTGAAAAGGACCTCCGCCGCGCGATCGCCCTAGTTGAGGGTCTGCCAAAGGACCATCCCATGCGCTCTGAGCTAGACCGCATGATTGAGGAATGGTCCTTTGAGCTGCTTGAGCTCGCTGAGGCGACCTTTCACCAGGGGGATTTGGAGCGGGCGCTGTCTGTGGCCAGGCGGATTTCTCGGCGGTGGCCCGCCTACGACCAGGTCGGTGAAAAGATGGACGCCTGGCGAGAGGTCTGGGCCACCGCTGAGCGGCTTTTTCAGGAGGCCGAGTCGGCGCTGCGCAACGAGGAGTTTAAGCTGGCCTTTGCGATCGCCCTAGATTTATCTGCTGTGGGCAACCGCCACTGGGAGACCGTCAAGTATCCACAGCTGAGTCGGCTGGTCGACACCACGCGTCAAGAGGGCGAAAAGCTCACTGAGGCCCGCTATTTGGCCCGACAGGACAACCTTGCCGATCTGCTCAAGGCCATCGATCTGGTGCAGGAAATTGGTGAGGCCAGCTACCTGTATACTGCAGCCCGGCAGACCGCAGATCGGTTTTGGGAAACCGCCCTCAATTTGGGCCTCGACGCCCTAGACCGGGGCGATAGCCAGCAGGCGCTTGCCGTGTCGCGGCGACTGCCCGACACCACCGAGTTTAAGGCCAGATCGCAAGACCTGCGCCAGCTCGCGCTGGCGGTCATGCAGGCCAACAAAGACACTATCCCTGACATTGAGAACGCCATCGTTCAGGCGAAGAAAATCCAGGCCGGTCGCCCGCTTTACTATCGGGCTGACGAGTTTATTCGCTACTGGCAGGCCGACATCCAAAACCTGCAGCAGCTGGCCCAGGCCGAGACAATCGCGGCTCGCGGCGGCTCCGACAACCTGCGGGCCGCGATCGCCCAGGCTGAGCTAGTGCGCAACAATCAGCCCCGCTCCGGCCAGGCCCGCAGCGTGATTTCCGAGTGGCGCACCCAAATCCAGCGCATCGAAGACCGTCCGCTGCTCGACCAGGCTGAGGGAACGGCTTCCCTAGGGGATGCCCGATCGCTGGAGACCGCCATTGCTCAGGCGGAAAAAATCTCCTCTGACAGCATTCTCTACGACGAGGCCTCCAGCGCTATTGGCCGCTGGACCAGACAGCTGGAGCGAATTACAGATGCGCCGCTGCTGGATCGCTCTAGGGAGCTGGCCCGCGAGGGGAACTACGAGGAGGCGATCGCGCTGCTAGAGGGGCTAGGTCCTAACCACGGGCTCTACGATCAGGCCCAGGGCCAGCTAGAGCAGTGGCAGCGGCAGACTGATGGGGAGACCCTGCTAGAGCAGGCTCTAGAGCTGCGGGAAACCGACAGCCCCGCTGGCGTTGCCGACGCAATCCAGCTGACCCGCCGCGTCCCCCGCAGCAGCTCTAGCTGGTTCGAGGCCAACCAGCTCGCCAATCAGTGGAGCCAGGATTTGCTGCGCGCCGCCCGCCAGACGGCGGGTGAGGACCCAGCGGCGGCGATCGCCATTGCTGAGATGATCCCGCAGGGCACCGCCGCCTACGAGACGGCCCAGGACTCGATTGTGGCTTGGCAAGAGCAGTAGACCAGCATTATCTAAGGACATGGCGTGCGATGTCCTTACTCACAAATGAATTTGACCAAGGATAAGGCGCAGTCGGTCGTAGTCGTCTTTGAGCAGCAGACTCAGAGTGCGCCCAGCCTGAACCAGCCAGGGGCGATCGCCCTTGCGCAGCTGATAGATTTCCCGAATTGTGGCGGCGACAAGGCTATCTACCGGCGCACCGGCCACCTGCAGCAGGGTGCGCAGGAAATCGAGGCTTTCCGTAAAGGCGATCGCCTCTTCAAAATCGCAGTGGTAGCCGGGCTGATGGACCTGGGGCGGGCGGGGCGGTAGATATTGGTAGTACGGGCTCTCGACATCTCCGCGGCGAAAGCCCACGATGGCGGCGTGAAAATCAGTTTTTAGCATGGCAAAGATTTGGGGCTGCTGCTCCCTCAGCTCATCTAGCGTCAGCCCCAGCGCCTGCGTGCGGTGTACGGCATCCACCGAGGTGGTTGTGGCGTGATACACCACCCCGTAGACCCAGTTGCCCGAGTCCTCGTCCATTGCCTTCACCCAGCTTCCGAAAGGCGGCATTGTCGCGTAGCTCAAGTTCTGCGGCTGCAGACACTGGGCTAAAAACCGCGTTGTTGAGGTCTCAATCACCTCGGCAATGTGACTGGGGCTGCGGTTGCTGTGGTCGAAGAGCGGTAGCGGAAGTCGCATAGGCGTCGCGCGATCTAAAGTACTGGTGCCATCCAAAGTATAGGCGTCCCTTTCCCTAGGCTGCACCCCGTACTGCACAATGGGAATACTTGCTGCTTGGACTCAGGACCATGCCGACTCGTTTCTCAAACGCTCAAAATTTCTTGAGTGACCAAATCGCCCGCTACCGCCACCGCGTGGACTACCTAGCCATCCGCCTAGAAGCGTCGGAGAGCGCCGCCATTGTGCTGCGGGGGCAGCGGGTCGAGACCCTCAATGAAGGCGTTTCGATTGGCGGGCAGGTGCGGGCCTGCTACCGCGGCGGCTGGGGGTTTGCCAGCTTTAATCGTCTTGGGGATCTGACCCACCACATCGAAGCGGCGATCGCCGCCGCCCGGGCCGTTGGGGATGATGAAACGATTCTAGCGCCCGTAGCGCCTGTGCAGGTAAGCCGCACGCTTCCCCTGGCCGGCAGCGATCCTCGCCAGATTCCGCTAGCCCGCAAAAAAGAGCTGTGCGATCGCTACTGCGATTTACTCTACAGCGTGGACGACCGGATTGCGGCGGCCTCAGTCTACTACACCGATCAGTCGCAGCAGGTGCTGCTGGCTACCTCAGATGGAACGCTGCTAGAGCAGGCCTGGACCGACATGGAAATGCGCTTTGCGGCCACGGCCCGCGACGGAAGGACCGTGCAAACCGGTCGGGAGACCACCGGGTCAAGGCGGGCCTATGAGGATTTAGAGCAGCTAGATAGCCAGGTGGCGGCAGCGGCCCAGCGGGCGGTCAAGTCTTTGGGCCTCTCCTCCATCAAGGGGGATACCTATACCGTGGTCATCGACCCTATCTTGACGGGCCTGTTCGTGCATGAGGCCTTCGGGCACCTGTCGGAGGCCGACATGACCTACGAGAGCCCGGACCTGCTGGAGGTGATGTCTTTAGGTCGCCGCTTCGGCCCCGATATCCTGCAGGTGTTCGACGGGGCCGCCTTGGAGGGCCATCGGGGCAGCTACTACTACGACGACGAGGGGGTGCCCGCCACCACCACCCAGCTGATCCGCGACGGTCGGCTCGCGGGGCGGCTCCACTCCCGAGAAACGGCGGGGCGGCTAGGTGAAGCGCCCACGGGCAACGCCCGCTGCCTCAGCCATCACTATCCCCCGATTGTGCGCATGACCAATACCTGGATTGGGCGCGGGCAGACGCCGGCTCAGGACCTGATCAGCGGCATTGCCCGGGGCGTCTATGCCCGCAACTGGCTGGGAGGGATGACCAACGGCGAGCTGTTTACCTTTACCGCCGGAGAGGCCTGGATGATCCGCGATGGGGCGCTGGCCGAGCCGGTGCGAGACGTCACCCTATCCGGCAACGTATTTAGCACCCTAGCCGACATCGAGGCCGTCGGCGACGATTTTCAGTGGGATGAATCGGGGGGCTGTGGTAAGGAGGAGCAGAGCGGCTTACCCGTTGGCTGCGGAGGCCCCAGCCTGCGGATTCGTAACGTTGTCGTGGGGGGCGACGCCAGAAAATAGCGCCGCCTCAACTGCGGCGATCGCCCGGTCTAGGTCGTCATTCACCACCTGTAGGTCAAACTCATCCGCCGCCGAGATCTCCGTTCTCGCCCGCGCCAGCCGCTGGTCGATGGCCGTTTCTGAATCGTGGCCCCGATCCCGCAGGCGGCGCTCTAGTTCATCAATTGAGGGCGGCAGAATGAAAATTGTAAAGGCGTCGGGGAAGATTTGCCGCACCTGCCGCGCTCCCATCAGCTCGATTTCTAGCACCACCGACTGCCCAGCGGCGATCTGCTTCTCTACCCCTTGCCTTGGGGTTCCGTAGCAGTTGCCGGCGAACTCGGCCCACTCCAACAGCTCATCCTGGGTCTGCATCCGCTCAAACTGAGCGCGGCTGATAAAAAAGTAGTCTTCCCCTTCCACCTCTCCCGGTCGGGGCGATCGCGTGGTGGCCGATACCGATAGCTCTAGGTTCGAGTGTCGCTGCAGCAGCCGATCAAGCAGCGTTCCCTTTCCCACGCCGCTTGGCCCGGTTAACACAATCAGCCGTCCATTACCCATGTGCCGCTTCCCCTATCGATATCTAACCATTAGAGCGCACAATTCAGCAGTGTGCTAAAAGGGCTCCCAAGGTGTCCCCGAAAGGTCCCTCCAAAGCGCTCCTAAACCACAGGTTCAAATTGCCCGGTAAAGGTGCCTGTGCTAAACCCACGGGGCCTAAACCGGCGAGAGCGCCGGTGCCGGACATCGATCGAGCACCTGCCTCACGGTTAGGGCGACCCAATCCACATCGGCCTCAGTGGTGTGACGCCCCAGGCTCAGGCGAATACCGCATTTGGCGGCCCGATCGCTGTAGCCCATGGCCTTGAGAATTGGGCTAGGGGAAAGTTTGCCGCTGTGGCAGGCCGACCCGGCGCTGATGCCGATGCCCGCTAGATTCATCTGCCGCACTATGGTCTTACCGCTCAGCTGTATCCCGTCGCCATGGGATAGATAAAAGCTGAGGTGGTGGGGCAGGCGATGCACCGGGTCGCCAGTCAGCCGTAGCCTTGGCTCAGACTGGAGCTGCTGCAAAAGGCGATCGCGTAGCCGCCGCAGCCGCTCGCTCTCCGCTGTCAGCCCGTCGCTGGCTAGGGCAGCCGCCGCGCCAAAGCCGGCGATCGCAGGCGTGGCTTGGGTGCCCGAGCGCAGCCCTCGCTCTTGTCCCCCACCCCTCAGCAGCGGGGACAGCGGTACACCAGGGTGGATGTATAGCGCCCCGGCCCCTTGAGGGCCGTAGAGCTTGTGGCTAGAGAGCGACAGCATATCGACGGGGAGCTGCTGCACGTCGAGGGGCAGGCGGCCGGCCACCTGCACGGCATCCGTGTGGAACAGGGCTCCGTGGCGGCGGGCAACGGTGCCTAGCTCATGGATGGGCTGCAGCGTACCGACTTCGCTCTGGCCATAGATCACCGAGACAAGCACTGTGTCGGGCCGCAGCGCAGCCTCTAAGTCTTCTGGAGCAACGCGACCTTGGGCGCTTACGGGCAGCCGCGTCACCCGCCAGCCCTGCTGCTCTAGCGCGCGCGCGGGCTCCGCGATCGCCGAATGCTCAACGCTAGAGATGATCAGGTGCCGAGGCGTGGGATAGCGGCGGGCCGTTCCTAGAATGGCGAAGTTGTCCGCTTCGGTACCGCCTGAGGTAAACACAATGGTATCGATGGGGGCGTTGATCAGCGATGCGACGCTGATGCGCGCCTGTTCAACGCAGGTGGCGGCCTGCACCCCCCACTGGTGGAGGCTAGACGGGTTGCCCCACTGGGATGTCATTACCCGATGCATAAGGGCGATCGCGTCGGGGTGAGGTGGCGTAGTGGCGCTGTAGTCTAAATAGATCTGCATGAATTTAGATCTGCATAATTCAGTGGACTTTGGACAGCGCTGGGGCAGCTCTGCGCCGGTCGGTTCTAATGCATCAGAACAACTGCTGCATCTCTAATCTTGACATCACTTGACATCAAATGTAGGAGACGCAGCGACAGGAGCACAGCGTCCCAGATCTGCTGAAAAGGGTGAAGCTATGGAAGCTGAAATGCGTCCATCAAAATTGCGCTCGCCGAGGTTCGCCTCACCTGATCTGGAGAATCGTAGATGATCAGCAGCGTTTCAGACTGACCCAAGCAGGGGATCAGGGCCAGCCCCTCGGCGTGGTCAGAGCCGATGGTGAAGGGAAGATCGAAAAGTACCTCTACGTCGTCGGGCTGGTCGAGCAGCGCGTCATAGGTTCGCTCTAGGATGTCCGGCACGCGGAAAAGACGCATCTCGCCCTCCAAGGCCATTGTTGGCCCTGCCAGCACAATCAGGTCGTCTCCCCGGAGGCACAGTTCTCGAATGCCTAATCCATTGAGATTTAGGAAATGCTTGCGGTACAGCCGCCCGTCTTTGCCCACCGGCTTCAGGGTAAGGATGCCCGGCTCGAGCTCCTCCACGGTGATATCGATTAAGATTGCCCAGCCTCGCAGCACTGGACCTCGTAGGCCTAGCAGGACGCGATCGCCCCGCGCCACAAGCCCCTCAATATCTAGCCCGTTATCCTTGCTAGGCAAATGACTCGCCACAACCTGGCCGATGTGAGCGTCTTCTTTGAGGGCCTCCGTCAGGCAGTTGCCGTCTCCAGCCGCCTGCAGACGAGCGGCGTGGATTACCTGGTCCGGCTGATCGGGGTGAGAGCAGGTGCGGTGCAGCGCTCCGCCCAGCAGCGGAATACGGCCCAGCAGATAGCGGTTCTCGTCCCGCTTAAGCTGAGAGAGACGCTGAATATCATCTTCAGGATCTTTGCCCTTGGCCTTACTGCGCTTGTAGCTGTGGGAGCCCGTAAACCAGAGATAGGGCCCCGCATAGTCCATCCCCTCGATGTCTACCTCATCACTGGGGTGGTTGAGCTCGATAAGGTCACCGAGGGCGAACGAAGCATGGTCCCCGTAGACCATGTTGCCCATTGGTGAGAGACGCTCGATGCTAATGTATTCATCCGAGCTCACCCATAAGCTGCCGTCGGGGGAGCGCGCTGCAGCAGAAAGCTCTCGGATTAGGTCGTCGTCATCGCTGGTAAACTGCAGCAGAACGCGGCTGAGAAGGAACGGGTCGGCCATGGAGAAATACTTGCTTAGATGATAGAAACAACACCCGTTAAGCTATCCCACTGCCCCAAGCGGCTGCATCTACCCTGATCCCTAGATTAAGGTTCGCTTAACATCTTTTAATCTTGCCCAAGATTAATCTCGCCCAAGGTTAGCTCGCCTAAGAAACTAGGCCGCTCTGGAAAAACGCGGGCGGCAACCGGATCCCCATAGCGCTGATCCATTAGCTGCTGAAGGCTGTAGCGCTGATCCATATCGGCGATGTAGGTAAACGAGTGGCTAGCCAGTAAATATACGGCCACAAGCCCAGCTGCCGCACTTGATACCAGAAAGCCAGCAAGCATTAGAGAAAATTCTTGATGGTCCACGGCCTGCTGCATTAGATGCAGCGCCCAGGCCACTAGACCAATGACTACTATGAGAATTAAAAACATTTCTTAAACGCTACGCAATGATTCGTAACATTCACAGCTTAACACTTCCGGCTGTAAACGTGGGGAATTGCTCCACATTCTCTATCCGCCGCGTCGCTTTGTGCACGGCAGGCTACGTTAAGACAATATCCGCTACCTACAAGAAATAGCGAACTAATGGCGAACTGCAATCTGATGCTGCTTGAGATGCCCCTTAATCTGATCCACTGTGAGGGTGCCATAATGCAGCAAAGACGCCAGCAGCGCCGCCTCCGCCCGACCCGCCGTGAGGGCTTCGCGGATGTGGTCACAGCTGCCCGCGCCGCCCGACGCAATCACCGGAACGCCCACCCGATTGGCTATAGCCCGCGTCAGCTCAATGTCGTAGCCGTCTTGGGTACCGTCGGCGTCCATGCTGGTCACCAGCAGCTCCCCTGCGCCTCGCTCTACAACTTCACTAGCCCAATTGAGGGCATCTAAACCAGTGTTCTCCCGCCCGCCGCGCACGTAGACATCCCATCCCTGCCCCGAAGCGCGCCGCCGGGCGTCGATGGCGACTACGATGCACTGCGCCCCAAATCTGGCGCTGGCCTCGTTGATGAAGCCCGGTCGCCTGACCGCCGCCGAGTTGATGCTTACCTTGTCGGCCCCGGCACGTAGCAGGGTTTTAATCGTTCCTAGCGACTGAATACCGCCTCCGACCGTCAGGGGAATGAACACCCGCTCTGCCGTGCGATAGACGACATCGACAATGATGCCTCGATTTTCGTGGGTGGCCGTAATGTCGAGAAACACGAGCTCATCGGCCCCAGCGTCGTTGTAGACCTGGGCCAGCTCAACAGGGTCGCCGGCGTCCCTGAGGCCAATAAAGTTGACGCCTTTGACCACGCGACCGGCCTTGACATCGAGACAGGGGACAATTCGCTTAGCGAGCATAGCAATGGGGTGTAGAACCGTAGTGTGGAACTGTGGGACGGGGACGGTGCGGTGGGAATGTAATGCAGAAAATCGATTCTAACGGATCTTAATCAATCGCAAGACGCTGTTAAACTATGAAATGGTTTTAATCTAGCGTTGTGCATGGAGCTGTGATGGAGATTGGTCAGCGGGTACGGGTTTGTCGGCTGCGGGATCGGGTGTCTAAAGACGTGATCGACCACTTGGGTAAGACGGGAACGATTCAAGACTTTAAGATGTTAGACGGCAGCAGCGTGGGTGTGGTAGTGGCTTTCGAAAACGATAGCTTTGCTACCTGGTTTTTTGAGGATGAGCTGCAGATTGCTTGAGCGTTGACCAGATGCTGACTAGATCGAGCTAGGTCCGGCTGGGCAGTGACTGCACAAGCAATAGCTGCCGTACAGCGACCGCAGGCATAGCGACTGTACACAGCTGGGCGATCGCCTCGATGCTCGTAAGGGTAAGGGCCAGAAAATTGCTGCCGATTACTTCGAGACCCAAGCGGCGCCGCCTGGGTTTTATCCCGTCATACTCCTAATTATTCTTGTACCATGGCACTCATTCTCACATTTCTAGGCAAAGGCGGCACGGGCCGCACCACCGCCGCGATCGCTGCCGCCAAGCGTTCGGCAGCCGAAGGCAAGCGCGTGCTGCTAGCGAGCCAGGACCCCGGTCCGGCGTTCGAAATGATCTTGGGTACAGAGTGTGGCACAAAACCGACGCCGATTGAGGCTAACTTGGAGGCCATGCAGCTGCAGGCTACCGTACTGCTGGAAGAGAGCTGGGAAGAGGTAAAGCGCCAGGAGGCCCGCTACCTGCGATCGCCCTTCTTGAAGTCCGTGTACGGCCAGGAGCTCGGTGTACTGCCGGGTATGGATTCGGCTCTGGCCCTTAACGTCCTGCGCCAGTATGAAGGGGAAGGGTACGAGGCCGGCCGCTACGATGTGATTGTCTACGATGGCCCTGGCGACCAGACAACTCTGCGCATGCTGGGGATGCCCGAGATTTTGAGCTGGTACCTACGGCGCTTCCGCTCCGTGTTTTTGGAGTCAGACGTGGTTAAAACGCTGTCGCCATTTTTGCAGCCCATGGCGGGGGCGGTGCTCAACGTCGACTGGTCCGGTGGCAGCGCGCTCAACCAGCCCACCGAGCAGGTGAACGGCATGCTGGACGAAGGTCGCAGCGCCGTGGCCGATCCGCGTCGGGTGGTGGCCTACCTGGTCACCACCGACCAGCCCGAGGCGATCGCCACCGCAACCTATCTGTGGGGCAGCGCCCAGCAAATAGGCCTCACCGTGGGCGGCGTGATCTTGAACCCGGCGATCGCCTTAGGTCAGTCCTCATCTCAGGCCGCCGGCGCTTCTGAAGCAGCCAAAGCGAACTTTGCGCCTCTAGAAATTGCTGCGCTCCCCGCCCGCGATGGCGACTGGCAGCCCCTCATGTCGGCCCTGCCGGACGTAAACCAGGCGCTTAGCGCGCCGCGCCCTGTCTCTATAGACTTAGCGGCTCGGCAAGTCTCTCTATTTCTACCCGGCTTCAGCAAGAAGCAGGTTAAACTCACCCAATACGGCCCGGAGGTCACCATTGAAGCCGGCGATCAGCGGCGCAACGTGGCGCTGCCGCCAGAGCTGCGCGGACGGGCGGTGTCGGGAGCGAAATTTGCCGATGGCTACTTAATCATCTCCTTCGCAGCCTAAACTCCAATAGGATTTTATGAAATCATGCCAAATTCCCCGTCCCCTGACTCCCCATCCCCTAATCCAGTGAGTAACGCCCCCGCTGACTCAGAAGGCCGCAGCGGCAAGGCGCGGCAGCTACTGGGCATGAAAGGTGCTCAGTCTGGAGAGACTTCGATTTGGAAGCTGCGGCTGCAGCTCATGAAGCCTATCACCTGGATTCCGCTGATCTGGGGCGTGCTTTGCGGGGCGGCGTCCTCAGGCCAGTACCGCTGGACGCTGGAGAACGTGCTCATCGCCGCCGCCTGCATGCTGCTGTCGGGGCCGCTGATGACGGGCTATACCCAAACCCTCAACGATTTCTACGACCGCGAGATCGACGCCATCAATGAGCCCTACCGGCCTATTCCCTCTGGTGCTATCTCCATTCCTCAGGTGGTGACCCAGATCGTGGTGCTGCTAGTGGCGGCCGTCGGCGTCGCTGCCCTGCTAGACCTGTGGGCCGGACACCGCTTTCCGGCGCTGATGGTCCTCACGGCAGGGGGCGCTTTCTTGGCCTACATCTATTCGGCACCGCCGCTCAAGCTCAAGCAAAACGGCTGGCTAGGCAACTACGCCCTAGGCGCAAGCTATATTGCGCTTCCCTGGTGGGCTGGCCACGCGCTGTTTGGGACCCTCACCCCCACCGTCATGGTGCTGACGCTGTTCTATAGCCTGGCCGGGCTGGGCATCGCGGTGGTGAACGACTTTAAGAGCGTGGAGGGCGATCGCCAGCTGGGCTTGAAGTCGCTGCCAGTGATGTTTGGCGTTAAGGGGGCAGCCTGGATCGGCGTACTGACAATTGATGTCTTTCAGGCCGGCATTGCGGCCTACCTGATGTACATCGGTCAGCCGCTGTTGGCGACGGTGCTGGTGCTGCTGATCGTGCCTCAGATTCTATTTCAGGACATGTATTTCCTGCGCAACCCGCTTGAAAACGACGTCAAATATCAGGCCAGCGCTCAGCCCTTCTTAGTGTTTGGTATGCTGGCAACGGGGATCGCGTTGGGCCACACCGTGCTCTAAAATTGAGTGTCGAGCAGCTTTTTGCTGGCCGTGGGGATACGTTATGCGGCGGTTGTGGAAAGCAATTTACGAATGCGGCGAGAGGATCATTTAGGATATGACCAACTTTGTGACCCGGGTCAAGGCAATATCTGGCTGGCTGGTGCATCGGTCAGCGGCTCAGGACTCCTCCGTCGTGGGTAGTCCAACCTCATCCGGGGACGCTCCATCAACGCGAGCCGCCAAACGTTCAGAGCTGGGTGACTCGCGTTTGCCGCCGGGGCCTAAGGGGCCAGCTCGAATATCCTGGGCAGCCTGGATCATTATGGCGGCGGGAGCGACGGTGGCCGGCAGCCTATTCACCGTCGTCCAGACCCTAGAGACGATTCGCGACGGGTTGCCAGAGACGGACGAGGTGCTCACCTTCGTGCGCAGCGGCACGCTGACGCTCAAAACCAGCGACGGCAATATTTTGCAGCAGACCGGACCCGCTACCCGCGATAAGCTCGCCTTCGAAGAAATTCCCCCCCAGATGGTGCAGGCCTTTGTGGCCGCGGAGGACAAAAATTTCTACGAGCACTCCGGCGTCGATTACAAGGCAATTGCCCGCGCTACATATGCCAACGTTCGTGCCGGGAACGTCATCGAAGGTGCGAGCACCATCACCCAGCAGCTTGCCCGCATCGTATTTCTAGACCAGTCCCGCACCGCCGATCGCAAAATTCGCGAGGCTTTGCTGGCCCAAGAGATTGAAGATAACCTCAACAAACAGCAAATTCTCGAAAGCTATCTCAACCTGGTCTACCTCGGCGGCGGCGCCTACGGCGTTGCTGACGCCGCTTGGAACTATTTCTCGAAGCCCGTTGAGGAATTGACCCTGTCCGAAATGGCCACCATTGCTGGCCTTGCACCGGCCCCCAGCGTCTACTCACCGCTGGTGGATCTAGACGCCGCCCAGCGGCGCCGGGATCTGACGCTGCAGCGCATGGTGGATGCCGAATTTATTACTCCCGCTGAAATGGCGCAGGTGGTTGGCTCCCCCCTCGCGGTGAACCCCAGCCAGCCCAAAAACCTCTACAGCCCCAGCCCCTACTTCACCACCTTTGTGAAGCAAGAGCTGCCCAAGCACATCTCCACCGAACAGCTTGCGGCGGGCGGCCTTACGGTGGAGACTACCCTGAACGTCGCTTGGCAGAAGAAAGCCGAAGAGACCGTAACAGGAGCGATCGCTGACTACGGCGGCGGCCAAAACTTCAAGCAGGCGGCTTTGGTGGCTATCGAGCCTGACACCGGCGAAATTTTGGCGATGGTGGGGGGAACAGATTTTGAAGAAGAGGGCAAGTTTAACCGCGTCACCCAGGCCCAGCGCCAGCCTGGCTCTACTTTTAAGGCTGTTGTCTACGCGGCAGCGATCGCGGCAGGATTTTCACCCTACAAGGCCTACGAAGACGAAAAGGTGAGCATCGACGGCTACGAGCCCGAGAACTACGGCAAGCGCTATCGGGGCAGCGTCTCCATGCGGGACGCCCTCACCTCATCCATCAACATTGTGGCCATCAAGACCCTGATCGACGTTGGGTTTGATCCGGTAGTTACCCTAGCCCAAAAGATGGGCATCAGCTCTGAGCTTGTTCCGGCCTACTCTCTGGCCCTAGGCACTTCCGAAGTTAACCTGCTAGAGATGACCGCTAGCTACGGCACGCTGGCCGCTGAGGGCCTCTACGTGCCGCCCCACAGCATTACCCGGGTGCTAGACCGCAACAACAAAGTGATCTACGAAGCCGAGTTCGATCCCCAGCGCGCCCTAGACCAAAACAGCGCCAACATTACTACCTGGATGCTACGCAACGTCGTCAACAGCGGCACCGGTCAAAGAGCGCAGCTCGATCGTCCCGTAGCGGGCAAGACCGGCACCACGGAAGAGCGCCGCGATCTGTGGTTTATCGGCTACATCCCCCAAGTGGTGACGGGGGTCTGGCTCGGCAACGATGACGACACGCCCACCCGGGGCGCTAGCAGCACGGCGGCCCAGGTGTGGCGAAACTTTATGCGCACTGTTGAAGAGGAGATTCCCTTTGAGGATTTTCCGGAACGGCCCAGCCTTAGCGGGCGCGAAGCCACCATCGAAGCGCAGCCCGTGAAGCCCCAAAAGATGCGATCGCTAGGCGGGGTGACTTCTTCCCCTTCATCGTCCTCTGGCCAGTCGCGGCGCTCCTCCGAGCCGAGCCGCTCGCGGTCCCGGCGGTCTGAGCCCCAGTCCTCTGAGCCAGCGCGCCAGTCTAGTCCTGCCCCAGGGCGATCCTCGACTGCCCCAAGGCGTGACCTAGAGCCCAGACGGGATATTGAGCCGCGCTCAACGGATGCTCCAAACTCAACGGTTGCTCCAAGAACAGACCTAGAGCCCAGACAGGCATTGGGCGCCCCGACGGCGGCCGGGCGCCCCCCCGGCCCGCGCCCCCGCCGCCGCCCCCCCCCCCCCCCCCCCCCGCCGCCCCCGCCCCCCCCCCCGCCCCCCCGCACCCCCAGCCCCCCCCCGCCCGCCCCCCCCGCCCCGCCGCGCAGCCCCCCCCCCCCCCCACCGAC
>JBHJHD010000108.1:0-39470 GCA_050331115.1 Elainellaceae cyanobacterium
GCGATCGCCAGCTGCTTCTGCGCAGTTCGCTCGCCCGTCAAGCTAAAGGCCCTCACCTGAGTGATTTCGACATCCACGAGCTGGCCCTGCAGGTCCGAGCCACCTGCGAAGAACACCAGCCGGTTGCCCCGGGTGCGCCCCATCACCTGGCTAGCGTCTCTGGGGTTGACGCCCTCCACCAGCACCTCTTCCACCCGGCCCGCGTAGCGCTGCGATCGCTCCGCCGCCTTCACTTCCACCAGCCGATTGAGCCGCTGGAGGCGATCGCTCTTGACGTCCTCGGGCAGCTGATTCTCCCACAGGGCGGCGGGGGTGCCGGGGCGGGGAGAGTAGGCTGCGGTATTCAGCAGGTCAAACCCGATATCGTCTACCAAGGTCATCGTATTGAGGAACTGGTCCTCCGTTTCGCCCGGAAAGCCGACAATGGCGTCGGCGCTAATAGCCGCGTCGGGCATCAGCCCCCGAATCTTGTCGATGATGCGGCGGTAGCGCTCGTGGGTGTAGCCCCGCCCCATGGCTTTGAGCAGCTCGTTGTCGCCAGATTGGAAGGGGATGTGGAAGTGCTCGCACACCTTGGGCAGCTCGGCGCAGGCGCGAATCAGCCGCTCGGTGAAGTAGCGGGGGTGGCTGGTGGCAAACCGAATGCGATCGATGCCGGGGACGTCGTGGACGAAGTAGAGCAGGTCGGTCAGCGTGTGCTGGTGGCGACCCTCCGCCGTGGAGCCCGGCAGGTCACGGCCGTAGGCGTCGATGTTTTGCCCCAGCAGCGTCACCTCTTTGTAGCCCTGCCGTCCTAGCTCTTCCATCTCGGCGCGAATGGCCTCCGGAGTGCGGGACTGCTCTACGCCCCGCACCCCCGGCACCACGCAGTAGGTGCAGCGCTCGTTGCAGCCGTAGATCACGTTTACCCAGGCGCTGATTTGGCTATCGCGGCGAGGCTTAGTGATATCTTCCATAATGTGGACCGGCTCGGTGGCCACCACCTGATTGCCGCCCTCCACCTGCTCCAGCAAATCCTGCAGTCGGTTAGCGTGCTGCGGCCCCATCACCAAGTCTAGCTCAGGCACCCGCCGCAGCAGCGCCTCCCCTTCCTGCTGGGCGACGCATCCCGCCAGCACTAGGGTCAGCGTGGGCTCGCTCTGCTTGCGCTTTGCCTGCCGTCCCAGGTAGGAATACACCTTTTGCTCGGCGTTGTCGCGAATGGTGCAGGTGTTGTAAAGCACTAGGTCGGCCTTTTCGGGAGCCGCCTCAAATTCGTAGCCCATTGACTCCAGAATTCCGGCCATGCGCTCGGAGTCGGCTTTGTTCATTTGGCAGCCGAAGGTGGTGATGTGATAGCGGCGGGGTACAGTCATGGCGGGTGGCAGAACGGGAGTAAAACGACTAGTCTTGGCAAAGACTCAGGGGTCGATCTTAGCGTATTCCCCCCGTCTCTATAGATAGACCAGATTGTAGACCTCGAAAGCGATTAAATTTTGGGTATTGATTAGGACAGAATCTAGGGTCGAGACCTGGGCGAGCGCAACATTCGGTGATAATCTGAGAGTTGGCAAATCTAAACTCTTATTGCGTTGGCCCAGTTGCTTAGGACGATGCGAATGGCTCAAAACCTTGACGTTTCGTAGGCACCTGGGCGCGCGAATGTTCTAATGCATCAGGACATTCGCCATAAGGCTTTCCAAAGTCCCTTCATAGTCAAGTCATAACGATAGGCGTAAGCATGGTCAGTACAGCAGAAAAGACAAACGTCGGCTATATTACTCAGGTTATTGGTCCCGTTATAGACGTCCGCTTCCCCGCTGGGAAGCTGCCTCAGATCTATAACGCCATTGTAGTTACGGGAAAGAATCCGACAGGTGAAGACGTCTCAGTAACCTGCGAAGTTCAGCAGCTGCTAGGAGACAACCAGGTTCGCGCCGTTTCCATGAGCTCTACAGACGGCCTAGTCCGCAACATGGAAGTGACGGACACCGGTGAAGCTATCAGCGTCCCCGTGGGCACCTCAACCCTGGGCCGCATCTTTAACGTGCTGGGTGAGCCTGTCGACGAGAAGGGACCGGTCGACGCCGAGCAAACCTCTCCTATCCACCGCTCTGCACCTAACCTGACCGAGCTCGAGACCAAGCCGGCGGTTTTTGAAACCGGCATTAAGGTGATTGACCTGCTAGCCCCCTACCGACGAGGCGGCAAGGTTGGCCTGTTTGGTGGTGCTGGCGTCGGCAAGACGGTTTTGATTCAAGAGCTGATCAACAACATTGCTAAGGAGCACGGCGGCGTATCCGTGTTCGGCGGCGTGGGCGAGCGCACCCGCGAAGGTAATGACCTCTACAACGAATTTATCGACTCAGGCGTGATTAACGCTGATAACCTCAGCGAGTCTAAGGTGGCCCTAGTCTACGGTCAGATGAACGAGCCGCCCGGAGCCCGCATGCGCGTGGGTCTGTCGGCGCTGACCATGGCCGAGCACTTCCGTGACGTCAATAAGCAAGACGTGCTGCTGTTCATCGACAACATCTTCCGCTTTGTGCAGGCGGGTTCTGAGGTGTCGGCGCTGCTGGGCCGCATGCCTTCTGCGGTAGGCTACCAGCCGACACTCGGCACCGACATGGGTGACCTGCAGGAGCGCATTACGTCTACCACCGAGGGCTCTATTACCTCCATTCAGGCGGTCTACGTCCCGGCAGACGACCTCACCGACCCCGCACCGGCGACCACCTTTGCTCACCTAGACGCCACCACGGTGCTGTCTCGGGCCCTGGCCTCTAAGGCGATTTACCCGGCGGTCGACCCGCTCGACTCAACCTCCACCATGCTCCAGGCGGCGATTGTCGGCGACGAGCACTACGACACCGCACGGGCCGTTCAGGCGACCCTGCAGCGCTACAAGGAGCTGCAGGATATTATCGCTATTCTGGGTCTAGACGAGCTTTCTGAGGACGATCGCCTCACGGTAGCCCGCGCCCGCAAGATCGAGAAGTTCCTCTCCCAGCCCTTCTTTGTGGCGGAGATCTTCACCGGTATGCCGGGTCAGTACGTCAGCCTAGAGGAAACCATTAAGGGCTTTCAGCAGATCCTCAGCGGCGAGCTAGACGAGATCCCTGAGCAGGCCTTCTACCTCAAGGGCAGCATTGATATGGTGCTGCAGGCCGCGGAAGAGATGAAGAACGCGTAGAGGGCGTTATTTCAGGGGCACAGCATGCTGTGCCCTTAAGGAAGATCCGGGCATCGCGCCCATCATTGTTGAGTTTGTAGGTGATTATGCCATTAACGGTTCGCGTTATCGCTCCCGACAAAACGGTCTGGGATGCGGAAGCTGAAGAAGTGATTTTGCCCAGCACGACGGGCCAGCTCGGTCTGCTATCGGGGCACGCGCCGCTGCTGACGGCCCTGGAGACCGGCGTCATGCGGGTGCGAGAGAATAAAGAATGGGTCCCCATTGCGCTGATGGGCGGGTTTGCCGAGGTTGAGCAAGACGAAGTAACGATCTTGGTCAACGGCGCTGAGCGCGGCGACAGCATCGATCTCGAAGCCGCTAAAACCGCGTTTTCTGAGGCTGAGTCTCGTCTGTCGGCCGCTCAGTCAGGGGATGACAAGCAGGAGCAGTTCCAGGCGAAGCAGGCTATAAAGCGGGCACGGGCGCGACTGCAGGCGGCGGGCGGTGGCGCTTAGTGACGCCATAGCACGCCGGTATACATAGCACGGCCAGGTATATACAAGTAAGGGCACAGCATGCTGTGCCCTTACTGCTGTAGAGATGTAGCGTAGTCTAAGCGCTGCCGGTGAAGGCCACGTTGGGAAACTTTGACTGCGCCTCCGACATGGGTCGCCGCTTCCCTTCTTCCTGCCAATAGTTAATGATTTCAGTCGCCTGATTCAGCAGCTCAACTCGGTCAATATCGCTAATCCAATGCTTCGCCTCCAGTTCGCTCTTCAGCTGCTCCCACGCATCGTTACGGGGCCAAAAGAAATAGGAGGTCAAGGGGCTCGTGCCCTTGCCTACCACCTGGTCTACAGCGATCGCCACGTTCTCATCCAACCAGAGAACCTTGAGAATAAATTTGGGTAGAGATTCGGTTTCCACAGGCATACCAACATTTGATTGAACCCAATTGTAGCGCATCCGCGGGAGTTCAACCAAGACAAGCGAAGGCGACCTACGGTTCTTGTTTCGCGACGTCTTCCAGGCTCCCGCGAAAGCGCGCAAGGAGCCTGGCTGCTGCAGTTTTAAGTAATTACCGTCGGCTCACTGCGCCCCGTTAGCGCCTCAATCTGAGCGACTTCATCTGCAGCTTTGATCAGCGACGACAGCGCATCTTGAGGGTCCAACCCTTGCTTTGTCTCATCGTCCTCATAGCTCTCTAAGTAAAGCCGCAGCGTTGCGCCCTTCGTCCCCGTGCCCGACAGGCGGAATACGATGCGCGAGCCGTCTGTAAACCCAATGCGGATGCCCTGCTTTTCGCTAACGCTGTCATCAACCGGATCGCGGTAGCTGAAGTCGTCGGCGTACTCTACCTCATAACCGCCTAGATTACTGCCGGGCAAGGCGTCTAGCTTTTGCCGCAGCTTATCCATAAGCTCGGTTGCCTTCGCTTTGTCCACCTCTTCGTAGTCGTGGCGGGAGTAGTAGTTGCGACCATAGGTGCGCCAATGCTCTTTGACAACATTCTCGACCGACTCCTGCCGCTCTGCTAAGACATTTAGCCAAAAGAGCACCGCCCAAAGGCCGTCTTTTTCCCGTACGTGGTTGGAGCCGGTGCCGAAGCTCTCCTCTCCGCAGAGGGTAGCCCGATCCGCGTCTAACAAATTACCGAAGAACTTCCAGCCCGTAGGGGTCTCATAGCAGTCGATGCCAAGCTTCGCCGCCACCTTGTCTACAGCCTGGCTTGTGGGCATAGAGCGGGCCACGCCGGATAAACCCTCGCGGTAGCCAGGAACTAGGGTCGCGTTAGCGGCTAGCACCGCTAGGCTGTCGCTGGGGGTGACAAAGAAGTTGTTGCCCAAAACCATATTGCGATCGCCATCGCCGTCGGAGGCGGCCCCAAAGCTTGGGGCGTCATCGCTAAACATAATCTCTACTAAATCGTGGGCGTAGACGAGGTTGGGGTCGGGATGGCCGCCACCGAAGTCTTCGAGAGGCTTGCCGTGAATGACGGTTCCCTCGGGGGCGTTGAGCTGCCCTTCAAAAATAGCGTGGGCGTAGGGACCTGTGACCGCATGCAGGGAATCCATGCACATGCGGAAGTCACCGCTGAGCAGCTCGCGGATTTTGTCAAAGTCGAAGAGCGTCTGCATGAGCTCGGCGTAGTCGGCTACGGAATCTATGACCTCGACGGCCATCTCGCCCAGGGTTGTTTTGCCAAGGGTATTGATATCGACGTCGCCAACTTCCATGATCTTGTAGCGGTCAATCACCTGGCTGCGCTCGTAAACTGCCTTGGTGATTTTCTCGGGAGCCGGGCCGCCGTTCTCAGTGTTGTATTTGACGCCGAAATCACCTTCGGGGCCGCCAGGGTTGTGGCTGGCCGAGAGAATGATGCCCCCTAAGGCGTTCTGTTTGCGGATCACGCAGGAGGCCGCCGGGGTCGAGAGGATGCCGCTCTGCCCCACTAGCACCCGGCCAAAGCCGTTGGCGGCCGCCATTTTTAAAATGACCTGAATCGCCTCTCGGTTGTAGTAGCGTCCGTCTCCCCCCAAAACAAGCGTTTTGCCCTCAATATCACCCAAAACATCAAAAATAGATTGAATAAAATTTTCTAAATAGTTTTTGGTCTTAAAGGTTGGAACCTGCTTACGAATGCCGGAGGTTCCAGGCTTCTGATCTGAAAAGGGTTGGGTCGAAACAATACGAATATTCATTGGAGTGGTTCACTCATGGGCCCGGTCGATTTCTGACCTAAGGGTACACGCTTCGGCCCCTTTATGGCAGCTATCTGGCGAACCTCTGGGTAAAATAACACCCGCTCAGGGACTTTCTTTATAGGGAAGTGAGCTGCTGTGCCTGCTGAATCCAGAGACGAACTTCCCCGGCGCTGGGGCAGTTTTGGCGATCGCGCAGGGTGGCTACGTGGAGCTTCACGAGCTGGCGGTGAAGCTGGCCGACGGGCGTAGTGGCGAGCTGCTGTGGGGAAGCAACGCCCGCGTGCAGCAGCAGGCCGCAGTACTGACAGCCCACGGTGGGGATTTGGGCTAAATCGGCCAGCGCCATCCATTTGCGGAGGTGCTGAGGATGGACCCGCAGGCGAGCGGCGAGGGTGTTCTGGCGATCGCGCGACTTGTGCTGCAGGAGCTTGCCTGTGGTATCGATGCCGTCGCGGAGCAAGGCATCGCGGCTATCGGCATCTAAGCCGGGGAGATCGCTTATGGACCAGCTTGAGGGCATAGGGGACAGAGCAGCGGTCTAACCGCGCTTTAAGCAGCATCAATTTGTAGTGGCTTAATCTGAATCAAGAGGCTATATTATGGCACTGGTTCAGTTTCTCAGGACAAGGTCATTGGCTAAAACCTTGACGTTTCGTAGGCAACTGGGCGCGCAAATGTCCTAATTCACCAGGACATTTGCTATATTATGGCTGGAGGACAAGCGCTTTTGCGGCTGAGTTAGCCCATTACGCTTCGGCCATCACATCTCGGGATGTAGCGCAGCTTGGTAGCGCGCCTGCTTTGGGAGCAGGATGTCGCAGGTTCGAATCCTGTCATCCCGACTTTTTATTTACGACAAAAAGTAGGGCATAGCCTTGTGCTAGCTCAAACTACAGTCACCGCTCGGTTTCCCCGTGCTTTCTGTAGCCTGCGCCCACCGCCAGCCGACCCGTCAAATGCTCTCCTACTCGCAACGCGTTAGCCATCACCGTCAACGCTGGACTGACGCTAGCGCAGGAGGGAAAAAAGCTGCTGTCCACTACGTAGAGGTTATCAATTTCATGGGTGCGGCAGTTAATATCCAAAACAGATGTCGCCGGGTCTATGCCCATACGACAGGTGCCGCATTGATAGCCCACGACCTGAATGGGCGATTCTCCCCTCGGGTACACATTGCCCTGTCGCAGCCCCACCCCCGGCTTCTCCAACTCCTTGAGCACGCCCATCCAGCGGTACACTAGGCGATCGTGGGCTTCTAGGTTATTGGGCGTAAATTCGTAGCGCAGCTTTATTCTATTGCGGCTTTGCTGCAGGTAAATCCGATTGTCAGGGTTGGGTAAAACGCCGGTTTGCGCCCACCAGCCAATAGACCTCGTCGCCAGTTGCGTCAGCCCTGCACTAGGGGCAAGGCGGGCTAGAACAGAGAGCAGCGGCGGCGATTCCGCAAAAATGATGTCCTGCAGCAGGCCCCCGCTGTTCTCAATGTGGCCCATAGGGTACGGGTAGTCCTGTTCGCTATCTCCCCAGTAAAAGTCATTGATGCCTACGCTAGGCGCGAACTTACCGTCGTTCTCAGCGGCACCGCGCTCAACAATCACCGTCATCAGGTGCTTCATCAGGTTGCGGCCCACCAGCCCAGAGCGGTTAGCCAAGCCGTTGGGGTGCTTCTCGTTGGCAGAGGCCAGCATCAGGGCAGCTGAATTGACCGCTCCGCAGGCCAGCACAGTCATATCGCCGGTAAACAGCATTGGCTGTCCGCCAACCTCTGCCTGCACACCCTTGATTTCTGTGCCGGCTGCATTGGTATGCAGCTCAACCACCTTGGCATTGGTGAGCAGCGTCACATTGTCGTGGGCGATCGCCAAATTCACCCCAAAGACCTGCGCGTCCCCGGTGGGGTCATCCTTTTGCTGCGTCAGACTCGTGGGCAGAGGAATAGGGTGTAGTCCCTCTTCTTTGATAGCCTCTACAACGGGCTGCATGACGGGCGGGTGGTCCACTGCCGCATGGGGATAGTCCGCACTGCGAGTGGGCTCGGTAGGGTCTGCTTTAGCGTTGCCATGCACCTGATAGAGGTGTTCAGCGGCAGTATAGTACGGTTCCCAGTCGGCATATTTTAGCGGCCACTCGGGAGTGACGCCGTCTTGGTAGGTGACCGCTTCAAAATCCCGCTCCCGCATTCGCATCAGCGACGCGTTGTAGATTTTTGTATTGCCCCCCACGGCGTAGTTAGTCTGTGGCGAAAAGGGCTCCCCCGCTTCGTCATACCACTGCTCCGGCGCGTGATAGCGCTCTTTTTTAAAGACGTCCACATCGGCCCGATTTTGCTCTTCCAAGGCCATCTGCGACCCGCGCTCCAAGAGCAAAATCTTTTTCCCTGAGGGAGCCAGCTTTTGGGCTAGCGTCCCGCCTCCGGCCCCCGAGCCCACAATGATCACATCGTAATGTTGGTCGTCAATAATCATGGGCTACCGCCACAGGTAGATCAAAATAAACAGCAAAATCCAAATCACGTCGACAAAGTGCCAGAACAGCGATGTCGCCTCCACCCCATACTCGCCGCCCGCGTAGTTGTTGGGTATGAAGGAGCGCCCCAGCATCACCCCCTGCAGCAGCACCCCGGTCAGCACATGCAGGCCGTGAAAGCCCGTTAGCAGGTAGAACACCCCGCCAAACACCCCCGAGGTAAACCCAAAGGGCAGGGCGCTCCACTCTACCGCCTGTCCGTACAAAAAATAGGTCCCCATGGCCATGGTCAGCAGCCAAAACAAGCGAAAGCCCCAGAGGTTATCGCGCCGTAAGAAGCGCTCGGCAAAGTAGATCACGAAGCTGCTAGACACCAAGACAATGGTGTTAATTAACGGCTCCCGCACCTCCAAACCCTCAAATCCCGCCGGGAGCCAGTTAACCGCATTGGTTTTGAAGACGACGTAGCCTACAAAGAAGCTGAGGAAGATGACGCTCTCCGAGAGCAAGAACACCACGAAGCCAAACATGCGGTGGTCCTCTTCCTCGTGCCCTGCGCCATGGTGAGGCACATGACCGTCTAGCGCGGGATTAGCTTCGATATCAATGCTGCTCATGCGGCTACCTCTCCAGCAGGATGATTTGATACTAGCGGCTCGTCGCTGCCATAGCCATAGGGCGGCGATACTACCAGCGGAATTTCTTCAAAGTTCTCGTGGGGGGGGGGTGAGGCCACTAGCCACTCCAGGCCAATGGCCCGCCAGGGGTTATCCCCCGCGTCCTTGCCCAGGGTCCATGAGCTGAGCATATTTAGGATGAAAGGTAGGGTAGACACCCCCAGCAGAAAACCGCCCAAACTAGCCAGCACGTTCCAAAAGGCAAACTCGGGGTCGTAGGAGGCGACGCGGCGCGGCATCCCCATCAGCCCCAAGGGGTGCATCGGCAAGAAGATTAGGTTTGCCCCAATGAAGGTCAGGGCAAAGTGTAGCTTGCCTAAGCCCTCGTAATACATCCGCCCCGTCATCTTCGGGAACCAGTGATAGATGGCGGCATAGAAACCCATCACCACCGCGCCGTTGATCACGTAGTGAAAATGGCCCACCACAAAATAGGTGTTGTTGACGTGGATATCAAAGGGCACCGAGGCCAGCATGATGCCGGTGATGCCCGCGAACAGGAACATCGACAGCCCGCCTAGGGCGAACAGCATTCCCGTCGTCAGGCGCAGCTTGCCGCCCCAGACGGTGGCTACCCAGGCAAAAACTTTGATGCCCGTCGGCACCGAAATGGCCATTGTGGTGAGCATGAACAGCATCCGCATCCAGCTAGGGGTGCCGCTGGCAAACATGTGGTGCACCCACACCACGCCGCTGAGCACCGTAATCAACAAAGACGAGATGGCAACAACCCGATAGCCAAACAGCGGCTTGCGGGAGTAGACCGGAAATACCTCTGAGAACACCCCAAAAATCGGCAGGATGATCACATACACCGCTGGGTGGGAGTAGAACCAGAAGAAGTGCTGATACAGCACCGGGTCGCCGCCCCGGGCGGGATCGAAGAAGGCGGTGCCCGCGGTGAGATCTAGCAGCAACATCACGGCCCCTGCAGTTAGAGAGGGCAGACCGATGAGCTGAATCATCTGGGCCGAGAGCACGGTCCAGCAGAAGGCGGGCATCTTGAACCAGCCCATGCCCGGAGCCCGCATTCTAAATATCGTTGTGACGATGTTGACAGCGCCAAGAATAGAGGAGATGCCCGACAGCGCGATCGCCAGCAGCCACAGCGCCTGACCGTTAATCAGGTTGCCGGTGGGGTTTTGCAGGCTCACAGGCGGGTAGGCCCACCAGCCCGACTGCGACGGCCCGCCGGGGATGAAGAAGCTGGCGGTGAGGATCACCCCAAACACCGGCACCATCCAAAAGGCGATCGCGTTGAGTTTGGGGAAGGCCATGTCCCGCGCCCCAATCATCAGCGGCACCAGGTAGTTGGCTAGGCCGTTGAGCATCGGGAAGGTCCACATGAACAGCATGATGGTGCCGTGCATGGTGAACAGGCCGTTGTAGACGGTGCGGTCGACCAGGTCTGCCTCGGGCGTAATCAGCTCGCCGCGCATAATCATCGCCAGCAGGCCGCCAAACAGAAAGAAGGCAAAGGCCGTAACGATGTACTGGATACCGATCACTTTGTGATCGGTGCTGAAGGTAAAGAATCTGCGCCAGTTATCTGGGGCACCGGGCTCTGGCTGCTGCGGAGGAGAGCTAGAGGGGCGTACCTCTAGAGCTACGTTACTCATAGGAATCTTGCTCTGAACTGGTGTGGTTGACGATGGGAGCAGGGGCGGGCCTGACGGTAGCCCAGCCCAAGCTGATGGATTTAGGGGCGCGGCTGAACTCTTCGTAGGCGATGTTCTCGGCCTCTGTGGGGGGGGTGGCGGCGGCAGCGGCGAGCCATTGCTGATAGTCCTGTTCCGATTCCACCACCACATTGGTCTGGTTAGCCGCGAAGTAGGTGCCGCTGTACTCGGAATCCCGCAGGCGATAGCGCCCCTCCCGAATCGGCGTGAATGAAAAATCGATCTCACGGCCCGGGATAATATCCTGCTTCACGCGAAAGGCCGGCACATAGAACCCGTGCAGCACATCATCTGAGGTCAGCTTCAGCTGGGCGCGCTGGTTCACCGGCAGGTGCAGCTCTGTGCTGCTAACGCCCTGCCGCGGGTAGCGAAATTCCCAGGACCACTGGCGGGAGTGCACCTCAATAGGCGGCGTGGGGGTCTCAACCCCCGTATCCACTGACTCAGTAGGATCTAAGGGCACGGTGCCCACGGTGCTCATCTCTCTAGGGGCGATGGTGCCGAGAATACTCATCTGGTCGTAGGTGCTGTAGCTCACCGCTCCAATCCAAATCACTAGGATGATAGGCACCACGGTCCAGATGATCTCTAGCGCGTTGTTGCCTTCAATGGGTGGACCATCGCCAATGTCGTACTTGGCCGCGCGCTGAAACAGCATGGAATATAGCAACGTGCCAACGACGCCGATAAAAATAAAGCAGCCCACGGCGGTCATAAAGCTAAATAGCTTATCCACCAGCAGCGACTCTGCAGACGCCTGGGGTGGCATCCAGCTGTAGGCCTGCTGCCCCATCCAGATGCTGATGAGCAAGTTGGCGATCGCAAGTCCGGTCAAGCCCAGAATCCTGCGCCGAGTCAGCACTCGGTTGAGGTCTCTCGTTCTGTCGTTGTCGGTATTCACTTTTTATTTGAGGAGGATGACTTGTACGCTGGACGTGTTCTTTAATCGAGAGCAGCTTTAGCGCTCACGCTCTGGGCCAAGGTCTCTGCCGCCAACGACAGGCGGCTCACTCAAAGCCTTAGAGACGGGCAGGTTGATCTGCTCATTGGGATCGAGTCCAGCGCGAATTAGCCTGTCCGCCGTCACGTGCACGCCAAAATCGCCGCCTAAATGCGCGCCCAGCGTCCCTTGGGCAAACATGAGGCCAAAGATCGCCAGCCCCGTCGCCAAATAGCTCCACTGCACCTGGCGCGCCCGGTCCTCGCGCCACACGTAGCGCTGAAACCCGCGCCACACCGTCATCCCCACAATCAGGCCTAGCAGCAACACGCCGCCAAGGCCGTGCCAAACCATGGTGCTGGTGGCGTTGAGCCCCCAGGGGCTAATCACGTCACTTGGCGCGTCTGCCAGCAGAATTTCATAGAATCCAGCGGCGACCGTGAAGAATGTGACGATCGACGCTGCCACCATGTTGAACCAGCCCACGTCGTATAAGCCCGAAACGGTTGCGGGAATGGCCAAAAACTTAAAAATGGGCTTTTCTAACGGGTAGAGTGCAGCGACGATGTCGAACGCGATCGCCACAATAAAAAGCCCCAGCGTCAGATGAACTAGATTGGGGTGAATGGGCACGACGTAGGGTAATCCGTTACCTCCAGTGCCCAAAACAGGAGCGGCATTTATCAGAATAAATTCCATTTTCGCTACAACAAACCTCTACGCGCCGCCTCAACAACGGGCTCAGTGTGCAAGCCGTAGACCCACACTAATTTATCGCCAAGGTAGACCTGAAACATGACGATGGCAAATAGGACAGCGTTTGCCCCCATATAGACTGACGGCAAAGCGCCCGGCGTATTTAGGCGAATAATGTAGCGCCAGCCGGTAATCAGCGCCAAAACAGCCGACAGCGACCAGCCAATAATGGTATGAAGGTTGAGGTCACCCGCTGCCGCCGCATAGGGCGTCGCCAAGCCTGCTTCAACTTGACCAAAGATGATAGCAACAAAGATAGAAACCGTCGCAAAGACCATATTCCACCAGCCTACCTCATGCAATCGGGTATTCTTGGTGACATACCCAATTCCATCGCAAAGGATGGCAAACAGCACCATTGCAATGACAAAATGCACAACAATGGGATGAATTGTGTCAGGGTAGGGCAAGTTATGGCTATTTAGTGGAGGAAGTAGGTTTTCGAACATAACCCTCTCTACAATTGAGTCGAACCCTTTGACCTATTAAAATTCTAGCGTCTCCCTCAAGATGTTGCTGCTCAGCTCGCTTAGTAACGTAGAGAAATTCATTTAGGCCATTGACGCTGCGGCATCAGTGATCGAACGATTCAGCTCCCTAGAATTCAGCTACATATCAGCGCCAAGCGATTCTTTATCTAAAGCGTGGAAAAAGTGCAAGGTAGAATCAACACCATCTTAGGTATTTCATCGATTTTAGACGTAATTTGTCTTACGCTTGCGAGCTAAAAATCGCCTGAACCTTTTTGCTGCAGGCATCCTATATGTTTTCAGTCAGCCCTATTCATGCTGAAGTTCGAGCCGGATTTACCTAGGCCTTAAGCGAAGCAGGCTGGAAGATGGTTATTGAACCTTAATTTTCAATGAAGCCGGAGGCGCAAGCGTCAAGCCGCGCCGAGTGGGTAGAAGCTTTCGGGGGTGAGGCAGAATGAATTCAAAATCCTGCAGCAGGGTAGCAATGCTGAGCTTAAGCTCCATCATCGCCAGGGCCGAACCAATGCAGCGCCGATGCCCGCCACCAAAGGGCAGATATTCGTGGGGGGCATACTGCCGCTCTAAGAACCGCTCTGGTCGAAACTGCCTCGGCTCCGGGTAAATGTCTGGGTTTTGGTGAATGATATAGGTTGCGGGCATCAGGGTCGTGCCTGCTGTAAAGGCATAGCCCGCCAGAGTCATGGGCTGGCGCAACGTCCGCACAAAGGTTGTCGGCGTGATGGGATAAATTCGCAGGGCCTCCTGACAGACTGCCGTGAGGTAAGGGAGCTTAGCGATCGCCATTGGGTCAAGGTCCGGGCCCAGCGTCGCCAGTTCTGCCCGCAGCTTCTGCTGCACCTCTGGCAAGTAGTGAATCCAGTAGAGCATCCACACCAAGGCCGAAGCCGTCGTCTCATGACCCGCTAATAGCAGGGTCACCAGCTCATCGTGTAGCTCTTCATCGCTCATGCCCTCACCCTGCTCATCTTTGGCCTGCAGCAGCAGGGTGAGGATATCGTTCTTCTCCCCCGGGCCAGTCTTATTCAGGTGTTGAGCCAAATACTGGCGGCGATCGCGAATCTCGGCATACAGGAGCGCTCTAATGTGCTCTCGCCGCTGGATGAACTGCCCCCAGGGACTCCAAGCGCCCCAATCCTTTTGCAGCACCGGGAAAAACAGGAAGACGGAGCTGAGGGGCGACGAAAAAGAGTCAAGCATCGCGCCCATAGACTGCTGCACCTGGGCCAACCGCTCCCCTTCGCCCAAGCCAAAGACGGCCCGCAGGATAACGCCCAGGGTCAGCTCTTGCATGGGGCGGCGAGCGACAATCGACTGCCCCGGCTGCCAATCGGCGCTGACGCGGCGAGTCTGGTCGCAGATGAGCTGCGCGTAGGCCCGCAGGCGATCGCCATGGAAGGGCGGCATCAATAGCTTTCGCTGGCGCTGGTGGGCGTCATCGTCAAGAAGCAAGATAGAATGCTCGCCGACCATTGTTTTAAGAACGCCGTTGCCCTGACCGGTTGCCGCTGTGGTGGCGTCGAGCATGAAGATTTCCCGCACCACGTCAGGGTCACCGACATAGACTAGCGGTCTCTCCCCGCCAATCTTGAACATGGGGCCATAGCGGCGCACGTTGTCATCCATATACTCCGTCGGCTGCAAAATCAGGCGGAAAACCCGCAAGAAGCGCCGCAGTCCTTTCGCCTTTGGCCCGTCAATTTCCCGGTGTTCTAAAGGGGAAATATGGGGGGTCTCTACGTAATTTGTTGTCATTGTGGTTTGCAGAGGTTTAATTAGCGTGGCCGAACCGGGATCTGAATGTCGCTGCGCTTCATGGGGTCGGGGATGTAGGGGCCGTCGTAGAAGAAGCGGCGAGGCGAGCCGCTAACGATATAGTCTGGATGCTCCGATAGCCACGCTTGCAGCCTCTGGATACCTCGGGTGTATTCCTCGAAGCTGTAGCTGCCTCGGGTGCCTAGGCTGACAACCGTCATCGGCGGGATATCTTCAACTTGAATGTTGTCGGCCACTTCTTGAGGAACGATGTCCGGGCTGCGGTAGAGGAAAGACACGGCGGCTTCCCCTGCAGTATCGGAGCCGCCGCCTTCTGACACCGCTGGGTAGCGGGTTTCAACAGGCGCAGTCATGGAAATATCATTGCTGCTGATGTGGCGAAACAGGGGAGAGAAGCCGCGAGAGGAAGCATTGGCTAGATTGCCCGTAACCTGGACGGTCGCGGCCCGATACTCTGGATACTGCTTGACTTCAATTTCACCGTTTGATGTCGGCGGCGGGAAGCCGTAGGGCAGTGGGGCTGAGGCGGCGCTGTAGGCCCAAAATAGAAGCGCCCCGACACCGACGACTCCAACAATTAATGCAACCTGACTGAGCTTCATTTCAGAGCCGGTAAGTGATCAATAGTTTCAGTCTAGCGATTCAGCAGTTTACTTACCGGGCAGATTTCTGGGCGGCACGTCACTCCCTTGGTAAAACTTGCGCTCCAGACTGCCAAGCCATAACCACAGCGCCCCGGCCCCTAGGGGCACCCCAGTCAAAATCGCCCCAACAGCAACGGTAGGAGCCCCTATGGAAATACCGAGGGGAATGCCAGACCATACAATTGCGCTGAGGATGAGTGCCCCCTTACGCAATTTCTGAATTTTCTCTAGGGCAGGGCGACAGCTACCACAATGCTGAGTGTGAGAATGATAGCGGTCTAGCAGCGCTGTTTTTGACAGTTCTGACGGTAGCGGCTGGCCTGCAAACGGGTCGGCCTGGAAGTCGCTGACCCATTTGCGAAAAGCAATGACATAGCGGTCAGCTTGAGTAGGGAGATAACAGGCCTGGGCATAGAACTTGTCACCGGCCTTCTCTAGCATTCTTTCTTGAATATGCAGAAAGATTTGGTCATCTTCTAACACTCGATTGTTGCCGACGTGGCTATACCAGCGGGGCGTGAGCTTAATGAAGAAGCCAGGGAGCTTTGAGGAGAATTTGAACGGGAAGCGAGCAAATAATCGGCACTGCCCTTTACGAGTGGGGACCGCATAAACAGCGGTGAGGGTGCGGCCAAACTGCTTGGAGGTGAGGTCGTGATACATCAGCGCGGGGGCGACAAAGGTGGTGTGCTGCGTGCCCAGCTGGCCCTTGCGGGGGCCTTCCGGCCAGATGCCTGTGAAGCCTTGCTTACCAGACGTCAACACATCCATCTGCATGGGAGCGGCGTTTTCCCGCTTGCCCACTGTTTTGTGGTGGGTGTAGGGAATGTGGCTCGCATCCAATACGTTTTCCAGTAGAGTCAGCGCATCGTAGGGTAAATCTCGGAAGGTATTGAGCAAGACCCAACCGTCCGGCTCTTCCTCTAGGGCCTCAATCCCCGGAACAGCCACCCGCTCCGCGTCAGCTTTGCCTGGATAGACGAAAAGCAGCCCCTGGTAAACCGCTGTGGGCATCGATTCAGCGCAAGCCCTGTCAGAAAGATTCGCCTCAGCTTCGGGCGCTGCCTGGGGAATATGCTCGCAGACCCCGCTTCCGGAGAAAGCCCAGCCGTGATAGGGACATTCCAGTAGACCATCTTCAGTAATGCGCCCCTCGGACAGTGGCGCAAGCCGGTGGGGGCACTGGTCCGCAAAGACGCGCCAGGTTTCGGCTTTGCGGTCCCACCAGATGACGACGTCTCGCTCTAGCAGGGTAAAGCGGGTCAAACGGGCTTTATCCAAGTCTTCGATGTAGTGGACGGGATACCAGGCTTCGGCCCAGTCGAAGCGGTCGGGGTCGGGTCCCCCTGCCGGTAATGTATCGGGGGTCTGGTTGAGCGTTGGCGCGTCTTGAGTAGCCGTCATAGTGGCGAGATGTTAATTCGTCTCCCTTATATTGTGTTATGAAACTTCATTTCTTGTCGGGTCGCTTTGGCCGTACAGCAAATGACTTGACATATCAATAAGCGTTTAGCGTCTCGGCTGCATTGTCCTAAGCGACTGGGCCATGGTAGAGCAAAGTGGGCGTGCTCTACAATCGGAAACTGACTGAGGAGGCCCTACCGTATTCGCACCCGCTGGTTTGCATCGCTCTAGCCCAGTCCCCGTAGAATTGGAAGCCTCATCAAGCAGATTTGCCCATGCTATCGCCGCCGTTTTGTCTCTATCGCCGAGCGTCGTAGCCGCAGCTGAATGTCCTCCATCAGTTTACGGTTCACCGACAGTAAATCGGCCACCAGCCCAAAAATCCACAGCTGCACCCCAATCAAAATCAGCATTGCCGCCAAGATCAGGCTCGGCGCGCGGGCGCGGCTGGGGTCGTCAAAAAGATACAGCAGCACCCAGCGCAACCCCAGCAGCAGCCCCGCCCCGAACGGCATACCACCTAAAATCGTGAAAAACCGCATAGGGCGGTACACCATAAAGATGCGGATTATGGTCAGCACCGATCGCTGGATGTAGCTGGGAATACTCTTCACCAGTCGCGAGGGCCGCAGGTCGCCGTTGATGCGGATGGGCACGGAGGTTACGACGATGCCCTTGTGCCCCGCTTGGATAATAGTTTCTAAGGTGTAGGTATATTCATTGAAGACGTTGAGCTGCAGGGCTGCCGTGCGGCTGAGGGCGCGGAAGCCGCTGGGGGCGTCGGGAATTTTGGTGTTGCTGGCCAGGCGCACCACCCAGCTGCCTAAGCCCTGAAGCAGCTTCTTCACGGGAGAAAAGTGGGGAATATTGCGAATGGGGCGAGCGCCGATCACTATCTCGGCCTCCCGCCGCAGGATGGGGGTGATGAGCTTAGGAATATCGGCAGCGCAGTACTGATTGTCGGCGTCGGTGTTGACGATGATATCGGCCCCGGCCTGCAGGCAAGCCTCTAGCCCGGCCATGAAGCCCACCGCTAGCCCCCGGTTGTGCTCAAAGCTGACGATGTGGTCTACGCCGTGATTTTTCGCCACCTCAATGGTGCGATCGCTGCTGCCGTCGTCAATGATCAGCCACTCCACCTGGTCCACTCCCAGAATCTGGCGCGGCAGCTCGGCTAGGGTAGTGCCCAGGGTTGCCTCTTCGTTGTAGCAGGGAATTTGGATGATTAGCTTCATGGCTCGGGCTCGCTCGTTTTCACTAGCCTCAATAACGGTACATTATCTCGCTCAAAGTCCTCTACCGTAAAACCGTTGACCATGGCGGCTTCAATGAGCCTACTGTTGAGCTCGAACAGAATGCGATCGCGGCCATCGTCGGGAAAGGGCGGTAAGGGCGTATTGGCGAAAATCTGAAACTGCACCTCGTCATTTACGTAATATGCCATGGAGATCAGATTGCCGAGCAGGTTGTTGCTCCAGGCGCTAACAACGATGGGGCGATCGAGCTGGTTTAGCACGGCGGCGGTGCGGACGTTGTGGTAGCTGATGCCTTTGTTCCACCAGGTATTGGCCGAGGCGCTGAGGCTGCAGGAGACCACGCCAGCGGTGAACAGTAGCACCGTCACGCCAGCGGCCAGCCGTCGGCTTGCGCCTTGCCACAGGTGGGTCACCAGATAGGCCACCACGATTACGGCGGTGCTGAGGCTGGGGAAGAAGTAGCGGGTGTTGAGCGATCGCTGTCCCCCGGTAGTCACGTCCGGCAAGATCAGCATGGCGGGTGGCAGCAGCAGCAGCAGCACCAGCAGCAGCCAGACCGGCCGGGGCGTTTTGCGGCATAGCACCCACACGGCCCAGCCCAGCAGCGGCACTACTAAGGCCGGGGCAATATAGGTGTAAGGATGCTCAAGGGGCAGGCCTAGGTCGATAAACACGCTGCTGATGTGGAGGCCCCACAGCTTTGCTAAGGTGAGAAACGCCGTTTCAAAGTTGACCCAGCTCGTTTTTTCCTGGAAGCGATCGCGGTTGACCAGGACTACTCCCAGCCAGGGGGAGAATAGGAGTCCGGCCACGCCGGTGGCTAGGAGCCAGTTATGAAAAGACAACCAGCGGAGGGGTTTCCAGCGGGTAGGTGCCCCTCCGCCTTGCGGCACCCCCCTTACTAAGGGGGGCTGGGGGGGGTCCTCAGCCGCGTCACGAGTTGTTTGCTGATATGAAGCTTGTCCTTGGGGCAGCACCCCCTGCACCAGAAGATAAAGCCCGTGGCTCAGCCACACCATAGCGGCAAATAAAGACGTATAAGCGCTGACCGCTAGCGCAACGCCATAGGCCACCCAAATCATCCGATTTCCCGTCCGCACCGCCCGCAGCAGCAAGGCCGTCGTCATCAGCGTTATCAGGGTCCACAGGCTGTAGGGACGCGCCTCCTGGGCGTAGAGCACGTGCACCGGAGACACCGCCCACAGCGCCAGCGCCACTGGCCAAACCCGCTGCGGGAACAGCTCTCGGCACAGCCAGTACAGCGCCGGGAAAGACATCAGGCTGAAGACCACCGACAGGCTGCGGGTGACGGCGATCGCGTCGCCAAACAGCCCCATCCAGCCCCGCAGCAGCAGGTAATACAGCGGTGGATGCTCGGGGTGGGTCGTCAGGGCATAGAGCGTATCCCCCCAGCCCCGCTCTGGGTCGAGTCGCTGATAGCGCAGCCAATCCTGCCGGTCCGTCAGCTCGCCCGTGAACAGTGACGCCTCAATTTCGTCGCCGGTATAGCCCAGGGTGCGCACGGAGGTATAAACTTCGTCGTGCCAATAGAGCTTGCGATCGAGGTGGGCGACGCGAAAAAAGACGCCCAGGGCCAACAGCACAGCGACTAGAACGCAAGCGGCTTTGAGGCGCTCTGAGCTAGCCGCTTGGGGTGACGCTGGTTTTGAGGCTGGGCCGGTAGGCATGGGCCGGGATGCAACGTGGGCTGATGGAAAGTAGTGCTTTAGTCTACATCATGGGTTTTAGATCAGGTCGGGGCATATTATGAAATCTGGCCAAACTATGGAATCTGGTCAAATCGCGCTTGTGGGTCGCCTATCGCCACCGGCGGCCGGGCGCGGCGTCCTGCGCTACACTAATCAAGCTTACGTCCCAAGGGTTTGGGCAGCGCGCTTCCACGTCGCCTGGTGGACGCTTGCCCACTGTTTTGAGGCATTTTTGAAGCAATCAATAGCTGCTGCGGCTTCTGGCCATTCAATCTGACCAGACAGGTTTGCTTGCGCTTATTTTCTAACCTTAATTACCCATACCAGTGTATTCAACTGTTAATCATCAGCTCGATTCGACGGCCAGTCCTCAACCTTCCTCCGAAGTGCCCGAGCTTCCGTTCAAGCTCAGCGATCTGAGAGCTGCCATTCCAGACCACTGTTTCGAGCCTTCTGCCAGGCGATCGCTCGCCTACTTTTTCCGCGATCTTGGCATCATTACTGGCCTGTATGCGATCGCCTACACCCTCAACTCCTGGCTCTTCTTTCCTGTATTTTGGGTTCTACAGGGCACGATGTTCTGGGCGCTGTTCGTCGTCGGTCACGACTGCGGCCACGGCTCGTTTTCCAAGTCCCAGTGGCTCAACTCGTTCATCGGCCACCTGTCCCATACCCCGCTGCTGGTGCCCTACCACGGCTGGCGCATTAGTCACCGCACCCACCACGCCAATACGGGCAACATCGACACCGATGAGAGCTGGTACCCCGTGGTGGAGTCAAAATACACGGTGATGGACTGGCCGCAAAAGCTAGTTCGCTTCTACCTACCGCTGCTGGCCTACCCCGTTTATTTGTTTAAGCGATCGCCAGACCGCGTGGGCTCTCACTTCATGCCCGATAGCCCCCTGTTCAAGCCCTCTGAAAAGTGGGACGTGATTACTAGCACGGTCTGCCTGGTTGGCATGCTTGGGCTTTTGGCCGCGTTCACGGTTCAGTTTGGCTGGCTAGCGCTGATGACCTACTACGTAATGCCCTACGTCGTTTTCGTGATGTGGCTCGACCTGGTGACGTTTTTGCACCACAGCGAGGCCGACATTCCCTGGTATCGCGGCGAGAGCTGGACGTTTTTGCGGGGGGCGCTGTCTACCATTGACCGTGACTACGGCTGGGTGAACTCAGTTCACCACGACATTGGCACCCATATGGCCCACCACGTTTTCTTGAACATGCCTCACTACCACCTCAAGGAAGCAACGGAAGCGATTAAGCCTATCTTGGGGGACTACTACCGAAAGTCCAGCGCGCCGATTTGGAGCAGCTTTATGCGATCGCAGCGGGACTGCCATTTTGTGGCGGATCAAGGCGCTATGGTGTATTATCAGCCGAAGCCTTGAGGGGTATACCTATAGCTATTTGTCTTGAAGCGATCGCTATCTCTAAGATGAGTCTTTTGGGTGCGATCGCTTCTAACTTAGGGGTCAGCTCTGTGATCCATTGAAGATGATCCCGTAACGTCAAGGTAAGAGTCGTATAAGTCGCAGTCGAGCCGTTTTGTCTGACACAGCCAAATCACGTGATGAGATAGGACTTACGCTGGCAAGTTGCCTAAAATTGAAATTCAACCTTGCGAATTTCAAAATAGAGGCGTAAATTGAAATTGATCCGCGTGGCTTTCAATTTATGGCTTGATTATTTAACTATGGATAGATCCGTTTTCACGGAGAACTCACCTGGCAGGCTTTGGGAAGTTTCAGTAACCGATAGTCGGGATTGGGCGTTTATTCCTAGTCCGTTACTCAGCGAATGGAAAACTAATGACCCGCTACCTGATAGTTGGGAGAGCTCTACTGCAATATGGTCGCTGTTACTGCAGGCGAGAGAGGCATTAGCTAGGCTGGATGGGGTTGGCAGGTATGCACAAAACTACAATCTGCTGTTGCGCCCATTGCAAAGACGCGAAGCTCTGCGCTCATCTAGTCTGGAGGGAACATATGCTACACCTCAGCAATTGCTAGCGTTTGAGATTGAGCATAGAGAACCAAAGTCAAGTAATGACCCGGTTAATGCTTGGCAAGAAGTTTGGAATTATAACCGGGCGCTAGAAAGAGCTTTGAATCTTTTAGAGCAGAGACCTCTTAGCCTGAACTTGATTCGAGATATTCACAAAACCCTTTTATCTGACGTGCGTGGCTCTCAGAGAGATCCAGGTAATTTTCGCCGCTCTCAGGTATATATTGGCTCAGATAGGCGGTTCATACCACCTCCGCCAAACGAAGTTATGCCTTGTTTATACGACTTAGAGAAGTTCATCCATGCTGATAAAAAGCTTGAGCCTCTCATTCTGTGCTTTGTAGTGCATTATCAGTTTGAGACGATTCACCCTTTTCTTGACGGAAACGGTAGGGTTGGTAGGCTTTTACTATCGCTTATGATTTATCAGCTATGCGATCTCAATAAGCCCTGGCTATATCTTAGTGCTTTTTTTGATAGGCACAAAGACGAATACATAAATTTGCTGTTTCAGGTGAGTGCAGAGGGAAAGTGGAAAGAATGGATCATATTTTGCCTGCGTGGAACAATTGAACAATCGAAAGATGCATTAAGTCGCTTCGACAAGCTTCTCGAACTTCGTAATCACTATATGAAATTACTTGGTCAAGCAGGCGGTGACATTCGGCTCAATCGTCTCATAGATCACCTTTTTGAATCACCAGCTATTACAATTCCTCAATTTTCAAAAATGAGCGGCAAGCATTACAATACAGCACGCTCAGATATAGAGCGCTTAGCTAGCGCAGGAATTCTTCAGGAGTCAGATTTTCAAAAGCGCCCAAAAATCTACTTTGCCTTAGATATCCTAGAGATTGCATATGGTGATTGATGCTTCCTCCTACATTTGCTTGCGCTTATCGAGCAATAAGTAAACCATCAGTGAGGCTACATCATCCGATCAATTGTCCGATACTGCGCGGCCTCGGCAATGTGCTGGGCCTGAATCTGCTCCTCCCCCGCCAAATCCGCCAAGGTGCGGGCCACCTTTAGCACCCGGTCCGTGGCCCGCGCCGACAGCCCCAGCTTGCGGATGGCCCCCTCCAAAAGCTGGCGGCTCGCATCGCTCAGGGGGCACCACTGCCGCAGGTGGCGGCTCTGCATCTCGGCGTTAGAGCACAGCGGTTCACCCTTGAAGCGCTCTTGAATGCGGGTACGTGCCGCCTGGACGCGATCGCGTACCGCTTCTGAGGTTTCCCCGGCGCTCTGCTGGGTGATCTCCTCCGGCTTTAGCCGGCTCACCACCACCTGCAGGTCGATGCGGTCCATCAGCGGCCCGGAAAGCTTGGCCCAGTACTGGTCGCGCTGGCGAGGGGTGCAGGTGCAGGGCTGAATATTGTCGCCGTAGTAGCCGCAGGGGCAGGGGTTGGTGCTGGCCACCAGCATAAACTGGGCCGGGAAGGAGACGGACTGACGGGTGCGGGAAATTGTGACCACCCCATCTTCGAGGGGCTGACGCAGGAACTCCAGCACGTCCCGCTTAAACTCCGTCAGCTCGTCTAGAAATAGTACGCCGCGATGGGCTAAAGAGATCTCTCCCGGCTTGGGATACGATCCGCCGCCGACAAGGGACGGCCCCGAGGCCGAGTGGTGGGGGCTGCGAAAGGGGCGATCGCTCACCAGGGCTCCCTTCTCCCGCAGCCGTCCTGCTACGGAATGGATCTGGGTCACCTCTAAGGCTTCTTGAAATGCTAGCGGCGGCAGGATACTGGGCATACGCCGCGCCAGCATGGTTTTACCGCTGCCGGGCGGTCCTACCATAATCAAGTTGTGCCCGCCCGCTGCCGCAATCTCTAAGGCGCGCCGCGCCTGAGCCTGCCCTTTGACGTCTTTTAGATCTAGGCCATCAAACTGAGGCGCGGCTAGCTCGGCCTTGCCGTCAACTTTTACCGGCTGATGGCGATCGGGGTTATTGAGCAAATCGGCCACGTCGGCTATATGCTTGACGCCGTAAACGGCTAGCCCCTCAACTACAGCCGCCTCGCGGGCGTTGTCGGCAGGTACAACGATGCCATTGAGCCCCATCGCCTTTGCGGCCGCCGCGATGGGCAGCACGCCGGTGACGGGGCGCAGGCTACCGTCTAGGGAAACCTCACCCAGAAACAGGTACTGAGCTAAATTTTGAGGATTGACCTGCTCTGAAGCGGCCATGATGCCCACGGCAATAGGCAAGTCGAAGCTGGGGCCTTCTTTGCGCAGGTCGGCGGGGCTGAGGTTGATGACGATGCGCCGCATGGGGAAGGCATAGCCCGTATTCTTGAGGGCGGCGCGGACGCGCTCGCGGCTCTCCTGGACGGCGGCGTCGGGTAGGCCGACAACGGTGATGCCCGGCAGACCGCCCGTGATGTCGACTTCCACACCGACTTTGATGGCGTCAATGCCGATCAGGGTGGCGCTCCAGGTTTTGGCTAGCATGATGGTGGTGATGCACGACGTCAGGCTAGAGTGCCCAGGACAGGGCGGGATAAACTAGCTCTAGCGCTTCAATCAGCTGCTATGGAGGCCCCTTTACTGACCTGATGCCGTCAGCTCCATGCGGATGCCGCCAGGAATGTAGAACATCATGTGCTGCGTTGGGCCGTTGCCCAAATTCTCGGGGGCAAATTCAATCTCGACCCCCGGCGCAGTTTTCAAGGTCTCGTACAAAGTGTTGAGCGTCTCTATGCCCTCTACCTTGAGGGCAAGGTGATGTAGGCCAACGTTGTTGCGGTCGAACGGGGTTGCTTTATCGGGGTCAGCGGCCTGCCACAGGGTGAGCATTCCCGTGCCGTCCGACAGAAATGCGGCTGGATAGTCCGGCACTTCGCCAACTTGCTCAAACTCCAGGACGTCGATAAAAAAGTCGCGGGTTTCAGCTAAGTTAGGAACGGTCAGTCCGATGTGATGGGGGCCTTGCGTAACGGCCATAGCGGTCTCCTATGTTGTGAAAATATACTGTGGGAATAGGGCTTCAGAGTTTCAGCAGCGACGTCACTGCTGCGGAGAGGATGGTGTAGCCGGGGCCACCGCACCCCAGCTGCCGGTGCGCTCAAGAAACGGGGAATATTCCCCAAATTGAAATCGCAGCGGCAGGCTAGCCTCGACCCGCCGCCATGATTCGACCTGGACGCGAATTAGCCGTTCCGCCCCTTCAAAAGCGCTCACCGCTGGGCCATCCCAAACGATGCTGGCCTCGCCCGTGAGGTAGAGCAGGTCACCGGTTTCGAAGTTGACAAACGTCAGACCCGCTTTCGCGGTAAGCAGAATATTTCCTACCGTGTTGTAGTAAAAGTTGCCGGTGAAATCGGGAAACACTAGGGTCCGATCGCTCTCAACGCGGACGAACCCAGGCTTGCCGCCCCGATGGGACGCATCCGCGCCCAGTGAAGGGCTATCTGCTTCTGTGGTATGGCTGGTGGCGATGAACAGGGTGTCAGCGTTAGAGACCAAGGCGATCGCGGCTTCATCGAGGCGATCGCCCTGGGTCATGGGCCGCGCTTGTTGCGGGCTGTGGACATCAGGCAATACCTGGAGCTCGCGGGTTTGAATATACTGGGGGCAGTTGCCAAAGCTTTGCAGCACAGAGACCGCAATTCCTGCATCATCCACCGCGCTGATGCGCCCAGTGAGGCGGTTGCGGCGACGGTTGGCGGGCAAGATGCCTAAAATACCGATGTCGGCACCCGCTTGCAGGGTTTCGGCTAGGGGGGAGCCAAACAGCGGCTGGGTTTCGATGCGCAGCTGGCGCGGGGTGGGGGAGGCAATAAAGCCGGGCGGCCCAGCGAGAATAGAGGCCCAGGGGCGACCTTGAGCATCGGTTATGCCCACGATTAGGAAAGGCAGCTGGGCATAAAATTCCTGGTGCTGGTCCAGCATGTAGTCCCGAATCATCCTGCGGCCTAGGGTTTCCATTTTGTCCCGCACGCCCATGCGGGTTTGTGCGGCTTGTTCTCCGGGATGGAAGGGAGATTCAGCTTGAGTCCAACCGGCGTTCATGGTGATTGCTCCATAAGAAACAAAACTGCTGCAGGAATAGACAGATTGTAGGAACTGATCCGTAGGGCTTCCTTAACCGAAGTTAAGTTTGCTGGCCCTGATGGCAAAGCATATACGCGAGCGATGACAGGCTAGCTAAGCCGACGGCTTCAGCACGATTGTGCCAAGCGCAGCGCCCGCTGCCAGGCGCTCGTGGGCGGCGCTGGCTTCAGAGAGGTCATAGACTCGGTCGAGGGTGGGCTTAATTTTGCCCGCTTTCACCTGCGCTAGTCCCCAAAGCAAATCGGCCTTGTCTCCCATGAAAGTGCCTCGAATCTGCTGCTGAGCCAGGAAGAAGGGAAACAATTCAACGGTAGCTTCTGCGCCAGTGACCATGCCCATGGAAACTAAAATGCCGGTGGGCTTGAGGGCTTTGAGAGACTCGGACAAAAAGCGACCGCCTAAATTGTCAATCACAACGTCAGCCCCTCGGCCCTCCGTCCAGTCTTTGACCTGGGGCACAAAATCTTCGGACTCGGTTTTAATCACCAAGTCGGCCCCCAAGCCTTTGACAAAGTCTTCCTTCTCGGGTGTTCTTAGGGTGGCGGCCACTCTCGCACCGAGGGCCTTAGCGACCTGAAGGCTGATCGACCCGGTGCCTGAAGCAGCCCCGTGAATCACAACCGCGTCCCCCGGCTTTACCTCACCGATTACTTTGACGGCCCGAACGCAGGTGACCAGCGGCATGGGCAGCGTCGCAACCTGCTCATCGGCGAGGCCAGTGTCCTCTTTGACCAACCAGGTCTCTGGCACGACCATATATTCCGCGTAGGTGCCCCACTCCGCGACGCCTCGAATCAAGTAGCTGGCGGCGGCGGTCATGGGGTGAAACTCGCGATCGCTCGGGTCTAAGGGATACCCCGGCATGGGAATCACCCGCTCTCCTGGCTGAAACTGGACCGCGCCGGGGCCGTTGGCATCTACTACGCCAACTGCGTCGGAGCCAAGGACGTGGGGGAAACGGATGTCGGGGTTGACGCTGCCCAGACGCAGGTAGTGATCGAGGCGGTTAAGGCCGCTGGCGAGAATCTTGATCCGTACCTCGCCTGCTTTAGGCTGTGGGGTTTCGACGTCGGCGTAGTTGAAGACGTCAGGCTTACCGAAGCGGTTGATTACGGAAGCTTTCATGATCTTTCCTCAGGTAATGAGTTTTCAGTGGAGCATGTTGTTGAGTTGCGATCGCCTTTAAGCCCAAACCTCCTACTAGAAGGATGTTAAACAGCAAAAAAAATTTACCCCTTGACCAGCGCCACCAGCTGCTCAATCTCACGATGGAACTTTTCAGCTCCGCCGTAGACCCGCGATATAAGCAGTCCGCCCTGGAGGGAGGCAAACATCAGCGCAGCCAGGTCAGCCACGTCTCCCTCAAAGTGAAAGTCGCCAGACTGGCGGCCCGCGTCGAGCATAGAGCCGAGCCGGGTTTCGCTGTTCTCATAAAAGGTCAGAACGCGCTCTGCAAGGGCGTCATTGAGGCCGATAAGTTCAGCCCCAATCATGCCGCAGAGGCAGGCTTTATCGTGGTCGCCGCTGCGGAGGGTGGCCTCAAACAGCGCGCAGTAGCGGCGCAGCTTTGCTTCGGGCGACTCGTCGGAGGCGATGATGCCATCTACCACGCGAAAGAAGCGATCGCTATAGCGATCCAGCAGGGCCGCCAGCAGGTCATCCTTTTTAGGAAAGTGGGTATGGACGCTCGCTTTGCGAATGCCGACCGCCTCGCTAATATCTTTGTAGCTCATGCCGTTGACGCCGAGGCGCTGAATTAGCTCTTGAGCCACATCGAGAATTTGAGTTTTGGTGTCGGCCTGAACCATGCAAACATCCTATCTGCAGGTAGGATGTTTGTCAAAGATAAAGCGAGGTACCTCGCTTTCATTCGCGGTGGGATAGCTATAGCGCATTGAAAGCGATCGCGCTGGAGCGATAATGCTGAAGCAAACGGCTATCCCACCCGCTGCTCTTCCCAATCCTGTGCCATAACCAGCTCCCCCAGCCGTCGTAGAATTGCTGCCACCTGACACATCTCATTCTCCTGCCGAAACAGCGTAAATAGCTCCGACAACCCATAGACTGGTCGGTCTCGCTTCAGTAGCTTGACGAACATAAAGTGCCGACCGTTGGTCAGTAGACCAAACATTGGGAAACCCTGAGCCGGGCTCGCCATCATGTATGTCAATGCCTGGGGCAAGGCTTCCAGCACGTCCGACTGCTGCGGCTTTGTCTCAATTGTCGCCACCCACAGATTACGGTATAAAATCAGCAGATCAATGCGGCCTCGAATGACTTCATCTTCAGCGTTTGAGCTCTGAGCCGAAAAGGCAATCTCTATCTGCTTCTCGGCCTTTGGCACAAACGGAGCGGAGCCCAGGCCGGACACAGCCAATAGCGGAGCCAAAATAGAGATTTTGACCACTTCCTCGTGCAGGCGATACTTGACGAGGCTGAGAAAATTGGCCTTGGCCTTGTCGAGCCAGTAGCGATCGCGCTCATCTAAATCCACGGTCACGCTCTGCCACTCTGAGAAAAACTCAGGCTCTAGGGACTGCTGAATCCCAAACCGCGCTTCCACCTCATGAAGCTGAAGATCGCGCGCGAAGATAGCGTTGGCCATGGCATAGATAGGCTCGGAAGGTATTCGTATTCTAACCGTTGAGGTTGTCCTGCTGCTCCCAGCCCATGGGCGGCGCAACAACGTCGTCATCCTTCTCCTCTGGCGTACGGATGCCGGAGGTATCCACAATCTTTACGCTGCTCGCCCGAGGGCCGTCCTCAGCCTCTACACGGAAGAACTGTACGCCGGTCCCTAGCTCAACCCGGTCAAAGTCATCGTTAAGGACGCTGTTGCGGTTAAAGTAGATATCCGCTTCCACCGGCGTCTTAATGAAGCCATAGTTTTCTTCGGGAAACAGGGTGGTGACAATGCCGGCTACCACCTGCTGGGGATGGGTTTTCACCTGGCCGGTTTGGCGCTCGTTCAGCTCCACGAGCTGGCGGCGAGCCGCGTCGAAGGCTTCGCGGATGACCGCATCTAGGGGCATGTACTGGACGCCCTGGTCGGGGCTCTTCTCGGCGACAATCTCATGACCCGGCGGCACCGTCAGGTCAATGCGCACCCGAAACGGCGAGCCGCTGTCGGGCCGCACGTGGGCTCGCTCTACGACAATGCTGCAGTGGCTAATGTGGTCGCAGGCCTCTTCCAGCTTCTCCACTTTCTCTTGAATCAAGGCATCTATTGCCTCAGAGCGTTCTACATCTCGATAGGACAGTTCTAGTGGAACCTGCATAGTCACCTTAAAATCACTTAATCACTTCTACTAGGGTATTTTTGAGGCGGGTCGGGCGCGTCAATCCTATGACGTAAATTTCGCGACGCAGATTTCAGGACGTAAATTTCACAGTGCCCGCGAGCGTCTAGGCGGACCGCCTATGCGTGACTCACTATTGCGGCACCGCCCCCGCTCCTACTGCGTCTGGCCAGAGCCCACTGGATCTAGCCAAACCAGCGTTTCCTGCTTCAGCCGGTTTAAGTCGCGGTACAGCTCTTGCTTGAGTAGCTGGCCCATAGCGTCAATGGGGGAAAACGCTGTGCCCGATTGCCAAGGAATGTCCTGCCCTAGCGGCGTAAGGTGGGTCCCCGGTAGCGATCGCAATGTCACGAGCTCCGGCGACTTTTGCAGCGCATCGTAGAGCATCTGGGTCTGATCGATCTCATCGCGGCTGAACTGAACCAGTAGGTTGCGCCGCACGGTGTAATGGTCTATGACCAGCTTTACCGTCTCTTCAGGGGAGGGTACAAACTCGATGTTCTGATTCACGAGCGGCTGGGTCAGCTGGTCAAGCCCGGGTACCGAGCGGCGGGCCATATCTAGCAGAGACGAAACCTGGGACGACGCCTGGGTAAACTCCTCCACCAGGGGAATCGAGCGCCGCGCCGGAAAGTTATTGAACGCCAAAAAGATGTTGCCTGCTCGCTCTTCCTCAAACAGACTGCCAATCAGCAGGTGCACCTTACAGCCCATGCTGTGGCCAAGGCCGTAAATGGGCAGGTACTGCGGCCCCAGCTGCTGCTTAAGGTAGTCCTGCGCCCGGTCAAACGTCGTAAGCACCTGACGGGCGATCGCGCTGTGGTCCATGGTGTTGATGAACGGCGTCGCCACGATAATGTAGCCCTGCTGAGCGAGCTGCTCTAGCAGCCAGCGGTAGGTGAGGTGAGGGGCTCCGGCCACAAAAGCCCCGCCCAGAAAGTGAACAATAGCCCGGGGTTTAGCGGGCCGCAGCACCCAGTTTCCCTGTATGTCTAGCCAGTCCATAATCTATTGTGAGTTGACAAGCAGGCGATCGCCCCGCACCCAGGCCATCTGCCGGTCTGCGGTGACCAGGTACCACTGGACACCGTCTGCCCCACCGGCGGACTGGAGCGCCGTCACCGTCTGTCCTGGTGAGAAGCGGGTGATCGCGGTGTAGACAGTGCTGGGTCCTTCGTAGCCGGCCAAGGGCTCTTTAGCGTAGACGCGGGCGGCAAACGGAGAAATGCGCTCGCCGTGCAGCAGTCGCGGGTCCTGCTGCTGACTGGGCGCAGCGACGACGGGTGTAGAGGTCGCCCGAGCTGGCAGGTCGACACCCAGTCGCTCTTGCTCGAGTTGGATGATGTCTCGTCCCTCACTGCGATCGCGCTGACGAATAATCAGGGTGCGATCGGGTTCGAAAATAACCACGCCGCGCTCGTTGCTGAGGCCAAAGACAGTCCTAGGGGTAGTGGTGCGGCGGTGACCCCGGCGAACTGAACCGCGCCGCTCTGAATTAGTATAGATGGGGTCTCTATGCCTAGACCCCTGATGAATGCGACGGTCTGAGTCTCGGCGGTACTCTAAATCTATCGGGTCGTAACCCCTGCGCGGCGTGTCGTCGTCGTCGGAGCTGCGGATCTCAAAGCTGCTTCCGCCAGTGCGTTCGCCGGTAAGGCGCTCTCCATTGGGGTGCCCCCCAGTGTAGCGCTCCCCAGTGTAGCGCTCCCCAGTGTAGCGCTCCCCAGTACTGCGTCCCCCAGTGCGGCGCTCCCCAGTGTAGCGCTCCCCAGTACTGCGTCCCCCAGTGCGGCGCTCCTGCTGAAGCCGCTCTACCCGCTGGGAAACGCTCCGACGTGAGCGATCGCGCTCTTGGGCCTCTGCTGGCAGGGCCAGCAGGCTGAGCAGTAGCGTGGTTGCAAGTAAGAATTTCATAGTGGGTGAGGCTTAACGGCATGCTGATGCGGTAGCTGCAGGGCCTACCCTCATCATAGTGGCGATCGCAGGGAGTTGACTTTGCCCTTGTGACGGTCGATGCTTTAAGCCGGCCCGACCATCAGCGCTGCGAGCAAGTCAGCATTGACGTAGGAGAAGCCGAGCGCGTCACCGCCAATCAGGCGGAATGGGCGATCGGGCTCTCCCAGATGGTTGAGCACCAGCCGCGCCGAGGAGAAGCCCTGGGTTTTGGTGTAGCCAGTGACGGTCACCAGCGTGGTCAGCCCCGCCGCCCTGGCCGCCTGGAGGCCATACTGAGAATCTTCTACGACTAGGCAGACCTCAGGCGGTAGATCAAGCTGCTCCAGCGTGTAGTGGTAGATGTCGGGAGCCGGCTTCTTTCGCGGGACGATGTCGCCTGCCGCAATCACCTCAAACCAGTCCAGCGCCTCAGCCCCCAAGGTGCTCTCCAAGAGCGCCACGACGTTCTCCAGGCTGCTGGTGGTGGCGATCGCTAGGCGAATGCCGATTTGACGGGCCTCGTGGATGAGCCGGCGCACCCCCAGCCGCAGCGGAATCTTGCCGTCGCGAATTCGCTGCATGTGGTGGGCGTTTTTGAGGTGGTGCAGCTTACGGACGAGATCTGTGAGCTGGTCTTCAGACTGGGGCACTAGAGCGGGGGAAATGTCTGGGCTGTAATGACCCATGAAGTGGCGCAGCCGCTCTTTGCCGCCGGCAACGATTAGAAGATCGCCGTAGAGATCTTCGGACCAGGACCAGCCTAAACCCAAATCGGCGAACGCCTGATTGAACGCGACGCGGTGACCGTCACGCTCGGTGTCGGCTAGGGTTCCGTCTACGTCAAAAATTAGGGCTTGGGGACGAGCGTCGAAGCGGTCTGTAGGCATAGCCTCTCTTAAAAAATTAGGACAGCTACCCTACTGTAGGGTGTAGTCGTAGAAGATCCGGGAGGCGCTGGCTTGAGCTTGGCGTTACGCTTCGTTGCAAAGCGTCAAGTTGTGGAGATGGGCATGCTAGGTTCAATTACGGTAACAGGCTTAACAATTGCTTAATTCTGTACCTCTACCTATAGCCATAGCTGACATGTATTCATCTCCTTCCCCGGTCAACACCCTCAACGACGGCCAGTTCGGCGACTACGTAGCCCATTTACAGCTTCACATGGCGCTTCAAGCCCGTAACCTGGTGCCCACCCTAACGCAGGTTACCGATAGCCGGCAGCAGCTCCTTCAGCAGACTCAGGCAGATGCGGAAAAGCTGATTTCTCGCCAGGCTCATTAGAGAAACTGAAGCGATCGCAGCAGTAGGCGATCGCCATAAGACCTGCGTTTAGTTTTAGGGCGCTCCTCCAAAATATTACAGGATTGTTAAGCTAGGTTTAGCTATCAATCGCTAATGATTCTTTCGATACAGCAGTATGCCCATGTTGCTGCTACCTCGAAATTTGGAAAAAGGAGCGCCAGCTTGCTTTTAAAGACTCTGAATAGACAGCAGCAGGCCAACCTGTCTATTTTGTTTGCGGCAGGCCTGCTGTTTTGGGCTGGATTGGCTTCTCTACTGCCCACCCTACCGCTCTACATTGAGGACGCCGGGGCAACCACGCAGCAGGTGGGCATAGTAATGGCCTCCTTTGCCATCGGCTTACTTCTGTTTAAATCGCGGCTCTCTAAGCTGGCTGATTGGCACAGCCGTAAGCTCGTGCTGCTAATTGGCATGTCTGCCGTCGCCCTAGCGCCGTTGGGATATTTGCTGACCCAGTCTCTACCGCTGCTGATGGCCCTGCGAGCGTTCCACGGCATCAGCATCGCCGCCTTTGCCACAGGCTACGGCGCTTTGGTTGTCGATGTCTCCCCGCCGCAAAATCGAGGGGAATTGATTGGCTACATGAGCCTGGTCAATCCGCTGGGGCTCGCCCTCGGCCCAGCGATGGGGGGTTTTCTCTACGGTGCTGGGGGCTATACCCCAGCGTTTTTGGCGTCCGGGGGGCTGGGTTTGCTGGGGGTGCTGTGCGTCCTGCGGCTCTGGGAGCCGCGGCGGACCGTTGCTGATGCCAGTGAGCCCAAGGCCAATCGGTTTTGGCGACTGCTCGGAACCGACCGGCTCCGAGTTCCGGCCACGGTTCTGCTGATGGTGGGGGTCGCCTTCGGCGCGATCAGCACCTTTGTACCGCTGTACATCCGCGATACGGTGGCTGACTTCAACGTGGGCCTGTTTTATACAGCCGCGGCGATCGCGAGCTTTTCGGTCCGTCTACTCACGGGCCGGGCCTCTGACCACCACGGTCGTGGACGGTTTATCTCCCTGAGCCTGCTGCTCTACGGCAGCGCTATGGTGGTGCTCTGGCAGGCGGAGGGCGCGCCCGCGTTTTTATTGGGGGCTGCCCTACAGGGGGCTGGGGCCGGTATCATTATTCCAACCATGGCCGCGCTGATGGCAGACCGCTCTAGGCCCGACGAGCGAGGCCGAATTTTTGGGCTCTGTATGGTGGGGTTTGACCTCGGTTTAGCGATGGCGGGTCCGGTGCTCGGCAGCTTTGCGGGCGCCATCGGCTACAGCGGCGTCTTTGGGCTGGCGGCGGGGCTGATTTTCTTGGGGCTGCTGGTATTTGTGACATTTTCTAGCAAAGACCTGGCCCATTCTCTGCAGTTTTCCTTGGGAGAAGGGCGAGACCTGTATGCCGTAGATGGGCCTACTCGTTAGGCAGCTCATACGTTGTTCGGTAGCTCACACACGATGCGAAATCCCAAATCGCTGCTGCGTGCGTCCGGGGCTCTCCAAATGCGAGAGGCGGCGCGGCAGGTCTCCGGAGCATCTAGCCATGACCCGCCGCGAATCACCCGTCGCTGGTCTGGGCCTGAGGCCTGAAGATCTTTACTGCCGTTTGAAGTGCTGCCGTTTTGACCACTGCCATCTTTTGCGACCGTCTTGTCCCAGGCGCTGCCGTCCTGGGGTGCCCCATAGTAGCGCTCGTGCCAGTGGTCAGCGCACCATTCCCAAACGTTGCCGTGCATGTCGTAAAGTCCAAAGGCATTGGCGGGGCATTGCCCCACCGCTGAAGTTCCCTGAGGGGCCGGTTGACCGCCAAAGGTGCAGCGCGCTAGCTCCGGCGTCAGCGCTGACCCAAAGTGAAACGGCGTGACTGTGCCTGCCCGGCAGGCGTACTCCCACTCGGCCTCGCTGGGGAGTCGGTAGTGGCGGCCCGTATGCCGAGAGAGCCTCTGACAAAACTCGATCGTCTCTGGCCACGACACCTGTTCCACAGGGCGATCGCCGCCTTCATTGCTGGCGGGTTGAGCAGTGAGATCGACCGCAACCTTGGGGTAGGCCGCAACCGAGCGCCACTGAGCCTGAGTCACCGCCGACTGCCCCATAAGAAATGACCCTAGTCTGACGCTGTGCTCTGGCCCTTCGGTGTCCCAATGCCCTTTCTCCGCCGCCGAAGACCCCATGGTAAAGCTGCCGGCTGGAATCTGCAGCATCATTAGGCTCTCGCCATTTCCCAGCATCTCGCTCAGCCCATGGGTAGACCGCGATCGCCACTGTAGCTGGAGCGCTAGCTTTCCAGCGCCAAATAGGCTGAAGCGGGCCGGAGTCGCGATCGCGCTGGAGTAAGCTATTCGCTGCATCGGCGGGTCATGGGTGGCTGCTTCAGCCTCATCCCTAAGGCCGAGCAAAATTCGCAGCTGCTGCAGCTCTTTTCGAGTGCGATTGCTGATAGGTTGCTCCTGAGCGTGCGCCTCCTGGACCGCCTGTCGATAGGTCTGGCGCTTCTTTTCATAGTCCCGCTGCGGCCTGAGCACCTCCTCCTCAATCGCGTCGGCGTCGGCAGCCGATAGCCCCAGGCTGTCGCGCAGCTCGTTGAGCATATATTGCCCCACCACCGATAGTCCGCCGCGGCTGGCGAGCGCCTCAACTTCTTTGCGGTAGCGCCGTTTAGGGTCGCCGACGGGCGCTTTAGCCAGCCGAATCTTGAACCCTTGGTCGAAGGCGTAGATTTTGGGCTGCATCGTGGAGGCTGACTCTCGCAGTTTGCGGCAGGCATAGTCATGCAGTTCGTCGATAGCGGTGTAGCCGTCAGCGTCGGCGTCAGCGGCGCCAGTTTCGATACCGTCGACGAGGTAGTGGGTATAGATGGAAAGGTCTGAGTCATCCTGCTCGAAGGCGTACTGCGTTGCGGTGGATGAGGTCAGCACCACACGTCCCTGCCCGCCGAGCTGCCGTAGGTCGATGTCGCCGTCGTCTTTGGCCGTCATGCCTTCGGCAAACGCGCCGCTAAAGCAGCAGTCTAGAATGACGATCTGCCGACGACTGCGACTCTCTCCCATCTGGTCTTGCAGAAAGCTGGCGGGAACCGCCGTTGACTTGACCAGCGTTCCCTTTGCGCTTTTGCGGGTGAGCTGGGTCGCAAAGTGAAGGCGGTTGCGATCGTCTTTGAGCCCGTGACCTGAGAAGAACAGCAGCACGAGGTCGTCCCTTTTGGCGGTGAAAAATAGCTCCTCGATCGCCTCCCGCATGACCTGCGGATTTGGATTGGCGAGCACATTGACCTGGTCAAACTGTCCAAGCTCCGGATTGCAGAGGACGTGCTCAAGCGCCGCGATATCCTTCAAAGGTGCCTTGAGCGGCTTGAGGCCCTCGCCGTATTCGCTGCTGCCAATCAGTAGGGCGAGCTTTTTTGACACCGTTGTCCTCCTTGAAATCATGCTGATAGGGTAATCCCATCAGGTCCGTCTGAATCCTCCTACAGGACTGGTTTGCAACAGCCGAACCATAGCCCCGATCTGCATCACCTCTTTAAGGCTTGGAAAAGCTTTGTACTAATTAATACTTGGCTGCGGGGACCGCTTACCCAGTCGGGAATGATAGAGCGCGTCATATCGCTTTCAAGTAATCTGCGATGAAGATAAACAACATGATTGATACCACTAATGCCACGGTACTGCTCACGCTTGGTTTAATAGACTCTGACCTCGACGACGACGTTCGGGATGAGCAGGCGCAGCGCCTCGTGCGCGAGCTGCGAGATATAGAGGTCGAGTCTGCTGAGCGCGTAATCGACCCCCATCCCCCTAAGGGAAATAAGGCCATGGGCGGATTCATTGTTGGGCTCCTGACTGCCGAGGTCAGCATGGACAACCTGCAGCTGGTGTTCAAGTTTTTGGGCGATCGCCTCGTGGGAAAGTCAATTGAGCTAGAGGTGGAAGCAAACGGTAAATCTTTAAGGGTGACGGCCCACAGCCAAGCGGAGCTAGCGGCCGCGATTGAAGCGGCGCAGCGGTTTGTAATGGCCTGACCTAGTATCTGATTCGACGCTAATAATAGGTTTGGGTTTTGGGAAAAGCGCTAAAATCTGCCGCTGAGCTGGGTTGGGGAGCAGTAGGTATCGCTACAGCGCCAGAGCTGATCGATATTTTTCGCGGGCAGGGTCAGGTACAGCACGTCCTGGTCCCGCAGCACGGTGTCCAGCAGCTCCCAGCCGTGTACGCTCCGCAGCGGCGTCTGGATATAGAGGGGCACAATGTCGGCGCTGGTGGCGATCGCCTTTACGGAGTGGTTGCAAAAGGGGTGGTTGGGGGTGATCAGCGTCGCGATGGCGATCCAGAGGGTGCTAGCGGTGACGCCGTTGCCCAACACGCGCCCTCCCAAAGCCGCCGCTGCAAAGGAAGGGGCTGCCAACTCCGTAGGGCTGAGGATGGCGTCAAAGTCGAACACCTGCTGGGACAGGGCAGCAAACCCAGGGTCTTGGGTGCGGACAATGACCGGCAGGCGAGGGCAGCAGGCTTTGGCGCTCAGGGCAATTTCAAGGTTGGCCATGTCGTCGCTAGTCACTGCGAGCAAGGCCGTGGCGCGGTCTATCTTGGCCTCTTGCAGCGCTGTGGCTAAGCTGGCGTCCCCGCGAATCACCGGGACTTTAAGGGCCTGCACCATGGGCAAAAACCGGTTGTTGGCGTCTGGCTCTAAAACCACTACCTCCTGACCGTTCTCCAGCAGCTCGGTGACCACCTGCATACCAACGCCGCCCAGCCCGCACACAATATAATGATGGGCCTGGGGCATGCGCTCCAGGTTAAGCACCTTTTGAAACCGCGTCCCCAGCACGAGGTCGTTGAGCAAGGCGTAGCAGACGCCGATTACCCCAGTGCCAAACAGCATCATCGCCACGGTGAACACCTTAATCACGGGGTCCGCCTGCTCAGCCACCTGCTCGTTGCCTCCTGCCCCGGTAATCATGCCGACTGAGAAGTAGAGCGCATCGACAATAGATAGATTCAGACGCACCGATACATAGGTCACCGTTGCCGTCAAAATCGTGAGGCCCAAAACAGCGATCGCCATCAGCGTCGGCCGAATCGACTGCAGCCGGTGCACGTTGAGGCGGCGGCGCAGCCGATACCAAACGCTTTTGCGGGAGGTGCGGCGCTGGGGCTGGGTGGCGATGATTAAGCGATCGCCCGGTTCTAAGCAGCGCTCGTCTAGCACCGCCGACACCAGATCTTGATTGTTCTCGGCGGGCAGGTAGTAGATCAACATGCGCCGGTGGTTATCCCACAGATCGCGCAGGGAGCGCCCTAGCCACGGATGGTGGTCGTCGATCAGCTCTTCGTGGATGGGCCAGGTTTGGTCAGTGAGGCGCAGGTGACCGATGGCGCGGCTGCCCAAGGCGGCGAAGGTAAATATAGGGGCCGATAGGGAGGCCACGCTCATGGAGACGTGATCGGGCAGGGTTTGATCGAGGCGATCGCCCAAGTTGGCGTTGAATAGCCGGTTAACGATGCGGATTTTGGGATTGAGGACTCTCGCCTGAGTCAAGATGGCGAGGTTGAGCGCGTCGTCGTTGGTCACGAGCACTAGAGTTTGGGCTTCGCGTACCCCTGCCGCCATCAGCAGATCGGCGGAACGCAGATTGCCGACGAGCACCTGGCGCGGATCGTCTAGTGGAAACTGAACCGGCGTCGTGCTGAGGCCAATTACGGGTACGCCCTGCTGCCTGAGTAGGGAGAAGATCGTGTATCCAGTACGGCCTAGCCCGCAGACAATGACGCGCGTCATGGGCGTTTCGTGAGGGTGACCCTCTACGGGGTGAAGTTCCATCGGCTAATTTAGCTCAGTTTCCTATTATGGCGGAAAGATTTGAGGATTGATGTAGCAAAAAGGACAGTCGCGCTACGCTGGCTTAAGTGAAGCGCCACCTCGATACTAAGGTCAGCGATAAAGGCGATTGGCGGCAGCGGCGGGCGAGGGCCCCTGTGCTGATAAGGCCTAATGTTGCTAGTCTCAGCTATTTCTCTCAGCCACTTAGGGTACAGAAAAATCATGTCTCTGCCTTTGATCTTGCAGCCCGAAGACGGAAAAACGGTACAGATTCGCAGCAGTACCTGCACCTTTAAGGTAACGGGCCATGAGACCCACGGCCACTTTGGGCTGTTTGAGTTTACGATGCCGCCAGAAACCAGCGGCGCGAGTCCCCACGTTCACAAAAAGCTGACGGAGCTTTTCTATGTGCTAGAGGGGGAAGTTGAGCTGAGTTTAAACGGCGATCGCCACCGAGCCGTGCCGGGGACGTTGATGAGAGTTCCCGAAAACATGCCCCACGGGTTTTCAAACCCGGGGCCGGTGCAGGCGCGGATGCTAATTATGTTTTGCCCGGCGGATTCGCGGGAGAAATATTTCGAAGGACTGGCGGAGCTAATGCGGAATGGGCGGGAGCCGAGTCAGGAAGAGCTGCTGGATCTGATGCACCGATTTGACCAGTATCCAGCTTAATCAGAATTCAGCCCCTACAGCGACGTGAACGCAGCGATCGCCGCTGAGTAATGCGCTAGTCGACCGAGCAGCTGTCTTGATCGCAGGTCACGGAGCCAGACATCGCGCTCTCGGGGACTACGGTAAACCCGCCGACGCTAATTCCAGTAACGTTGTATTGCTCTCGCAGCACCTGGTTGAAGCTGGCAATGATCTCGGGGAGGCGCTCTTCAAGCACATCTTTAATTTGGTTAGCTTCGGGTGGTGGATTGCCGACGGCTTTAACGCTCATAGTTCGCTTAGATAAGTGATTATGCCAATTATAAAGTAAATGTAAATCCGGGCGTTCTCATTTTCCAGGGCTAGACACGCTCAGATGAATGCTAGGTGGACGGTGGACTGCGATCGCTGATCATCTTAGCAGTTACCGAAGTGCTGATCAGCCCTCTCTCAGGGCCTGCTTAAGGCAGCACAGAATCTTAAGGGTGCGCAACATTTCCTTTACTTTCCGTAACAATAGTGGTAATGTTAGGTCAGTGGGAAAAGACAAATGGATACGTTCCCACATACATACACATTCGACAAGGCACTCATTTCATATGACTACTACCCTACAGCAGCGCTCTACTAGCGCTAACGTATGGCAGCAGTTCTGCGAGTGGGTCACCAGCACCAACAACCGGCTATATATCGGTTGGTTCGGGGTACTGATGATTCCTACTCTGCTTGCTGCTACCACCTGCTTCCTGATTGCATTCGTTGCAGCGCCT